>NZ_CAKZJO010000086.1 GCF_936943645.1 uncultured Bradyrhizobium sp. | reverse complement strand
ATGGGGAGGTGCAGCCGCGGGCGGCGGTGCAGCCGGGCGCGCGGGTGCCGCAGGCGGTGCGGCCGCTGGCGGTCCCTTCGGCGGCTGCTTCGGTTTTCCGTCAGGGCCCGTGTCTTGCGGCTGGGCCTGCGCGACCACGAGCGGTGCGGCGCCTTGCGCATGCGATGCGGTGTTGGCCAATTGCATCGCGGTGAGAGCCGTGGTCGCAAGCAGCACGAAACGAAGGTTGGTCATGGCGGTGAACTTCCCCGGAAGGTTCTTTGACGAAGTGATGTGATGAACGGCTACGCGTTAGGCCGCATTGTGGCAGGCGAAGCAGTCGCGGCCCGATTTATTTCTTCACGCAAATCGACTCACTATGATGACGTTCATTGCGCATTCAGACGTCGGTTGCAATCGCCTCACATGTGATGCCTCGCCTCATATGTGATCGCGCGCAGGCATTGCGTCCGTCGCGGGATTGGGCGTGAGCGGACCATTCGGCCCGCGCGACGGAATCTCCTCAGGTATCCGGCCCGGCAATTCGTCGGGGCGCGGAGATTCGCCGGGCTCGCGCACCGGCGGCGTGATTTCGGGCTGCGGGTTGCCGGGCGGAATTCCCGGCGGCGGCTCGGTCGGCGTGCCCGGTGTCGACGGCGGAATCTCGGGCGGTTCGATCGGCATCACAACGAGACCTTGCGGTTCTCGCCGATGTCGGGCCGCGTGTTCGTCACCACTGCCGCGGCCATCTTCACGTAGGAAATGACCGTGCCAGGCGAATCCCAGAACTCGGCATCGTCGGGCGTGATCTTGAGCACGCGGATGTTGGGATCCTCGGCGCTGCCCCACCACGCCTTCGCCGGTGTCGAGAACAGCTCCTTGATCTTCGCGCGGTCGTTGGAGACGGCGGCTGTTCCGGTCAGCGAAACGTATTTCTGGCTGCCGGCGTCCGCGAACGACAAATTGATGGAGGGATCGCGCGCTATCTCCTCGTCCTTGTGGCGCCGCGCATCGGTCAGGAAGTAGATGGCGTTCGCGTCGCGATCGAGAAAAGCACTCATCGGCCGCGCGCGCAGCTTGTCGCCGTCGCGCGTCACCAGCATCGCGAATCCGATCTTCTTCATCAGATCCCAGGCGCGGTCCACGTCGCGGGCATTGTCGTTGGCCATATCGCACTCCTTCTGCAAGGAATAATAACGACCTGCCGGATGCGATGTTCCCGAGGGGAATCCAGGGCTGCCCTGGACCTATTCCGGCATGTGGCAGACCGCCTCGATGTTGTGACCATCGGGGTCGAGCACGAAGGCGCCATAGTAATTCGGGTGGTAGTGCGGGCGGATGCCGGGCGGGCCGTTGTCGCGACCGCCTGCCGCAATGGCCGCCTTGTAGAAGGCGTCGACGGTGGCGCGGTCCCTGGCTGCGATCGCGATGTGCACCGGCTTGTTCATCGCGCCTTCGCCGCCGAACCAGAGATCCGGCTTGCCGTCCGCGCCGAAACCCGCGGCCGCAGCATGACCTGTCTGCTGCGCCGTGACCTCCATGATCAGGCCGTAGCCGAGCGGAGCCAGCGCCTTCGTATAGAACGCCTTTGCGCGCGCGTAGTCGGAGACCGAGAAACCCAGATGGTCGATCATCGTTAGCCTCCCTTGCTTGTGCCTGTCAGCGCGACAGGAATGTGTTGCTTCGCGTCTTGCGCGCGACCTTGAAGCCGCGTGCGACCATGTCGGCAATACAATCCTGCTGCCATTCGTTTTGTGACAGATGTTCGATCACCACCGCGCGCGGCCACAGCGATGGCGGCGCGTCGCGGAAGAAGCCGATCAGCACGCGGTCCTCGAAGCCCTCGACGTCGATCTTGAGCGAATCGACCTGGGTGACGCCGGCCTCGTCCAGAATCCTTGTCAGCCGCAGCGACGGCACCTTGATGGCCTCCGCACTGGCCGTGCCGGTGACGACATGCGTGGCGCCGAGATTGCCGCCACCGCTCTCGATCATCAGCTCGCCATCGCTGTCGCCGGCCGCGGCCTGCACCAGACGCACCTGAGCCGATTTCGATGCGGCATGGTTGAAGGACAGCCGTCCGAACGTCAGCGGATGCGGCTCGATCGCGACCACCCTTCCGTTGCTGCCGACCTGTCGCGCCATCACCAGTGCAAAGGTGCCGACATTGGCGCCGACATCGACGAAGGTGCCGCCCGAGGGCGTATGCTGGCGCAGGAAATCGAGCTCGTCGAGATTGTAGTCGGGATTGAACAGCGCGCCGCGCTCGGTCGCGCTGCCCTGGTGATAGAGACGGAACGAGGCACCCTGATACTGCACGTCGACAGGGCCGCTCCGCAGCAGGTTCACCAGCCGCGACATCCATGGCCGGAATGCGCCGCGCTTCAGCCCCGATTGTTGCGTGAGGCCGATGATCGCAGCCTGCGCCGCGTTCGGCGCGAACGCGCCGAATGGCGCGGACGAAGGGATGTTGTCGGTCGTCAAGCAGGCGATCCTCGTTGCAGGCGGCGCATGCATAGCCGGTTTTGGTGGGGACTCCAACGCTCCATCACCAGTGTCGTCCCGGGGCGCGAAGCGAACCCGGGACCCATAACCCCAGGGAGGAGTGTAGCGCGAGACGCCCACTCCGAATCTTCGTCGAACCGCTCCCTGTGGGTATGGGTCCCGGATCGGCGCGCGCTTGGGGCGCGCTTGTCCGGGACGACGGAAAGATAGTACTACGCCGCCTTCTTCGGTGCCTTGCGCTGTCGCAAGAAGCGCCCGAGCAGCTTACGCTTGCCCTTGCGCGGGATCAGGTCGATGTCGCTGACGAGCTTGGCGCCGCCCTTGCGCCGCTCCAGCACGATCTTGCGGCTGTGGAATGCTTCCAGCTCGACGCGATGCGCGACGCTGACGATGGTGGCCTCTCGCAGCTCGTCGGTGACCATCTTCATCATCTTGTCCTGGCTCTTCTCGTCGAGCGCCGAGGTCGCCTCGTCCAGCACGACGATATCGGGGTTGTGCAAGAGCAGCCGCGCGAAGGCGAGGCGCTGCTTCTCGCCGCCGGAGAGCGTCTGATCCCAGGGGCCATCTTCCTCGATCTTCTCCTTGAGGTGATCGAGGCCGACCTTGTGCAGGGCCTCGCCGATCTCATCGACGGTCCAGTCCTCCTCGGCGCCGGGATAGGCGACGGCGCGGCGCAGGGACCCGGAGGGCACGTAGGGACGCTGCGGCAGCATGAACAACCGACGGTCCGGATGGAAATTGACGCTGCCGCCGCCCCACGGCCACAGGCCTGCGATAGCACGCACCAGCGTGCTCTTGCCGGTGCCGGATTCGCCGGCGACCAGCAGCCGCTCGCCGGGCTCGATCGCGACCTCGGTCTCGCCGACCACGGCGGTGCCGTCGTCGAGCGTGACAGAGAGATCGTTGAGCTCCAGCATCGTCTCGTTGCGGGTCTCGCCGCGCTTGATGCGGCCAAGTCCGTCGCCCTGCTCGGCGCGCTCGAGGCCGTCGAGCGACATCATCAGCGAGGCGATGCGGCGCGCGCAGGCATTCCAGTCGGCGAGCCGCGGATAATTGTCGACCAGCCAGCCGAACGCACTCTGCACGATGGTGAAGGCGGAAGCCGCCTGCATCACCTGTCCCAGCGTCATGGAGCCGTCGAGAAATTTCGGCGCGCACAGTAGCAGCGGCACGACGGGGGCGACGAGGCTCGATCCTTGCGATACCAGCGTGGTGCGCATGTGCTGGCCGGCGAGCCGCGCCCACTGCCTGAGCACGCTGGTGAAGTTGCGATCGATGCCCTCGCGCTCTTCTTCCTCGCCGCCGAGCAGCGCGATGCTCTCGCCGTTTTCGCGCACGCGCGTCAGCGTGTAGCGGAAATCGGCCTCGGCCTGGTTCTTGTCCTCGGAGACCTGCACGAATTGCCGGCCGATCACCAGGATCGAGCCCGAGGCGATTGCGGCGTAAAGCATCGCGGCAATCACGAGGAAGCCGGGAATGGTGATGGTCGAGCCACCGAGGGTGACGGTGAGCGCACCTCCGATGGTCCAGAGCACGACGATGAAGGTCGCGGCGGACAACAGCGCCGAGGTGACGCCGGCGAGAAAATCGACCGGCGAATCCGTCGCGATGCGCAAATCCTCGGCGATCCGGTATTCTGGATTCTTGTGGTCGCCGCCGACGAGGTTGAGCTGGTAGTAACGGCCGTTCTTGAGCCAGCGCGTCAGCACGCTGTTGGTCAGCCAGGCGCGCCAGCGCCGCTGGATGCCCATCCGCGCGAACACCTGCGCGACGCCGAGCACGATGCTGCCGATCGCCAGCGGAAAGAACATCGCGGTGAGATGGAAGACCGTTCCCGCATCGCGCTTCTCGATCGCGTCGAAGATCGCTCTGTTCCAGACATTGATGCCGTACTGGAAGCCGACGGTGAGGACGATCAGCACGACGAGGCCGAGCGAGAACGGCCAGGCGAGGCGATCGCCGTTGCGGCCCCAGAAGCCGCGCGCGCTGATCCAGAACCGCGTCAGCAGATAATCCTTGCGGGCCTGCTCTGCCTCCTCGGGTGAGAGTTCGGGGTCCGGCTCAAGCAGCTCCGGGGGCGGCGGTGCGACCTCATCGCCACTCTCGCCCTTGATCCCGACGATCGGTGGCTTGTCCTGTTCGCGCTTTGCGGCCGGCTTGTGCATGTGCGGACAACGCGAGGGAAATCAACCGGTTCCCTCTGGTTCCCGGAAGGCCCTATTCGGCGGCACCGTTCTGGACGCGCCGAATCCGGCCGGGCCGATGCAGAACGCGCGACAATTCCTCGATCGAATAGGGTTTTTGCACCAGGTCGAAGCCGGCCACGCCATCTTGCGACAGCGCCTGGCTGTAGCCCGTCGTCAGCACGACTGGCACGTCGATGCTGCGGTCGCGGAGGGCCTGCGCCAGATCGAGCCCGGTCATGCCAGGCATCACGACGTCGGAGAACACGACGTCGAAGCGATCGGCGTCCATGACGAGCTCGGCGAGCGCGTCGGTCGCATTGTCGACCAGCGTGATGCTGTAGCCGAGCTCGGTGAGGCCGTCGGCGGCGAAATTGGCCAGCTCGATATTGTCCTCGACCACCAGCACCGACATGCCGCTGCCGGCCACCGCCGGCGCCGTGTTGGGCGCCTGTCGCTGCGGCAGCAGGTCCGGCGGCACGCGCGGCAGATAGAGCGAGAAGGTGCTGCCGTGCCCCAGCTCGCTCGTGACCGTCACCTCGCCGCCGGATTGCCGGGCGAACCCGAACACCTGGGACAGGCCGAGGCCGGTGCCGTGGCCGACCTGCTTGGTGGTGAAGAACGGCTCGAAGATGCGCCCCAATCGGGCGGCGGGAATGCCGATGCCGGTGTCGCTGACGGTCACGCTGACGAAGCCGTGGTTGGCCGAGATCTGGCCTGCCGAGGTCTGGCCGCCCGAGGCGTCGGCCAGCGTATCGGGAACGGTCGTCGCGGGCTCGACCTTGAAGGTGATCCTGCCCTTGCCCTGCATGGCATCGCGCGCATTGGTCGCCATGTTGATCAGCGCCGTCTCGAACTGGCCGGCATCGGCACGGACGAGGCAGGGCTCCGTGGGCAGGCGCATGGCGATCTCGATGGCCGGCCCCAGCAGGGGCGCAAGCATGTCGTGCAGCGCCTGCATCCGTTCGGCGACGTCGAACACCTCCGGCTTCAGGGGCTGGCGCCGCGCGAAGGCGAGCAGCTGCGAGGTCAGCTTGGCCGCCCGCGCCACGGCGTCCGCGATCGCGGTGATGTAGCGCTGGCGCCGCTCCTCCGTCAGTTGCGGCCGGTTCAAGAGGTCGACCGAGGCGCGGATCACCGTCAGCAGATTGTTGAAATCGTGCGCGACGCCGCCGGTGAGCTGTCCGAGCGCCTCCAGGCGCTGGCTGTGCTTGAGCGCCTCCTCGGCCTCGCGCCGTTTTGCGGCTTCGGCCTGGAGGTTTTGCGTGCGCCGGAACGCCAGCGCCAGCAGCAGAAACAGCAGCGCGGTGGCGGGTAGGCCGAACACCAGATGCTGGCCCATGGTGGCCAGCCAGCGCGCGCGGATCGCCGAGGTCTCGAGCCCGGCGCTGACATAGATCGGGTACTCCGCGACACGCCGGTAGCCGATGCGGCGCTCGATCCCGTCCGACGGCCAGGCGATGGTGATGAGGCCGTGATCGGGGCGCGCCGCGATTTCCCGGCCGACAGGTCCGGTCGGATCGAGCCTGAGGTCGTGGTCGAGCCGCGGGAAATGCGTGAGCATCGCGCCGTCGGTGCGGCCCATCGCGAAGAAGCTGCCGGGATCCGATCCAATTCTGGCGTAGAAACTCTCGAAATACTCCGGCAGCACCGAGGCCTGGATCACGCCGACGAAACGCCCGTCGTCGGAGTCGCGGCGGCGGCTCACCCCGAAGAAACGTGCGCCCTGATAGGGTGATCGCGGGGTCAGGGCCGTGCCGATGAAGGTGCCGATGCTCTGGTCGATATGGACGTAGAAATAGTCGCGGTCGGCAAAGCCCAGGTCCGGCGGCGGCGAGGCAAGGCTGTTGACCAGCGCTTTCCCGTCCGCGTCGAAGATCCAGGCCGATTTGAGCTGCGGCAGCGAATCGCTCAGCCGCTTCAGGCGGCGGTGCAGCGCCGGCTCGTGCGCGCGGATGGTGTCGTCGGACAGGCCACGGACCACCTCGTTGAGCTCGGCAAGGCTGCGATCGATCGTTTCGAACACCTTGAGCGCATGCTCATGCACGACGTCGAGCGTGCGCTCGATCTCCCGGTCGGCGATGTCCCTGGTCGAGGTGTAGGAGATGCTGGCGGCGATCACGAACAGCGCGATCGGCAGCGCCAGGGATGCCGCCATCATCCACTGCAACAGCCTCAGCGAGTTGCGTTGCGCCCTTTGCACAGTCGCTCCGTCCCTGAGGGGAGCTTAACTGAATCTCGCGAAGGGAAGGAAGCGGCTTGTGCGGGAACCGGTGGTTGTAAGCCAAAAGCTTACGCGCGCAGCGGGTCGGAGAAAATTCTCCTCGAATTGACCGCAATCCCGGATTGTCCCGGCCGGTCCGGCCGGGAATCAAGGCAAAGAACCTGGCCGTCAGATCTGGCGCTCGACCATCTTGAGCTTGAGCTCGGCGATGGCCTCCGCGGGGTTCAGCCCCTTCGGGCACGCCTTGGCGCAGTTCATGATGGTGTGGCAGCGATAGAGCCGGAACGGGTCCTCGAGATTGTCGAGCCGCTCGCCGGTGGCTTCATCGCGCGAATCCGACACCCAGCGGTTGGCCTGGAGCAGCGCGGCGGGGCCGAGATAGCGCTCGCTGTTCCACCAATAGCTCGGGCACGACGTCGAGCAGCAGGCACACAGGATGCATTCGTAGAGGCCGTCGAGCTTCTCGCGGTCCTCGTGGGTCTGGCGCCATTCCTTCTGCGGCGTCGGCGAGGTCGTCTTCAGCCACGGCTCGACGGAGGCATACTGGGCGTAGAAATTGGTGAGATCAGGGACAAGGTCCTTCACGACCGGCTGGTGCGGCAGCGGATTGACCTTCACTGCGCCGTCCTTCACGTCGTGCATCGAGCGCGTGCAGGCCAGCGTGTTCTGGCCGTCGATGTTCATGGCGCAGGAGCCGCAGACGCCTTCGCGGCAGGAGCGGCGGAAGGTCAGCGACGGGTCGATGTGGTTCTTGATCCAGATCAGGCCGTCCAGCACCATCGGGCCGCAATCATTGGTGTCGACGTAATAGGTGTCGACGCTCGGATTCTTGCCGTCGTCCGGATTCCAGCGATAGACCTTGAACTCGCGAACCTCGGTCGCGCCCGCGGGCTTCGGCCAGGTCTTGCCGCCGGTGATCTTGGAGTTCTTGGGAAGTGCGAATTCAACCATAAGTCCTGCCTCTGGTTTTCCGCGTCATTGCCGGGCTTGACCCGGCAATCCATCGTTCTTGAAAGATGGATGCGCGGGTCAAGCCCGCGCATGACAGCAATGATCAGTACACGCGCGCCTTCGGCGGGATGTACTGCACGTCGTTGGTCATGGTGTAGTCGTGAACCGGGCGGTACTCGATCTTGACCTTGCCGGCATCGTCCAGCCAGGCCAGCGTGTGCTTCATCCAGTTCTTGTCGTCGCGCTCGGAGAAGTCCTCGCGGGCGTGGGCGCCGCGGCTCTCGGTGCGGTTGGCGGCCGAGTTCATCGTCACCACCGCCTGCGAGATCAAATTGTCGAATTCGAGCGTCTCGACGAGATCCGAATTCCACACCAGCGAGCGGTCGGACACGGCGATGTCGGTGATGCCGCTGTGGACCTTCGCGATCAGGTTCTGGCCTTCGCTCAGGACTTCGCCGGTGCGGAACACCGCGCAATTGGTCTGCATCACATTCTGCATGCCTTCGCGCAGTTTTGCGGTCGGCGTGCCGCCGGAGGCGTAGCGGTAATGGTCGAGCCGGCCGAGCGCGAGCTCGGCCGAGTTGGCCGGCAGCTCCGGCTGCTTGGCGTTCGGCGTCAGCTTCTCGGCGAGGCGCAGCGCGGCGGCGCGGCCGAACACCACGAGGTCGATCAGCGAATTGGAGCCGAGGCGGTTGGCGCCGTGCACGGAGACGCAGGCGGCTTCGCCGATCGCCATCAGGCCCGGGATGATCGCGTTGTCGTCGCCGTCCTTCTTGGTCAGCACCTCGCCGTGATAGTTCGTGGGGATGCCGCCCATATTGTAGTGCACGGTCGGCACGATCGGGATCGGCTCGCGCGTCACGTCGACATTGGCGAAGATCTTTGCGGATTCGGAGATGCCCGGCAGGCGTTCGGCGAGCACCGCGGGATCGAGGTGGTCCAGATGAAGGAAGATGTGGTCCTTCTTCTTGCCGACGCCGCGCCCTTCGCGGATCTCGATGGTCATCGCGCGCGAGACGACGTCGCGCGAGGCGAGATCCTTGGCCGACGGTGCATAGCGCTCCATGAAGCGCTCGCCCTCGGAGTTGACGAGATAGCCGCCCTCGCCGCGGGCGCCCTCGGTGACGAGGCAGCCCGAGCCGTAGATGCCGGTCGGGTGGAACTGGACGAACTCCATGTCCTGCATCGGCAGGCCTGCGCGCAGCACCATGCCGCCGCCGTCGCCGGTGCAGGTGTGCGCCGAGGTGCAGGAGGCGTAGGCGCGGCCGTAGCCGCCGGTCGCGAGGATCACGGTCTGGGCACGGAAGCGATGCAACGTGCCGTCGTCGAGCTTGAGCGCGATGACGCCGCGGCAGGTGCCCTGGTCGTCCATGATCAGGTCGATGGCGAAGAACTCGATGAAGAACTCGGCCGCGTGGCGCAGCGACTGGCCGTACATCGTGTGCAGCATGGCGTGACCGGTGCGGTCGGCGGCGGCGCAGGTGCGCTGCGCCTGGCCCTTGCCGTAGTCCATGGTCATGCCGCCGAACGGACGCTGATAGATCTTGCCATCCTCGGTGCGCGAGAACGGCACGCCCCAATGCTCGAGCTCGTAGACCGCGTCGGGCGCATTGCGCACCATGTATTCGATCGCGTCCTGGTCGCCGAGCCAGTCCGACCCCTTCACGGTGTCGTACATGTGCCAGCGCCAGTCGTCCTTGTGCATGTTGCCGAGCGAAGCGGAGATGCCGCCCTGCGCCGCGACGGTATGCGAGCGGGTCGGGAACACCTTGGTGATGCAGGCCGTGCGCAGGCCCGCTTCGCTGCAGCCGACCACGGCGCGCAGGCCCGCGCCGCCGGCGCCGACCACGACGACGTCGTAGGTGTGGTCTTCGATCGGATAGGCTTTGCCGTTGGTGGCGGGAGCGCCGTTGCCCGAGCCATTCGTTGTGGTGGCCATGGGTTACACTCCGGAGGAAAGTTTCAGAATCGCGTAGGTCGAGGCGAGCGCCACGGCGACCGAGAAGAAGTTGTTGAGCATGATCGAGACGAGCTTCAGCTTCTCGTTATGGACGTAGTCCTCGATCACCACCTGCATGCCGATCTTCATGTGCCAGGCGCTGGCGAAGATGAACAGCAGCAGGATCACCGCGACGGGAATCGAGCTGAGGATCTGCGCTGCGCCGACCTGGTTGCGGCCGAGCAGCATCATGATGATGACCAGCACGGGGATCATCAGCAGCGTCATGGCGACGCCGGTGATGCGCTGGCGCCAGAAATCGGACGTGCCCGAATGCGCGGCGCCGAGATTGCGGACGCGGCCGAGCGGGGTGCGCATGCTGCGCTTGGGCGTATCGGTCGCGCTCATCGTCCGCCTCCGATCGCATAGGCGATGATCCAGATCAGCACCGTCAGTACGATGCCGCCGATCAGCGCGCCCCAGGTCAGCGCTTCGCGCTCATTGGCCTTGAAGCCGTAGCCGAGGTCCCAGACGAAATGCCGGATGCCGCTCAGCATGTGGTGCATCAGCGCCCAGGTGTAACCGAACACGATCAGGCGGCCGATGATGCTGCCGGCAAAGGCCTGGACATGGGCATAGGCGGCCGGGCCGGAGGCCGCCGCAACCAGCCACCAGACCAGCAGCAGCGTTCCGACGTAGAGGGCGATGCCGGTGGCGCGATGAACGATGGACAGCGCCATCGTCAGCGTCCAGCGGTAGACTTGCATGTGTGGTGAAAGCGGTCGTTCGATCCGTGCGGTCATGGGCTTTGATGTTGTATGGCGGCCCAGCAGAGGGCGCGCGGGGATCGCGAAAGGTCGGCTCTATTTACGGAGTCGATTTGCCCTGCGCAATCACCAAATCGCCATAAATCGAACCGGCGTTCAGCTCTATGGCCTTGATGAAACAAGGCCAATCAGGGCCTTGGTATACCAGGGCGGCTGCATGCCGAGCAAAAACAGAACAATTATTCACTTCTTGCGGCAACGGAGCGGGCGCGTTGAAATCACTATTGGAACGGCTCTAACCCGCTCCGAGCCGTCGGGCGTTCGAACCAGTCAGTTCACGCCGCTCGGCCTACCGACGCAGCGCGCACGATTTCCATGCTGCGCACTCATTTTTCGCAGCACGGGCGGATATGCGCAGCCTGCATTCCACCCAAGACCGGCGAGTCGGCTGTCGACCGTGCAAATCAGATCGCCTACAGCTTGGCATGCAGCCAATTCCGAGCGCTCGTTTCGGAAACGCTGCGACCAGTCGCCGGGCAGGTCAGGGGTGATTGCAGGTCTTGATATCAAGGAGATCGTCGAGCTCGCGCTGCTGCTGATCGCAACCGGCGCGCTCTCGGGGTTTCTGGCTGGCGTGTTCGGCATCGGCGGCGGTGCGATTCTCGTGCCGGTGTTCTACGAATGCTTCCGCATCGCCGGCGTGCCGCTCGAGGTGCGGATGCCGCTCTGCGTCGGCACCTCGCTCGCGGTGATCATCCCGACCTCGATCCGTTCGTTTCAGGCCCACTACAAGCGCGGCGCCGTCGACATGACGATCCTGCGCGTCTGGTGGCTGCCGATCGTGATCGGCGTCGTCGCCGGCAGCGTGATCGCCCGCTACGCGCCGGAGCGGCTGTTCAAGATCGTCTTCGTCTGCGTTGCCTACTCTGCCGCCGCGCGTCTCATTTTCGCGCGCGAAGGCTGGAAGTTCGGCGACGACCTGCCTGATGGGCCGTTGATGCGCGCCTACGGTTTCTGCGTCGGCATCCTGTCGACGCTGATGGGTATCGGCGGCGGCCTGTTCTCGAACCTCCTGATGACCTTCTACGGCCGTCCCATTCATCAGGCGGTCGCGACGTCGTCGGCACTCGCCGTGCTGATCTCGATCCCCGGCGCGCTCGGCTACATCTATGCCGGCTGGCCCGCGGCGGCGACCTATCCCGCCGTCGCAGCGCTGCAGATCCCGTTCGCGCTTGGTTACGTCTCGCTGATTGGCGCCGTGCTGGTGATGCCGATGAGCCTCGTCACCGCGCCGCTCGGCGTGAGAGCGGCGCATGCGATGTCGAAGCGCACGCTGGAGATGGCGTTCGGGTGCTATCTCTTCGTCGTCGGCAGCCGGTTTGTGATGAGCTTGTTGGGCGGGCAGTAGGCGCCACACACTCCGTCATTGCGAGCGTAGTGGCTTATCCGCCGAAGCCTTTGGCGAAGGCGGAAGCAATCCAGAATCTTTCCGCAGCGGCAGCCTGGATTGCTTCGTCGCAAGAGCTCCTCGCAATGACGGGTGAGAGAGCAGAGCCTGGAAATCGCGAGCCGAACTAGTCCTTCAATCGCACTTCGCTACCGAACCAATCCCGGAGATCGCCGATCCCTTCGATCCGATCGGCCTCGGAAAGGACCTTCAGTCGCGCGGCAATCGCTTCGCCTTCGATCGGCAATCCGAGTTCTTTGCAGCGATCCAGCACATAGGTGACCATCATCGCGGTTTTCCGCCACGTCGGCTTCATAACCGAGAGGATGATCTCGTCGAATCGTTCCTCGGTTACCGAAGGCGGAAGCTGCACCTCCTCCCACGTGAGCTCACATATATATTCTACCGGTTCACGCTTCGACTTCGGCGGCTCCAGATCCGGATATTGATCGTAGATCGGCTGGAGAAGCTCGTCCTCCAAGGCGCCAACGACGCCGTCAAGCCAGTCTCCAAGCTCAATCCGCTCGGCCTTGGCAAGCCCGCGATAGCCATTCGGGCCTGGTCGAGAGCCCTATAAGCATCGAGGAGATGATCGTTGATCCGGACAGCCTGCTCGCGTTTCATGCCTCTCCCCAGCCCTGGAGCATTGTCCTACTTCTTCGTGTAAATATCCTTGTAAGTCTCGCGCAAGATATTCTTCTGCACCTTGCCCATCGTGTTCCGCGGCAGCTCGTCGACGACGAAGACGCGCTTGGGCATCTTGAACTTGGCGAGGCGTCCGTCCAGGCCCTTCAGCACCGCCGCTTCGTCAATGCTCGCGCCGGGCTGGCGCACCAGCACCGCCGTGACGCCCTCGCCGAAATCGACATGCGGCACGCCGATCACGGCGGATTCGATCACGCCCGGCATGGCGTCGATCTCGCTCTCGATTTCCTTCGGGTACACGTTGAATCCGCCCGAGATGACGAGATCCTTGCCGCGGCCGAGGATGTGCACGTAGCCCTTGGCGTCGATCTTGCCGAGGTCGCCGGTGATGAAGAAGCCGTCAGGGCGGAATTCGGCCTTGGTCTTCTCCGGCATGCGCCAATAGCCCTTGAAGACGTTCGGGCCCTTCACCTCGATCATGCCGATCTCGTCGCGCGGCAATTCCTTGCCGGTTTCGGGCTCGGTGACGCGCACGGAGACGCCGGGAAGCGGAAAGCCGACCGCGCCGGGCACGCGCTCGCCGTCATAGGGGTTCGACGTGTTCATGTTGGTCTCGGTCATGCCGTAGCGCTCGAGCACCGCATGTCCCGTGCGCGCCGACCATTCGCGATGGGTCTCCGCCAGCAGCGGCGCCGAGCCCGAGATGAACAGCCGCATGTGCTTTGTCGTCTCGTGCGACAGCGCGCCGTTCTGCAGTAGCCGCGTGTAGAAGGTCGGCACGCCCATCAGCACCGTCGCGCGCGCCATCAGCTTGATGATCAGGTCCGGATCGAGCTTCGGCAGGAAGATCATCGACGCCCGGGCGAACAGCGTCACGTTGGTCGCCACGAACAGGCCGTGCGTGTGGTAGATCGGCAGCGCGTGGATCAGGACATCCTTGTCGGTGAAGCGCCAGTAGCCGACGAGCGAGAGCGAATTCGACGCCAGATTGTCGTGGCTGAGCATTGCGCCCTTGGAGCGGCCGGTGGTGCCGGACGTGTAGAGGATCGCGGCGAGGTCGTCGTTCGCGCGCGCGACGGTCGCGAAATCGGGGCTGGCCTTGTCGGCGGCGTCCGTCAGCGAGCCCTTGCCGTCAGGGCCGAGCGTCTCGACCTTCGCCTTCACCTTGGCGGCGATCGGGGCGAGCCCTTCGGCCTTGGAGGGATCGCACACCACCAGCGACGGCTCGGCATCGCCGATGAAATAGTCGAGCTCATTGAGCGTATAGGCGGTGTTGAGCGGCAGATAGACCGCGCCGGCTCTGACCGTGCCGAGATACAGCACGATATTGGCGACGGACTTCTCGACCTGCACCGCGACGCGGTCGCCCGGCTTCACGCCGCGCGCCACCAGCACGTTCGCCATCTGGCCTGCCCGTGCGATCAGATCGCCATAGCTGATGCGCCCTCCGTCCTGCGTCTCGATCGCGAGGCGCGCAGGGTTATCGAGGCCGTCGAACAGGCGGGAAAACAGGTTGGCGTTGGCTGCTGGGTTCATGCAAGATTTCCTCGACCGCAAGACCGACAAGGCCGGTCAAAACCGAGGGCTGGATTAGCAAAAACCGCCCCAGTGAAGCAACGGAGACAGTTTGCATGACCAAGAATGGGAAACGCGTGGCCTGGGTCACGGGCGGTGGCAGCGGGATAGGGGAGGCCGGAGCCGAGGCGTTGGCTGCCGACGGCTGGACGGTGGTGGTGTCCGGCCGGCGCCAGGCAGCCCTGGACGAGGTGGTTGCGAAGATCACCAAGACGGGCGGCGCCGCCGAGGCGATCGCGCTGGACGTCTCGAACGCGGCGGAGGCCCAGAAGGCCGCCGATGAGATCGTCGCCAGGCACGGCCGCATCGACCTTCTCGTCAACAACGCCGGCATCAACGTCCCCAAGCGCAGCTGGAAGGACATGGAACTGGAGGGCTGGGACAAGCTGGTCCAGGTCAATCTCAATGGCGTGCTCTATTGCATGCGCGCGGTGCTGCCGACGATGCGCAAGCAACAGGACGGCGCGATCATCAACGTCTCGTCCTGGGCCGGCCGCCACGTTTCGAAGATGCCGGGCCCGGCCTACACCACGACCAAGCATGCGGTGCTGGCACTGACCCATTCCTTCAACATGGATGAATGCGTCAACGGCCTGCGCGCCTGCTGCCTGATGCCCGGCGAGGTCGCAACGCCGATCCTGAAGCTGCGCCCGGTAGTGCCGAGCGAGGCGGAGCAGGCGAAGATGCTGCAATCCGAGGATCTCGGCCGCACCATCGCGTTCATCGCAAGCATGCCGGCCAGGGTCTGCATCAACGAGGTGCTGATCAGTCCGACCCATAATCGCGGCTTCATCCAGACGCCGAACAACAGGGATTGAGACGCGAAGTCCGCGCGGCAAACTCTCCTCGTCGTCCCGGGGCGCGACGCAGTCGCGAACCCGGGACCCATAACCACAGGAAGTGGTTTGGCGAAGACCCGGAGTGACCATCTTGTGTCACGATATCCTCCTGTGGCTATGGGTCCCGGATCTCCGCTTCGCTTGTCCGGGACGACAGCGCGTGTGCCGCGTGAGCTCGCAACACACGATCACGCCGCCCCAAAGTTTCACACATCACAAAGAATTTTTTCCCGAAACCGCACCCCAAACCCTCCCGTAGTTCGGTCCAACGACGGCACTGCTGCATCGCCCAAATGTCGCAGTCGCTGTTGTTGCCCCAACCCAACACCGGCCATGGCCGGCACCAATTCAATCGGGAGACTTCCATGTCCAAGCGCATTGCCTATCTCGCTGCCGCCGCCTTCAGCGCCCTCGCCATCACCGCGACCGTCGTCGCGCCTGTGCGTGCCGAGGAAAAGACCGTCATGGTCGGCGGCGCCGCGATGTTCCCGTCCAAGAACATCGTGCAGAACGCGGTCAACTCGAAGGATCACACCACGCTGGTGGCGGCGGTGAAGGCGGCTGGCCTGGTGCCGACGCTGGAGAGCAAGGGACCGTTCACCGTGTTCGCGCCGACCAACGCCGCCTTCGGCAAGCTGCCGGCCGGCACCGTCGACAATCTGGTCAAGCCCGAGAACAAGGCGACGCTGACCAAGATCCTCACCTACCACGTCGTGCCCGGCAAGCTCGAGGCTTCCGACCTCACCGACGGCAAGAAGCTGAAGACCGCCGAAGGCGAGGAGCTGACGGTCAAGAAGATGGACGGCAAGGTCTGGATCGTCGATGCCAAGGGCGGCACCTCGATGGTGACGATCTCCAACGTCAACCAGTCCAACGGCGTGATCCATGTGGTCGACACCGTGCTGATGCCGGCGTCGTAACACCGCGCGATCCTGTTTCATCCCCGAACAGGATGGTTTCAGACCGCGAGCCGGGGATACCCGGCTCGCTTTTTTGTGACCACAATAGCCTGACGGCATCGATTCCATGGCCGGCAGGGCGTAACGAAAACCGGCGGGCCGGCGTATAATTCCCGACACACGATCCCCAGGACGACGATCACCACGGACGATCAGGACGGAACCATCATGGCGAGCCTCACAGTCACCGACGAGCAGGTCAGGGCCATCAAGGCCAAGGTGATCCAGCCGGCCTGGGTGCGGGTCATGCACTGGATCAACGCATTTGCGATGATCCTGATGATCCTGTCGGGCTGGCAGATCTACAACGCCTCGCCGCTGTTCGGCTTCACCTTCCCGCGCGACTACACGCTCGGCGGCTGGCTCGGCGGCGGTCTGCTCTGGCACTTCGCGGCGATGTGGCTGCTGATGATCAACGGCCTCGCCTATCTCGTCACCGGCTTCGCCACCGGCCGTTTCCGCAAAAAGCTGCTTCCAATCACCCCGTCAGGCGTGCTGCACGACGTCAGGTCTGCCCTGACCTTCAAGCTCGGCCATGACGATCTCACCGTCTACAATTACGTGCAGCGCCTGCTCTATGCCGGCATCATCGTGGTCGGCGTGCTGATCGTGCTCACGGGGCTCGGCATGTGGAAGCCGGTGCAACTGCATTGGCTGGTCACGCTGTTCGGCGATTACCCGACCGCGCGCTACATCCATTTCTTCTGCATGGCCGCGATCTGCGCGTTTCTCGTCGTTCACGTCCTGCTCGCGCTGCTCGTGCCGAAGAGCCTGCGCGCCATGATCATCGGTCGCTGAAGGAGGAGAAGATGGCCAAGCGTTCATTCCTGATCCCCGGCGTCGACAAGCGGCTCCTGATCAAGGACGCCATCAAGACGATGCCGGATTTTACCCGTCGCCGCTTCATTGCGGGCGGCGCCAGCTTGGGGGCGCTGACGCTGCTGACCGGCTGCGATGTCGTCGACTCGTCCTCGGCTGATACACTGCTGACACAGGTCTCGAAGTTCAACGACGCGGTGCAGGCCTTCATCTTCAATCCCGACGCACTGGCGCCGACTTTCCCCGAGAGCGCGATCACCAAGCCGTTTCCGTTCAACGCCTATTACGATCTCGACGACGCGCCCGATGTCGCGGCCGCAGACTGGAAGCTCGAGGTCCGCGGCCTCGTCGACAACAAGAAGTCCTGGACGCTGGACGAACTCTACAAGTTGCCGCAGGTCAGCCAGATCACCCGCCACATCTGCGTCGAAGGCTGGAGCGCGATCGGCAGCTGGACCGGTACCCCCCTGCGCGATTTCCTCAAGCTGATCGGCGCCGACACGCGCGCGAAATATGTCTGGTTCCAGTGCGCCGACAAGGAAGGCTACAATTCGCCTCTGGACATGCGCAGCGCGCTGCATCCGCAGACCCAGATGACGTTCAAATATGCGAACGAGATTTTGCCGCGCGCCTACGGCTTCCCGATGAAGATCCGTGTGCCCACAAAGCTCGGCTTCAAGAACCCGAAATACGTGGTCTCGATGGAAGTCACCAACGACTACAAGGGCGGATACTGGGAAGACCAGGGGTATAATTCGTTCAGCGGGAGCTAGCCTCGCTGTCGTCCCGGACAAGCGCGCATCAAGCGCGCGCAGATCCGGGACCCATAACCCCAGGGAGAGGTTTGGCGAAGATTAGTTGTTCGGTACTTCCAGCTTTCGCCATAGAAAGATCACGCGGTATGGGTCCCCGCGTTCGCGGGGGGACGACACCGATTATGCGGCCGTCTATTTGGCCGGCCCCACCTTCCTCTGGCACAGCGCCGCCACTGCCCCCAGTGCCAGCAACGCCGCCGAGACATTGAGCGCGTAGCTCAGGCTTCCCAGCGCATCCGTGATCGCGCCGACCACGATCGGGCCGAGCGTCTGGCCGACGCCGAACGAGATCGTCATCGCGGCGATCGCGGTCGGCCACACCTGCGGCGGATAGTTGAAGCGCACGAAGGCGGTGGTCGAGCCGACCACGGCGAAGAAGGCGACGCCGAACACGACGGCCGAGACCGCGAGCCATGCCGGCGAATGCCCGAGCATCGGCAACGCCGCGCCCGCTGCGTTGGTGCCGAGGATGATGGCGGTGGCCAATCCGCCGCGATCGAGCGCGAGCACGCCGCGCCAGGCCCAGGGCGTTGCGAAGGCGGACAGGCCGATCAGGCTCCAGAACGCCGCCTGCGCCGCGGCCCCGCCGCCGCTATCGCGCACATAGGCGATCATGAAGGTCATGTAGGCGATGTAGCCGGCGCCGAACAGGAAGTAGCCGGCGAGATAAATCAGCACGGGCAGGATCGCGAATGACGCGTGACCGCCTTCCGAGAAGCGGACACTGCTCTCGATGCGAATCAGGAACAGCGGGATCGTCATCGCGACCGAGAGCAGCGTCAGCGCCCACCAGACGATCCACCACGAGCCCGGCCCGAAATATTGCAGCGTGAACGGGGCGATCAGCCCCGAGGACAGTATGCCGATGCCGGGCCCGGCATAGAACAGGCTGAGCAGGAAATTGGCCCGCTCGGGGCGGGTCTGGGCGATGGTGGCCGCCAGCGCGCCGCCCGCGACGAAGCCGGCCGCAGCGCCCAGACCCAGCACGAGCCGCGCCAGGCTCAGCGCGACGAAATTCCCCGTCAGCGCGCAAGTGGCGAGCGCGGCGACGCAGGCGAGGGTTCCGCCTCGGATGGCCGCCGCCCAGCCGACGCGCTGGATCAGGCGCGAGGCGGCAAGCGCGCCCACGAGATAGCCGACGGCGTTGATGGTGTTCATGAAACCGGCCGCCGAGTAGGACCAGCCGAGGGTCTCACGCATATCCGGCAGCACCAGCGCATAGGCAAAGCGGCCGATGCCGAGCCCGACGGTCGCGGCCAGCGACAGCGTCAGGATCAGCCGCGCGGGGTGTGCGTAGGGCGGGGTTCGATCAGGGGCGTGCAAGGGGATTCTCCGGCCCTTGCAGTGTGGCAGGCCCCGCCCGCCTTGCACAGCCGCACCCCGGCAATGGTGTCTTGCCAAGCGCGCAACGCCGCTCTAGCACTCCGGCCGAAATTCATCCCGCTCGTCATGCCCGGGCTTGACCCGGGCATCCATCCTTCAAAAAAGGCTGGATTGCCGGGTCAAGCCCGGCAATGACGAGAAAAAATCTGAGGTGACGACCATGGCGACCCACAAACTGCTGCTGCTTCCCGGCGACGGCATCGGCCCCGAAGTGATGGGCGAGGTGAAGCGGCTGATCGACTGGCTCAATTCGGCCGGGATCGCCAAATTCGAGACCGACACCGGCCTCGTCGGCGGCTCCGCCTATGACGCGCACAAGGTGTCGATCTCCGAGGGCGACATGGCCAAGGCGCTCGCCGCCGACGCCATCATCTTCGGCGCGGTCGGCGGTCCGAAATGGGACGCCGTGCCTTACGAGGTGCGTCCCGAAGCCGGCCTGCTGCGCCTGCGCAAGGATCTCGCTTTGTTCGCCAACCTCCGTCCGGCCGTCTGCTACCCGGCGCTGGCGGACGCCTCCAGCCTGAAGCGCGAGGCGGTTGAGGGCCTCGACATCGTCATCGTGCGCGAGCTCACCGGCGGGGTCTATTTCGGCGAGCCCAAGACCATCACCGATCTCGGCAACGGCCAGAAGCGCGCCATCGATACCCAGGTCTACGACACCTATGAGATCGAGCGCATCGGCCGCGTCGCCTTCGAGCTTGCCAGGAAGCGCAAGAACAAGGTGACGTCGATGGAAAAGCGCAACGTCATGAAGTCGGGTGTGCTCTGGAACGAGGTCATGACTCAGGTCCACAAGCGCGAATATCCTGATGTCACGCTCGAGCATCAGCTCGCCGATTCCGGCGGCATGATGCTGGTGAAATGGCCGAAGCAGTTCGACGTCATCGTGACAGACAATCTGTTCGGCGACATGCTGTCCGACATCGCGGCGATGCTGACGGGCTCGCTCGGCATGCTGCCCTCGGCCTCGCTCGGCGAGGTCGATGTGAAGACCAAGAAGCGCCGCGCCCTGTACGAGCCCGTGCACGGCTCGGCGCCTGATATCGCCGGCAAGGGCCTCGCCAATCCCATCGCGATGATCTCGTCGTTCGGCATGGCGCTGCGTTATTCCTTCGACATGGGCGATCTCGCCGACAAGGTGGACGCCGCGATCGCTGCCGTGCTTGCGAGCGGCCTGCGCACGGCCGACATCAAGTCGGAGGGGACCACGGCCGCCTCGACCACGCAGATGGGCGAAGCGATCCTGAAGGAATTGCAGAAGCTGCACGCGTAAGTGGGCGCAGCTCTCTCGGTGGGCAAAGGCGCTCTTGCGCCGTGCCCACCACCTCTCTCGATTCGCCAAAATGCGTGGGCACACTTCAGCCTTCGCTCTTCGAGCGATGGCGGACAAGTCGCTTTGCCCACCTTACGGCACCTTCCAAAACAAAAAGGCCGGGCGTGAGCCCGGCCTTTTGATTCGGATCGCTACGTCCGCTCAGTACAGCGGGAAATTCTGCGGATAGCCGCCGATGTCCTGGGGCGTCGAGAGCGGCTGGCGGTCGATCGGGCGGTTGAGATTCTCGCGCGCGAAGGACGGATAGCCGACAGCCGGCGGGAAGGCGTAGTCGGAGAATTTGCGGTCGCCCGGATTGACCTCGGTGCCGCCGTCGAGCCAGGAGCGCTTGCTCACATAGATGCGGGTGCGGCCCTGCTGGTAGACGGCGTTGGGCCCGCTCGGGCCGTAATAGTGCCGGCCGCGCTCGTCATAGCGCTTGGTCTTGTTGTCGGCCGAAGCCGGCGTTGCCAAACCGATGGCAGAGGACATGGCAATCACGGCGCCCGCAGCAAACAAGGTCGCCCATTTGGCAGAGAATTTCGAGCTCATCACGTCCCCTTCAGGCGGCGCACCGCCAGTCGATTTCACCCCCATACTAGCCCGGTCGGGGTGGGCGCAACTAGGTCTATTGGGTCACACCAGCTCGGAATAATCGAGGCCGCCGGCAAAAGTTGCATCAATACCAGCCACTTGAGCTTGATGCGCCTCAAAGCGCCCCGCGCAATTGCGCGTTCGCGGCGCCCAGCAGCCAGTCCGGTGAGCTCTGGAGGTCGCAACCACGGCGCTTCAGCTCGGCGCGGGCGAACAGGTCGGCGAGCTTGGGCTCGTTGCCCGAGGTCAGCAGCGTCAGCCGGTTCAGCGTGCAGGCGATGGCCGCGCGCTGGGCGGGCGCTGTGCCGCCCTGGCAGGAGAAGCCGGAGATCTGCAGGCCCGGCTCCTCGCTGCGCTTGAGGTAGCCGAGGCAGGGCCGCGCCCCCTCCGTTGCCGCGACCGGCCGGAACAGGGCGACGGGGCCGAATTTGGTTTCGATCAGGCCGGCCTGCTCGAGCGCGCCGGCCGTGCCCAGGCCCATCTGGACGGCGAGGTCCAGCGCGGCCGGACGAGCCACGTCGAATTCGTCGCCCTCCCGGTAAATCTCGAGCTCGGCCAGCGGCTTGTCCGCCGCGCCGGTCCAGCGCATGACGTCCCGGCGGCCGCCCTCGGGATGCCGAAGGATGGTGTAAGATGCTGTTTTTTCGGACGAATCGAGCTTGCTGAGGGCGAAGGCCGGATGCGAGCGGTCGGCCACGCTCCAGCCCGGTTTCGTCGCTGGCTCGTCGTCGCGCAAATCAGGCAGCTGGCCGAGCGCCGCAAGGCCAAGGATGGCAAACAGGGCGAGCGTCCCCACATAGGCGAACAGCCGCGCCAGCGTGCCGACGACCTCGTCGGCGAAGGCTGCCAATGCCAGATGGAAACTGGTCCGGGTCGAGAGTGCGGCCGTGCTGGCCTCGGGCGACTGCATCCACGTCCCTAAGGCATGGTCCAACGTTGTCTTGCGGCCGGTTCTCGCATAGAAGCGCTGCTCTTCCTGTTTAAGCGTGAGCTTCAGGAACGGGCTTTTTCATCGGAGAGTGAACGATGGGTTACAAAGTCGCAGTCGTCGGCGCGACCGGCAATGTCGGACGGGAAATGCTCAACATCCTGGATGAGCGCAAATTCCCCGCGGACGAGGTCGTGGCCCTGGCGTCACGCCGCAGCGTCGGCGTCGAGGTCTCCTATGGCGACCGCACCCTGAAGGTGAAGGCGCTCGAGCATTACGACTTCTCCGACGTCGACATCTGCCTGATGTCGGCGGGCGGCTCGGTGTCGAAGGAATGGTCGCCGAAGATCGGCGCCGCCGGCACTGTGGTGATCGACAATTCCTCGGCCTGGCGCATGGATCCGGACGTGCCGCTGATCGTGCCGGAGGTGAATGCGGCCGCGACCGAAGGCTTCAAGAAGAAGAACATCATCGCCAACCCGAACTGCTCGACCGCGCAGCTTGTGGTCGCGCTCAAGCCGCTGCACGACAAGGCGGGCATCAAGCGCGTCGTGGTCTCGACCTATCAATCGGTCTCGGGTGCCGGCAAGGACGCGATGGACGAATTGTTCTCGCAGACCAAGGCCGTCTACACCAATGACGAGCTCGTCGCGAAGAAATTCCCCAAGCGCATCGCCTTCAACGTCATCCCCCACATCGACGTCTTCATGGAGGACGGCTTCACCAAGGAAGAGTGGAAGATGATGGCGGAGACCAAGAAGATCCTTGATCCCAAGATCAAGCTCACCGCCACCTGCGTGCGCGTGCCTGTCTTCGTCGGCCACTCCGAAGCGGTCAACATCGAGTTCGAGAACCCGATCACCGCGGACGAAGCCCGCGAGATCCTGCGCAAGGCGCCCGGCTGCCTCGTCATCGACAAGCAGGAGCCCGGCGGCTACGCGACGCCCTATGAAGCGGCCGGCGAGGACGCCACCTACATCAGCCGCATCCGCGAGGACGCGACGGTGGAGAACGGTCTCGCGCTATGGTGCGTGTCCGACAATCTGCGCAAGGGGGCAGCGCTCAACGCGATCCAGATCGCGGAAGTGCTGATCAACCGCAAGCTGATAGCTGCGAAGAAGCAGGCGGCGTAACGCTTCGCCAACTCCTCTCGTCGTCCCGGACAAGCGCGCCATAAGCGCGCGCCGATCCGGGACCCATAACCACAGGACGTGGTCTGGCGCGAAGCTGGTAACTCCGGGTTTTCGCAAAATTATCGCTGCGGCGTATGGGTCCCGGATCTGCGCTTGCGCTTGTCCGGGACGACGATCGCGTTTGGCGCCGCAGTTTGCGGAATCGCCCTACGCCACGCCCCGCGCGTTCTTGAATTCCTTCGCGGTCTTGTCCAGCACGAACAGCGATCCCTCCGCGACGCCGAAATAGGCGCCGTGGGTCTGCATCTGGCCGTTCTCGACGGCCTTCTGCACGAACGGGAATGTCATCAGGTTCTCCAGGCTGCGGAACACCGCAGCCTTCTCGATGCGCTCGACGAACTGCGCCATGCTCTCATGGTCGCGCTGCTCGACCACTTCGCCCGGCTTGATGAACATCTGCATCCATTTGCCGATGAAGTCGCCCGGCGTCAGCGGCTCGATCTTGTCGACGAAGGCGCGGATGCCGCCGCATTGGGCGTGACCGAGGATCACGATGTGCTTCACCTTCAGCACCGTCACCGCATATTCCAGCGCAGCCGAGACGCCATGCGCGTTGCCGTCGGGCTGATACACCGGCACGAGATTGGCGATGTTGCGCACGACGAACAATTCGCCCGGCCCGACGTCGAAGATCACCTCGGGCGAGACGCGGCTGTCGCAGCAGCCGATCACCATCACTTCCGGGAACTGCCCCTTCACCGACAGCTCGCGATAGCGGCTCTGCTCGGTCGGCAGCCGCTGGGTGGCGAAGGCCTGGTAGCCTTCCAGCAAATGCTTCGGGAATGTCATCATGATTATGCCTAACCATATACCGCAGGGGCGAACAAGCCTTTCGAATGGGCAGGCCAAGTGCTATCCGCTCCGGTAACCGACACGATCAGGGAAACCGGAAGGAACGCTCGCATGACCCGCCCGCGCCGCAGCCATCTGTTCATGCCCGGCTCCAACCCTCGCGCGCTGGAGAAGGCGCGCAATCTCGCCGCCGACGGCCTGATCCTCGATCTCGAAGATTCCGTCGCGCCCGAGGCCAAGGCGGTGGCGCGCGACGGCATTGCCGCGGCGATCGCCGCCAAGGGATTTGGCAAGCGCGAGATCCTGATCCGGACCAACGGCCTTGATACGCCCTGGTGGGCCGACGACGTCGCCATGGCGGCGAAGGCGTCGCCGGACGGCATCCTGGTTCCAAAAGTTTCAAGTGTCGAAGATCTCGATACGATCGGCTTCCGTCTCACCGAGCTTGGCGCGGCGCCGACGCTGAAGGTCTGGGCCATGATCGAGACCGCGCGCGCCGTGCTGCATGCGGAGGAGCTGGCCGAGGCCGGACGCGATCAATCGCGGCGGCTGTCCGGCTTCGTGTTCGGTCCCAACGACATTTCGCGGGAGACGCGGATCCGGATGATGCCCGGCCGCGCCGCGATGATTCCGATGATCACGCACTGCATCCTGGCAACGCGTGCCCACGGCCTCGAGATTCTCGACGGGCCCTATAGCGACATCGCCAACCCCGATGGCTTCGCCACCGAATGCGCGCAGGGCCGCGATCTCGGCTTCGACGGCAAGACGCTGATCCATCCCTCGCAGATCGATGCCTGCAACGCGATCTTCACGCCGCCCGAAGAAGAGGTCGCGCGCGCGCGAAAGATCATCGCGGCGTTCGAGCTGCCGGAGAATGCCTCGCGCGGCGCGATCCGTCTCGACGGCGCGATGGTGGAGCGTCTGCATGCCGACATGGCCCGGCGCACGATTGCAATCGCAGACGCGATCGCGGCGATGGGGAAGGGCTGAGGGCCTCCACCTGCGCCGCACTCTCTACGACGAAGCGCTGCTCCTTCGCAACAGGGCTCCGTCATCGGGCGATCGGGTCCCTTACTGCCTTCGTCTCGCGTTCCTCAGCGTGTCGGACGGCAGCTCGCCGATGGCCTGACGATATTCGGACGCAAAGCGTCCGAGATTTCGGAAGCCGCACCTGAATGCCACGGCGAGCACGCTGGTCTGCCCATCCGGCCGTCGCAACAGCTCCGCCGCGCGATGAAGCCGGACGCGCCGCGCGAACTGGCCCGGTGATCCCCGCCCCGAATCGGAGAATTCCCGGAACACCGTCCGCACGCTCACATTGGCGACCTCCGCGATCTTGTCGAGATCGAGCGGCTCGTCCCAATGAGCTTCGATGTAGGCCTCCACGACGTCGACCACGGCACGGTTGGCAGTCGGAGCGGAGCGCTGCAGCCGATCGGAGAAATTGTGCCGATGCGCCAGAAGAATCCGGACCATCAGCGCCCGCTCGAGCTCGGCGATGGCGATCGGAGAGTAATTCTGCCCGAACCTTTCCAGATCCTCGGCAAACCTGAAGACGTCTTGGCGCACCTGCGTCATCACCGCCGGATCGGCCTCGCTCGAAATAAAGCGCAAATTCACACCACTGGTGTCACCGAGCACGCTCTTCAGCAAACGCTCCAGGGCATTGGCGTCGATCCTCAGCACCAGCTGGCGATAGCCGGGCGCGAAATCGAGGTGTAGCCGGGTCTCTCCGGAGATGATGGGAGTCCACGCCTCGATCGGTCGTTCGTTCCCGTTGGTCCTGAATCCCGCGGTTCCCTGGATGGAAAAGAACTGGCGGAGGATATGCGATTCAGGAAAAGACAGCGATGCCGCGCCGTCATAGGCGCAGAACGCGAGGCCGATCGAATTCAGTCGGGCCAGATTGGCCTGGATCGCAAAGTTGTTGTCATGCTTTGCGAAACGGTCCGCGCCATACACAGCGAACAGGCGCTCGCGCGCGAACTCGCTGTCTTGGGACTGCAGCAACGGATAACGGTCGAGATACGAGACGGCGCGCAAATCAGAATCCCCGAAACGCCCAAGCTACCAAATCGGAATCGGCGTGCTACCAATTGGAAATTGCATGCGATGGTCCGCACCTGACTGATCGGTTGCCAGGCGGCAGCGGCAACCTGCTTGCCACTGCGACAAGTGGCCGGGGCGCGATGCAAGTAAACGACCGCTTCTTTTTGCCCGCAGATCAGCCATGTGCGGACGTGCGCGCTGCGTATCCGCTGCGGTGCGATCGGCATTTTGCCGAATACCGATAGTCAATTCAACCTGCCCTTCGCAGTTCGGGACCGATGGCGCGGCCGAGGTCGTCGTGTGTCGCTGTGAGGTTAATCGCGCTGGCAAAATGCGGCCATTGTGTCTGCGATCGGACAAATACTCTGATAATTCGATTTAGATATCTGCTTCATTCGCACGGAGCGCCATCGAGCGCGCGGTCCGCGGCAGGACAACGAATGCTGAAGGCCGGCTCGCCCTGTGCTGCGGCCTGAACATCAATTTCGGAGCAGAAAGAATGTTTGGTCGCAAGTCTCTCGGTGATGCGCAGGCACAGATTGATGCCGTCGGTCGCTCGCAAGCCGTGATCGAGTTCAACATGGACGGCACGATCCTCCAGGCCAACAAGAATTTCCTGGACACGCTCGGTTACGATCTCGATCAGATCAAGGGCAAGCACCACTCCATGTTCGTGTCGGCCGATCAGCGTGACAGTGCGGACTATCAAGCATTCTGGGCGACGCTGCGCCGCGGTGCGTTTCAGGCGGGTGAGTTCAAGCGCGTCGCGAATGGCGGCCGCGAGATCTGGATCGAAGCGTCCTACAATCCGGTGCTCGGCAGCGATGGCAAGCCGGTCAAGGTCATCAAGTTCGCGACCGAGATCACGGCGAAGAAGCTTCGCAGCATGGCCGATGCGTCCAAGCTCGCCGCCATCAACCGGGCCCAGGCCGTGATCGAGTTCAGGCTCGATGGCACCGTCGTCACCGCCAACGAGAATTTCTGCAAGACCCTCGGCTATTCGCTGGCCGAGATCGAGGGCAAGCACCACAGCCTGTTCATGCCGCAGGCCGACCGTGACGGCGCGGCTTATCGCGAGTTCTGGGAGAAGCTCAACCGCGGTGAGTACCAGGCCGGCGAATTCAAGCGGATCGGCAAGGGCGGCAAGGAAGTGTGGATTCTGGCGAGCTACAATCCCGTTCTGGACGACACGGGGAAACCCTTCGGCGTGGTCAAGTTCGCAAGCGACGTCACCGCGCAGAAGCTGAAGACCGCTGATCTCGCTGGCCAGATCGCCGCGATCGACAAAGCCCAGGCGGTGATCGAGTTCAACATGGACGGCACGATCATCACCGCCAATGCCAACTTCCTGGGCGCGGTCGGCTATTCCCTGCCCGAGATCAAGGGCCAGCATCACAGCATGTTCGTCGCGCCTGGTGAGCGCGACAGTGACGCCTACCGTGAGTTCTGGGCAGCGCTCAATCGCGGCGAATACCAGGCGGCCGAATACAAGCGCATCGGCAAGGGCGGCAAGGAGATCTACATCCAGGCCTCCTACAATCCGATCTTCGACCTTAACGGCAGGCCGTTCAAGGTCGTGAAATATGCCACCGACACCACCCGCCAGGTGCTGGTCCGCATGGGCAACGAGCGGGTCCGCGCCATGATGGAATCGGTCGCCGCCGGCTCGGAAGAGCTCAACGCCTCGGTGCGGGAGATCTCCGAGGCGATGACGAAATCCCGCGAGACCGCAATGAGCGCGGTGGAGCAGGTCTCCTCCGCCGACGCCCAGGCCCAACGCCTCACCGACGCCGCACAGGCCATGAGCGGCATCGTCGAGATGATCAACAGCATCACCGGCCAGATCAACCTGCTGGCGCTGAACGCCACGATCGAATCCGCTCGCGCCGGCGAAGCCGGCCGCGGCTTTGCCGTGGTCGCCTCCGAAGTGAAGAGCCTTGCCAATCAAGCCAAGCAGGCGACCGACAAGATCGGCCAGGAGATTGGCAGTCTCAATCAGATCTCTGGCGACGTCGTCGGCGCTCTCGGCGCGATCAAGCAGGCCATCAACAATGTCAGCGAGTACGTGACCTCGACCGCGGCCGCGATCGAAGAGCAGAGCACCGTGACGAACGAGATGTCGACCAGCATGCAGCGCGCCGCGGCGGAGGCTGCCGCGATGGCAAGCGGTGCCTGATCAGGCGGCCACTTGCTTCAGACATGATGCGCGCCGCAGCCGCCGATGGTGTGCTGCGAGTGCATCCCTGTGATTTAGATCACACAGCCCGGCTGCCTGCTCCGGTAAATTCGCGAAGTTTCAATCCTGCTTCCCATCCCGATCCGGCGCGTGGGCTGTCGCATGTTTCGCAAATTATTCCATTGCTTTGCACTTCTTGTTCTCATCGGGCCCGCGGCCGCCAGTGACCGCCTCAAAGGCGAGGCGAACGCTGCCATTGCCGCCGCCTCCGAGGCCATTCGGCAAGATCCCAAGGACGCGAATGCGTACTACGATCGTGGCAATGCCTATGCCGCCAACGGCGATACGGATCGCGCCATAGCCGACTACACCGCGACGATCCGGCTCGATCCGGCACGCGCGGACGCCTACTACAACCGGGGCAACGGTTACAGCAGCAAAGGCGACACGGGCCGGGCCATCGCGGACTACACGGCGACGATCCGGATCGATCCGGCCTATGCGAACGCGTACTACAATCGCGGCAACGCCTACAGCAACAAGGGCGATCTGGACCGCGCCATTGCCGATTATGCCGGAGCGATCCGGCTGCAGCCCATGAATGCGAACGCGTATTTCAACCGCGGCAACGCCTACGGCAAGAAGGGCGACACCGACCGGGCCATCGCCGACTACACCGAAACGATACGCGTGGATCCGACCTATGCGAACGCCTATGTCAATCGCGGATTGGCCTACGAGAAGCGCGGCGATGTCGCCAAGGCGAGGGCCGACTTCAGTGCGACGCTCGGGCTAGGTCATGGCGTGACCAAATGGGCACAGGACAAGGCACGGGAGCGACTCGCCGCGTTGCCTTTGCCGCGCCCGGCAACGATATTGGTCGAGAAGCCCGGCGCTGCTGCGGCCGTCGCGGCGTCCGAGGCGCCGAGCGGCGAACGCCGCATCGCCCTCGTCATCGGCAATTCGGCCTATGAGAACGTCGCCGCCCTGCCGAACCCCGTGCGCGACGCCAGCCTCGTCGCGGACGTGCTGAGACTCACCGGCTTCGAAGCCGTCACCCTGCTGACCAATCTGCGCAAGGATGCGTTGGTGAATGCCTTGCGCGAGTTCGCAGCCCGTGCGGAGACGGCCGATTGGGCCGTCGTGTATTACGCCGGACACGGCATGGAGATCGGCGGAGTCAATTATCTCATTCCCACGGACGCCAAGCTCGCGGCGGATCGCGAGATCGGCTTTGAAGCCGTGCCGGTTGATCAGGTTCTCAATGCGGCGGAGCGCGCCAGGAAGCTACGCCTCGTCATCCTCGATGCCTGCCGCGACAATCCGTTCGCGGCCCAAATGAAGCGTACCATGACTGTGGCGTCGCGCTCGGTGTCGCGAGGCCTGGCACCGCTGGAGCCGGAGGCAGGCACGCTGGTGGTCTTCGCCGCCAAGGACGGCGAGACCGCGCTCGATGGTGACGGGATCAACAGCCCGTTCGCGACCGCCTTCGTCAGGAATCTTCCGACGCCGGGTCTCGAGGTCCGCAGGCTGTTCGATTTTGTGCGCGACGACGTCATGGAGGCAACCGGCCGCAGGCAGAAGCCGTTCAGCTACGGCTCCGTCTCCGGCCGTCAGGACTTCTATTTCGTCGCCGGCAAGTAAACTCGTACGATATACGCCTCAGCGCGGCGCGACGTCGGCGCGATCGAGCGACTCCAGGGTCGCGGCATTGGCGCAATAGCCGTGATAGTTCTCCGCGGCGGTGCCGTCGGCGAGATCGCGGTCGCATTGTCCCTTGTGATTGCAGAGCGAGCAGACCCGCTCCATGTCGCGGAGCAGCAGCGGCTGCGCGCGGCCGAGGCCTTCGGCGCTGATCCCGAGCTGCTGCAGCATCATCGGCAATTCGTCGGCGGAATGCTTGCCGTGACGGACGAGCTCCTCCAGATCGTCGGGCGCGATCCTCAAATCGCTCGCGATCCGGTCGAAATCGGCGCGATCGAGCTGCCGCATCTCGTTCATCTCACGGCGATGCTTCAGCCAGCTCGCAAAGGAGTCGATGAGGTCCTGAACGATGGGATAAGGCCTGCTTGCGGTGCTCATGGAAAGCTCCTTCGGACGGCGGAATTGGAGCGAATTAAGCACAATGTTGCAAAGGCGCGTTGCGCTGGATCAAACTGGGAGGGGCCGGAAACAGGTCTCGTGCCCCGGACGCGGCGCAGCACGCAGTGGTGCGCCGCTGAGCCGGGACCCATCTCGCGGCTTGCTGGGTCCCGGCTCTGCGGAGCAGCGTTACACGCTGCACCGCGTCCGGGACACGAGCGGAAGCTTAAGCAAACCGCTCCGTCGCCCAGGCATACAGGCTGCCTGGAATCGGCTTTTCGCCGCCGCGTCCCTTGGGCGAGATGTGCAGGCCGATAATGTCAGGATTGGTGACGAGGCCGAGATAGCTCGAGGGATCGAAGAACAGCTTTGGCTCGGCATGCACGGCGTAGAACGACTGTTTCGGCAGCGCGCATCCCAGCTCGCCGGTGCGGCGCGCCAGTGCGGTGAGCGCCGCCGGTCCGTAGATCGCGACGCGGATATCCGCGAGCCGGTTCGAGCCGCCGCGCAGACGCCGCATCATGAAGGTGATGCGGTGGCGCACCGACAGCCAGTTCGGCGTCAGCTCCTCCTGCTCCATCAGCTCTTCGAAGGCGGCGACGATGCCGTGCGCGGGCGGCAGGTAGATCACGGAATTGCCGAGCTGGCGCGGGCGCTCCCAGGCGAAGTAGGGCTTTGCCGGGTCGATCTCGATCGGCTTCAGGAGCAGCACGTCGGCATCGAGCCAAAGGCCGAGATTCTTCGCCATCAGCTTCATGCGGAAAAAGTCACTGAACTGCAGAATGGTCCAGTCGCGCCAGCTCCCGTCCGGCTGCGGTGGTCGCAGGCGTTCGGAGAAGATGTGGGGCAGGATTGCTTCCGCCTCCGCATTCTGGATGCCGGCAGGAAGGCCGGAAATGGGGTCGAAGCTGTAGACCGTGACCTTGTGGCCGGCAGCGAGCTGCGAGCGCAGACAGGTCTGGCGCAGCGCGTCCATCGGGCCATGCCAGAAGGTGACGATCTCGGGCAGCATGGGCAAGCTATACGGGATGTCAGGAGCAAAGAAAAAGCCCCGGCGCCGACAGCACCGGGGCTCGAATGAGAACCTGCGATCAAGCCCAGGCGCGTTCGCGCTTGAGCTTGTCCTCATAGCTGTCGATCGAGCTCTTCTTCTCCATGGTGAGGCCGATGTCGTCGAGGCCGTTGATCAGGCAGTGCTTGCGGAACGGGTCGATCTCGAACTTGACCTTGCCGCCATCGGGACCGCGGATCTCCTGGTTCGGCAGGTCGATCGTCAGCGTCGCGTTGGCGCCGCGCTCGGCGTCGTCGAACAGCTTGTCGAGGTCTTCTTGGGCAACGCGGATCGGCAGAATGCCGTTCTTGAAGCAGTTGTTGTAGAAGATGTCGCCGAACGAGGTCGAGATCACGCAGCGGATGCCGAAGTCGAGCAGCGCCCAGGGCGCGTGCTCGCGGCTCGAGCCGCAGCCGAAATTGTCGCCGGCCACCAGCACCTTCGCGCCCCGATAGGCGGGCTGGTTGAGGACGAAATCCGGGTTCTCGCTGCCGTCGTCCTTGTAGCGCTGCTCGGAGAAGAGCCCCTTGCCAAGGCCGGTCCGCTTGATGGTCTTCAGGTACTGCTTCGGAATGATCATGTCGGTATCGACATTGATGATCTTCAGCGGCGCCGCGACGCCTTCCAGCGTGGTGAACTTGTCCATTGTGGGCTTCCCGGTTTGTCGTCAGGGGAGGGCTGTTTAGCCCGGTTGGTGCACGAATCCTAGGCCGGATTCGGCAATCGTGGTCTGTCAGACATGATCTGTCGGCCTTTGCGGAGCCATGCTGTCGGGGACGAAGCCCGTCGGCAGGCCGTCGATGCTCTTCATGTTCTTCAGGCCCCAGTATTTTCGTAAGTTGTCGAGACCCTGCTTGGTCCAGTAGCGGATGAGGCTGCCACGCTCCTGCTTGTAGTCGAACAGCGGCACGCCCATGCCGCACGACGTCTGCACGAGCTCGACCGAGAGGCGCACGATCTGGCGTGCCCCGGTCATGTCCTCGAAGGCAGGGGTGAGATCGGCGTATTCGGGCGTGCCGCGCATGAGCGACCGCCCCTGGCCGTAGAGACGCAGGATCACCGGCGGGCCCTCGAAGGCGCAGAACATGATGGTCAACCGCTTGTCGTCGGAGGCGGTCAGATGCGCGCGGGTCTCGCTGCCGCTCCCGGTGCAATCGAGGTAGGCGACATCATTGTCTCCGAGCACCCGGAATGAGGACAGGCCCTTGGGCGACACGTTGATGCGCCCCTTCGGCGGGGCGCTCGCGACGAAGAAGATCTTCTGCCGCTCGATGAAAGCCCTGTGCTCGGGTTCGATCCCGGGGAACTGCTTGCCCATGTGCGTGCGTCCTTGCGCAGCGACGAAGTCGGGCAGGGACGTAGCATGGCAGTGATACCAGTTTAAGTACCTATATTGTGCTGGTATAAAAACTACCATGAAGGCAGCAGACGTCATCGCGCCGGCGCTCTCGCTCAGCGCGTTCTTGCGTGCGCTCCGGGAGCGCCAGTCTCCGGCAGAATTCGGCCTCGCCGCTGGACCGCGACGGCGCACGCCGGGGCTCCGGCGCGAGGAGGTCGCCCAACTCTGCGGATTGAGCGTCACCTGGTACACCTGGATCGAGCAGGGGCGGGATGTGTCCGTCTCTGCGTCAGCCCTTGCGCGCCTCGCCAGCGGACTGCGGCTGTCGCGGGCCGAGCGCAGCTATTTGTTCGAGATTGCCGGCAAGCGCGACCCCGAGCGTCCCGGCGCCAGCGATGATCCGCCTGAAGAGATCCTGGCCTGCGTCGACGCGATCGACGGGCCCGCCTACATCCTCGATCGCACGTGGCGCGCGCGTCGCTGGAATGCGAAGGCGTCGCTTCTGTTTGCGGGATGGCTCGATGCGGACGGCGAGAAGAATCTGCTGCGCTACATCTTCCTCAGGCCCGAGGCGCGAACCCTGATCCTCGACTGGGCCTCGCGCGCCCGCCGCGTCGTCGCGGAGTTCCGCGCCGCTGTGACGGCCTACGCCGACGATCCCGAGATTCGCCGGCTTGTCGAGGAGCTGAGAATCCAAAGCCCGGACTTCGAACGGTGCTGGGACACGCAGGGTGTTCTGGCGCGCGAAGGCGGCGAACGCGCGTTCGATCATCCGGCGATGGGGCTGTTGCACTTTCAGCAGGTGTCGCTGTCACTCGCGGGCTGGTCCGACTATCGGCTGACGATGCTTCTCTCTGCACCACGCCTTGATCAGTCCGCGTCGGACTCCGCCTGAGCCTCGATCGCCTCCATGTCGTCGTCCGAGAGGCCGAAATGGTGACCGATCTCGTGGATCAGGACGTGGCGGACGATGTGGCCGAGGCTCTCGTCGTGCTCGGCCCAGTAATCCAGGATCGGCCGGCGGTAGAGCCAGACCATGTTCGGCAGCCGTGCGACGTCGCCAAGGCTCTGCTGGGGCAGACCGACGCCCTGGAACAGGCCGAGCAGGTCGAACTCGCTCTCGCATTCCATCTCGTCCAGGACCTCCTCGGTCGGGAAGTCGTCGACGCGGATGATCACGCCCTCGCAAAGCCCACGAAATTCCGCCGGCAGGGCCTCGAAGATCTCATGCGCCGTCGTTTCCATCTCGGCCAGCGAGGGCGCTTTCAATTCCGTCCACATGCGTTCCTCTTAGCGCGGGTTCCTTGGCGATGCATCCGGCTTTATAAGCGCGGCGAGGTTGACGGGCGCCGCCAAAACGGGGAGCGTGGGCCGCGACTGGGACGTTTCAGGTGGGCGAAAAAATGCGAGCAAGAACAGCGCTGACGCTACTGTGCATGGGGTTGTTTTCGCAATTTTGCGTCGGTGCCGAGGCCCAGACCGCCGCACCCGGCGTCAGGCTGGCGCAGGCAGCCTCGCCGGACGACGTCCCGCCGCCGCGCAAGCGGCACCCAGCGCGCCTGCGCGTCACGCCCTATTACGCACCTGATGGCGTCTACCCGCGCTACAACCCGGGCCCCAATGCCGTCCGCGAATGCAACGCGACCTATGTCCAGGAATTTCGGCCGAGCGGCACCGTGATCGTGCCGCGCGTGAGCTGCTACTGGCGTCCTGGCTAGCGCCGATTCGGTGCCGGCGGCAGCCTCGAGGGGTGATGATGGCGAGATGGTTTGCATGGGCCGTTGCCGTCGCGCTGGTCGCGGGCCTGCCTTGCGCGTCCGCCGCACCAGGGGCGACGGTTCCGGAGGCCTCGGCAGGGATCGCAATCTTCGATGCGCGACGACCCCCGCGAGCCCATGTCGTGCGGCCTGCGGTGCGCCGCGATCCCCGCTATTACGCGCGGCCCGTCCACTACCGTCCTTATCCATACCGAGTGCCCGCACCCTTCGTGTTCGGCTACGGGCCGTTCTGGTGACTAGCCCGTGGGCGTGAATCCCTTCACCAGCAGCACGGTTGCCTGCGCGCCGGCCTTGCGGTCGCGCGAAATCTCCTCGTAGTCGGGTGACGTCGAGAAGGCGAGGAACGCGGCCTCGTCCGGAAACGACATCATGACGAGCTTTTCGTGCGGCCATGTTCCTTCGAGCACACGCGGACGCTCGTCGGCGGCGAGCAGTCGTCCATTGTACTTCCTGAACACGTCGAAGAACCGCGCCTGGTAGCGGTCATAGGCGGCGCGGTTCGTCATCTTCAATTGTGCAATCGCGTAGACGGTCATCTCAAAGCGTCCTCCTGTCGCGGCACCGCGTCGCATCGCAATTACCGGCCCGTTCATTCATGGCGCGTTCACATCGCTGTCCGCAATTTAATCCCGGGAGCGACTGCAATTGAACAGGGATGACGCGAGCCGGGAACGAGCATCGCAACTCCGCTGTCCAGATTCTGGGAGGATTCCATGCTGAGGAGTTTGGGTTTCAAAGTCGGCCCGATGCGCCTGCTCGGGATTGCGGCAGCCGCGACGCTGATGCTGACGGCGGGGACCGCGCGCCGTGCTGAGGCGCTGACCTTGATCAATCCGGCGACGTCACCCGCGACGAAGGCCGCGAGTGACGATCTCGTCACGCAGGTTCGTCACGGCGGCGGCGGACATGGCGGTGGCGGACATTTTCACGGGGGCGGTGGCTTCCGCGGGGGCGGTGGACATATCGGCGGCTTCCGCGGTGGTGGTGGTGGGTTCCATGGCGCGCGTATCGGCGGCTTCCGCGCTGCGCCGGCCTTCCATGGTGGCGGCTATCGCTATGGCGGCGTTCACCGCTATGGCGGATTTCATCGCTACGGCGGATTTCATCGCTATGGGATCTATCGGCCTCACTACGGCCATCGCCACTTTCACCGGCGCTACTATTACGGCGGCTATTATCCCTATTACCACTATCCGCGCCGCTGTCGGGTCATCTGGACCTATTACGGCCCGCGCCGCGTCTGCCGCTGGCATCGCTGGCACCATCCGTATCGCTACTATTGGTGATGTGAGTTTCCGCTCGATCCGCACGCGTCATGCCCGGGCTTGTCCCGCCTGCGGGGCCGAAGCCCCTTCGGCGCGGCGAAGGCCCGGGCATCCACGACCTTTTATGCGTGCCTAAGAACGTGGATGGCCGGGACGAGCCCGGCCATGACGGAGGGGTGGCCTACAGCCAATCCTTCAGCTTCCACGACGAAGCTTTCCACCGCATCAGATTGTCCAGCTTCCACTGCTTGAACATCGCGGGCGGCCAGCGGCTGAGCTTGGAGGTCTCCTCGACCTCGGGCTTGGCGACGATGCGCAAGGGTGCCGCGCGCCGGCGGTGCTGCCGCGTCGCTTCGCCAATCAGGTCGACATATTCCGGCTTGTTGGCCATGGCGCGTCCTCGCGAAAACCTCGCGAGGACGAGAGTGTCAGGCGATCGTTTAACGGCGGTTTGCCGCGATCGCTCAAATTGGAGGAACAGGCTTAGCGCCAGTCCCGGACGTCGACGAAGTGACCCGCGATCGCGGCGGCCGCTGCCATCGCCGGAGAGACGAGGTGCGTGCGGCCCTTGAAGCCCTGGCGGCCCTCGAAGTTGCGGTTCGAGGTCGAGGCGCAGCGCTCTTCCGGAGCCAGCTTGTCCGGGTTCATCGCAAGGCACATCGAGCAGCCCGGCTCGCGCCATTCGAAGCCGGCCTTGATGAAGATCTTGTCCAGACCTTCAGCCTCTGCCTGCTCCTTCACGATGCCGGAGCCCGGCACGACCATGGCGCTGACGTGCCCCGAGACGTGCTTGCCCTCTGCGATCTTCGCAGCCGCGCGCAGGTCCTCGATGCGGCCGTTGGTGCAGGAGCCGATGAAGATGCGGTCGACCTTGATGTCGGTGATCTTGGTGCCCGCGGTCAGGCCCATGTACTTCAGTGCGCGATGCTTGGAGATGCGCTTGGCTTCGTCCGCGATCTGGTCGGGATCCGGCACGAATCCGGTCACCGAGATCACGTCCTCCGGGCTGGTGCCCCAGGTCACGATCGGCGGCAGCTTGGCAGCGTCGAGGCGCAGCTCGTTGTCGAAATGCGCGCCGTCGTCGGAGCGCAGCTTTTCCCAGTAGCGCATGGCCGCATCCCAGTCGGCACCCTTCGGCGCCTTGGGGCGACCGCGCAGGAAGTCGAACGCCTTCTGGTCGGGCGCAACGAGGCCGGCGCGGGCGCCGCCTTCGATCGACATGTTGCAGACCGTCATGCGGCCTTCCATCGAGAGCGCGCTGATCGCATCGCCCGCATATTCCAGCACGTAGCCGGTGCCGCCGGCGGTGCCGATCTCGCCGATGATGGCCAGGATGATGTCCTTGCCCGTCACGCCATCCGGCAGCTTGCCGTCGACGGTGACGCGCATGTTCTTGGCCTTCTTCTGGATCAGCGTCTGCGTCGCCAGCACGTGCTCGACCTCGCTGGTGCCGATGCCGTGGGCGAGCGCGCCGAACGCGCCATGCGTCGAGGTATGGCTGTCACCACAGACGATGGTGGTGCCGGGCAGCGTGAAACCCTGCTCGGGACCGATGACGTGGACGACGCCCTGGCGCTTGTCGAACTCGTTGTAATATTCGATGCCGAATTCCTTGGCGTTCTCCGCCAGCGCCTTGATCTGCTCGATGCTCTCGGGGTCGGGATTCGGCTTGGTGCGGTCGGTGGTCGGCACGTTGTGGTCGACGACCGCCAGCGTCTTCTCGGGCGCATGGACCTTGCGCCCCGTCGCGCGCAGGCCTTCGAATGCCTGCGGCGAGGTCACCTCGTGCACCAGATGGCGATCGATGTAGAGCAGGCAGGTGCCGTCCTCGGCTTCGTGCACCAGATGGTCGTTCCAGATCTTGTCGTACAGGGTGGTGGGCTTGGACATGAGCTTAAGCTCCGAAGGAATGTTTTGTAAGCGGATGTGCGCGGCGAGCGCGCGGGCAACAAAATCGTCAGCGCAGCTTTTAGGCTGCGCGAATAAGCTCTGACGTTGCCGAGGTCGCGAAGCGTCCGAAGAACCGGCCGGGCAGCCGCGAGCGATCGTCGATGACGACGCGCTGGGGGGATACAAAGCTGGTCAGATCTGGAAACATTCCAGGAATATATAGCAGGCCGAATTGGAAGCGCGAGTGGTTTGACGCGCACGGCTGACGCAACAAAAAAGCGCGGAGCCGAGCCCCGCGCTTTCGAAGACTTGCCTGGTGGGGCGAAGCTTACTCGCCGACGGCGGCCTGACGGTCCTGCTTCTCGACGATGCGGGCCGACTTGCCGCGGAGGCTGCGGAGGTAATAGAGCTTGGCGCGACGCACCTTGCCGCGGCGCACCACCTTGATCGAGTCGATCATCGGCGACATCACCGGGAACACGCGCTCCACGCCTTCGCCGTAGGAGATCTTGCGCACAGTGAAGCTCTCGTTGAGGCCAGCGCCGGAACGGCCGATGCAAACGCCTTCATAGGCCTGCACGCGGGTGCGGTCGCCTTCGACGACCTTCACGTTGACGATCACGGTGTCGCCCGGTCCGAACTCCGGAATGTCCTTGGTGGCGGACAGCTTGTCGAATTGCTCTTTTTCGAGCTGTTGGATCAGGTTCATGGGTAAATCTCCATCGGCGCGCCCAGCCCTGGAAACGGGGGGCTGCGCAAAATTCGTCTATCCAGCCATTGCGGATTTGGCCGCTCCTATAAGGCAAGCCGGAGCGTTTGTCACCCGTCTGTCTTGTTTTTTGGCGTTTTTTGGCGCCCGGCCCGATTCGCCGGCTTGTTCGAGATCTTGGGCGGGATCTTGGCCCATAAATCGGGCCGCCGGGCCTCTGTGAGGGCCTCGGACTGCGCCTGCCGCCAGCTGGCGACCTTGGCGTGATCGCCGGAGGTCAGGATGTCAGGGATCGGAACCCCCTCGAACAGCTGCGGGCGGGTGTATTGGGGGTACTCCAGAAGGCCGTCGGAGAAGCTCTCCTCGGTTCCCGAGGCTTCCTTGCCCATCACGCCCGGCAGCAGCCGGACGCAGGCGTCGATCAGGGCCATCGCGGCGATTTCGCCTCCTGAAAGCACGTAATCGCCGATCGAGACCTCCTCGAGGCCTCGCCCGTCGATCACCCGCTGGTCGATCCCCTCGAACCGCCCACAGACGATCAGGGGCCCGGGGGCCCCGGCGAGCTCCTGAACCCGGGCCTGGGTCAATGGCCGACCCCGGGGGCTCATCAGCAGGCGCGGCCGGTTCTGCTCGACCTCCGCGGCATCGATGGCCGCCGCCAGCACGTCCGCCCGCAGCACCATGCCCGGCCCGCCGCCGGCCGGGGTGTCGTCCACGCTGCGATGGCGGTCGGTGGCGGAGGCCCGGATGTCGCGGGCCTCGATCTGCCAGATCCCACTGGCCAGTGCCCGTCCGGCAAGGCTCACGCCCAGCGGCCCCGGAAACATCTCCGGAAACAGCGTCAGCACCGTCGCGCGCCAGGGGACAGGGTTAGTCATCGGATCTCAGTTCTCGTCATCCCGGACAAGCGCGCCTTAAGCGCGCGCAGATCCCGGATCCATAACCATCGCGGCAAGTTTTGCGACGGCTGGAGCGATCAGATTAGCCAAAAAACCATGGCTTGTGGTTATGGGTCCCCGCGTTCGCGGGGACGACTCGGGGAGGGTTCGTTATCTTTGTCCTCGCCCTCAATCTCCTGCGGCAGCGCGACCACGACGCGGCCGCCCTTGAGATCGACCTCGGGCACGACCGCGTTGGAGAACGGCAGCAGCATCGTCGGTCCCTTCAGCGGGGCGATCTCGATGATGTCGCCGGCGCCGAAATTGTGGATCGCGAGCACGCGGCCGAGCACGTCGCCGTCCGTGGTGACGGCGTCGAGCCCGATCAGATCGGTGTGGTAATATTCGTCCTCATCCGTCGCGGGCAGCTTGTCGCGCGCGACGTAGAGTTCGATGCCGTTGAGGCGCTCGGCCTCATCGCGGGTCGTGACGCCCTTGAACGTCGCGACCAGATGATCCTTGGCCTCGCGCGCCGTTGCCACCTCGAACTGGCGCTTGCCGTCCTTGGACAGCAACGGACCGTAATGTTTGATGGCAAACGGATCTTCGGTGAAGGTCCACAGCTTGACCGCACCGCGCACACCATGCGCGGCGCCGATCCGCGCGACGCAGACCAGCGCCGACATGATCCAGCCTTAGCCCTTCGCAGCGGCTTCGGCCTGCGCCTTGCGCTCCTTGCGCGGCACGGCCTTCTCGGGGTTGTTGCGCGCTTCGCGCTTCTTGACGCCGGCGGCATCGAGGAAACGCGACACGCGGTCCGAGGGCTGCGCGCCCTTGGCGAGCCAGGCCTTCACCTTGTCCATGTCGAGCTTCAGGCGGGTCTCGTTGTCCTTCGGCAGCAGCGGGTTGAAATAGCCGAGACGCTCGATGAAGCGGCCATCGCGGGGGAAACGCGAGTCGGCGACGACGACGTGATAGACGGGACGCTTCTTGGTGCCTGCGCGGGCGAGGCGGATAACGACGGACATCTAGTTCTCCTTGAAAGTGTGGTTTGCAAAGTACGTTTTGTTCGGTTGATTGGTATTCCGCGTCACGTGAGACCGGTGCGATCCCGCCGCGACGAATTCCTCATTTCTTCTTGCCCGGGAAACCGCCGAGGCCCGGCAGCGTCGGCTTGCCGCTCAGCCCGGTCAGTCCCGGAAGGTTTGGCAGGCCGGTGCGAAGTCCGGGCGGCAGATCCTTCGGCAGGTTCGGAAGGCCACCGCCGCCGGCCTGCATCTTTTCCTGCATCGCCTTCATCTCTTCGGGCGAAGGCATCTTCATGCCGCCGCCAAAGCCCATGGCCTGCGCGATGCCGGCGAGTGGGCCCCGTTTGCCCGAGCCCATGGCCTTCATCACGTCGGCCATGTTCCGGTGCATCTTGAGCAGCTTGTTGACGTGCTCGACGCTCTGGCCGCTGCCTGCCGCGATGCGCTTCTTGCGGCTGGCCTTCAGCACGTCGGGATGACGGCGCTCGTCGCGCGTCATGGAATCGATGATCGCGACCTGGCGCTTCAGGATCTTGTCGTCGATGCCGGCCGCCGCGATCTGGTTCTTCATCTTGGAGATGCCGGGCATCATGCCCATCAGGCCGCTGATGCCGCCCATGTTGGCCATCTGCAGCAGCTGCTCGCGCATGTCGTTGAGGTCGAACTGACCCTTGCGCATGCGCTCGGCGGTGCGCGCGGCCTTCTCGGCGTCGATATTGGCGGCGGCGCGCTCGACCAGCGAGACCACGTCGCCCATGCCGAGGATGCGGCCGGCGATACGATCAGGATGGAAATCTTCCAGCGCGTCGGTCTTTTCACCGGTGCCGATCAGCTTGATCGGCTTGCCGGTGACAGCGCGCATCGATAGCGCGGCGCCGCCGCGGCCGTCGCCGTCCACGCGGGTCAGCACGATGCCGGTGAGGCCGACGCGCTGATCGAACGCGCGCGCAAGGTTCACGGCATCCTGGCCGGTGAGCGAGTCCGCAACCAGCAGCACTTCATGCGGGTTGGCCGCAGCTTTGATGCTAGCTGCTTCCGCCATCATCTCTTCGTCGAGCGTGGTGCGGCCGGCGGTGTCGAGCAGCACGATGTCGTAGCCGCCGAGCTTGCCGGCCTCCAGCGCGCGTTTTGCGATTTGCGGCGGCTGCTGGCCGGCGACGATCGGCAGCGTGGGAATGTCGAGGTCGCGGCCGAGCACGGCCAGCTGCTCCATCGCCGCCGGGCGATAGACGTCGAGCGAGGCCATCAGCACCTTGCGCTTGTCGCGCTGGACCAGGCGGCGGGCGAGCTTTGCGGTGGTGGTGGTCTTGCCCGAGCCCTGCAGACCGACCATCATGATCGGCACCGGCGGCACGGAATTGACGTCGATGGTCTGGCCTTCGGCGCCGAGCGTGTTGACCAGCTCGTCATGGACGATCTTGACCACCATCTGGCCGGGGGTGACCGACTTGACGACGGTGGCGCCGATCGCCTGCTCGCGGACGCGCTCGGTGAAGCTGCGCACGACTTCGAGCGCGACGTCGGCCTCCAGCAGCGCGCGGCGCACCTCGCGCATCGCGGCGTCGACGTCCTTTTCGGTCAGCGCACCGCGCCCCGTCAGACGATCGAGAATGCCACCAAGCCGTTCCGACAGATTGTCGAACAATGCCGTTGTCCTTCTTTACCTCTCCCCGCCTGCGGGGAGAGGTCGCCGCCCTCTTGGCGGCGGGTGAGGGGGTACGGGACCATCGACGCGCATCACACGCGGAGAGAGCCCCTCACCCCGACCCTCTCCCCGCAAGAGCGGGGCGAGGGAGCAGAAAACCAAACACCTTTACGCCCGAGGGCGCACAGCGCTGTCGGGCGTTGACCTCCGGTCTCGAGGGCCGGTCGGCGGGTCGAAAAGAAAGCCTTTCCGAGAAAGTGGCGGGGTTAAACGCCGCTCCCACCCAAAAGTCAAGGAAAGTTAGGGCGCCGGAGCCCCTCCGCCCAAGCAACACTCTGAAAATACGACATTTTCGGCCACGGGTTCCTTTTTCTGCGGTGCCGCCCATATAGCGGTGATGTCTTACCGCCCCAATTGCCCCTAGAAGCCTGCCCGTGCCGATCACCCGACGCCGCGTTTTCGGACTGCTTGCCGGCGCCGGCGCGCTGGTCGGTGTTCCCTCGCTCTGGATGTCCTACATGAAAACCTATGACGGTCCCGGCTCCGACCATTTCGACGGCCTGACCTTCTTCGATCCGGACGGCGTGCCGCCAAAGTCGTTGCGCGAGGTGCTGCGCTGGCAGTTCGGCGGCAAGCGGCAGCGCGCGAAATGGCCGGATTGGGCCCCCAGCCCCCATGCCGACACCCCGCCGGCGCGGGTCGAGGGCGACAAGGTCCGGCTCTCCTTCGTCGGCCACGCCAGCTGGCTGATCCAGGCCGGCGGCCTCAACATCCTGGTCGATCCGGTCTGGTCGGAGCGGGTCTCGCCCGTCAGCTTTGCCGGGCCGAAGCGGCACAACGATCCCGGCATTGCGTTCGAGAAGCTGCCTGACATCGATGTCGTGCTGGTCTCGCACGGCCATTACGATCATCTCGATATCGCGACCTTGTCGCGGCTTACCAAGAATTTTGCGCCGCGTGTGGTCACCCCGCTCGGCAACGACGTGACGATGCGCAGCTCGGATTCCACGATCAAGGTGGAAACCTTCGACTGGCACGATCGCGTCGAGCTCGGCGGCGGGATCGCCGTGCATCTGGTGCCGACGCGGCATTGGAGCGCGCGTGGCATGTTCGATCGCAACAAGGCGCTGTGGGCGAGTTTTGTCCTGGAGACGCCCGCGGGCAAAATCTATGTCGTCTGCGATTCCGGCTATGGCGACGGCCGGCATTTCCGCCGCGTTGCCGAGAAGCACGGCAAGCTGCGCCTCGCCATCCTTCCCATCGGCGCCTACGAGCCGCGCTGGTTCATGCGCGACCAGCACATGAATCCGGAAGATGCAGTGAAGGCGCTGACCGATTGCGGCGCGGAAGCCGCGCTCGGGCATCATCACGGCACGTTCCAGCTGACGGACGAGGCCATCGATGCACCGGCAAAAGCGCTGGTCGAAGCGCTCGATGCGGCAAAGATTGCGCAGGAGAAGTTCGTGGCGATGAAGCCGGGGCAGGTGGTGGAGATTTAGGTCGCGTCCCCATAGGCCCGGCGGCGTGATGCGACCAAAGCAATGTCCGCTTTGCTCTCATGGCGACACGTGCGCGCGGCGCTGCGCCGTTGAACCAGAAAGCCCATGACGCAACAAAACACCATGGATTTCTTTCGGTCGGAAGACCTTGATTGATCGATGGATGGAGCCGGCCTGTGGGATTTTTGCTGAGAATTGTGCTTGCGACCGCTCTGGTGAACCTTGCTCCGGCCGTCGCCCAGGCGAAGGACGCCGTCGCTTCTCCTGCCCTGCAGAAGGAATTCGACGGCTTCTTCGAGAAGTTTCGCGCGGCGCTGAAGGCAAACGATCCCGCCGCCGTTGCCGCCATGACACAATTGCCGTTCATGAACGACAAGGCAATTGGCGACGCCGCGCAATTCGGCGCCAAGATCTATCGGACCTCGTTCACGCCGAAAAACCGCACGTGCATCCAGCGCGGCAAGGCCGTCTACGATCGCGATCAGGAGAAGAACGACAATTACTTCGTCTTCTGCGGCGAGCTCATCTTCGTCTTTACCAAGACTCCGGCGGGATTCCTCCTGACGGATATCGGCGCGAACGACTGATCAGGCAGGTGGTGGAGATCCGACGGCGCGCGGTTTGCTCCGCTGTCGCCACACACGCAGCTCGTCGTCCCGGACAAGCGCAGCTCTTGGCAACGCGTAGCGTTGTCCAGGGCGGAGCACAGATCCGGGATCCATACCCACAGGGAGGAGTTTGACCACGACTCGGAGTTGCTGACATCGCACGACAACCACTTGATGTGGCTATGGGTCCCGGATCTGCGCGCGCTTGGGGCGCGCTTGTCCGGGACGACAGCTGTGGTTGCCGCACACGCTGTGCCTCTTGCGCCTTACTGCGCAGCCTTGATCGCCCAGCTCACATTCACAGTCACCGACAGCGTTTCCTCGCCCGGCGCGACGGCCGCCGGTGCAGCCATCGGTGCCGTTGCCATCCGCGCCTTGAACAACGGCACGGGGGCGCCACCTTCCGACACGCTCAGCGGCGCGCCCAACGTGACGCCGGTGGCCTTGGCGTAGATCTCGGCCTTGCGGCGCGCATCGGCCACCGCCTGCTCGCGCGCGTCGTCGAGCAGTTTCGAGGCCTGCGTCACCTCGAAGGAGATGTTGCCGATGTCGTTGGCGCCGGCGCTGACCAGTGTGTCGATGATGCCGGCGACCTTGGTCACGTCGCGGATCTTCACGGTGACGCGGTTGCTGGCGCGGAAGCCGACCACCGGGGATGCGCCGGTGGATTTGTTCTGGCCGTATTGCGGCTGCAGCGACAGGCGCGAGGTCTGGTAGTCCTTCTCGGGAATACCGGCGCCCTTCAGCGCCAGCAGCACCTTGCCCATCGCGGCATTGTTGGCATCGGAGGCTTCCTTCGCCGACTTGGCGTCATTGGCGACGCCGGCATCGATCTGCGCGAGATCGGGCGCCGCGGAGATCGTGGCTTCGCCGCTCACCGAAATGGCGGAGACAACATCGTCGGCGATTGCGGAGGTTGCCGGCAGCGAAGCGGCAAGAACGGCGGCGAGCGAAGCAGCAAGTACGGCAGGCTTTTTCATTGATCTCACTTCAGCGGCACGAAAACGTTGATCACGAGCTTGTCCTCAGCGGTCTTCAGGGGATCGGTGAGGTACTCCTCGATGAAGGTGTCCTTGGCCTCCAGCCTCTTGTCGTCGAGGTGATTGGTGATGGCCTCATAGGTGTTGTCCATGTTGTCGTAGGAGCCGCGATGGACGAATTTCAGCACCTTGCCTTCCGGCGATTTGCCGATGCTCATGTCCTTGGACAAGTTCTTGGGATCCTGCTCGACCGGGATCTCGGCCAGGAAGGTGAAGCCGGTGTCGTCCGTCGAGGTGTAGACGATCATCGCGTTGCCGGCATGCTTGATGCCCTGCTTGTCCAGCAGCGTGTTCAGCGCCTTGAAGGCGTCGATCAGCGTGTCGAAGGCCGAGTCCCAGTTCGCGGTGCCCTTGACCATCACGACCTTCTTGGCCTCGAGCGTGGTCTCCAGGCCAAACGGATCGGCGGTCTGCACCGGGGCAGGGGTTGCGGCCGCGGCCGGCGGCGGCGCTGTCGGGCTGGGCGAGGCGCTGGCGGCGGGCGAGGGTGACGTTGTCGGGGCCGGCGAAGCGCTGGCCGCAGGCGATGGCGCCGGTGAGGGCGTGGCTGCAGGCGCAGGCGAGGCACTCGCTGCCGGAGAGGGGGAGGCGGACGGGGCCGGCGCGGGACTCGCCGAGGCGGCCGGTGTCGGGCTCGGGCTCTGTGCCAGAACCTCGGGCAGGCCAAGCGACAAGGCCGCGGCCGGGATCAGCGCGGCCAAAGCGAGACGACGAAACCTGAACATTTTATTCTCCCCAAGGCCTTGATCACCAAGGCGCCCTAGTCGCCAAGGCCTTAACCACTACGTCCAATCCGCTCTGCGCCCGGCCGCGCATCCCGCTTCGCGCCAACTTTCGCGTTCTAACACGCGAGCGCCAAATTCGTCCCATGACAGATGCGTCATGGCAGGACTCTTGGTAGGCCTCTTGGCGGGCTTGCTGGCGCCTGGCGGCAAAACACTGGCCAAGCCGGCAAGGATCGCCATATAAGACAGGCGAAATTCGGGAATTTTCATGAGCGCGCTGGCCAATCACGCATTTGCCAAGATGAACGGCATCGGCAACGAGATCGTCGTTGTCGACATGCGTGATTCCGCGGGCCGGGTGACGCCGGACGATGCCCGTGCGGTGGCATCCGCGAATGGCGGCGTGGCTTACGACCAGCTCATGGTGCTCTCGAGGCCGCGGCTCGACGGCACCGAGGCCTTCATCAGCATCTACAACAATGACGGCTCGGAAGCCGGCGCCTGCGGCAACGGCATGCGCTGCGTGGTGCGGCGCATCTTCGAAAAGAACGGGCAGACCAATGCGACGTTCGAGACCGCGGCCGGCCTGCTCAACGCCTGGCAGGGCCCGGCGCCCGATCTCTACACCGTCGACATGGGCACGCCGAAGTTCGGCTGGCAGGACATCCCGCTGGCGGAAGAATTCCGCGACACCCGCTACATCGAATTGCAGATCGGGCCGATCGACAATCCGATCCTGCATTCGCCCTCCGTGGTCAGCATGGGCAATCCGCATGCGATCTTCTGGGTCGATGACGTCAACGCCTACGATCTCGAGCGTTTCGGTCCCTTGCTCGAAAACCATCCGATCTTCCCGGAGCGTGCCAACATCACGCTCGCCCATATCGTCGATGACCAGCACATCACCATCCGCACCTGGGAGCGCGGCGCCGGCCTGACCAAGGCCTGTGGCTCGGCCGCCTGCGCCACGGCGGTCGCTGCGGCTCGCCTGAAGCGGACCGAGCGCAAGGTCGAGATCACGCTGCCCGGCGGCAAGCTCGGCATCGAATGGCGCGAGCGCGACGACCACGTACTGATGACGGGCACGGCGACCTTCGAATATGAGGGCAAGTTCGATCCGGCGCTGTTCGCGCCGGCCGCCTGATGGCCGTCGACATCGTCACCTTCGGCTGCCGCCTCAACGCCTTCGAGGCCGAGGTGATCCGCAGCAAAGCCGAAGCTGCGGGGCTCGACGACACCATCGTCATCAACAGCTGCGCCGTCACCAACGAGGCGGTGGCGCAGGCGCGGCAATCGATTCGCAAACTGAAGCGCGAGCGCCCCTCAGCGCGTATCGTCGTCACCGGCTGCGCGGCGCAGACGCAGACCGCGATGTTCGCCGGCATGACCGAGGTCGACCGCGTCGTCGGCAATGACGACAAGATGCGCAGCCAGGCCTGGCGCGCGACGCGCGATGCTCTCGATTTCGGGGCCAGCGAGAAGATCGCCGTCAGCGACATCATGGCTGTCAGGGAGATGGCACCGCATCTCGTCGACGGCTATGCGAGCGGCCTGCCGCGCGTGTTCGTGCAGGTGCAGAACGGCTGCGACCATCGCTGCACCTTCTGCATCATCCCGTTCGGCCGCGGCAATTCGCGCTCGGTGCCGATGGGTGCGGTGGTCGAGCAGGTGCGCAACTTGGCCGAGCGCGGCCACGCCGAGATCGTGCTGACCGGCGTCGATCTCACCAGCTACGGCGCCGACCTGCCCGGTGCGCCGAAACTCGGCATGCTGACGAAGCAGATCCTGCGGCACGTGCCGGAGCTGAAGCGCCTGCGCATCTCATCGATCGATTCGATCGAGGCGGATGACGATCTGCTCGACGCCGTCGCGGATGATGCGCGGCTGATGCCGCATCTGCATCTGTCGCTGCAATCCGGCGACGACATGATCCTGAAGCGCATGAAGCGCCGGCATTCGCGAAGCGATGCGATCGCGTTCTGCGAGCAGGTGCGTCGCCTGCGTCCCGATATCGTCTTCGGCGCCGACATCATCGCGGGCTTCCCGACCGAGACGGACGAGATGTTCGCGCGCTCGCTCGATCTCGTCGAGGAATGCGGCCTGACCTTCCTGCACGTCTTCCCCTATTCGCCGCGCCCCGGCACGCCGGCAGCAAAGATGCCGCAGGTCGCTGGCGGTGCGATCAAGCAGCGCGCGAAGCGGCTGCGAGCGGCAGGTGAGGCGGCGTTGCGCCAGCGGCTGCAAGCCGAGATCGGCGCCACGCGCGAGGTGCTGATCGAGAGCGAAGGCCAGGGGCGCACCGAGCACTATCTGCCGGTGGCGATTGTGGGCGAGCGCGTGGGCAGCGTGGTGCCGCTTATGATTGCCGGCTGTGATGGCGAGCGGCTCACGACGTAGGCAGGGCTGCGAATAATGCGCGGGCTCTATCCTCAACGTCGTCCCTGCGCACGCAGGGACCCATACCGCGTGATTCATCTGATGACGGATGGTCGGAGTACCGAACTGCGAATCTTCGCCAAGCGTCACCCTGTGGTTATGGGTCCCTGCGTGCGCAGGGACGACACTGAGGGTGTGGGTACGCTTGCGCCCTGATGGCGCCCCTACGACGCCCGCACCTGCCAGAATCGCAGCGTGCGCTTGGCATTCTCCGGCGTCATGCGTGCGTAATGCCCCTGCGCTCTTGCGAGGTCTGCCAGCTTCATGGCGCCGGTCGCAAAGCGGCATTCGAGCACGGCGGCTGTCGTTTCCCAGCTGAGCTGCGCCGCCTTGCACGGCACCAGGAGGCCGTCCTCGCGCAGGCTCTGCATCAGCGGCCGAATCACCTCGACGGTGGAGCCGGACAAGGCCGCCAGAGCCGCGGCAGTTTCTTCGTAGCGCCGCTGCTTGGCAAAGCTGGAGAGCGTTGCCTCGCTGAGCTGGCCGGTGGCCTTGAGGCCGGCGATGGCGCGCTTGGCGCCTTCGAAATCGCGAACGCCCGTCATCTCGCGCTCGACACCGACGGTGACGGCGGCGATCGCGCTCTGAATCTCCTCGAATAGGTGCGGCGGCGCGCGCGACAACAGGCGGGTGCGCACGGCATCTGTCGCCGAGCGCAGCAATCGGCGGCGCATATCAGCAGGCAGGTCGACACGGACGCCGACGCTCACGGCAAGCTCGGGATCAGCCTCGGCCTGAGCGACCATGACGGAAAATCCGTTTCCGGAGACGCGCGCGCCGGGATTGGCGGCGAGCCTGCGGCTGACGCTGGGATAGCGGCGCGCCAGAAGTGCGTCGGTGACGATCTCCTTCAACCACCAGCGGCCGGCGATCGCGAGCAGATGCGGCTCGCCCTTGGTTGAGGCGATCTTCACGAGCTCGCCATCGTCGAGGCGGGCGGATTCCTGCAGCACGGGACCGGCGATGCGGATCTCGTCGTTGCTGGCGAGGCGGCGGATCACGGAGGGCGGCGCCTGCGCGACCGGCGCCAGTTGCGCGCTGATCTCGGCGAGCGCGATGCGGGCGCCCATGTCGGCGAGTGCGCGCAGCTCGATGGTGCCGATCAGGCGATCGAGCACCTCGTCGAACAGTGCGATCTGCTCGTCGTCGAAACTGCCGGCGGAGGCGAGGAACAGATTGGTGACGCGCCGGGCCGTCGCCAGGCCCTTTTCCGGCGAGCCGGTGCGAATCGCGGATTCGACCTCGTCGATGATCGATAGCCCGGCCGTGGACATGACGCGTGCTCGTCCTGAGCGGTTACAGAAGCTTGTTCTAAGCAACCGCAATCATTACGGACGAGCACTGAACGTTTCGTAAACCATGGGCCTGATGGTCTCCCTCTCCCGCTTGCGGGAGAGGGGCGGGGAGAGGGTGTCTCCGCAACGGGACAGTCTCCAAGGGGAAAGAGCCCTCACCCGGATCGCTTCGCGCTCCGACCTCTCCCGCGAGCGGGAGAGGTGCACCGAACTCGCGGCGCCTACTCCCCATTCCACCCGCAGGCGCGCAGCTTCTCGTGCATATGCACCGGGGCGGGCGCCACGACGCGGACCGGCTCCTTGTTCCGGGAGATCGGCACCACGATCTCGCGGGCGTGCAGATGCAGCTTCGGCTCGCCGAAGCGCGGGCCGTTGCCGTAAATGTTATCGCCGAAGATCGGCCAGCCCGTCGCCGACGAATGCACCCGCAATTGATGGGTCCGCCCGGTCACCGGTTCCATGGCAAGCCAGGTGAACCCGTCGCCGCGGCCCATCACTTTCCAGTTGGTGATCGCCTTCTGGCCTTCCGGGTCGGGCTTCTGCCACCAGCCGCGCTCGGCATTGAGCCGTCCCAGCGGCATGTCGATGGTGCCTTCGTCTTCAGCGGGGCCGCCCTCGACCACGGTCCAGTAGGTCTTGCCGATCTTGCCGTGCTTGAATAGCAGGCCGAGCGAGGCCGTCGCCTTGCGATGGCGGCCGAGCACGAGGCAGCCGGAGGTGTCCTTGTCCAGCCGGTGGGCCAGCACCGGCGGCCGGGGCAGGCCGAAGCACAGCGCCTGGAAGGAATCCTCCAGATTGGGCCCGCCCTTGGGACCGCGATGCACCGGAAGGCCCGAGGGCTTGTCGATGATCAGCATCAAGCCGTCGCGGTGGAGCACGCGCGCCTGGATCTCCTCGGCGGTCAATTGGGGAACATCGAGCAATTGCAGGACTTTCGGTCAAGACTTTCGTTTGGGAGCCGGAACGGCTAACACACCGCCATCATGAACGATACCACGTCAGATCCCCCCAAGCTGAGCTGGTGGCGCCGCCTGTCCAACGGGCTGAAGCGCACCTCGTCCTCGCTCGGGACCGCGGTCGCCGACCTCGTCACCAAGCGCAAGCTCGACCGCGCCATGCTCGACGACATCGAGGATGTGCTGCTGCGGGCCGACCTCGGCACCTCAGTTGCGGTGCGGATCGCGGATGCGGTCGGCACCGGGCGCTATGACAAGGCGATCTCGGCGGACGAGGTCAAGGACGTCGTCGCCACCGAGGTCGAGAAGGTGCTGGCGCCGGTGGCCAAGCTCCTCGTGATCGACGCCGCGAAAAAGCCGTTCGTGATCCTCGTCGTCGGTGTCAACGGCTCCGGCAAGACCACCACCATCGGCAAGCTCTCGCAGAAATTCGCTTCCGAAGGCCGCAAGGTGATGCTGGCCGCCGGCGACACGTTTCGCGCCGCCGCCATCGAGCAGCTCAAGGTCTGGGGCGAGCGCACCAGGACGCCGGTGATCGCGGGCGCGCAGGGCTCGGATTCGGCGAGCCTCGCCTTCAATGCGCTGACGGCGGCGAAGGAGCAGAATGTCGACGTGCTGCTGATCGACACCGCCGGCCGGTTGCAGAACAAGGCCGAGCTGATGAACGAGCTCGAAAAGGTCGTGCGCGTGATCCGCAAGGTCGATGACACTGCGCCGCATGCCGTGCTGCTGGTGCTCGACGCCACCGTCGGCCAGAATGCGCTGTCACAGGTCGAGGCCTTCCATCGCACGGCGGGGGTCACCGGCCTCGTGATGACCAAGCTCGACGGCACCGCGCGCGGCGGCATCCTGGTGGCGCTCGCGGAGAAATTCAAACTGCCGGTGCACTTCATCGGCGTCGGCGAAGGCGTCGACGATCTTGCGCCGTTCACCGCGCGCGACTTCGCCCGCGCCATCGCCGGAATCGAAAGCTAGAGATGGACAAGACCCAGCCGCATCCGCTGTTCAAGCTCGCGACCGAGCTCGGTCCGCTGCTCGTGTTCTTCTTCGTCAATGCGAAGTTCAATCTGTTCGCCGCGACCGGCGCCTTCATGGTCGCGATCATGGCGGCCATGGTGGCCTCCTATGCGGTGACGCGCCACATCCCGATCATGGCGATCGTGACGGGCGTGATCGTGCTGGTGTTCGGCACGCTGACCCTGGTGCTGCACGACGAGACCTTCATCAAGGTCAAGCCGACCATCATCTACGGCCTGTTCGCCGCGATCCTCGGCGGCGGCCTTCTGTTCGGCCGCTCCTTCATCGCCGTGATGTTCGACCAGGTGTTCAATCTGACGCCGCAGGGCTGGCGCATCCTCACGCTGCGCTGGGCGCTGTTCTTCGCCGGCATGGCGGTGCTGAACGAGATCATCTGGCGCACGCAAAGCACTGACTTCTGGGTGAATTTCAAGGTGTTCGGCGTGACCCCGCTGACCATGATCTTCGCCATCGCCCAGATGCCCCTGACCAAGCGCTACCACATCGAGCCGGCCTCGCTGGAGACCAGCGAGGCCGAGGCGGGCGATGTGAGCAAGGGGTGACGCCGGTTCCAACGCGCCCCTGGCCGCGATCACGCTATTCACGCTGACGTGCACTCGGCCCGGTCCGTCGGACGCTGCAACGGATCGCGCGATCAAGCCGATCGGCTTCTTCATCGCTCTGTAACCGCAAACCAAGATTGTTCGGCTCTCGCCCTTGCCTGGAAGGTTGGAGGCGATAGCCTCGCGTTGTGAAGAGAGGACGGCACGCCGGAGAGCCCGGTGATGAGCGCAAAACAGGACCATGCCGCTGAACACCTGATTCAGTACCTCCGGCAGCTCGCTCCGCAGGTCCGGCGCCGCCTGCTTGCCGAATTGGAGCGGCTCCATCTCCTCGGCGAGGACATTCCGCATTCCGAGCCATTGATCGCCGCGTTACGCGCCGAGTTTCGCAACACCGGTCAGAATCACTATCGCGTCGGAAATCCCTCACGCTATTTCTTCGAGCCGATCGAGCCGGTGCTGATGGACGGCGCACCGGAGCGTGCCAACAGCGGTCAGATCGCCCGTGGATCGCTCGCTCCGATCTGGAGCCTCGTCACCGAACAATTGCTGCGCAGCTTGGCCGCCGACTACATCGCCAGTGCGAACGATGTCATTTCCGCCGGCAGGCAGTCCGAAGCACGGCAGATGGCGCGGACGTTCCAGAAGAAGGCGCTGATCTCTCTCAACGGTCTGCTCGGTTCGGCCGAGGGCGCCGCCAGCGTTCACGACGGGCTGATGGCCTATACCAGCTCGCATGCGACGTTCGACGACCTCAAGAAGATGCTGCGCTACCTCGACATGCAGCGGGAGCTCGAGGATTTTGGCAGCGCGCTTGCGCCAAAGATTGCCCGGCTCGAGGGCCCCGGCCTGGACAAGGTTCTCGGCCTTCTGAGCGGGCTCAAGGCCCGGCGCGTCGATGCCGTGCCGTTCGCGCTCACGATTCTCGCAAAGCGCCTGGAAACCTCCTGGGACCTGCTCTCCGTCGCGACCACTCCGGCTGACGACCGGGCTGCGGCGCGGATCGCCACGGGCTCCTTCGCCATCGCGGTGTCGATGGTGCTCGATCAGATCGAGGAAAAGCACCTCCTCTTGCAGTTTGCGCTCAGGAACAACCGCCCCGTGCGGGCCAAGGAGATCGTTGGCGAGATCTACCGGATCGAGGAGGCGCTGAGAGCGCAGATCGAGCTCCAGGGGTCGGACTGGGCCCGGCGTCTGGATGGTCTGATGACGGCCGTCCAGGTTGCCGTCGACGCCGAGATCAGCAGCATTCCGGGCGATCACCGGCACTTGACGCACATTCTGGAATCGCCGCGATTGCGCCCGGGCCATTCCTTCGGCCACAGGGTCGGCCATATGTTCGAGAAGGGATGGGACGTCGTGTCCGGCCTGCTCGCAGGCAGCACGGACACACCCAATCGTCGCGACAATTTGCCGTGAACTCGGCTTCGCTGCGCGCGGTCAGCTCCCCGCCTTCAGCGCCTTCTCCATCTGCGGCAACAAGACCTTCTGCAGATTGTCCGGCGTGATCGGGCCGACCAGCTTGTAGACGATGGTGCCCTCGCGTCCCACGACGAAGGTTTCCGGCACGCCGTAGACGCCCCATTCGATCGAGGCGCGGCCGTTGGCATCGACGCCGACGCGGCCGAACGGGTTGCCGTAACGGCCGAGGAAGCGCCGCGCATTGTCGGCGGCGTCCTTGTAATTGATGCCGACCAGCTGGAAGCGCTTGTCTTTTGCCAGTTCGGTCAGAAGCGGTGCTTCGTCATGACACGGTACGCACCAGGACGCCCACACATTGACGAGGCTGACCTTGCCCTTGAAGGCGGCGGGATCGAGCCCCGGCACCGGTGCGCCGTTGTCCTGCAATCCCTCGAGCTGTGGCAGCGCGGTCAGCGGTGCGGGCCTGCCGATCAGCGCGGAGGGAATCCGCGAGGGATCGCCGCTGCCGAGCCGGAACCAGAACAGCACGGCGAGGCCGATGAAGGCGATCAGCGGCAGCACCATCAGGAAGGTGCGGCGCTGCGGCGGTGCGGAGGTCGATTGATCGCTCATGACGCGTCCATGGCGCTGCGGCCGGAGCGGCGGGTGATGCCGCGTTCCTCAAGCTCGCGCAGGCGCTGCGTCTGGTTGCGATAGTCCAGCGCGATCCAGCCGATCAGGATCACGACCACGAGGGCCGCTGCGGCATAGGACGTCACGATGAAGGATGCATAAGGACCGAGCGACATGATCATGCGGCCCCAACTTCTTTCGACGCGTTCTGTCCGCGCGGGGCGGCGCCCATCTCGCTCGAGAACGCCACGCGGCTCGCCTGCATCATCTGCAGCGAGCGGACGCGGCGGCGCAGGATCTCGTTGCGCATCGCGGCGAGGTGCAGCGTGACGAACAGCAGCGTGAAGGCGATCGCCATCACCAGCAGCGGAATCAGGAATGACTTGTCGAGCGCCGATCCGCCCATGCGCATCACCGAAGCCGGCTGGTGCAGCGTGTTCCACCAGTCGACCGAGAACTTGATGATCGGCAGATTGAGCGCACCGACCAGGGTCAGCACGGCGGCAGCGCGGGCGGCGCGCGAGGGATCGTCGACCGCGCGCCACAGCGCCATCAGGCCGAGATACATCAGGAAGAGGATCAGCACCGAGGTCAGGCGCGCGTCCCATTCCCAATAGGTGCCCCACATCGGCCGGCCCCACAGCGAGCCCGTGAGCAGCGCGAGGAAGGTGAAGGCGGCGCCGATCGGTGCTGCGGCCTTCGCGGCGACGTCGGCGAGCGGATGACGCCACACCAGCGTGCCCAGCGAGGCGATGCTCATCACGCCCCACACGAACATCGACAGCCAGGCATTGGGCACGTGGATGAACATGATCTTCACGGTCGCGCCCTGCTGGTAGTCGTCGGGCGCAAGCGCCGATTGATAGAGACCGATCGCAAGCAGCAGGACGGTCGCGGCCGCAAGCCATGGCAGGACCCGCGCTGTCAGCGCGAGGAACCGCGTGGGGTTGGCGAGGTCGATCAGTGTCATGGTACCCTGATAATCATCGGTGGCCGCTCAGGCAATCAGCACGAAAGCGAGAGACGAAAGTTGATCGGGGTCAACATCGACCGAGGCCAGTTCAGTCGAGCCCATGCCGCAGGCTCGCTGCGGCTGCGAAGGGCCCGATCACGAGGCTGACCAGGGACAGCGCGCACAGGATCGAGAACGGCGCGCCGAACGTCATCGGGCCCACGATCACGGCCTGCGAGGCCGCAACCCCGAAAATCAGCACGGGAATCGACAGCGGCAACACCAGCACCGCCATCAGAAGTCCGCCGCGGTGCAGCGTCACCGCCAGCGCCGCGCCGATCATGCCGGTGAAGGTCAGCGCCGGGGTCCCCGCCAGCAGCGTCAGCGCCACCGCTCCGGTCGCGACCATGTCGAGGTTGAGCAGCAGGCCGAGCACGGGGGTTGCGACAATCAGCGGCAGGCCGGCGGCCAGCCAATGCGCCAGCGCCTTGGCCGCGCAGGCGAGTTCCAGGGGCGTCCGGCTCATCGTGATCAGGTCGAGCGAGCCGTCCTCATGGTCGGCCATGAACAGCCGGTCGAGAGTGAGCAGGCTCGCCAGCAGCGCGCCGAGCCAGAGAATGGCCGGCCCCAGCCGCGACAGCAGCGCCAGATCCGGCCCGACCGCGAACGGCATCAGGACCACCACGGTCAGGAAGAACAGCACGCCAATGAGCGCCCCGCCGCCGACGCGGAGCGCGATCCGGATGTCCCGGCGGATCAGGGCGGACAGGGCGGTCATGGGGCGGCTCCGGCGGGGCAGCTGTGCGAGCCCGGCTCGCGCCACAGGTACGCTGCGCTCCCTCCCCCCTTGTGCGGGAGGGTGGGGGAGAGGGGTAGCCCCGGAAAAGGTGCGTGTGGGTTGAGAAAGGGACTTCGATCGATCGAGAGAATCCCCGTGTGGCACCCCCCTCCCTGGCCTTCCCCCGCAAGGGGGGAGGGAACGGATAAGCCGATGGCCAGCCGCTCGGAAAGCTGAGGGTGGGGCTGTCTCACGCCGCACCCCCGATCCGCAGCTCCCGCGACTCGATCCCGAGCGGGGCATGGGTGGCCGCGACAATCATGCCGCCGCGGGACAGGTGCTCGCGCATCAGGCCGCCGAACATGTCCTGACCGGCGACATCCAGCGCATTGGTCGGCTCGTCCAGCAGCCAGACCGGGCGGCGGACGGCCAGCAGGCGCGCCAGCGACAGCCGGCGGCGCTGGCCGGCCGACAGGAAGCCCGCGGGCAGATGGGTGGCGTGTTCGAGCCCCACGGTGGCGAGGCTCTCGGCGAAATCCAAACGCTCGCCACCGAGAAATTCGGCCCAGAACGTCAGGTTTTCAGCCACGCTGAGGGCCGGCTTGAGGGCATCGCGATGGCCGAGATAGTGGCACTGCTCCGGCAGCGACAGCTCGGCGTCGCCGCCTTCAAGCGCAATCTTGCCTCCCGCCGGCACGAGCAGGCCCGCGATCAGCCGCAGCAGCGAGGTTTTGCCCGATCCGTTGCGGCCGACGACCGCCACCGCCTCGCCGGAGACGGCCGCGAAATCGAGCCCGGCAAACACCTGGCGGCCGCCGCGCACGCAGGTGAGTCCGTGTCCGGACAGCTGCATCTCGCCTCGTTTCAGGTCACTCAAAACTAGGCCTCAGGAAAACTTGGGGTAGCGCATGGGAATTTTTGGCTCGCGGTTGCTGCGGCACGATTGTGGCTGTGGCGGCGCGGTTAGAAAGCTTCTATAAGCCCGGAACTACTTGATGCAGCAACTCAACCTGCCCCTGCAAGCAGCCCAGCCTGATACGCTGACGGTGTTAAGATACCCTGCCGGGTATAACTAACAATTGGGATTTCCTACATGACCTCGCTCGACAGCTTCAAATGCAAAAAGACCCTCAAGGTCGGCGCCAAGACCTATGTCTATTACAGCCTGCCCACGGCCGAGAAGAATGGTCTGAAGGGAATTTCCAAACTTCCCTACTCGATGAAGGTCCTGCTCGAGAATCTGCTGCGCAACGAGGACGGGCGTTCGGTCAAGAAAGAGGACATCGTCGCCGTCTCGAAATGGCTGCGCAAGAAGTCGCTGGAGCATGAGATCGCCTTCCGCCCGGCGCGCGTGCTGATGCAGGACTTCACCGGCGTGCCCGCGGTGGTCGACCTCGCCGCGATGCGCAACGCGATGCAGAAGCTCGGCGGCGATGCCGAGAAGATCAATCCGCTGGTGCCGGTCGACCTCGTCATCGACCACTCCGTGATCGTGAACTTCTTCGGCGACAACAAGGCCTTCGGCAAGAACGTCGCCGAGGAGTACAAGCAGAACCAGGAGCGCTACGAGTTCCTGAAGTGGGGTCAGAAGGCGTTCTCGAACTTCTCGGTCGTGCCGCCCGGCACCGGCATCTGCCACCAGGTCAATCTCGAATATCTCTCCCAGACGGTGTGGACCAAGAAGGAGAAGATGACGGTCGGCAAGAAGACCGGCACCTTCGAGGTCGCCTATCCCGATTCGCTGGTCGGCACCGATTCGCACACCACCATGGTCAACGGTCTGGCCGTGCTCGGCTGGGGCGTCGGCGGCATCGAGGCGGAAGCCTGCATGCTCGGCCAGCCGCTGTCGATGCTGCTGCCCAACGTCGTCGGCTTCAAGCTGAAGGGCGCGATGAAGGAAGGCGTCACCGCCACCGATCTCGTGCTGACCGTGACGCAGATGCTGCGCAAGCTCGGCGTGGTCGGCAAGTTCGTCGAGTTCTTCGGCCCCGGCCTCGACCATCTCTCGGTCGCCGACAAGGCAACCATCGCCAACATGGCGCCGGAATACGGCGCGACCTGCGGCTTCTTCCCGGTCGACGCCGCCGCGATCGACTATCTCAAGACCTCCGGCCGTGCCGCGCCGCGCGTTGCGTTGGTGCAGGCCTATGCGAAGGCGCAAGGGCTTTTCCGCACCGCCAAGTCGGCCGATCCCGTGTTCACGGAAACGCTGACGCTCGACCTCGCCGACGTCGTGCCGTCGATGGCCGGCCCGAAGCGTCCCGAAGGCCGCATCGCGCTGCCGTCGGTCGCCGAAGGCTTTTCGCTCGCGCTGAGCAGCGAGTACAAGAAGGCCGAGGAGCCCAACAAGCGCTTCGCCGTCGAAGGCAAGGACTTCGAGATCGGCCATGGCGACGTCGTGATCGCCGCCATCACCTCCTGCACCAACACCTCGAATCCGAGCGTGCTGATCGGCGCCGGCCTCCTGGCCCGCAACGCTGCGGCGAAGGGCCTGAAGGCCAAGCCGTGGGTGAAGACCTCGCTCGCCCCGGGCAGCCAGGTCGTCGCCGGCTATCTTGCCGATTCCGGCCTGCAGAAGGATCTCGACAAGGTCGGCTTCAACCTGGTCGGCTTCGGCTGCACCACCTGCATCGGCAATTCCGGTCCGCTGCCGGAGGAGATCTCGAAGTCGATCAACGAGAACGGCATCGTCGCCGCCGCCGTGCTCTCGGGTAACCGCAACTTCGAAGGCCGCGTCTCGCCGGATGTGCAGGCGAACTATCTCGCCTCGCCGCCGCTGGTCGTCGCGCACGCGCTCGCCGGCAGCGTCACCAAGAACCTCGCCGTCGAGCCGATCGGCGAAGGCAAGGACGGCAAGCCGGTGTATCTGAAGGACATCTGGCCGACGACGAAGGAAATCAATGCCTTCATGAAGAAGTTCGTGACCTCGGCGATCTTCAAGAAGAAGTATGCCGACGTGTTCAAGGGCGACACCAACTGGCGCAAGATCAAGACGGTCGAGAGCGAGACCTATCGCTGGAACATGTCTTCGACCTATGTGCAGAACCCGCCCTATTTCGAAGGCATGAAGAAGGAGCCGGAGCCGGTCACCGACATCGTCGAGGCGCGCATCCTCGCCATGTTCGGCGACAAGATCACGACCGACCACATCTCGCCGGCCGGTTCGATCAAGCTCACCTCGCCCGCGGGCAAATATCTCAGCGAGCACCAGGTGCGTCCGGCCGACTTCAACCAGTACGGCACGCGCCGCGGCAACCATGAAGTGATGATGCGTGGCACCTTCGCCAACATCCGCATCAAGAACTTCATGCTGAAGGGCGCCGACGGCAACATCCCCGAGGGCGGCATCACCAAGCACTGGCCCGACGGCGAGCAGATGTCGATCTACGACGCCGCGATGAAGTACCAGCAGGAGCAGGTGCCGCTGGTGGTGTTCGCCGGCGCCGAATACGGCAACGGCTCCTCGCGCGACTGGGCTGCCAAGGGCACCCGCCTGCTCGGCGTTCGCGCCGTGATCTGCCAGAGCTTCGAGCGCATCCATCGCTCCAACCTGGTCGGTATGGGCGTGCTGCCGCTGACCTTCGAGGACGGCACGTCCTGGTCGTCGCTCGGCCTCAAGGGTGACGAGAAGGTCACGCTCCGCGGCTTGGTCGGCGACCTCAAGCCGCGCCAGAAGCTGACCGCTGAGATCGTCTCCGGCGACGGTTCGTTGCAGCGCGTTTCGCTGCTCTGCCGCATCGATACGCTGGACGAGCTCGACTACTACCGTAACGGCGGTATCCTGCACTACGTGCTGCGCAAGCTCGCGGCCTAAGCGCGAATTTGTGAACGGTGGCTCACCGCGACGTGAGTAGAAGGTTAAACGAAGGCGGCCTATCACAAGGCCGCCTTCGTGCGTTTGTGGCATGTTCTAGATGGGCTCGCCCGGCGAAAGACGTCCCTTTGGATGGTTCGCCTGGACGGTGGAGTATGCCCCGTAAGACTACGGTGACCATCCGGCGATAAGATCCCCTTCCCACGAGCAATGGTGTGCGGCGTTCGAGATGACAACAATGACGGCTTCCCATCTGGTTTCACGTTGGTCCAGTGCTCTCTGGTCGGGCGCTCTCGGCATCTGTGCGATCGTCGCCGTCATTCGTCCTGCCGAGGCTGATCCCCGCGCCGTTGTCGAACTGTTCACCTCGCAAGGCTGCTCCTCCTGTCCGCCCGCCGACAAGATCATCGGCGACCTCTCCAAGGATCCCTCGGTCATCGCGCTGAGCATGCCGATCGATTATTGGGACTATCTCGGCTGGAAGGACACGCTGGCGGATTCGCGTTTCTCTGCACGGCAGCGCGCTTATTCGCGCATGCGCGGCGACCGTGAGGTCTACACGCCGCAGGTCGTGGTCAACGGCTCCACCCATGTCATCGGCAGCGATCGTGCCGGCATCGAGAGCGCGATCGGCAAGACCGACCAGGGCGGGGTTGTGATGAGCGTGCCGGTGACGATGTCGCTCGCCGGCAAGCAGATCAACGTGTCGGTCGCCGCAAGCAAGGAGCCGGCCGTCTCGCATGGCGAGGTCTGGATCTGCTCGATCGCCAAGTCGGTCCCGATCGCAATCACGCGCGGCGAGAATCGCGGACAGCAGGTCACCTATCACAACGTGGTGCGCAATCTGCTCAAGGTCGGTGACTGGACCGGACGTCCGGAAAGCTGGACGGTGCCGATCGAGAACCTGACGCGCGACGGTGTCGACGGTGCGGTGGTCTATGTCCAGGACGGCAGCCGCGAACGACCGGGCCCGATGCTCGGTGCTGCCTACACGTCGCTGCACTGATTCGAATCTCGCTCTCACGCAACGTTCTCAATCCTCTTGGTGAGGAGCGCGCCCTTGCGCGCCTCGCGAGCCGTGAAGGCACGCTCATGCAGCTCGGGCCTCGATCCTTCGAGACGCGCAAGAGCGTCCCTCAGGATGAGGGGAGAAAGTGTGCGCACTGATGTGGTTGAGAGACCGTCCGTTGCGCCGGAAACATCCCGACACAAACAAAAAAGGACCAACTTGCGTTGGCCCTCCTTGTCGCGCGTACAGACCCGATCCTGTTCGACCCCGGGGGGCTGGGGGCTGAGGAATCCGGAACCGAAAGGACCGGGTCAACGCACACGAATCTTTTCGCAATGCAGGGCGGCAGTCGCTAGGCGGAAAAGCGGCGAGACTATGATTCCTTCTAACGATCCCGTGACGGTTTGCCGCGACAGAGTTCCACCTTTGCGTGTGCAATGAGCCGCGCCCGATTCGATGGGTTGAACACGGCGCAGTGCCGAGTTCCATCAAGAGCCTTGCGGCGGAGAACGGTTGGCGCAATCATGCCACTGTCATGATCCCCCGGTTCCGGGACGGTTCGGCGGTCGGGGTCAGGTGACGCGATGACGTGCGATGAGGAGGCTCTCCATGAGTCTGATGTCGGAGGATGCCGATCCCAGCGAGCAGCACGCGGCGGCGCGCCCCGCCGCTGCGAATGCGCAACAGAGCAGGGTGACGTTCAACCGGCTCGAGCTGCACCGTATTCTCAATCTCTACGGCCGTATGGTCGCCGACGGCGAATGGCGCGACTACGCCATCGACTTCCTGAAGGACCGCGCTGTGTTCTCGGTCTACCGCCGCGCCTCGGAAGTGCCGATCTATCGCATCGAGAAGGATCCGCGCCTGGCGCGCAAGCAAGGCATGTACAGCGTGATCTCGGCGACGGGCCTGATCCTGCGCCGCGGCCACGAGCTCGAGCGCGTGCTGCTGGTGATCGATCGGAAACTGGCGGTGGTGTAGCCGCACGCAGGGTGCCGTAGGGTGGGCAAACAAAGGCGCGAAGCGCCGTGCCCACGTCCTCTCTCCATCGCTTCAGACCGTGGGCACGCTACGCTTTGCCCACCCTACGCGATCTACTTTGTCGGAACGCTCTTCCCGCCCTCACCGAGCTCGCGCTGCATCATCACCGTGTCGAGCCAGCGGCCGAATTTCAGCCCGACATTGGGATGCGTGCCGATCATCTTGAATCCGCCCCTGGTGTGCACGCCGATCGAGCCGGCATTGGCGGAATCGCCGATCACCGCGATCATCTGGCGGAAGCCGCGCGCCTCGCATTCGGTGACCAGCCGCTCCAGCAGCCTTGAGCCGATGCCGCGGCGGTGGAACGAGGGATCGAGATAGATCGAGTTCTCGACCGTGAAGCGATAGGCCGGCCGCGGCCGGTAGGCGCCGGCATAGGCATAGCCGGCCACGCGTCCGTCGAGGATGGCGACGAAATAGGGATAGCCGCCGTCGACCAGCGCGCGATAGCGGCGCGTCATCTCGGCAAGGTCAGGCGGCTCCAGCTCGAACGTCGCGGTGCCCTCGCGGACGGCCTGCTGGTAGATGGCGGTGATGGCGGGAAGGTCGGCCTCAAGCGTGGGCCTGATGTCGGGTGCGGTCATGGCATCAGCCTAAAGGCTTCCCGCAGCGGCTGGAAGGGTCTGGGCTGCCTCAACCCCCGTCATTGCGAGCGAAGCGAAGCAATCCAGAAATGCATCCGCGGAGGGACTTCGTCGCAAGAGCTCCTCGCAATGACGCGGAGAAGCCGCGGCCCCAAACAAAAACCCCGGCCTCTCGGCCGGGGTTCGTGTCCGTTCTCTCTGGTCCGTCGCTTAGTCGCGCTGGCCGAGGAGCTGCAGCAGCAGCGTGAACAGGTTGATGAAGTTCAGGTACAGCGACAGCGCGCCGGTGATGGCCGCACGCTCTGCGATGTCACCGCCGGCCGAGGCGTAGCCGTAGATGTAGTCGTTCTTCAGCCGCTGGGTATCCCAGGCGGTGAGGCCCGCGAACACCAGCACGCCGACCACCGACACGATGAACTGCAGCATCGAAGAGGCCAGGAACAGGTTCACCAGGCTCGCGATGATGATGCCGATCAGGCCCATGAACAGGAACGAGCCCATCCCGGTCAGGTCACGCTTGGTGGTGTAGCCGTAGAGGCTGAGCGCACCGAAGGTCGCCGCGGTGATGAAGAACACCCGCACGATCGAGGTGTGCGTGAACACCAGGAAGATCGACGAGAGCGAGATGCCCATCAGCGCCGAGAACACCCAGAACAGGATCTGGGCGGTCGAGGGAGCCAGACGGTTGATGCCCGCCGAGATCACGAACACCATGGCGAGCGGCGCGAGCATGAACAGCCACTTCAGGGGGCTGACGAACATCGCGTAGCCGAACGGCGTCAGGAACATCTTGCCGACGCGGACGGCGTCCGCGGTCGGGACGTCGGTCACGGCAGCCATGTAGACGCCGAGCGCGGCAAGGCCGGTGATGGCGAGGCCAATGCTCATGTAGTTGTAGATGCGCAGCATGTAAGCGCGCAGGCCGGCATCGACCGTCGCGGCGTCAACACGCCCGGCGGCCCTGCCGAAAGGAGAAGCGTAGTTACGGTCTAGGTCCGACATGGTCGAATTCCCGTTGGTTGGTCCGGTCCGGCATGAGGGTCGCCATGCCGCCGGTTCGTCTAATTCTATCTCGGATACCAATGCCAGCCGACTAAATTTTGGCTAACAATCGGGGCTCCGAACCCATTCGATATGTGGGAAACTAACACATTCGCTGCAACCTTCCACGCGCGGCTGAATGTCGCCCTTGGCGGCAATCCTGACGCGAACCTGACGAGCAGTCGTGGTTAATCGCAGGAATCGTGCGATTCCGCATCCGAGCGGCCATCCGCTACATTTTGTCACAAATTCCGCAACACCGTGGCGGGCTTTTTGTTCAATGCCAGCAGCGTGCCCGCGAGCCCGAGTCCGACGGTGACGACGAGCGCGGCGACGACGACGCCGGCCGCGCTGCCGGCCTGCCAGACGAAGCTCAGCGTCATCAGCCGCGTCACGATCATCCAGGCCGCGATACTGCCGGCGATAACGCCGAATACCGCGGTCGCGAGCCCGATCAGGAGATATTCGAGGGCATAGGCGCCAAGCAGCCGCAGCCGCGTCGCGCCCAGCGTCTTCAGGATCACCGCATCGTAGACCCGGTGGCGATGGCCGGCGGCAAGCGCCCCGCCCAGCACCAGGATCGCCGAGATCAGGGTCACGGCGCTGGCACCGCGGATCGCCAGCGCCAGATTGGTCACGACAGAGCCGACCGTCTCCATCACCTCGCGCACGCGCACGCTCGTCACCATCGGATAGGCGTCGGCGACCTGCTTGATGATCTTGCCGTCACCCGTCGCGGTTCCACCGGTCTCCGTCAGCGTCGCGATGTGGGTGTGCGGCGCGCCCTTGAAGGCGTTCGGCGAGAACACGAGGACGAAGTTGATGCCGAGCCCCTGCCAGTCGATGGTGCGCAGATTGCCGATTTTGGCGGGAATGTCGCGGCCGAGCACGTTGACCACGATCTCGTCACCGAGCTTGAGGCCCAATCCGTCGGCGATCTTCTTTTCCATGGAGACCAGGATCGGGCCGGAATAATCGGGGCTCCACCATTCGCCCTCGACCACCTTTGAGCCTTTCGGCAGCTCGCCCGTATAGGTCAGGCCGCGGTCGCTCTGCAGCACCCATTCGGAATCGGTGGTGGGTTTGAGCTCCTCGGCGCGCACGCCGCGCGCGGCGACGATGCGTCCGCGCAGCATCGGCACGTCCTCGACCGTCGCGCCGGGCGCGATCTTGCGGAGATACGCGTCGAACGGTGCGGCCTGCGCGCTCGGAATGTCGATGAAGAAGAACGACGGCGCGCGATCCGGCAGCGCCGCCAGGAACTGCCGGCGCAGATTGCCGTCGATCTGGGTGATGGTGACGAGCACGGCGAGGCCGAGGCCCAGCGACAGCACGACCGAGGGCGTCAGCGCGCCGGGCCGGTGGATGTTGGCGATCGCGAGCCGCAGCATCGGCAGCCGCGTCCGCGGCAATCGCCGCGCGATGGTCATCAGAAGTGCGGCGATGCCGCGCAGCAGCGCGAACACGACGACGGAGGAAGCCACGAACACCGCGGCGATGCGCTTGTCGAAGGAGAGCCCGATCACAACAGTGATCAGCAGCGCGATCACCACGGCCATGAACACGAGATAGCCCGCGCGCGGCCGGTGCCATTCCGAGCTGATCGTGTCGCGGAACAGCGCGGCGACCGGCACGTCGTGCACGCGTCCGAGCGGCCACAGGCCGAAGGCGAGCGCAGTCAGCAGGCCGTAAACGAAGGACAGCGCGAGCTCGTCGGCATGCACGGCCGGCACCACCGGCAGCGGCAGCAGCTTGCCGAACAGGCCGACGATGGCGAACGGCATGGCGGCGCCGAGCGCAAGGCCGATGATCGAGCCGATGCCCGCGAGCAGCAGAACCTGCGCGAGATAAATCCCGAACACGTCGCGCCCGGTGGCGCCGACGGCTTTGAGGGCCGCGATCACTTCGAGCCGCCGGTCGATATGGCTCTTCACGGCATTGGCGACGCCGACGCCGCCGACCAGCAGCGCGGCAAGGCCGACCAGCGTCAGGAATTGCGTGAAGCGGTTGATGTTGCGTTCGAGCTGCGGCGACGCATTGGAGCGGCTGCGGATCTCCCAGCCCGCCTGCGGCGCGGCACTGCGCGCATCGGCAATGAAGGCTTCGGTGGCGCGCTCGCTGTTGGCGGCCTTGGGCAGCTTCACCCGATAGACCCAGCGCACCAGGCTGCCGGGCTGGATCAGGCCGGTGGCGCGCAGGCCCGCCTCGCTGATCAGGAAACGCGGGCCGAAGCCGATGCCGCCGGCGAGCTTGTCCGGCTCGGCTTCGACGGTGCTGCGGATCTGGAAGGTCGCCGAGCCGATGGTGACGCGGTCGCCAGTCTTCAGCGACAGCCGCGCCAGCAGCGTCGGATCGGCCGCGGCGCCGAATGCGCCGTCGCGCTCCGCGAGCAGATCGGACATCGGAAGCTGCGGCGCCAGCGTGAGCTGGCCCAGCATCGGATAGGTGTCGTCGACCGCCTTCATCTCGACCAGCGCGAGCTGGCCGTCGGCCGCGCGCGCCATGCCGCGCAAAGTCGCGGCGGTCGAGACCGTGCCGCGTGAGCGCAGGAAAGCGACCTCTTCAGGTTTTGCTTCGCGCTGGAACAGCACGAAGGAGACGTCGCCGCCGAGCAGCGTGCGGCCCTCGCGGGCGAGTCCGTCGGAGAGGCTCGCCGACACCGAGCCGACGCCGGCAATCGCCATCACGCCGAGCGCGATGCAGGCGATGAAGACGTAGAAGCCGCGCAGGCCTCCGCGCAATTCGCGCAGCGCGTAACGCAGCGACAGCGCGATTCCGTTCGGCTTCGCGAACGATTCGACAGCGGTGCTCATGCCGGCGCGGTCTGCGTGTCGATGCGGCCCGAACGCAGGCGGATCACCCGATCGCAGCGATGCGCGAGCGAGGAATCGTGCGTGACCAGCACCAGCGTCATGCTGCGCTCGGCATGCTTGCTGAACAGGAGATCGACGATCTGTTGTCCGGTGGCTTCGTCGAGATTGCCGGTCGGCTCGTCCGCGACGAGGATGGCGGGATCGGGCGCCAGTGCGCGGGCGAGCGCCACGCGTTGTTGCTCGCCGCCGGAGAGCTGCGTCGGATAATGATGCAGGCGATCGCCGAGCCCGACCGATTGCAGCTCCTGCGCCGCGCGCCGGGCAGCATCAGGGTTGCCGGCAAGCTCGAGCGGCACCGCGACGTTCTCCAGCGCGGTCATGGTCGGGATCAGATGGAAGGACTGGAAGACGATGCCGACCTGGCGGCCGCGGAAGCGCGCCAGCGCGTCCTCGTCGAGGGCATTGAAAGGGGTGCCATTGACCACCACCTCTCCGCTATCAGGACGCTCCAGCCCCGCCATCACCATCAGCAGCGTGGATTTGCCCGAGCCTGACGGGCCGATCAGGCCGATCGTCTCGCTACGCCCGACCCGCAGGCTGATATCCTTGAGAATGTGGACGCGTGCCGCGCCCGTGCCCAAAGAGAGATTGACGCTGGAGATGGCGATGGTGTCCGCGGTAGCGGCGAGCGAAGAGGGTTCGATGCGAGTGTCCATGGTCCGGTCATATGGCAAGTCCGATAGCGCGGTCGAGAGGCGTTACGGATTGTTCATGCACATAGCCGTGTTGATGCTCGTCTTCATGACAATGGCGAACCCGGCTTGGGCGGAGGCGACAAAACCGGTCAAGCTCGTCGTTCTCGGCGATTCCTTGAGCGCAGGTCTCGGCCTGCCGGCCCAGGAGGCGTTTCCCCAAAAACTTCAAAAGTCCTTGCAGGCCAAAGGCATAGCGGTCGACATGATCAATGCCGGGGTGTCCGGCGACACCACCTCCGGCGGGCGCGATCGGCTCGACTGGTCGGTGCCTGAAGGAACCGAGGGCGTCATCGTCGAGCTCGGCGCCAACGATGCGTTGCGCGGCATCGATCCCGATTTGGCGCGCGCCGCGCTCAGCGACATCGTCCAGCGGCTCAAGGCGCGCAAGATCGCGGTGATGCTGTGTGGCATGGTGGCGCCGCCGAATTACGGCGCCGATTATGCCGCGCGCTTCAATTCGATTTATCCGGATCTGGCGAAACAATTCGACGTGCCGCTCTATCCGTTCTTCCTCGAGGGCGTTGCCGCCGACGCCAAGCTCAACCAGGCCGACGGCATTCATCCGACTGCGGCAGGCGTCGACATCATCGTCGGCAATATCATGCCCAGTGTGGAGGCATTCTTGCGCAACATAAGCGAGCAGCGGCGGTGAAAAGCAGGCAACGCTAACCCTAATTCCCAGGGTTTTCACGGGGTAGCCCGCGCGATGCTTCGCAGAGTCACACAAACGCGATAGGAATCAGGGTACCGGTGATTCGTCACCGGCTCTAAAATTTGGATGTGGTCTTCCCTGGGACCATGCCCAAGCATCGGGAGTGCGAAACGATGCCGCGTTTGTTCACTGGTCTGGAAATCCCGGCCGAAATTGGCCAGACGCTTTCCAATTTGCGAGGTGGCCTTCCCGGCGCCCGCTGGATCGATCCCGAAAATTATCACGTCACCCTGCGCTTCATCGGCGATATCGACGGCATGTCCGCCAACGAGATCGCCTCGATGCTGTTTCGCGTCGACCGCAAGCCTTTCGAGGTCAAGGTGCAGGGCCTCACCAGTTTCGGCGGCCGCAAGCCGCGCGCGGTGGTCGCCACCATCGCGCCGAGCAAGCCGCTGATGGAATTGCAGGCCGAGCTCGAACGCATGATGCAGCGGATCGGTCTCAACCCCGAGGGGCGCAAATACATCCCGCACGTCACGCTCGCCCGCCTGCACGACGCCAGCGATCGCGACGTCGCCGACTATCTGTCGCTGCGCGGCTACTTCCCGAGCAAGGCCTTCACGGCCGAGCGTTTTGTCTTGTTCTCCTCGCGCGCGTCCACCGGCGGCGGGCCGTATGTGGTCGAGGACGCCTACGAGCTGTGTGAGTAGCGGAAAATCGAACGGTGCGGGCCGATCAAATTTGGCGATACGGCTCGCTGGGCCTCAGTATTGCGCTGTACGTCTGGTGCTTGTCCCTCGATGCTTTTTGCGCGCCTTCATGCCAGCGCGGATACGACATCTTGATCACCGGGCCGTTCGGTCTGTTAGCGTCCGTTACGAGTTGGACCTGGCTCGCCAACCCTGTGCTTTTTTCGGCATGGTTTGGTCTCGCGGTCGCGGACAGGATCTCTGACGCGAGATTCTTGGCATTTGGTGCAGGCTTGGCTGCACTCGTCGTCGCGGCATCGTTTCTGCTTCAACGGGAAGTCATGATGAATGAAGCTGGCATCCTCAATCCCATCCGGGCCTATGGGGCCGGGTATTGGGTTTGGTTGTCGAGCATGGCCGTCTGCTGCGTTGGAGGCTTGGCGACGGCCGAGCTTTCGGCGCAACAAGAATACGGAATGAAATCCCTGCAGCCGCTCCTGCCGAAGGCGACTGCGTGCTGTGCGCGTAGTTCTGCACCTCGCCGCGTTATCGCGGTTGCAATGCGCCCGATCGGTTGACGTCGGTCTTCGCAAAGTCCTCGCCCTTGAACAGCAGCGGTTCGCTGCGAGTGGTGGCGAGCGCATAAGAAAAGCAATCACCGTAGTTGAGCGATGCGGCGTGTCGTCCCTTCCCGTAACGCCGCCACGCGCGCCGTGCTGCATCGACTTGCACGGCATCGACTGCGACGATCTCGGCGCCGATCTTGACGAGCCAGAGATCGAACTCGCGCCCGCCTGCATCGCCCAGCCGGGTCTCGATCACCATCGTTGCTTCAAGCACTGTGGCTGCAGAGATCAGGCGGATCGGATCATCCACGATCAGTCGCTCAATATCGGCTGCATCGTCTTCGTTGAGCGCGATGGCCACGATCGCCGATGTGTCGATCACCATCAGCGTGGCAATCCATGCTCGTCGTATCCGAGAATTTCCTCCGGCGTGCGGTCGTCCACGACACGCATTTCGCTCCAGCGCCGTCTGATCTCGGCGAGGTCTTCGAGCAGCGCGTCCTTGCGCGTTTGAGCGTTGAGCCGGCGCAATCGTTCCTCGATCGCGCGCTTGGTCGCAGTCGTGATGTTCTCCCCTGTCAATTGCGCCAGACTCCGGGCCAATTGCTCGGTTTCGGGGTCCTTGATGCTTAACGCCATGTCCAGGTTCCTAGGTACCTCGTCGGGGATATTCTACCTTGAGAGATCGAAATATGGAAACGCCGAAGCCGAGAACAAAAATCGAACAGGTTTCCTGATGGCGCTATATTGGCCTTGACCCCCAGTGGTCTAGGTAAACTGCCTGCCTACGGAGGGCATCGCGAATGAGTGAGGCCGACGACTACACGATCTTTTCGAGAAGCAGGACCGACAAGACCTACGTTGGTCCTTCCTTTCCAACGCTTAGCGGCCAGCGGCTTCGAATCGCCAATAAGTACATTGATGGGGAGGGAGGGTATGAGTTTGCGCTTGTGAAGGACGAGATCGTCCTTCGTACCACGCGGGGCGGCCGCTTTCAGATCAAGGCGACCTTTGTCGAGGATGATCGCTCATTTCGGACCGTCACAAATAAAAAATTCACCAACAACGGCCGAGGACGGGAGCACTTCACCCTTCTTCCGGGGGAAATCGCAACGCTTCTAAAATTTCTCTCGAACATCAAACGCGTCCATTTCCCGAACGAGGGCAAGATCAACATCACGGACGCCGACCTTGAGAAGCTCCTCCTCAATCCCATCCAGGTTAAGAGGCTAGCTAGGGACAACCAGGAGCTGCTCGCGGCTTTCGCGCGTACCGAAATCACCAGCGAAGATATCGTTGCGTTGGGCCATCGGCGTAAGCAGTTGCTGAAGTTCAAGCGGCTGGTGACAGACTCTGCTTACTTCGAAGTGGTTCTGCGCGAGCACCCCAAGGGACCGGAAGATGTCTGGCAGAAATTCTTTGAGGCCAATCCGTGGATTTTCGGCTGCGGTCTATCGTTGATCCATTTTGGTCCGCTAGATGAGCGCGGGCTTGAGCAAACTGTGCGGGGGTTCGATCTCACCGGTCCGGGCAAGCGCGTAGATGCGTTGCTGAAGTCGAGCGCGATGCTGAGTACGACTTGCTTCGTAGAGATCAAGCGCCACGATACAGACTTGGTCGCAGAGAGTAGTTATCGCGCGGGCGTCTGGCAGCCGTCCAAAGAGCTGTCGGGGGCTGTCGCCCAGATACAGGGCACAGTTTCGGCGGCGCTTGAGCAATGGCAGGCGCGTGAGGCGATTGTGGATGGGGAGGGCAACCCGACCGGCGAGACCCTGTTCACGACTGAACCTCGATCATTTGTGATCTGCGGAAGTCTCAGCGAGTTTCAAGCACCACGTGGCATCAACGAACGCAAATTCCGATCATTCGAGCTTTATAGAAGAAACCTGATCCGGCCTGCGATCATCACCTTTGACGAGTTGTACGAACGTGCTCGCTTCATTGTGGAGGCTGACGGCATCCAGCAGCCCGCATAGGGGGCGCCGGGCGACAGATGCCGCGTCCAAGCGGGCGGGAAGAGAAATCCGCATACCCCGTCCACCAATTCACGGCTTGCAATTTCCATCCGTCTCTGGCGGTAAAGGGCCATGCTCTCGACCCCCAACTCCCCCTTCAGCGAAGCGTATCAGGCCCAGATCGCCTCCGGTGCGATCGAGCCGGATGCGGCGCAGGCCGAGGTCGCCGAAGCCTATGCGGCGCTGGATCTGCGGCTTGCGAACTACAGTCCGCAGCGCAAGCAGGGGCTGCTCGCCCGTCTGTTCGGCGGCGGTGACAAGGACGAGGCGCCGCGCGGGCTCTACATCCATGGCGAGGTCGGCCGTGGCAAGACCATGCTGATGGACCTGTTCTTCCAGCACTCCTCGGTCGAGCACAAGCGGCGCGCGCATTTCCACGAGTTCATGGCCGACGTGCATGAGCGCATCTACGACTATCGCCAGAGCATCGCGCGCGGCGACATCGCCGATGGCGACGTCATTGCCCTGACCGCGAACGCGATCTTCGAGGAGAGCTGGCTGCTCTGCTTCGACGAATTCCACGTCACCGACATCGCGGACGCGATGATCCTCGGGCGCCTGTTCGCCAAACTGTTCGAGCTCGGCACCGTCGTGGTCGCGACCTCCAACGTCGCGCCCGACGATCTCTACAAGGGCGGGCTGAACCGCTCGCTGTTCCTGCCCTTCATCAAGCAGATCACCGACCACATGGACGTCGCACGGCTCGACGCGCGCACCGACTTCCGGCTGGAGAAGCTGCAGGGCGTGCCGATGTGGCTGACGCCGGCGGACGCCGATGCGGATGCCGCGCTCGACCGTGCCTGGTCGCGCATGTCGGGCGGCGCCAAATGCCGCTCGCGCGACATTTCGATCAAGGGCCGCATCCTGCACGTGCCGTGCTCGGCGCACGGCGTGGCGCGGTTCTCGTTCGCCGATCTCTGCGAGAAGCCGCTCGGCGCATCGGATTACCTCAGGCTGGCGCACGACTATCACACCATCCTGGTCGACCGTATCCCAGTGCTGGATCTCTCCCAGCGCAACGCCGCCAAGCGCTTCATCACGCTGATCGACACGCTCTATGACAATGCGGTGAAGCTGATGGCCTCGGCCGACGCCAACCCGATCTCGCTGTACCTCGCCCATGAGGGCGTTGAGGCCATGGAGTTCAAGCGGACGGCCTCGCGGCTGATCGAGATGAGCTCGGAATCCTATCTGGCGCTGGCGCATGGCCGCAAGGATTCCACCGCCAGCGGCTCCACCAAGGGCCTGGTGGAGACTTAAGTCCTATTTGCCAGCGCTGTCATTTGAGGCCGCCGCGCGCCCTGAAATCCGGTGCGTCACTTTCGGGTTAACGCCTGCGCGGCGCGGGAATGACCGGGTTGCGCTCGTAAACGCGCCAAGCCCGACAATTGGGCATTGGGCGACTTGAACGGGGGAGGCGAAAGGGATAACCACCCTCTCAGTTTTCCCCACCTTACGTGTCTAAAGGACAGGTTCACATGGCGCGCGACAAGATTGCTTTGATTGGCTCCGGTCAGATCGGCGGAACGCTGGCTCACCTCATCGGCCTGAAAGAACTGGGCGACGTCGTGATGTTCGACATCGCCGAGGGCGTGCCGCAGGGCAAGGCACTCGACATCGCGCAGTCCTCGCCGGTCGACGGTTTCGACGCGCACTACACCGGCGCCAACTCTTACGAAGCGCTCGACAACGCCAAGGTCTGCATCGTCACCGCCGGCGTGCCGCGCAAGCCCGGCATGAGCCGCGACGACCTCCTCTCCATCAACCTCAAGGTCATGGAGCAGGTCGGTGCGGGCATCAAGAAGTACGCGCCCGACGCGTTCGTCATCTGCATCACCAACCCGCTCGACGCCATGGTCTGGGCGCTGCAGAAGGCCTCGGGCCTGCCGCACAAGAAGGTCGTCGGCATGGCCGGCGTGCTGGATTCGGCGCGCTTCCGCTACTTCCTGGCCGACGAGTTCAACGTCTCCGTCGAAGACGTCACCGCCTTCGTGCTCGGCGGCCACGGCGACACCATGGTGCCGCTGGTGAAGTACTCCACCGTCGCCGGCATCCCGCTGCCCGACCTCGTCAAGATGGGCTGGACCTCGCAGGCGCGCCTCGACGAGATCGTCGACCGCACGCGCAACGGCGGCGCCGAGATCGTCAACCTGCTCAAGACCGGCTCGGCCTTCTACGCCCCGGCCGCCTCGGCGATCGCGATGGCCGAGAGCTATCTGCGTGACAAGAAGCGCGTCCTGCCCTGCGCCGCCTACCTGAACGGCGAATACAGCGTGAAGGACATGTATGTCGGCGTGCCCGTCGTGATCGGCTCCAAGGGTGTCGAGCGCGTCGTCGAGATCGAGCTCGCCGGCAAGGACCGCGAAGCCTTCGACAAGTCGGTCGGCGCCGTCCAGGGCCTGGTCGACGCCTGCAAGAAGATCGCCCCCGATCTTCTCGGCCGCTAAGCGCCAAGCACGTCCCGCCGAAGCCCGAAAACCGGTCTTCGGCGGTTTCATTTCCGGGGCCGGGTTGTCGGGACAGGCTCCGGGTCGGCAGTCCAGATCGATGTCAAAGAATCCGGGTTGCAGTTCCTGTGGTATATGGTATGCCAGCCACAAGACTGAGGTGGGCCCAAGAGGTCACCGCCCGCGGGTTCAGGGAGCGACCATATGAATATCCATGAATATCAGGCCAAAGCGCTGCTGGGTGAGTTCGGCGTGCCGATCTCCAAGGGCGTCCCGGTGCTCAAGGCCGCAGATGCGGAAGCCGCCGCCAAGGCGCTGCCGGGTCCGGTCTATGTGGTGAAGAGCCAGATCCACGCCGGCGGCCGCGGCAAGGGCAAGTTCAAGGAAGCCTCGGCCGGCGACAAGGGCGGCGTCCGCATCGCCAAGTCGGCCGCAGAAGTCTCCGAATTCGCCAAGCAGATGCTGGGCGCGACGCTGGTGACGATCCAGACCGGTCCCGCCGGCAAGCAGGTCAACCGCCTCTACATCGAGGACGGCTCCGACATCGACAAGGAATTCTACCTCTCGATCCTGGTCGACCGCGAGACCTCGCGCGTCTCCTTCGTCGTCTCGACCGAGGGCGGCGTCAACATCGAGGACGTCGCGCACAACACGCCCGAGAAGATCGTCACCTTCTCGGTCGATCCCGCCACCGGCATCATGGGCCATCACGGCCGCACGGTCGCGAACGCGCTGAAGCTCTCCGGTGATCTCGCCAAGCAGGCCGAGAAGCTCACTGCGCAGCTTTACGCTGCCTTCGTCGCCAAGGACATGTCGATGCTGGAGATCAACCCGCTGGTCGTGACCAAGCAGGGCCAGCTCCGCGTGCTCGACGCCAAGGTGTCGTTCGACGACAACGCGCTGTTCCGTCACCCCGAAGTGCTCGCGCTGCGCGACGAGACCGAGGAAGACGCCAAGGAGATCGAGGCGTCCAAGCATGATCTCAACTACGTCACGCTCGACGGCAACATCGGCTGCATGGTCAACGGCGCCGGCCTCGCCATGGCGACGATGGACATCATCAAGCTCTACGGCATGGCGCCGGCCAACTTCCTCGACGTCGGCGGCAGCGCCAGCAAGGAGAAGGTCGCGGCCGCCTTCAAGATCATCACCGCCGATCCCAACGTGAAGGGCATCCTGGTCAACATCTTCGGCGGCATCATGAAGTGCGACGTGATCGCCGAGGGCGTCACGGCTGCGGTGCGCGAAGTCGGCCTCAGCGTGCCCCTGGTGGTCCGCCTCGAAGGCACCAACGTCGAGCTCGGCAAGAAGATCATCAATGAATCCGGACTGAACGTGGTGCCGGCCGACAATCTCGACGACGCCGCGCAGAAGATCGTGAAGGCCGTCAAGGGAGGCTAAGGCCATGGCCCAGGACCATCTCGCCGCATCATCTCCGCTTCCCGAGCACGCGCGTCTTGCCGCGTTCGCCGGCGAATGGGATGGCGAGGAGATGGTCTTCCCGTCGCGCTGGACGGCCGGCGGGCCGGCGACCTCGCGCACCGTCGCGCGCATGGACCTCAATGGATTCTACCTGATCCAGGACAGTGTCCAGATGCGCGACGGCAAGCAGGTCTTCGCCACCCACGGCATCTTCACCTACGATCGCGACGACCGGACCTACAAATTGTTCTGGTACGACTCGCTCGGCTACACCCCGCCCTCGCCCGCTTCCGGCGGGTGGGTCGGCAAGACCCTGACGCTGGTGCGCGGCTCGCTCCGCGGCAATGCGCGCCATGTCTACGAGATCATCGACGACAATTCCTACTCGCTGAAGATTCAGTTCTCACCGGATGCGGAAGGCTGGGCCGACGTGCTCACCGGCGTCTACCGCCGCATCCACTGACCCTCTCACTCCGTTAGTTTCGCGAAAGCAGACCTCATGTCCATCCTGATCGACAAGAACACCAAGGTCATCTGCCAGGGCTTCACCGGCAAGAACGGCACCTTCCACTCCGAGGCCGCGATCGCCTACGGCACCAAGATGGTCGGCGGCACCTCGCCGGGAAAAGGCGGCTCGACGCATCTCGGCCTGCCCGTGTTCGACACCGTGCGCGATGCGCGTGAGAAGACCGGCGCCGATGCCTCGGTGATCTACGTGCCGCCGCCGGGCGCGGCGGATGCGATCTGCGAAGCCATCGACGCCGAGATACCGCTGATCGTCTGCATCACCGAGGGCATTCCCGTCGTCGACATGGTGCGCGTGAAGCGCTCGCTGATCGGCTCCAAGTCGCGCCTGATCGGGCCGAACTGCCCGGGCGTCATGACCGCCGGCGAGTGCAAGATCGGCATCATGCCCGCCAACATCTTCAAGACCGGTTCCGTCGGCATCGTTTCCCGTTCGGGCACGCTGACCTACGAAGCCGTGTTCCAGACCTCCCAGGAAGGCCTCGGCCAGACCACCGCGGTCGGCATCGGCGGCGACCCGGTCAAGGGAACCGAGTTCATCGACGTCCTCGAAATGCTGCTGGCCGACCCCAAGACCGAGTCGATCATCATGATCGGCGAGATCGGCGGTTCCGCCGAGGAGGACGCCGCCCAGTTCCTCAAGGACGAGGCCAAGCGCGGCCGCAAGAAGCCGATGGTCGGCTTCATCGCGGGTGTCACTGCCCCTCCCGGTCGCCGCATGGGCCATGCCGGTGCGATCATCTCGGGCGGCAAGGGCGACGCCGGTTCCAAGACCGAAGCGATGAAATCGGCAGGGATTACAGTGTCCCCGTCGCCCGCCCGCCTCGGCCATACGCTTGCCGAAAAGTTGAAGGGCTAATTCACTTCTTCGTGCTTTTCCGGGCGAAGTTTCGCAGCAAATAGGGTAAAGGGTGCCTGTCGCGCCGAGCCTCTGCCGGGGAGCTCGGTGCCAGCGCCGTTTGTTATGCGCGAACCGAAATCGCCAGGAACTCCAGTATGTCTCGCCAGGACGCGAACGCAGCCTTTGCCCTGTCATCCTTTTTGCAGGGCACCAACGCCACCTACATCGACGAAATCTACGCCCGCTACCAGAAGGACCCGTCCTCGGTCGACGCCGAGTGGCAGGAGTTCTTCAAGAGCCTGAACGACGCGCCCGCTGACATCAGCAAGAACGCCGAAGGGCCGTCCTGGGAGCGCGACAACTGGCCGCTGACCCCGCAGGACGACCTGACCTCCGCCCTCGACGGCAACTGGGCCGAGGTCGAGAAGACGGTCGGTGCCAAGATCGCCGCCAAGGCGCAGGCCAAGGGTGCCGACATCTCCTCCGCCGATCTGCTCCAGGCCACGCGCGACTCCGTCCGCGCCCTGATGCTGATCCGCTCCTACCGCATGCGCGGCCATTTCCACGCCAAGCTCGATCCGCTCGGCATCGAGGCCCAGCGCAACCGCGAAGAGCTCGACCCGCGCACCTACGGCTTCAGCGAAGCCGATTTCGACCGCAAGATCTTCCTCGATCACGTGCTCGGTCTCGAATACGGCAGCTTGCGCGAGATCACCGCGATCTGCGAGCGCACTTACTGCCAGACGCTCGGCGTCGAGTTCATGCATATCAGCAACGCCGCGCAGAAGGCGTGGATCCAGGAGCGCATCGAGGGACCCGATAAGGAGATCTCGTTCACGCGCGAAGGTCGCCGCGCCATCCTGATGAAGCTGGTCGAAGCCGAGGGCTTCGAGAAGTTCTGCGACACCAAGTTCACCGGCACCAAGCGCTTCGGCCTCGACGGCGGCGAATCCCTGATCCCCGCGCTCGAGCAGATCATCAAGCGCGGCGGCAATCTCGGCGTGAAGGAAATCGTGCTGGGCATGCCGCATCGCGGCCGCCTCAACGTGCTGACGCAGGTGATGGGCAAGGCGCACCGCGCGCTGTTCCACGAGTTCAAGGGCGGCTCGGCCAATCCCGATGCGGTCGAAGGCTCGGGCGACGTCAAGTATCACCTCGGCGCCTCCTCGGACCGCGAGTTCGACGGCAACCGCATCCATCTGTCGCTGACCGCCAACCCCTCGCATCTCGAGATCGTCGATCCCGTCGTGCTCGGCAAGGTGCGCGCCAAGCAGGACCAGCACGGCGATCCCCCTGATATGCGCATCTCCGTGATGCCGCTCCTGATGCACGGCGACGCTGCGTTCGCCGGCCAAGGCGTGGTCGCGGAATGCTTCGGCCTGTCGGACCTGAAGGGCTACCGCACCGGCGGCTCCGTGCACTTCATCGTCAACAACCAGATCGGCTTCACCACCTATCCGCGCTACTCGCGCTCCTCGCCCTATCCGTCCGACGTGGCGAAGATGATCGACGCGCCGATCTTCCACGTGAACGGCGACGATCCGGAAGCCGTCGTGTTCGCGGCCAAGGTCGCGACCGAATTCCGGCAGAAGTTCCACAAGCCCGTCGTGATCGACATGTGGTGCTATCGCCGCTACGGCCACAACGAGGGCGACGAGCCGGCCTTCACCCAGCCGGTGATGTACAAGCGCATCGCGGCCCATCCCTCGACCCTGACGCTCTACTCCAAGCGCCTGATCGCCGAAGGCGTGGTCACCGAGGGCGAGGTCGACAAGCTCAAGGCCGACTGGCGCGCCCGGCTCGATGCCGAGTTCGAGGCCGGCACCTCCTACAAGCCGAACAAGGCCGACTGGCTCGACGGCAAGTGGGCGGGCTTCAAGATCGCCGACCAGGAAGAGGATGCGCGCCGCGGCGTCACCGGCGTCGATCTGCCCGTCCTCAAGGACCTCGGCCGCAAGATCACCAAGGTGCCGGACGGCTTCCGCGTCCACCGCACCATCCAGCGCTTCCTGGAGAACCGCTCCAAGGCGATCGAGAGCGGCAACGGCATCGATTGGGCGACCGGCGAGGCGCTGGCGTTCTGCACGCTGCTGAACGAGAACCACCATGTCCGTCTGTCCGGCCAGGACTGCGAGCGCGGCACCTTCTCGCAGCGTCACTCGGTCCTGATCGACCAGGAAGACGAGAGCCGCTACACGCCGTTCAACCATCTCGGCAACGAGCAGGGCCATTACGAGGTCATCAACTCGCTGCTGTCGGAAGAAGCCGTGCTCGGCTTCGAATACGGCTACTCGCTCGCCGAGCCGAACACGCTGACGCTGTGGGAAGCCCAGTTCGGCGACTTCGCCAACGGTGCGCAGGTCCTGTTCGACCAGTTCATCTCCTCCGGCGAGCGCAAATGGCTGCGCATGTCCGGCCTCGTCTGCCTGCTGCCGCATGGCTATGAGGGCCAGGGACCGGAGCACTCCTCGGCGCGCCTCGAGCGTTACCTGCAGATGTGCGCGGAAGACAACATGCAGGTGGTCTACCCGACCACGCCGGCGAACTACTTCCACGCGCTGCGCCGGCAGCTGCATCGCGAGATCCGCAAGCCGCTGATCATGATGACGCCGAAGTCGCTGCTGCGTCACAAGCGGGCGGTGTCGCGTCTCGAGGAGCTGGCGAAGGGAACCACCTTCCACCGCATCCTCTATGATGACGCCCAGATGCTGCCGAACGAAGCCATCAAGCTCGTTCCGGACGAGAAGGTCCGCCGCATCGTGCTGTGCTCCGGCAAGGTCTATTACGACCTCTACGAGGAGCGCGAGAAGCGCGGCATCGACGACATCTATCTGATGCGCGTCGAGCAGCTCTATCCGGTGCCGCTGAAGGCGCTGGTGGCCGAGCTGTCGCGCTTCAAGAAGGCCGAAGTGGTGTGGTGCCAGGAAGAGCCCCGCAACATGGGTGCCTGGCACTTCATCGAGCCCTATCTGGAATGGGTGCTGAACCAGGTGAACGGCGTGAGCCGGCGTCCGCGTTATGTCGGCCGCGCCGCTTCCGCCGCGACCGCCACGGGTCTGATGTCCAAGCATCAGGCTCAGCTGAAGGCGTTCCTGGACGAAGCACTGAGCTGAGACGTTTTTAAACTCTGTCATTGCCCGCGAAGGCGGGCAATCCAGTACGCCGTGACCTTCGTGACCTGAACGAACGCCGCGGAGTACTGGATGCCCCGCCTTCGCGGGGCATGACCTATGAATTCATGACCGCATTGGCGATCCCTTAAGGAAAAGACCATGACTGAAATTCGTGTGCCGACGCTCGGCGAATCCGTCACCGAGGCCACCATCGGCCGCTGGTTCAAGAAGGCCGGCGACCCCGTCGCGGTCGACGAGCCCTTGGTGGAGCTCGAGACCGACAAGGTCACCATCGAAGTCCCCGCGCCCTCCGCCGGCACGCTGAGCGAGATCATCGCCGCCGACGGCGCGACGGTCGCGGTCGGTGCGCTGCTCGGGCAGATCACCGATGGCGTCGGTGCTGCGAAGCCCGCTGCCGCACCCGCCAAGCCTGCCGCTGCTCCGGCGCCCACTGCTGCACCCGCGCCGGCTCCGGCCGCGAAGGCGGCCCCGGCCGATGCGCCGCTGGCGCCGTCCGTGCGAAAACTCTCCGCCGAGACCGGCATCGACGCCTCGACCGTTCCGGGCTCCGGCAAGGACGGCCGCGTCACCAAGGGCGACATGCTCGCTGCGATCGAGCGCGCGGCTTCCGCGCCGACCCCGGTCAACCAGCCCGCCGCCGCCGTGCAGGTGCGCGCGCCGTCGCCGGCCGATGACGCCGCCCGCGAAGAGCGCGTCAAGATGACCCGCCTGCGCCAGACCATCGCGCGCCGCCTGAAGGACGTGCAGAACACCGCGGCCATGCTGACGACCTTCAACGAGGTCGACATGACCAACGTGATGGCGCTGCGTGCCCACTACAAGGATGCGTTCGAGAAGAAGCACGGCGCCAAGCTCGGCTTCATGGGCTTCTTCACCAAGGCCGTGGTGCAGGCGCTGAAGGACATCCCGGCCGTCAACGCCGAGATCGACGGCACCGATCTGATCTACAAGAACTACTATCACATCGGCGTCGCCGTCGGCACCGACAAGGGCCTCGTCGTGCCCGTGGTGCGCGACTGCGACCACAAGTCGATCTCCGACATCGAGAAGGGCATCGCCGATTTCGGCCGCCGCGCCCGTGACGGCCAGCTCAAGATCGACGAGATGCAGGGCGGCACCTTCACCATCACCAATGGCGGCATCTACGGCTCGCTGATGTCGACCCCGATCCTGAACGCGCCGCAGTCCGGCATTCTCGGCATGCACAAGATCCAGGATCGTCCGATGGTCGTCGGCGGCAAGATCGAGGTCCGCCCGATGATGTATCTGGCGCTGTCCTACGATCACCGCGTCATCGACGGCAAGGAAGCCGTCACCTTCCTGGTTCGCGTCAAGGAGAGCCTGGAAGATCCGGCGCGTCTGGTGCTCGATCTCTGATCCCTGATGCTTTGCGAGCGCCGTCGCCGGCTTGCGCGACGGCGCGTGTCGAACCATGGAGGCGCGCGTGACGGATAAGGTCGTTGTCATCACCGGCGGCAGCCGCGGCATCGGGCGGGCGACCGCGCTTGCGGCGGCCGCGCGCGGCTATCGCGTCGTGGTTGGCTATGCCAGCAACAAGAAGGCCGCCGACGAGGTGGTCGCGCAGATCGAGGCCAGCAACGGCAAGGCGATCGCGGTGAAATGCGACGTCGCCGAGGAGCGCGACATCGTCGACCTGTTCAAGGAGGCCGACAAGTTCGGCACGCTTGGCGCGCTCGTCAACAATGGCGGCATCGTCGGCACCAGCGGCGTGCGTGTCGACGAGATGTCGGCCGAACGCATCCAGCGCGTGCTGGCGATCAACGTCACCGGCTCGATCCTCTGCGCCCGCGAAGCCGTGAAGCGTATGTCGACCAGGCACGGCGGCAAGGGCGGCGTCATCGTCAATCTGTCGTCGGTCGCGGCCAAGCTCGGCGCACCCAACACCTATGTCGATTACGCCGCGTCCAAGGGCGCGATCGATTCCTTCACCACCGGTCTCGGCTATGAGGTCGCAAACGAGGGCATTCGCGTCGCGGGCATTCGCCCCGGCCTGATCGATACCGAAATCCACGCCTCGGGCGGCGAGCCCGATCGGCACCATCGTCTCGCGCATATGGTGCCGATGAAGCGCGTCGGTACCGCCGACGAGATCGCGAGCGCCATCATCTGGCTGATGTCGGACGAGGCGTCCTACATCACCGCGGCCACGCTCGATGTGTCCGGCGGACGCTGACGCGCCGCGCGGACGCTGACACATCTCATCACGTTAAACCTTACGGGACTTTCTCTCATGGCTACCTACGATCTCGTCGTCATCGGCACCGGACCTGGCGGTTATGTCTGTGCGGTGCGCGCAGCCCAGCTCGGCATGAAAGTCGCCGTGGTCGAAAAGAACGCCACCCTCGGCGGCACCTGCCTCAATGTCGGCTGCATGCCCTCGAAGGCGCTGCTGCACGCCTCCGAGATGTTCGAGGAAGTCGGGCACTCCTTCGCCAAGATGGGCGTGAGCGTTTCCGCGCCGAAGCTCGATCTGCCCGCGATGATGAACTTCAAGCAGCAGGGCATCGACGGCAACGTGAAGGGCGTCGAGTTCCTGATGAAGAAGAACAAGGTCGACGTGCTCAAGGGCACCGGCAAGGTCCTCGGCACCGGCAAGGTCGAAGTCTCCGCCGACGGCAAGTCGCAAGTGGTCGAGACCAAGAACATCGTGATCGCCACCGGCTCGGACATCGCGCGCCTCAAGGGCATCGAGATCGACGAGAAGCGCATCGTGTCGTCCACCGGCGCGCTGTCGCTGGACAAGGTCCCCGGCAAGCTCCTCATCGTTGGCGCCGGCGTGATCGGCCTCGAGCTCGGCTCGGTCTGGCACCGTCTCGGCGCCGAAGTCGTCGTCGTCGAATTCCTTGATCGCATCCTGCCCGGCATGGATGGTGAGATCGCCAAGCAATTCCAGCGCATCCTCGAGAAGCAGGGCTTTGCGTTCAAGCTCGGCGCGAAAGTCACGGGCGTGGATACTTCAGGCAAGACGCTGAAGGCGACGGTCGAGCCGGCCGCCGGCGGCGCGGCTGAAACCATCGAGGCCGATGTCGTTCTGGTCTGCATCGGCCGCGTGCCCTACACCGAGGCGCTCGGCCTGAAGGAAGCGGGCGTTGCGCTCGATCCCCGCGGCCGCGTGCAGATCGATCCGCATTTCGCCACCAGCCTGAAAGGCGTTTACGCCATTGGTGACGTCGTTGCAGGCCCGATGCTCGCGCATAAGGCCGAGGATGAGGGCGTTGCCGTCGCCGAGATCATCGCAGGCCAGGCCGGCCATGTGAATTACGACGTGATCCCGGGCGTCGTGTATACCACGCCGGAAGTGTCCTCCGTCGGCAAGACCGAAGAGGAATTGAAGCAGGCGGGCACCGCCTATACCGTCGGAAAGTTTCCCTTCACTGCCAATGGCCGCTCCAAGGTCAACCAGACCACCGACGGCTTTGTGAAGATTCTCGCAGATGCGAAGACCGATCGCGTGCTTGGCGTGCACATTATCGGCCGCGAAGCCGGCGAAATGATCCATGAAGCCTGTGTTCTCATGGAGTTTGGCGGCAGTGCGGAAGATCTCGCGCGCACCTGCCACGCCCATCCGACCCGCTCGGAAGCGGTCAAGGAAGCCGCGCTTGCAGTCGGCAAGCGGGCCATCCATATGTAGCAACGCGCCCAGCGCTGAATCGGGCGGGAAACATATGCTGCGCCGCCTTCTTCAACCGGTCTGGGTCCTGCTTGCGATCATCTTCCTGATCGAAGCCTGGCTATGGGACCATCTCGAGCCGATCGTTGCGAAAGTTGTCGCAGCGATCCCGCTAGCGCGCTTCAAGCATTGGCTGGCCGATCGCGTCGATGCACTGTCGCCGGCGACGACGCTGATCATCTTCGCCGTGCCGATCATCCCGTTGTTTCCGCTCAAGCTGATCGGGCTGTGGCTGCTCACCCATGAATATTGGATGACCGGCGTATCCACGTTCCTGTTCGCCAAGTTGCTCGGCGTCGGCGTCACCGCCTTCGTGTTCGACGTCACGCGCTCCAAGCTGTTGGAGATGCGCTGGTTCGAGCGGATCTACGATCTCGTGATGAAGATCCGTGCCAAGGCCACCGAGCTCGTCGATCCCATCAAGCGCCGCGTCCGCGAGCTGATCGCCGGCAACGGCGAAGGCTGGTCGTCACGCACGCTGCGCCTGATCCAGCGCTTCAGGAAGAGCGTGCACCAGGCGCGCTAGCTGCCGGAGCACACCTCTATCCGCCGTCATTGCGAGCGCAGCGAAGCAATCCAGAATCTTTCCGCGGAGGCAGTCTGGATTGCTTCGTCGCAAGGGCTCCTCGCAATGACGCGGAGAGTACAGCGATCTCTCCTCTCCTAATGCAAATGCAGCAAATGCGGCCACCACAGGCCGAGCGCGGTCATGAACAGGCCGGCGAGGGTCAGGATGCCGCTGACATAGGCCAGCGCGAACATGCCGGTGATGATGGTGGCCGAAGCCAGCACGATGCCGATCTGGAAGGCGGCCGAGGCCAGCTCGAAATGGTGGTACTTCGCGGTTGCCTCGTCGCGATCGTGCTCGGCGTGCTTGGCCTTCTCGGCGAGCTGCTCGGTGCCTTCGCCGGTCTCGGGCTCGGAGCGATAGCGCTGCGCGGTCCTGGTCCAGTCGTCGACCTGCTTCTGCACGGCGGGCTTCTGCGCCTCGTCCGCGGCGGCGAGTGCGAGCTTGCCCTGCTCGGCCGCGGTCACCACCACCGTGCGGCGGATGCTCTTGGCCTGGAAGAACGCCCAGAGATTGGCGGCCTCGACGTTCTTGCTGATCGATTCGGTCTGCGCGCCCTTGCCGAGCGTCTCCGAGACCGCCAGGAATAGCGCCAGCACCGCGATCAAGAGCGCGATCTTCTTGTTCGAGCCGGACGCGTGTTCGGCGTGCTCGGCATGCTCCATGCTTTCATGTGCGCTCATGATTCCCCTCCGCTTCGGTTCCGCAACGATTGACCGAACCGCGCGGCCTGCGCAAGAGGCACGCGCGCTGTGACAGCTTCATGTCAGGAATCGGCGGCCTTCACCGCCGCGGATGCGCGCTGGCATAGACTTCCAGCAGGCGCTCGGAATCGATGCCGGTATAGACCTGCGTCGTCGACAGCGAGGAATGTCCGAGCAATTCCTGGATGGCGCGCAAGTCGCCGCCGCGCGACAGCAGGTGCGTGGCGAAAGAGTGGCGTAGCGCGTGCGGCGTCGCGCTGTCGGGCAGGCCGAGCGCGCCGCGCAGCCGCTCCATCGCGAGCTGGATGATGCGCGGGCTCAACGGGCCGCCGCGTGCGCCGACGAAGATCGGGCCTTCCGCGGGCAGCGGATAGGGGCACATCGCAACATAGTCCTGCACCAGCTCCAGCACGTTCTGCAGCACCGGCACCATGCGGGTCTTGTTGCCTTTGCCTGTGACGACCAGCACGTCGCCTTCGCCCGGCCTCGGCACCTCGCGGCGCTTCAGGCCGAGCGCTTCAGAGATGCGCAGGCCCGAGCCGTAGAGCAGCGCCATCACCGCGGCATCGCGCGCGAGGATCCAGGTCTCGCGTTCCTCGCCGGCGCGCTCGTCGGCATCGGCCAGACGTTTGGCAGACGCCATCGGCAACGGCTTCGGCAGGCTCTTCGCCACCTTCGGTGCGCGGATCGCGGAGAGCGCGCCGACCTTGCCCTTGCCCTCGCGTTCGAGGAAGCGGCCGAACGAACGTAGGCCCGCCAATGCGCGCATCAGTGAGCGGCCGGCGATGTCGTCGGCGCGGCGCATCGCCATGAAGGCGCGGACGTCGGTCGCCTCCAGCGCGGCGAAGCGCTTGAGCGTCACGCGCTCGCCCCAATGCGAACAAAGGAAATCCAGGCACTGCCGCAAGTCGCGGCCATAGGCCTCCAGCGTCTTCGGCGACAGCCGCCGCTCGGCGCCGAGATGCGACAGCCAGCGCGTCATCTCCTGCGCGATCGAGGGATCGGCGCTGGCGAGCTCGATTTGGGGTGCGGCGGCTTTGCTCATGCGCTCTGGACGAATTGATTCCGCAGAGTATATCGCATCAGACCCGTTAACGTTCGCTAAGGTCGTGCCCTCGCGCTAGGCTGAAAGCCCAAAGGTTCCGATTCCCTCTCCATGGATCACTCGTCCCGCAGCTCGACCGCCCCAACCAACACGACCGGCATGGTCGACGTGCTGGTGCCGGTCGCGCTCGACCAGACCTATTCCTACAAGGTGCCGCGCGCGATGGAGCTGAAGGCGGGCGATCTCGTCGCCGTGCCGCTCGGCCCGCGCGAGGTGCTGGCCGTGGTCTGGGGCGAAAACGCCAATCCGGATCCGCGCCTGCACAACCGCCTCAAGGAAGTCAGCGAGAAGCTCGATATTCCCCCGCTCAAGCCCGAGCTGCGCCAGGTCGTCGACTGGGTCGCCAATTACACGCTGAGCCCGCGCGGCATGGTGCTGCGCATGTGCCTGCGGATGGGCGAGAATCTCGGCCCCGAGCGGGTGCGTCCCGGCGTGCGCCTGGTCGGCGATCCGCCGAAGCGGCTGACGCCGGCGCGGGCGCGCGTGATCGAGGTCCTGTCGGACCGGCTGCTGCACGGCAAGTCGGAGGCGGCGAAGGAGGCAGGCGTTTCGGCCGGCGTCATCGACGGCCTCGTCGACGAAGGCACGCTGACGGTCGAGCCGATGCCGCCGCCTGCGCCGCCGCCGGTGCCCGATCCGGAATTCGGCCGGCCGGATTTTTCGCCGCTGCAGCGGGCCGGCGTGGATGCGATGCGTGCGCTTGCCGCCAACGGCACCTTTCATGTGGCGCTGCTCGACGGTGTCACCGGCTCGGGCAAGACCGAGGTCTATTTCGAGGCGGTCGCGGAAACCATCCGCCGCGGCAAGCAATCGCTGATCCTGATGCCGGAGATCGCGCTCACCGGCCAGTTCCTCGATCGCTTCGCGCAACGCTTTGGCGTGCGGCCGATCGAATGGCATTCGGAGCTAACGCCGCGCACCCGCGCCCGCAATTGGGCGGCGATCTCGGGCGGCACCGCGCCGGTCGTGGTCGGCGCGCGCTCGGCGCTGTTTCTCCCTTACGCCGATCTCGGCCTGATCGTCGTCGATGAAGAGCACGACCAGGCCTACAAGCAGGACGAGGGCGTGCATTATCACGCCCGCGACATGGCGGTGGTGCGCGGCCATATCGCAAAGATCCCGGTGGTGCTGGCCTCCGCGACGCCGTCGGTCGAGTCCGAGGTCAACGCGCGCAAGCACCGCTATCAGCGCGTCGCGTTGCCTTCGCGCTTCGGCGGCCAGCACATGCCGCATATCGAGGCGATCGATCTGCGCCGCGAGCCGCCGGCGCGCGGCCGCTTCATCTCGCCGCGCCTTGCCGGCGAGATCAGAGGTGCGATCGAGCGGCGCGAGCAGGCGCTCTTGTTCCTCAACCGCCGCGGCTATGCGCCGCTGACGCTGTGCCGCGGCTGCGGCCACCGCTTCGCCTGCACCATCTGCGATGCCTGGCTGGTCGATCACCGCTTTCGCCAGCGCCTCGTCTGCCATCATTGCGGCTTCTCGATGCCGCGCCCGCATACCTGTCCGCACTGCTCGGCGGAGGAATCGCTCGTCGCGGTCGGGCCCGGCGTCGAGCGCCTGCAGGAGGAGGCTGCCGCGCTGTTTCCGCAAGCGCGCACCATGGTGCTGTCGAGCGATCTCATCACCTCGATCGAGACGATGCGCAGCGAGCTCGCCGAGATCGCTGAAGGCCGCGTCGACATCATCATCGGCACGCAGCTCGTGGCCAAGGGCCATAATTTCCCGCGGCTTAATCTCGTCGGCGTGGTCGATGCGGATCTCGGCCTCAGCAACGGCGATCCGCGCGCGGCAGAACGCACCTGGCAATTGCTCAACCAGGTGATCGGCCGCGCCGGCCGCGAGCAGGGCCGCGGCGTCGGATACTTGCAGACGCATCAGCCCGATCATCCCGTGATGAAGGCGCTGATCGCCTGCGACCGCGAGGCCTTCTACGACAGCGAGATCGACCTGCGTGAAAGGACGCTGTATCCGCCGTTCGGCCGGCTCGCGAGCCTGATCATCTCGGCCGGAGACCGCCCGAGCGCCGAAGGGCTTGGCCGCAGGCTGGTCGCGCTCGCGCCGCGCGACGAGCGCGTGGTGGTGCTGGGTCCGGCGGAGGCGCCGCTCGCCGTCATCAAGGGCCGCTACCGCTTCCGCATCCTGGTGAAATCGGCGCGCGGCTTCGATCTCTCGGACTATCTGCGGAGCTGGCTTACGGTGTGTCCGAAGCCGACGGGCAATCAGAAGCTGGAAGTCGACGTCGATCCGCAGAGCTTCTTGTAGGAGGACTCAGATCTCTCCTCTCGTGCCCCGGACGCAGCGCAGCGCCTCTTCGGCGGTGCGCTGCAGAGCGGGGGCCCATCTCGCAGAGGAACTCGCCGCTCCTGGGTCCCGGCTCTGCGCCGCAACGCTTAAGCGTTGCAGCTTGTCCGGGACACGTGCGGCGGCGACGAGCATAAACAAAAAGCCCGCGGTCCCCCAAGACCGCGGGCTTGTTTCAGACGCGCATCAAACTGATGGAAATCTGCGCGTAGCGTGAGGGCGTCGAGCCCTTACGAGACGACTTCCGCGGTGACGCGGCCGACGCCGGCGCCGGTGAGGCCGATGGCGCGGGCAGCGCCCGTGGAGAGGTCGAGAACCCGGCCGCGAATGAAGGGGCCGCGGTCATTGATGGTGACGACCACGCTCTGGCCGCGATGGGTGACGCGCAGCTTGGTGCCGAACGGCAGCGAACGGTGCGCGGCGGTCAGGGCGTTCTGGTTGAAGCGCTGGCCGGAGGCGGTGCGGCTGCCGGACTCGTTGCCGTAATAGGAGGCCATGCCGGAGAAGCTGTGGCCGCCGCCCGAGGTCGGCGTCATCGCTGCATTGGCGTTGCGCCAATCGGACGTCGTGTTGGTATCGGCCTGGGCGTGGTGGCGGTGATGATGGTGATGCCGGTGGTGGCGGGATTTGGCGGAAGCTTCGGTGGCAGTTCCACCGATAAGGAGAGTTGCGGCAACGAAAGCGATCGCCGTACGCGGCCGGGTCACAAAGCCCAGCGTCTTCAAAGACAGCATTTAGTGGTCCCTAAGCTAGTATTGCCACATATGTGGCTAGTGGAGCCCCCATCAGTTTGTGAGCGGTTTGGCGTTTCGATTCCCAATGCGGCATGAATTGGGCAGTAAATCCGTTCTGTGTCGTCATGAAATATCTTGTGACTGGCACCGATATTGCAGCCGATGTTCCGTAATCTTTCGCTTTAACGATTCTTTAACCTATTTATTACTTTCGAATACTGTAAAGCGAAGTCATCCCGCTCCACGTTTAGAATTCGGTAAGTATTCGGGGCGAGCTGGCAGCCGGCCCGGGAGTCACGCCTCAGCGATCCGTGTTCATGGCCGCTATGCGCTGTGGGCAGGAACGAAATGGCGGGCTGCCGCGACAGGGCTCACGGCAATTCCGTGGCGCGGGTCATCCGGTCCTTGGATCATGAAAGAAGTGTCGCAACGTGCGACGAACTGGCGACAGAACCTCGTGCCTTTAATTTGGCGTCATGTTGCACCTGCGCGCCTGCTATGTTAGCAAAGCCGCGATTTTAACGGACCCGGCACCTCCCGTGCCGGCCGAAAATCGAAGTCCCGCTTGAATTCCAAGGGCTTGGATCGCTAGGCGCCGCTTTGTGGCGACGGTTTTTCCCTTGCGAGTTTGACAGCAAAAAGAGCGCGTCTGTGGCTGCAGAAGATACGTCCGTTTCAGGTGTGTCCGGCCGTTATGCAACGGCCTTGTTTGAACTGGCCCGCGACCAGAAAGTGGTCGACGAGGTCAAAGCCGATCTCGATAAATTCGAGGCCTTGCTGAACGAGAGCGCCGATCTGAAGCGCCTCGTCCGCAGCCCGGTGTTTGCGGCCGATGCCCAGTCCAAGGCCCTGTCGGCCGTGCTGGCCAAGGCCGGTATCGCCGGCATCTCCGCCAATTTCCTGAAAGTGCTGACCGCCAACCGCCGCCTGTTCGCGGTGGCCGAAGTCATCCGCGCCTATCGCGCCCTCGTCGCCAAGTTCAAGGGCGAGACGACGGCCGAGGTCACGGTGGCGGAAGCGCTCTCGGACAAGAATCTCGACGCCCTCAAGGTTGCCCTGAAGTCGGTGACCGGCAAGGACGTCGCGCTGAACGTGAAAGTCGATCCCTCGATCATCGGTGGCCTTGTCGTCAAGCTGGGCAGCCGCATGGTGGATGGTTCGCTTCGCACCAAACTCAATTCGATCAAGCACGCGATGAAAGAGGCAGGCTGATGGACATCCGCGCCGCGGAAATTTCCGCGATCCTCAAGGACCAGATCAAGAATTTCGGCCAGGAAGCTGAAGTCTCCGAAGTCGGACAGGTGCTGTCCGTCGGCGACGGTATCGCCCGCGTCTATGGTCTGGACAACGTCCAGGCCGGTGAAATGGTCGAGTTCGAGAACGGCACCCGCGGCATGGCGCTGAACCTCGAAACCGACAACGTCGGTGTCGTTATTTTCGGTGCCGACCGCGAGATCAAGGAAGGCCAGACCGTCAAGCGCACCCGCGCCATCGTGGACGCGCCGGTCGGCAAGGGCCTGCTCGGCCGCGTCGTCGACGCGCTCGGCAACCCGATCGATGGCAAGGGTCCGATCCAGGCCGACAAGCGCATGCGCGTCGACGTCAAAGCGCCCGGCATCATTCCGCGCAAGTCGGTGAACGAGCCGATGGCGACCGGCCTCAAGGCGATCGACGCCCTGATCCCGATCGGCCGCGGCCAGCGCGAGCTGATCATCGGCGACCGTCAGACCGGCAAGACCGCGATCGCGCTCGACACCATTCTGAACCAGAAGCCGCTCAACGCGCAGCCCGACGAGAACATCAAGCTGTACTGCGTCTACGTCGCCGTCGGTCAGAAGCGTTCGACCGTCGCCCAGTTCGTGAAGGTGCTGGAAGAGCAGGGCGCGCTCGAATACTCGATCGTCGTCGCCGCCACCGCATCCGATCCGGCGCCGATGCAGTACATCGCGCCCTTCACCGGCTGCACCATGGGCGAGTACTTCCGCGACAACGGCATGCACGCCGTCATCATCTATGACGATCTGTCCAAGCAGGCCGTCGCCTACCGCCAGATGTCGTTGCTGCTGCGCCGCCCGCCGGGCCGCGAAGCCTATCCCGGCGACGTGTTCTATCTGCACTCCCGCCTGCTCGAGCGCGCGGCGAAGCTGAACAAGGACATGGGCTCGGGCTCGCTGACGGCGCTGCCGGTCATCGAAACCCAGGCCAACGACGTGTCGGCCTACATCCCGACCAACGTCATCTCGATCACCGACGGTCAGATCTTCCTGGAAACCGACCTGTTCTTCCAGGGCATCCGCCCCGCGGTGAACGTCGGTCTGTCGGTGTCGCGCGTCGGCTCGTCCGCGCAGACCAAAGCCACCAAGAAGGTCGCCGGCAAGATCAAGGGCGAGCTCGCGCAGTACCGCGAAATGGCGGCGTTCGCGCAGTTCGGCTCCGACCTCGACGCCTCGACCCAGCGCCTGCTCAACCGCGGCTCGCGCCTGACCGAACTCCTGAAGCAGCCGCAGTTCTCGCCGCTGAAGATGGAAGAGCAGGTCTGCGTGATCTGGGCCGGCACCAACGGCTATCTCGATCCGCTGGCGCTCAACAAGGTGCGTGCGTTCGAGGACGGCCTGCTCTCGCTGCTGCGCGGCAAGCACGTCGACATCCTCAATTCGATCCGCGACAGCCGCGATCTCTCCGACGACACAGCTGCCAAGCTGAAGTCGGTGGTCGAAGGCTTTGCGAAGAGCTTCGCTTAAACGCCGACATGGCCGGGCTAAAGCGCGAAGCGCGTCTTCGCAACTGATGTCCCGGCCATCCACGCGTTTCGGCTTGCAAGATAGAACGTGGATGCCCGGGACGAGCCCGGGCATGACGACTGGGATAGGCTAGTGGCTTGGCCGACAAGGGCCGAACCGCCGGGGTGAACGAAGAATGGCGTCACTTAAAGACATGCGCGTCCGCATCGCCTCCACCAAGGCGACGCAGAAGATCACCAAGGCCATGCAGATGGTCGCGGCCTCCAAGCTGCGCCGCGCGCAGACCGCCGCGGAAGCGGCGCGCCCCTATGCCGACAAGATGAGCGCGGTGATCTCCAACATCGCCAGCGCCGCGGCGGGCTCGCCCGGCGCACCCGTGCTGCTGGCCGGCACCGGCAAGGACCAGGTTCATCTGCTGCTGGTCTGCACCGGCGAGCGCGGCCTGTCCGGCGCCTTCAACTCCTCGATCGTGCGTCTCGCCCGCGAGCGCGCTTTGGCGCTGATGGCGCAGGGCAAGGACGTGAAGTTCTTCTGCGTCGGACGCAAGGGTTACGAGCAGCTCCGCCGCCAGTTCGACAAGCAGATCGTCGAGCATATGGACCTGCGCAGCGTCCGCCAGCTCGGCTTCGTCAATGCCGAGGACATCGCCAAGAAGGTGCTGGCGCGGTTCGACAACGGCGAGTTCGACGTCTGCACGCTGTTCTATTCGCGCTTCAAGTCGGTGATTGCGCAGATCCCGACCGCCCAGCAGATCATTCCGCTGGTGGTCGAGGAGGGCGCTGCCGCCAACACCACGTCTTACGAATACGAGCCGGAAGAGGACGAGATTCTCACCCGTCTTCTGCCGCGCAATCTCGCGGTCCAGATCTTCCGCGCGCTGCTCGAGAACAACGCCTCGTTCTACGGCGCGCAGATGAGCGCGATGGACAACGCGACGCGCAACGCCGGTGAAATGATCCGCAAGCAGACGCTGGTCTACAACCGCACGCGTCAGGCGCAGATCACCAAGGAACTGATCGAAATCATCTCGGGCGCCGAAGCCGTCTAAGGACGCATCGGCACCCATCAACGCAACATCCCGGTCTTCGGACCGTGGTCTAGAAGTTCGGATCGAAGGAGACATTCAATGGCAGCCCAGCTCGGTCGCGTCACCCAGGTCATCGGCGCCGTCGTCGACGTGCAGTTCGAAGGCCACCTGCCGGCCATTCTCAATTCGCTCGAGACCAAGAACGGCGGCAACCGCCTGGTGCTCGAAGTCGCCCAGCATCTCGGCGAGTCGACCGTCCGCACCATCGCGATGGACACCACCGAAGGTCTGGTCCGCGGCCAGGAAGTGACCGACACCGGCGCGCCGATCCGCGTTCCCGTCGGCGAAGGCACGCTCGGCCGCATCATCAACGTCATCGGCGAGCCGATCGACGAAGCCGGCCCGGTCAAGACCGAAGGCCTGCGCGCCATCCATCAGGAAGCGCCGACCTACACCGACCAGTCCACCGAAGCTGAAATTCTCGTCACCGGCATCAAGGTCGTCGACCTCCTCGCTCCCTACGCCAAGGGCGGCAAGATCGGCCTGTTCGGTGGCGCCGGCGTCGGCAAGACCGTGCTGATTCAGGAGCTGATCAACAACGTCGCGAAGGCGCACGGCGGTTATTCCGTGTTCGCCGGCGTCGGCGAGCGCACCCGCGAGGGCAACGACCTCTATCACGAGTTCATCGAGTCCAAGGTCAACGCCGACCCGAAGAACCCGGATCCGAGCGTGAAGTCGAAGTGCGCGCTGGTGTTCGGCCAGATGAACGAGCCGCCCGGCGCCCGCGCCCGCGTCGCGCTCACGGGTCTCACCATCGCGGAAGACTTCCGCGACAAGGGCCAGGACGTGCTGTTCTTCGTCGACAACATCTTCCGCTTCACCCAGGCCGGCTCGGAAGTGTCGGCGCTCTTGGGCCGTATTCCCTCGGCGGTGGGTTATCAGCCGACGCTCGCGACCGACATGGGCGCGCTGCAGGAGCGCATCACCACCACCCAGAAGGGCTCGATCACTTCGGTGCAGGCGATCTACGTTCCGGCCGACGACTTGACCGACCCGGCGCCCGCGACCTCGTTCGCGCATCTTGACGCGACCACCACGCTATCGCGCTCGATCGCCGAAAAGGGCATCTATCCGGCGGTGGACCCGCTCGACTCGACCTCGCGCATGCTCTCCCCGCTGGTCGTCGGCGAGGAGCACTACGCGGTCGCCCGTCAGGTCCAGCAGGTGCTGCAGCGCTACAAGGCGCTCCAGGACATCATCGCCATTCTCGGCATGGACGAGCTTTCCGAAGAGGACAAGCTGGCCGTGGCCCGCGCCCGCAAGATCGAGCGCTTCATGTCGCAGCCGTTCCACGTCGCCGAAATCTTCACCGGCTCGCCCGGCAAGTTCGTCGACCTCGCCGACACCATCAAGGGCTTCAAGGGCCTGGTCGAAGGCAAGTACGACCACCTGCCGGAAGCTGCCTTCTACATGGTCGGCACCATCGAAGAAGCCGTCGAGAAGGGCAAGAAGCTGGCCGCTGAAGCGGCCTAAGCTTAGTCATCTCGTCATCGCCGGGCTTGACCCGGCGATCCATCAAAAGAAGGTTTTGATGGATGGACCCGCGGGTCAAGCCCGCGGGTGACAAGTGAAGAGAACGGAAACAACCATGGCCACCTTCCACTTCGATCTCGTCTCACCGGAAAAGCTCTCCTTCTCGGGCGAGGTCGATCAGGTCGACATTCCCGGCGTCGAAGGTGACTTCGGCGTGCTGGCGGGGCATGCGCCTGTTGTCGCGGCGATTCGTCCCGGCATTCTCACCATCACCACCGGTGGCAAGCACGAGAAGGTCATCGTGCTCGGCGGTCTCGCCGAGGTCTCCGAAAAGGGCCTGACCGTGCTCGCCGACGTCGCGACGTCGCTGGCCGAGCTCGACCGCGCCCAGTTCGCCGAGACCATCGCCGGAATGGAAGAGAGCCTGAAGGAGCACGAAGGCAGCGAGCTCGATCAGGCCATCGAGCGGCTTGATCACTACAAGAGCATCCAGCATCAGCTCAACTCCACGGCCATGCACTAAGCCCCGAGGCATCGCTTCGGGGCCAAGCTCAAGATTTCTGAACGGCTTCAGCGCTCGTCACGGATGTGGCGGGCGCTGAAACTTTGTTGCACCGTGCCGGGGAAGGCGGCATTCTGCCCGCATATTTTGTTCCCGGGGCAGGGTGCAGATGAAACGCAAGATCGCAGCGATTTTCGCAGCCGATATTGCCGGTTACTCGAGACTGGTCGCGGAAGACGAGGAGGAGACGCTGCGGCGTCTGGCCTCCTATCGCGAGGTCGTCGACGATTTCATCGCCAAGGCCAGCGGCCGCATCTTCAATACCGCAGGCGATGCGGTGCTCGCGGAATTCCCGAGCGCGGTCGATGCGGTGCGTTGCGCGATCGACATCCAGGAATCCCTGCGGACCCGCAACATGGCCTATCCGCCGAGCCGGCAGATGTCGTTTCGCATCGGCATCACCATCGGTGACGTGGTCGAGCGCAACGGCGATCTCTTGGGGGACGGCGTCAACATCGCGGCAAGGCTGGAAGGCCTTGCCGAGGTCGGCGGCATCTGCGTCTCGCGCGCCGTGCACGAGCAGGTCGCCAACAAATTGTCGGTGCAATTCGCCGATATCGGCGCGCAGGAGGTGAAGAACATCCCGACGCCGGTGCATGCCTACATGGTGGCCATGCGGCGCGAGGACGGCAGCTATTCCAAGCCGCAGCTGAAGAAGGCGGCCGCGAAGGTGGCCGCGGCACCGGTGTGGATGTGGCCGCTGGTGGTCGCCGTCGTCTCGATCGTCGGCATCGTTGTCACCGGCTTCCTCTACAACACCAAGCTCAAGCAGGGCGCAACCATCGCGGCTTCTGCCGTGACGCCCAGCGCTGCGCCGACCCCAGCGCCGACTGCAATGGCCGCGTCGCCGACGCCGATGCCGACCCAAATGGCAAAGGCGCCGATGATGCCGCCTGGCGCCGGCGCCGCGATGGCGCCGATGCCTGCGCCGTCGCCATCGGCATCACCGACATCGGGCCGGCTTGCAGCCGACAGCGTGCCCTTCATCAACGAGCGCGTGCGCGCCTTCCTCGCCGGCGATTATGCGAGCTCCGGCGATTACAAGGCCTTTGCGCTCAATGTCGGCGGCTTCACCGGCTCGGCGATGAACCAGCCGAACGAGGAAGCCGCGCGCAACATGGCGATCGAGCAGTGCCAGAAGCGCGCCGACGCCGCGCAATCGCCGCGGCGATGCGAGCTCTATGCGCTCGGCAACAATGTCGTGTACGCGCATGGCAAGCCGCCGATGCCGCCGTCGCCCTACTTCCGGCACGATGCGATGACCGAACGGACCTTCGCATCGAAGGATTTTCCGATCGTGCGTGAGCCGCAGAAAGTCCGGCTCGAGAACATCTTCGTGCCCGCGGCGAAATCCCGCTCGGTCGCGCTCGGTCCGGGCGGACATTATTTCATGGTGCTCGGCGCCTCATCCGCAGAGGACGCGGCGCGGCGGTCGCTGGAATCGTGCGGCGCGATCGCTGGCGTGGCGTGCCTCGTGGTCGCGATCGACGACAATTTCGTCGTGCCGATCCCGACCCTGTTTCGGATCACCGGCTTCTTCAATGCGGCGAGCAACGCTTCCATCGTGGCGGATGCCCGGGGTGAGGTGGTGCGCAAGCTCGGCGACGCCATGGGCTGGAATGCGGTCGCCGTCGGCACCGCCGGCCGGGCAGGTCTCGGCCTCAAGGCCGCCGACGAGCAGGCCGCCGTCAAGTCCGCGCTGGCCGACTGCGCCAAGCGCGACAGCGATTGCCACGTCATCGCGATCGGCCCGTTCACGGTGGGACCGATCAATTAGCTGAGATGAGGCCCGACCGGCGCGCAGCAAGCGCTGCGTTCCCTCTCCCCTTGTGGAGGAGGGAATGAGAAAGCGGGGCTCCCTCACACGCCAATCGCCGACGAAAATTCTCTCATGATTTCAAGCCCCACTCTACTGTGCATGGGGTTGTTTTCGCAATTTCAGTTGGCGAAGGTCGCAAACTCACGCGCCACCGCGAGATAGACCTCGCGCCGGAACGGCACCACGAGGTCGGCGACACGGTCGAGCCGCTCCCAGCGCCAGGCGTCGAACTCCGCCGGCTGGCCGTTGCGCGGCGTCAGCGGATCAATCTCGTCGTCCTTGCCGGTGAAGCGCAGCGCGAACCATTTCTGGCGCTGGCCGCGAAACTTTGCCAGCCGATGCGTCTGCGGGCCGTCATAGGGCGGGAATTCGTAGGCGAACCAGTCGGTCTCGCCGAGGAAGCTCGCGCTGACGACGTTGGTCTCTTCCCAGAGCTCGCGCTTCGCGGCGTCTTGCAGATTCTCACCCTCGTCGACGCCGCCCTGCGGCATCTGCCAGTCGAGGCCGGGCAGGATGATCTCAGGGCCATCGCCCTTGAAGCGATGGCCGATCAGGACGCGGCCTTCGGTGTTGAAGAGGGCGATCCCGACATTGGGACGGTAGGGCTTTTCAGTCGTCACGCGTAATCTCTCACCGTCATTCCGGGGCGCGCGGAGCGCGAGCTATGGTGCGCAATTGCGCACCTGAGAATCCATAACCACAAGCAGTCACGAGTTGGAAGCTTGCGGTGAAATCCGGCTCACCACACCCGCCTGTGGTTATGGACCCCCGCCTTCGCGGGGGTGACGAACGGAGTGTTGGGGTAGAGCTGGCTCTTCAACCCCCCAGCGCGGAAAATTCCTGCACCACGCGCTCGTAGACCGGGCGCTTGAAGGGGATGATCAGGCCGGTGAGATTCTTCATCGGCTCCCAGCGCCAGCTCACGAACTCGGCCTTGTGGCCGCCGCCGCCGGGCTTCTCGACGTTGATCTCGCTGTCCTTGCCAGTGAAGCGGACCGCGAACCATTTCTGGCGCTGGCCGCGGTAGCGGCCCTTCCAGGCGCGTCCGGCGACCGTGCGCGGGATGTCGTAAGTGAGCCAGTCAGGGACCTCGCCGAGCCGCTCGACCGAGCGCACGCTGGTTTCCTCATAGAGCTCGCGCTTGGCGGCTTCCCAGGTGTCCTCGCCGGGATCGACGCCGCCCTGCGGCATCTGCCAGACATGGGTGTCGTCGACATGCTCGATGCCGCCGGCGCGGCGGCCGATGAACACCAGTCCCGCCGTGTTGATCAGCATCACCCCGACACAGGTCCGGTAGGGCAGATCCTCGTAACGCGCCATTCCGCCAGACCTCTCGCATGCTGCCGGTACGGCTTAACCGGCCCCGTCAGGATCCGTGCCGCACCAATTCGTTGATTTAGCTGGATTTTGATTTCAGCATCGCGGTTGTCAATGGCACCAAAAGAATACCCCGGTCGCCCAATGTCTTGGTCCAGGCGCCGATGCGGTCGATCGAGACGGGAAGGGCGGAAGCCGTGCCCACCGCCGCGCCGCGCTCGCGTGCCGCCGATTCGAGCTTGTTCAGGGCGCGGTCGATCTCGGTCGGGGTCGGCACCGCGTCGATCGCAATGTCGCCCTTGCCGAACGGCATCGCCGCGCTGCTTGCTGCCTGGGAGGCGATGCTGCGTGGCGAGGAGCCGTCGTCGAAGAAGCCGAGACCGCGCTTGGCGGCCTCGCGGATGATCGGTTGCATCGCCGGCTCGGTCGCGACGAAGCGCGCGCCCATGAAATTGGTGATGCCGGCATAGCCCTGCATCCGGCTCAGATGCCAATACAGGCGGTCCATGTTCTGGTCGGGGCTGAGCGAGGTCAGCAGCGTCTGCGGACCCGGATCGTTGTCGGGAAAATCGTAGGGCTCCATCGGGATCTGCAGGAAGATCTCGTGGCGCTGCGCGCGGGCGCGCTCGGCGAGCTTGCCGGGATCGGCGCCGTAGGGCGTGAAGGCAAGGGTCACCGCCGGCGGCAGCTTCATGATGGCATCTAGGGTCTTGGCGGCGCCGACGCCGAGGCCGCCGATCACGATCGCGACCACCGGCATCTTGGCGGCCTTGGTGCGGTCGGCATCCGCGGCATAGACGTTGAATGGCTTGAGGTCGCCGGCGACCACGGGGATCATGCCGTAGCGCGACTTCTCCAACAGCTTCGGATCGATTCCGGCCATGACCGGCGGCGGGGCCGAAGCGGCCGCCGCCTCGCCCTTGTCCGCTGCATCGCCGGCGCCGATCACCACGTCATGGCGCGCGCCGGTCGAGCCGTCGATCATGGTGACGGTCTTCTGCTCTCCAGGGGCGGCCTGCTTCGGCGCTTCCCTGGTCTCGTGCTTGCTGTCCGCGGGCGCGGCCGGCTTCTCGGCGGGGGCCTTGTCTGCGCCGTTTTCGCGGATGGCAATCCGCGTCATCGGCTCGCCGCCGAGCGGATCCTTGTTGAAGATGGCAAAGCCCGCAAAGGTGAGCAGGAACAGGCCGAGCAGCACGGCCAGCAGCTGCATGGCCGAGAACGGCAGCCGCAGCCGGCGTTTCCGGCGCGGCTTGTCCTGTCCGAGCGGGGCGCTCAGATCATCGGCCGTTTCAGTCATGCGCGATCCCGAATCACTGCTGCCGACGATACCACGCCATGGTCAAGTGGCGGCAGGCCGGGATAGGCCGGGGATGCCGGACGGCGTCGGGAGTTCCAAGCAAAAAGGGCGGCTCCGGGAGCCGCCCTTTTCGTGAGATCGCTATGACGCCGACTTAGTTGGCCGCTTTAGTTCGCAGCCTTGGGCTTGTCGGTCGTGGCCTTGGTGTCGCCGCCGGAGGCGGGCGCGGCCGAAGCGCTGTTCTTGATGCCGTGGAGCAGGTCGCCGGCGAGCTTGAGCGCCTTGTCGTCCTTGGCGTCCGGCGGGACGTAGGACTGTGAGCCGGTCTTCTCGTCGCCGTCGTTCTTGAGATGGCCGCGCAGCGAAGCCTCGCCCTTGGTGTCGGTGCGCGCCTTCAGCTCGTCCGGCACGTCCTGCAGCACTTCGATATCAGGCACGATGCCCTTGGCCTGGATCGACTTGCCCGACGGCGTGTAGTAGCGCGCCGTGGTCAGGCGCAGCGCGCCGTTGCCGCTTCCGAGCGGGATGATGGTCTGCACCGAGCCCTTGCCGAACGAGCGCGTGCCGACGATGGTCGCGCGCTTGTGGTCCTGCAGCGCGCCGGCGACGATTTCCGACGCCGAAGCCGAACCGCCATTGACCAGCACGATGACCGGCTTGCCTTTGGTGAGGTCGCCCGCATGCGCGGTGCGGCGCTGGGTCTCCTCGGCATTGCGGCCGCGGGTCGAGACGATCTCGCCCTTCTCCAGGAACGAGTCGGAGACGGTGACCGCTTCCTCGAGCAGGCCGCCCGGATTGTTGCGAAGGTCGATGATGTAGCCCTTGAGCTTGTCGCCGATCTGATTCGAGAGGTTGGCGACCTCGCGCTTCAGGCCTTCGGTGGTCTGCTCGTTGAAGGTGGTGATGCGGATATAGGCGATGTCGTCCTGCTCGACGCGCGCGCGCACAGAGCGGACGCGGATGTTGTCGCGCACCAGCGTGACGTCGAGCGGATTGTCCTGGCCCTTGCGGATGATCTTGAGCTTGATCTTGGTGTTGACCGGGCCGCGCATCTTCTCGACCGCCTGGTTCAGGGTCAGGCCCTGCACCGCCTCGTCGTCGAGATTGGTGATGATGTCGTTGGCCATGATGCCGGCGCGCGAGGCCGGCGTGTCGTCGATCGGCGAGACCACCTTGATCAGGCCGTCTTCCATCGTGACCTCGATGCCGAGACCGCCGAACTCACCGCGGGTCTGCACCTGCATGTCGCGGAAGCTCTTGGCGTCCATGTAGCTCGAATGCGGATCGAGGCCGGTGAGCATGCCGCTGATGGCGGATTCGATCAGCTTGGTGTCGTCGGGCTTCTCGACATAGTCCGAGCGCACGCGCTCGAAGACGTCGCCGAACAGATTGAGCTGGCGATAGGTGTCCGCGGTGGCGGCTCGCGCGCTGGAGCCCATGAACACCGCGCGCGGCTGCGTCACGAACAGCGTCAGCGCCGCACCGGTGGCTGCGCTGAGGAGAATTACTGAAGTCTTGCGCATCATCCGCGAACCTTCTCGCCTTCATTTGCGGCCCACCATGGGCCTGGATCGATTGGAGTGCCGTCCTTACGGAACTCGACATACAGCACAGGTTGACTCGCGTTCGTCGCGAGAATGGAGGCGACTTGAGATGTCGACCCCATGGTCGCGACCGGCTCCCCCGTGAGCACAAACTGTCCGATGTTGACCGAAATGCGCTCCATCCCGGCGATCAGGACATGATACCCGCCCCCGGCGTTGAGGATCAAGAGTTGTCCATAGCTGCGGAACGGGCCGGAATAGACCACCCAGCCGTCACACGGCGTCGTGACCTGGGAGCCGGGCTTGGTCGCCAGCGAAATGCCCTTCTGGACCCCGCCGACCCCGTCGGAACCGCCAAACTCCCTGATCTTGTTACCGTTAACCGGAAGCGGGAGCAGGCCCTTGGCCGAGGCGAACGCGATCGCCGGGGTGGTGCGGGAACGGTCCTTGAAAGCGCCGGGGCCGGCCTTGGCGCTGGCGGCCGCCAGCTTGGCTTCCTTGGCCTCGGCCTGCCTGGCAGCTTCGGCCGCCTTCTCGGCGGCCTTGGCGGCGCTCTGCAGGTCCTGCTCCATCTTGGTGATCAGGCCCTGGAGATCGCCGACCTGCTTTGACAGCATGATCGCGCGCGAGTTCTCGGCGTCGAGATCCTTTTCGCGCGCCGCCTGCTGGCGCTGCCGCTCGTCGACGAGGGCGGTGAGGCGGCTCTGGTCGCTCCTGGCCTTGTCGCGGTCGGAGGCGAGCTGGTCGCGCTCGGTGGCGATGGCCTTGCGCAAGGCGACGAGCTCGCCGAGCTCGCTTGCGATCTTTTCGGCGCGGCCGCGCAATTCGGGGACGACGGCGCCGAGCAGCATCGCGGTGCGCAGCGATTGCAGTGCATCCTCGGGGCGCACCAGCAGCGCCGGCGGCGTACGCCGTCCGGCCCGCTGCAATGCCGCCAGCACCTCGACGATGTCGGCGCGGCGCGAATCCAGTGAAGCGCGCATCTCCTGCTCGCGGCCGTTCAGGTTTCGCAGCCGCGCTTCGGTGTCGTCGATCTTGGTCTCGACCCCGCGCACATTGGCGGCGGTGTCGATCAGCTGTTGATTGAGCTGCGTGCGGTCCTTGCCGAGTGAGGTGATCTCGGCCTTGAGCTTGGCCTGCGCTTCCTCGGCGCTCTTTTGCCTGGCGCGGGCGGCTTCCAGCTCCTGCTCGCGCTGCTTGATGGCATCGGGAGAGACGGCTGCGGCTTGCTGTGCCGGCGTTGCCGTCTGAGCTTGCGCGAGGCTTGTGTTCGCTTGCGCGAGGCTTGCGCCGGCAACGCCAGTGATCAGCAGCAGGTTGAGGAGCGGCGCTCGCATCGTGTCGGCAAAGGTGCTCGTTGTGGCGCGTATCACGCGCGGTGATAGGGGTGGCCGGCCAGAATGGTGGCGGCCCGGTAAAGCTGTTCCAGAAGCATGACGCGGACCATTTGATGCGGCCAGGTCGCAGAGCCGAACGCGATCGCGAGCTTGGCCTTACGGCGCAATTCGGGCGAAAGTCCGTCCGCCCCTCCGATTACGAAGATAGTATGTCCGGCGCCCTCGTCGCGCCAGCGCGCCAGATGCCGTGCGAATACGGTGGAATCGAGGTTCTGGCCGCGCTCGTCCATCGCCACCAGGATCGCCCTGTCCGGAATATGCGCCGAGATCGCCGCGGCTTCCTCGGTCATCCGCGTCGCGGTATCGCGCGCGCGGCTCTCCGGGATTTCATGGATGGTGAGCTCGCGGAAGCCGAGCTTGCGGCCGGCTTCGTCGAACCGCTCGAAATAGCGGTCGGCAAGCTCCCGTTCGGGGCCCTGCTTCAGCCGGCCCACCGCAATGACAGCAACACGCATGGTATGTTCAGGGTCGCGTTTTCAACACCGCGCGCAGGTTGCGCGCGCACGACGCTAGCATGCGCGTCAGCCGATTCGAAATCGGCTCGATGAGCCTAGATCGCCTTCGCCGCGATCGCCTTCGCCGCCCCTGGGCCCTGCGTGTACAACCGCTCGAGGTTGTAGAACTCGCGGACCTCGGGTCTGAACACGTGCACGATCACGTCGCCGGAATCGATCAGCACCCAGTCGCAATTGGGCAAGCCCTCGACATGGATGTTCTTGATGCCGTTTTCCTTGAGGCCCTTGGCGACGTTTTCCGCGATCGCGCCGACGTGCCGGTTGGCCCGGCCGGTGGTGACGATCATGTAGTCGGAATACGCCGATTTGCCGCGAAGGTCGATGGTGACCGTCTCTTCCGCCTTCATGTCCTCGAGGCGGGAGAGGATCAGGCTCAGCGTCTTGTCGGCGTCGGGTTGCGCCTTCAAGGCCGCAGCTTTGGTCGATGTTTTACGCGTCGGCTTGGCAACCTTGGGTAAAACAGACTTGGTTGAAGCTGACTTGGACAATACAGATGCGGTCAGGGACCATTCCTTTCACTGTATCGCGAACGCCGAATCCGGCGCTCACCGGTTACACTACATCATGTGGGGTTAAGGGTTTCAATATGCCAGAGAGCCTCTCGCCCGCACACGCCGTCTCACGTCGTACCTTTCCAGCTCCCGTCCGGGTTCCGCAGGCCCGTCGAGGACAAATTCAGCTTCAATCCGGTCAGAAACACCCAGGCCGGCGCCGGCCGGTCCGCGAGCAGCGCTGCCTTTTTCTCAGGCAGACGGTAGCGCGATAGCGCCCGGGCTGCGGGGGAGGCGAGGGCGCGAAAACTCTGCGGCGGACGATCGATCACGGCCATCGGCACCTGGGCGGCGATGCGCCGCCAGTGCTGCCATCGGTGGAATTGAGCGAGATTGTCGGCGCCCATGATCCAGACAAAGCGCAGGCCGGAGAAGCGGCGGCGCAAGGTGTTGATCGTGTCGATAGTGTAGCGGGTGCGGATGACGGATTCGAGACAGCTGACCTCGATGCGCGGATCGTCGGCGACCTCGCGCGCGGCCTGCATGCGCTCGCCGAGCTCGTGCAGATTGCCGTTCTCCTTCAGCGGATTGCCGGGGGTCACCAGCCACCACACGCGATCGAGCTGCAATCGCTTCAGCGCGAACTGGCTGATGGCGCGATGCGCCTGATGCGGCGGATTGAACGAGCCGCCGAGCAGGCCGATGCGCATGCCCTGCGTATGGGGCGGAGCCGCTTGCGCTACCGAACGCGGCACGACGAAATTGTTGCTCAATGCCCCGCGCCTTGCAACGTTACCTACGGCCGCGTCTGCCCGGTGCCGTGAACGCGATATTTGAAGCTCGTCAGCTGCTCGGCGCCGACAGGACCGCGGGCGTGGAAGCGGCCGGTGGCGATCCCGATCTCGGCGCCGAAGCCGAACTCGCCGCCATCGGCGAACTGCGTCGAGGCGTTGTGCAGCACGATCGCGGAATCGACCTCGCTGAGGAATTTCTTCGCCGCAGCCTCGTCCGCGCTCACGATCGCATCGGTGTGGTGCGAGCCGTGATCCTGGATGTGCGCGATTGCACCATCGACGCCGTCCACCACTTTCGCGGCGATGATCGCGTCGAGATATTCGGTGTCCCAATCGTCGTCGCTCGCAGGCTTGACGCGCGCGTCCGCCTTCTGCACGGCGTCGTCGCCGCGCACTTCGCAGCCGGCCTCGATCAGCATCTCGACCAGCGGCTTCAGGCTCGATGCAGCAGCGGCGCGATCGACCAGCAGCGTCTCGGCCGCGCCGCAGACGCCGGTGCGGCGCATTTTGGCGTTGAGCACGATCGACTTCGCCATCGCAAGGTCCGCGCTGGCATCGACATAGACGTGATTGACGCCTTCGAGATGCGCAAACACGGGCACGCGCGCTTCCTGCTCGACGCGTGCGACGAGGCTCTTGCCCCCGCGGGGCACGATCACGTCGACGGCGCCGTTCAGTCCCGACAACATCATGCCGACCGCCGCGCGGTCGCGCGTCGGTACCAGCGTGATCGCAGCTTCCGGCAGACCGGCTTCGCGCAGGCCCTGCACCAGGCAGTCATGGATGGCGCGGCAAGAGCGGAAACTGTCGGAGCCGCCGCGCAGGATCACGGCATTGCCCGACTTCAGGCACAGCACGCCGGCATCAGCCGCCACGTTCGGGCGGCTCTCGAAGATCACGCCGACGACACCGAGCGGCACGCGCACGCGTTCGATGGTCATGCCGTTCGGCCGCTGCCAGCTCTCGGTGACGATCCCGACGGGATCGGCGATGCCGCGCACGATGGCGATGCCCTCGGCCATGCCTTCGATGCGCGCCGGCGTCAGCGTCAGGCGGTCGATGAAGGAGGAGGTGGCATTGCCGGAGGCGCGGGCCTCCGCGACGTCCTCGGCATTGGCGGCGAGGATGCCGGCCGCATTGGCACGGATCGCCCGCTCCATGGCCTCCAGCGCCCGGTTCTTCTGCTCCGGCGGCGCCAGCGCCAGCACGCGTGCGGCAGCGCGGGCACGGGTTCCGAGATCGGACATCAGCGCCTGAAGATCGGCATTGCCGTCGACGGCTTTGAGGGGGGCGGCCATGGGGTTTTCAACCTTTGCTAAGGCGGTGTCCTAGCACGGAAATCCCGCGTCTGCGAAGGGCGGGAAGGGTATGGCAGGTCTCCCAGGCGGCGGGCCGTCTGGGTCATTGGCCCAGCAAAATGGGCCGCGGCGGCCCTTACCCGCCCACCACCAGATCGTCGCGGTGGATCATCTCCGCGCGGCCGCTGATGCCGAGGATGGCCATCACGTCAGGCGAGGAGCGGCCCTTGATCCGCTCGGCCTCCTCGGCATCGTAGGCGATCAGGCCGCGGCCGATCTCGCTGGTGTCGGGGCCGCGCACGATCACGGCGTCGCCGCGGGCGAACTGGCCTTCGACCTTGATCACGCCGGCCGGCAGCAGGCTGGCGCCGGCGCGCAGCGCCGTCACGGCGCCGGCATCGATTGTCAGCGTGCCCTTCGGCTCCAGCGTGCCCGCGATCCAGCGTTTGCGCGAGGTGATGGGATTGGCGGGCGTCAGGAACCAGGTGCAGCGGCCGCCATCGGCGATCGCCTGCAGCGGATGCTCGATCTTGCCGGAGGCGATCAGCATATGCGTGCCGCCGGTTGTGGCGATCTTGGCCGCCTCGACCTTGGTGCGCATGCCGCCGCGCGACAGCTCGGACTCGGCGTCACCAGCCACAGCCTCGATCTCCGAGGAGATGCTCTCGACCACCGGAATGAGCTTTGCGTTCGGGTTGCTTTTCGGCGGGGCGTCGTAGAGACCGTCGATGTCGGACAGCAGCACGAGCAGGTCGGCGCTGGCCATGGTGGCGACGCGGGCGGCGAGGCGGTCGTTGTCGCCGTAGCGGATCTCATTGGTCGCCACCGTGTCGTTCTCGTTGATCACGGGGATGGCGCGCCACTCCAGCAGCTTGCCGATGGTGGAGCGCGCGTTGAGATAGCGGCGGCGCTCCTCGGTGTCCTGCAGGGTCACCAGGATCTGGCCGGCGCCGATGCCGTGGGCCCCGAGCACCTCCGACCAGATCCGCGCCAGCGCGATCTGGCCGACGGCGGCGGCGGCCTGGCTCTCTTCCAGCTTCAGCGGGCCGCGCGGCAGTTTGAGGCGGCTGCGGCCGAGCGCGATCGAGCCGGAGGAGACGACGAGGACGTCGCGGCCCTCCTTGTGCAGCTTGGCCATGTCGTCGGCGAGCGCGGCGAGCCAGGACGAGCGCACCTCGCCCTTGTCGGAATCGACCAGCAGCGCGGAGCCGACCTTGACCACGATGCGACGGAATTGACTGAGTTCGGGGCTGGCCATGTCTGTATGCGTGTCGGCGCGCTCGGGCGATCTGCTCTTGGAAACGGCGGAGCGAGAGAGCGGCGCCGATAGGCCTGCTTTTGCAGCAGGACGATGGCCGGCGCAAGGCGGCAAGGACGGTAACGGATGGTAAATGGCGAAGGTGGGCCTTGTCGGGGACGCCGCTCTGGTCCTAACTGCGGCCAACCAAAATGAGGTCGAGGGGGAAACACATGGATCGCCGCACATTCATGGCCGGATGTCTCGGGCTGCCGCTGCTGGCGCAGGCAGGTGAAGCGCAAGCGCAGGCCGGGCTGACCAAGATCATATTTCCGTTTGCGGCGGGCGCCGGCGGCGACACGCTGTGCCGGCTGATCGCGCAGGAGATGGCTCCGATGCTGCAACGGACCATCGTGGTCGAGAACCGCACCGGCGGTGACGGCCTGATCGGGATCAAGGCGGTGAAGGGGGCAAACCCCGACGGCGGCATGGTGCTGGTGACGACGGGACCGACCATGTACCTGCTGCCGATGGTGGAGACGAATCCGAGCTTCGACACGGCGAAGGATTTCATGCCGGTGTCGCTGCTGGCACGGTTTGAATTCGCCGTCGTCATCAATCCCGCGATCGAAGCCGCTGACTTCAAGGGATTCGTCGCCTGGCTGAAGGCGCATCCGGACAAGACCTCGTTCGGGGTGCCGAGCAACGGCACCATTCCGCATTTCATGGGCTCCAAGCTGGAGAAGGATCTCGGCATTCCCCTGACCCGCGTGCCCTATCGTGGCAGCGCGCCTATCCTCAACGACATCATCGGGGGACATGTCTCGTTCGGTATCGTGACATTGGCCGATGCGCTGCCGCAGCATCGGGCCAAGGGCGTGAAGATCATCGCGTCATCGAGTGCGGAGCGTTCGCCGTTCGCGCCGGAGGTTCCCACGCTGAAGGAGAGCGGCATCGATCTCGTCGCGGACGCCTGGTACGGCATGTGGCTTCCCGCCGGCAGTCCGCCGGATTTCGCCAGCAAGCTCGGTGCCGCCGCGAGCGCTGCGCTCGCCAAGCCCGAGGTGAAGGAGAAGCTCACCGCGATCGGGCTGATCCCGGTCGGCTCGACTCCGGAGGGATTGACCAAGGAGCTCGCCGCGAACATCGCGCTGTGGCAGCCGATCGTGAAAGCGACGGGATACAAGATCGAGAATTGAGATCTTCTGGCGATGCAAGCGCAACTATCCCAACGTCATCCCGGACAAGCGCAGCGAAGCGGAGCGCTGATCCGGGATCCATAGCCACAGGATTGAGTTTGGCGAAGACTCGGAGTTGCCGGCCCGCCCCACAATTACGGCCTGGGAGTATGGGTCCCGGATCGGCGCGCGCTTGATGGCGCGCTTGTCCGGGACGACGAAGAACTCACATCTTCGCGCGCTGCGCGATGCCGTCCTTGATCGCGGCGAGCTCGTTCTCGTCCCAGATGCCGATCAGGACGCCGTTCTTCACCTGCAGCTGGTTGTCGGCATAGGCCGCGATCTTCTCGCGCGTCGTGGTGATGTGGTCGTTCGGATGCAGCGCCCACTCGAACAGCTCGGCCTGGAGCCGCGCGATGATGCCGGCGCAATCAGGATCGTCGCCGCGATCCAGATATTCCTCCGGGTCGGTTTCGAGATCGTACAGCATCGGGCGGAAGCCGGAGGCGTGGATGTATTTCCAGCGGCCGTCGAACACCATGAACAGGCGGCAGCGCTCGATCGGCTGGTTCAGCTTCAGCCGCACGTCCTGCATGGCATAGTCGTACTCGGAGAACGCCACCTTGCGCCAATCCGATGGCGTCGGGCCGCGCAGCAGCGGCAGCAGCGAGCGTCCTTCGAGGATGTGGCCGGGCACCTTGCCGCCGAAATAATCGACGAAGGTCGGGGCGAGATCGATGCCCTCCACCAGTGCGTCGCTGCGCGTGCCGCGCGTGGCGTCGGCTTCGCTGGAGGGATCGATGATGATCAGCGGGATCTTGGCCGACTGCTCGTGGAACAGGTCCTTCTCGCCCATCCAGTGATCGCCGAGATAATCGCCGTGATCGGAGGTGAACACGATCATGGTGGTGTCCAGCAAACCGCGCTCACCTAAGAACTTCATCAGCACGCCCATCTGGTCGTCGATCTGGGTGATCAGGCCCATATAGGTCGGGATCACCTTCTCGCGGGCCTCGTCGCGCGCCATGTTGCGGGAGTAGCGCATGTCCATATAGGCGCCGAACACCGGATGTGGATTCTGCCGTTCGCGCATCGAGCGGATCGCCGGGATCATGTCCCCGGTCGAGTACATGCTGGCATAGGGCTCGGGCGCGATGTAGGGCCAGTGCGGCTTGATGTAGGACAGATGCAGGCACCACGGCCGCCCGTCGGTCTCGGCCTCGCTGATGAAGTCCATCGCACGCCGCGTCATGTAGGGCGTCTCGGAATGCTCGTCCGGCACGCGCGCGGCCTTGTCGGCGTGCACCAGCAGCCAGCCGTTCTGCAGCGAACCATCCTCGGCTGCGCCGGAATTGGCCCAGTGCTCCCAGGGATTGGTGGCCTCGAAACCCTGGCTGCGCAGATAGTCGTCGTATTTCGGTCGCGGGCGCCCCGTGGGATGCAGGCCGTCGTCGCGCTCATAAGGCTCAAAACCGCATTCGGCGACGTGCACGCCGATGACGGATTCCGGGGGAATGCCGAGCGCCTTCATGCCTTCGAGATCGGGGGCCATGTGGGTCTTGCCGACCAGCACGTTGCGGACGCCGATCTTCTTGAGATGATCGCCGAGCGTCGGCTCGCCGACGCGCAGCGGCCAGCCGTTCCAGTGCGAGCCGTGCGAGCGCATGTAGCGGCCGGTGTAGAACGACATCCGCGAGGGGCCGCAGATCGGCGACTGCACATAGGCCTTGCTGAACAGCACGCCGCGCTTCGCCATGGCGTCGATGTTCGGGGTCTTCAGCGTGGGATGGCCGGTGCAGCCGAGATAATCATAGCGAAGCTGGTCGCACATGATCCAGAGAACGTTCTTCGCGCGCGCCATGAATTATCCCTGCCGTTTCTTGATTGTTCGATGCTGCGCTATCGCGCTGGCGAAGACAAGCCAGTGATGCGCATGCCCGCAGGGACGACAGCGGGGACGACCACTACGCCGACCACGGCTCCGCTTCGGCCGCGCTCTTCGCCTTGGCGGAGACCGGGGCCTCGCCGATCACCTCGACGAGCGCGCGCAAGGCTTCCTTCACGCCCTGGCCGGTCACGCCGGACAGCAGCAGCGGTGTCTTCTTGGCGGCGCGCTTCAGCCGGTCCTTCTGCTTCTTGAGCTCGTCCGGCTCGACCGCGTCGATCTTGTTCAGCGCGACGATCTCGATCTTGTCGGTCAAGAGCCCGCCATAGGCATCGAGCTCCTTGCGCACGGTCTTGTAGGCCTTGCCGGCATGCTCGCAGGTGGCGTCGATCAGGTGCAGCAGCACGCGGCAGCGCTCGACATGGCCGAGGAAGCGGTCGCCGAGGCCGGTGCCTTCATGCGCGCCTTCGATCAGGCCGGGAATGTCCGCCAGCACGAACTCGCGGCCGTCGGCGTTCACGACGCCGAGCTGCGGATGCAGCGTGGTGAAGGGATAGTCGGCGATCTTCGGCCGTGCCGCGCTGACCTTGGACAGGAAGGTCGACTTGCCGGCATTGGGCATGCCGACGAGACCGGCGTCCGCAATCAGCTTCAGCCGCAGCCAGATCCAGCGCTCTTCGCCCACCTGGCCGGGATTGGCGTTGCGCGGGGCGCGGTTGGTCGAGGATTTGAAATGCGCGTTGCCGAAGCCGCCATTGCCGCCCTCGGCCAGCACGAACTTCTCGCCGACTTTGGTGAAGTCGTGGATCAGCGTCTCGCGGTCCTCGTCGAAGATCTGCGTGCCCATGGGCACTTTCAGCACGATGTTCTTGCCGTTGGCGCCGTGGCGGTCCGAGCCCATGCCGTTCTCGCCCTTCTGGGCCTTGAAGTGCTGCTGGTAGCGGTAGTCGATCAGCGTGTTCAGCCCGTCGGCGACCTCGATGATGACATTGCCGCCGCGGCCGCCATTGCCGCCGGAGGGACCGCCGAATTCGATGAACTTCTCGCGGCGGAACGCCACGCAGCCGTTTCCGCCGTCACCGGAGCGGATATAGACCTTTGCTTCGTCGAGGAATTTCATGGGCCATAGGTAGGCCAGCCGGCCCCCTCCGGCAACCCGGATAGACCCGCAAATCGGCCGAATTTCTCGCGATTTCGCCCCTTGCTTAACCCTTCGGGGCGGCTCCCGCATCGCCGGGATGTGGTATAGCGGCCCGGAACGGGGCGGAGCGTTGCGGATGCGGCGGCGGGAGTTCATCGGGGGCGCGATTGCGGTCGCAGCGCTGTCGCGGGCGCGTGCGCAACCGGCAATGCCGGTCATCGGCTTCCTGCACGCCGGCTCCGCGGAGGAGAACGTCAAGCGGCTCGCGGCGTTTCGCAAGGGGCTCGCGAGTGGCGGCTTCACCGAAGGGCAGAACGTTGCGATCGAATATCGCTGGGCCTCGGGCCGGAACGAGGAGCTCGCCCCGCTCGCGGCCGATCTGGTCCGCCGCAACGTCGCGCTGATCGCGACGCCCGGAACCACGGCGGCGGCCATGGCGGCCCGGAAAGCCACGGCGACGATCCCGATCGTGTTCTCGTCCGGCACCGATCCGGTTGCGCTCGGTCTCGTCGAGAGCCTCAACCGTCCCGGCGGCAATGCCACCGGCATCACCTCGCTCAATGCGGAGCTGTCGGCCAAGCGGCTCGGCATCTTTCGCGAGCTCGTGCCCGGGGTGTCGCGCTATTTCGCCCTGGTGAAGCCGGGCTCGGCGTTGGCTGCGCCTTTTGTTTCCGATCTGGCGCGGGCCGCGGCGCCGCTCGGCATTCGCGTCGAGGTGCTCAATGCCGCGACCGAGGGTGAGATCGACAGCGCCTTCGCGCAGCTGCTGTCGACGCCGGGCGCGGGCCTGGTGTTCGGCCCGGAAGCCTTCTTCTACGTCCATCGCACGCGCATTGCGGCGTTGGCGCTGCGTCACAAGGTGCCGACCATTTTCGACGTCCGCGATTATGTCGAGGCCGGCGGGCTGGCGAGCTACGGCTCGGACTATTTCAACGTGATGGAGCTGGCCGGCGAATACACGGCACGGGTGCTCAAGGGCGCAAGGCCGGCCGAACTGCCGGTGCAGCAGGCCACCAAGTTCGAGCTCGTTCTCAACGGCAAGACCGCCTCGGTGCTGGGTCTTGCAATCTCGCCGACCTTGCTGGCGACCGCCGATGACGTGATCGAATAATCCTCACGCCGGCCGCCGCCGGATCAGGAATTTCTGCATGCCCTCCAGCACCAGCTCCTTGCGCTGGTTGAACACGCTGCTGCGCAGCGTCACTGCGCCTGTCGTTCGTCCCGGCACCAGCTCGGTGACCTCGAGCGCGGGGTAGATGGTGTCGTCGGCGTAAACAGGCTTGAGGAACCGGCTCGATTGCTCGAGGAAGCCGACCAGGGAGTCCTCGACCATGAATGGAAACAGGCCGGCGCCGGGCGCGGTGTGGATCAGGGTCTGGAAGCCGTGGGCGAGCAGGTGCGGCATGCCGCGGCTGCGGCAATATTCCACGTCATAGTGCACGGGATGGGTGTCGCCGCTCGCGGTCTGGAACGCGGCGAAGATCGCCGAGGTCTGGGTCCGGCTCGGCAGCACGAAACGCTCGCCGACCACGAAATCCTCAAACCAGCGTTGCGTCGGGATCATGCGATGCTGGTTCGGATCGAAGTCGGTCATGGCGATGCTCTTTCATTCGGGAGGCGCCTATCGCTACCGCGATGCGAAGAGTGCGACAATCCGTTCAATTCGGCGTTGCGGGCTTGTCGCGGCGGCTCACGTCATTAAAACGACTGCTGGCAACTCTACCAGCCGATTCCTGACGCTCTCTCCGTTCGTCATTGCGAGGAGCGAAACGACGAAGCAATCCAGACTATTCCCGCAGAGACAGTCTGGATTGCTTCGCTTCGCTCGCAATGACGACTCCACATAGTCTCGTCTCAATGCCCCTGTTCAAGAACCTCTCCGCCTATGACGATCGCTCCGCGCGCCTCGCCGGCATCGGGCTGATGGTGCTGTCGATCTTCATGTTCTCGTTCGGCGACGCCATGGGCAAGTTCCTGGTCGGCACCTATTCGGTCGGGCAGCTGCTGTTCCTGCGCGCCTGCGCCGCGCTGCTGTTGCTGTCGCCGCTGATCTGGAAGCAGCGCCACCAGTTCCTGCAGCTGGAGCGCCCACGCCTGCAGCTGTTTCGCGTCGTGCTGTCGACGCTGGAAGTTGCGGCGTTCTTCCTCGCCACGGTCTATCTGCCGCTCGCCGACGTCATCACCTATTATCTCGCCGGCCCGATCTTCGTCACCGCGATGTCGGCGATCTTTCTGGGCGAGAAGGTCGGCTGGCGGCGCTGGACCGCGATCCTGATCGGCTTCTGCGGCGTCCTGATCGCGTTGCGGCCGTCGGCGCAGACCGTCAGCCTGCCGGCGCTGATCGCGCTCGGCGGCAGTCTGTCCTTCGCGACCCTGATGCTGATCACACGCAGCCTGCGCAAGACGCCCGACATCGTGATGGCGTCCTCGCAATTCGTCGGCACGTTCTCGCTGGGCGCGGTGCTCTCGGCCTTCAACTGGGTGCCGCCGACCCCGGGCAGCCTCGTGATCTTCGCGACCGCCGGGCTGATCTCGGTGACGGCGCTGTTCTGCGTCAACCGCTCGCTGAAACTGGCGCCGGCCAGCGTCGTGGTGCCGTATCAGTATTCGATGATCGTCTGGGCGGTGATCTTCGGCTTCTTCGTGTTTGGTGATGTGCCGTCGGTCGCGACCATCGTCGGCGCCGCGATCATCATCGGCGCCGGGTTCTACATCTATCTGCGCGAGCGCGATCTGGGGCGTCCGAGTGAGGACGTGAATCCGCCGGCGTAGCTCCCACCCTCCCCTGGAGGGGGAGGGTCGCTGCGCATGTAGCGAAGCGGAATGCGGAGCGGGGTGGGGTGACGGTCTCTCCACATCCAACAGTGCCCGAGTGGAGAGATCACCCCACCCCGCTCGCGCTGCGCGCGATCGACCACGGGCGAGCTTCGCTCGTCCCGGACCCCTCCAGGGGAGGGTAAGTGTCCGCCGCCTACCTCACCCTTCTCGCGCTGCTCCAGCTCTTCAGCGAGGCCCACACGCCGCGCGACAGGCGGAAGCAGTCGACCGGGGTCGACGATCCCAGCGCGAGGAAGCGATGCAGCTGCACGCCGCTCCACTGGAAGCCGCACTTCTCCAGCACCTTGCGCGAGGCTGGGTTGGTGACGCGCGCGCCGGCATGGAGGTGCTCGTCCTCGAACTCCTCGAAGAAGAAGTCGATCGCACCGCGCGCGGCCTCGGTGGCAAAGCCCTGGCCCCAATGCTCGACGCCGAGCCAGTAGCCGAGCTCGGCATTGCCAGGCGTGGAGCAGTCGATGCCGACCATGCCGACCGGCCCGCTATCGTGCTCGATCAGGAACACGGTTTCGCTGCCGAGCGCGGCGGTGGCACGGATGAATTCGACGGCGTCGTCCTGCGAATAGGGATGCGGCAGGCGGCGGGTGTTTTCCGCGACGCGGCGGTCGTTGGCGAGCCGGGCGATGGTCCTGACGTCGGCCAGCGTCGGCCGCCGCAATGTCAGCCGTTCGGTGGCGACGACGCTGGGTCTCGCCTCCGCCAGGGTCACGCTCGAGAAATCCTGCAACATGTCCGGCTCCGTGAGAAAGTCACTAAGTCAAAGTGAGCAAGTCAAAAGAAAAGGGGAGGCCGGTTTCCCGCCTCCCCTTGGAGCCTTCGATCTCTTGAGATCTCTGGGACTCCGCCGGTTCAGTGGGACCGGCGGACTCCAATTTGATCCACCGTCTATTCAGCAGCCTCTGCGATCGGGAGGACCGATACGAAAGTGCGGCCGTTGGCTTTGGCCTGGAACGTGACGCGACCCTCGATCTTGGCGAACAGAGTGTGGTCCGTGCCCATGCCGACATTAAGGCCGGGATGCCAGGTGGTGCCGCGCTGACGCGCAATGATGTTGCCGGGAATCACAACTTCCCCGCCGAACGCCTTGATGCCGAGGCGCTTACCCTTGGAATCGCGACCGTTGCGCGATGAACCGCCTGCTTTTTTGTGAGCCATGGCTCGTCTCCGAAAACCTAAGTCGTTCTAGATCAATTCCTTGACGGAATCATTTCAAAATCTCTCACGCATCAATTCGTGAATTGGCGTGATCAATTCTGGCTTATTCAGCGGCCTCTTTCGCCACCTTCTCCTTCTTCGGACGCGGGCCCTTGGTGGGCTTGGCGCCGTCCGCCAGGATCTCGGAGATGCGGAGCACCGTGATCTCGTCGCGATAGCCGCGCTTGCGGCGCGAATTCTTGCGGCGGCGCTTCTTGAACGCGATGACCTTGGGGCCACGCTTGTGGTCGAGCACCTCGACCGCAACGGAGGCGCCGGCCACCGTGGGAACGCCGAGCACCGGCGTGTCGCCGCCGAGCACCAGCACGTCATTCAACTGCACGATCGAGCCGACTTCGCCTTCGATCTTGCCAACTTCGAGAACATCATCCGGCACGACGCGGTATTGCTTGCCGCCGGTTTTGATGACTGCGAACATCGTTTTTTTCTCCGTGTTCAATCCCGGCCTCGCGACTGTTACGTCCGGGCCGGCTTTTTGTCAGTCGCTATGGGTTTATGTGGTTTTGTGCGGGCGGGAGTTATCCCATTGAAAACCCACGCAAAAACAAGCGGCGCGAGAAACGCCCCGCGCCGGCTGTGGGACTTATAGCCGCCGCCTGCGCCAAGTCAAGGAAAACCGCCGAAAACAGCCCGGATTTGAAGGATTTGGCTCGCCTCGAGGCCTTAGGCCGAATCTCGGGCCGCCTTGCAACAAACCGGTTCCCTCGCAGTTAGTCCGCCGGAACACGTCAAGCGGGCAAGGGCTCATCAATGGCAACGGACGAACTGGTCAAGACGACGGGCATCGCCCATCACGGCGCGGAGCGGCTGCCGTCGGTGGACGTCGACAGCTTCAATATCGAGATCAAGGACGAGGACGGCTTTCTCGGCGACCGCGCCAGCAAGGGCGCGTTCCGCGAGATTCTCGACCGCTGGCGCAAGCCGCTGCGCAAGACGGGGGAGGATCCGTTCGGCAAGGAGCCGTCCGAGAACATCAGCAAGAAGACGCTGGATGACATTCTCGTTGGCGACGACGTCGAGGCCTCCGCGGTGGTGCACAGCGCGATCGAGGACTTTGCCCAGGAGCTCGCCTATGTCACCCGGCGCTTCCTGAAGACAAAAGCCTGGGCCAAGACCGAGCGCATCGTGGTCGGCGGCGGCTTTCGCGATTCCCGGCTCGGCGAGCTCGCGATCGCGCGCACCGAGATCATCCTGAAATCCGAGGATTTCAAGATCGACCTGCAGCCGATCCGCCATCACCCTGATGAAGCCGGCCTGATCGGCGCGCTGCATCTGGCGCCGTCCTGGATCTTCGAGGCCCATGACAGCATCCTCGCCGTCGACATCGGCGGCACCAACATCCGCTGCGGCCTCGTGGAAACCAGCTGGAAAAAGGCGAAGGACCTGTCGAAGGCCAAGGTCGTCAAATCCGAGCTGTGGCGTCATGCCGACGACGAGCCGACGCGCGAAGGCGCGGTGAAGCGGCTCACCAAGATGCTGAAGGGGCTGATCACCGAGGCCGAGAAGGAAGGCTACAAGCTCGCCCCCTTCATCGGCATCGCCTGTCCCGGCGTCATCAACGCCGACGGCTCGATCGAGAAGGGCGCGCAGAACCTGCCGGGCAATTGGGAGAGCAGCAAGTTCAACCTGCCGGCGAGCCTGATCGAGGGCATCCCCGTCATCGGCGAGCACGACACCGCGATCCTGATGCACAATGACGGCGTGGTGCAGGGCCTCTCGGAGGTGCCGTTCATGCAGGACGTCGACCGCTGGGGCGTGCTCACCATCGGCACCGGCCTCGGCAATGCCCGCTTCACCAACCGCCGCAAGGAAACCGGCAAGGAGAACGGGAAGAACCGGGACACTACGGAGAACGGCAAGAAAAAGGGCAAGGAAAACAACAAGGATAGCGCCAAAAGCGACAAGGAGTAACCTTGACTGGTTAGGTTAAGGACCGGATTGCGTTGCAGCGCCGGGGCTGCACGCTAGGGTCGAATTGTCGCCTCACCTGGCCGGCGAAGCCGCCCTTCCCAGCCAGATTTTCAATGAGCGGCACCGGGACCGCCAGTGTTTACCGCGTCTGGCGGTCCCACCCCGTTTTTCCGAACATGATGGAATGAGCCAGGCTCGCGCCTCAATGAAGGTGCACTCCCTCTCCCGCTTGCGGGGGAGGGCCGGGGTGGGGGGTGTCTCCGCGTTGGGATTGCCCGATTGTATCCCGGTGCGGTGAGAGCCCTCACCCGCCGCGTTCTTCGAACGCGTCGGCCTCTCCCGCAAGCGGGAGTGGCGGAGCAAGCCGACGAAGCGACTTCATCCCGCTCCAGCTCCCGCGAACTCAGCTCCACCCCACCCGCGAGAAGAACCCCGCGATCTCCGCCGCCGCGCCATCCGGATCCTCCCGATGCGGGAAGTGTCCGACATCAGGAAGCATCTTCAGATCGAGCGCGCTGAAGGTCTCGGACAACCGATCCGTCCACGCATAGGGAAACAGCGGATCGTGCTCCGCCCAGCGCACGCAGGTCGGCACCGCGATCGGCGGCAGAACTGGCGCTTCGCCCTTCATCATCGCAACGCGCCCGGCATGCGAGGCGCGGTAATGCGCAAAGCCGCCGGCGAGGTTGCCGTCATCGAAGAAAGTGTCGGTGAAGGCCTCGAGCACGTCGTCGAAGGCGTCCTTCCGGTGCGCCCAGCCCTTGAGGAAATGGCTGATATAGAGCCTGCAACTCTCCCTGTTGGCGCCGACCAGCGCCGGCGCCATCTCCATCTGGTGGAAGGATTGATACCAGATGTGGTTGAGCCGATCGGGCGCGGCCATGCGCGGCCCGATCCCGGGATAGACGAAGTCGAAGAAGAACAGCCCCGACAGCCGCGACGCCGCCTGCCGCGCCAGCGGCTGCATCACGGCGCCGCCGACATCGTGGCCGACCACGCCGAATCGGTCGACACGGAGCGCGTCCATCAGCGCCAGCATGTCGCTCGCATGGCCGTCCGGCCCGTAGGGCCCGTCGGGCTTGTCGCTGTCGCCGAAGCCGCGCAGATCGGGCGCGATCAGGCTGAACCGGTCGGCGAGGCGCGCCATCACCGGCTCCCAGGTCAGCCAGAATTCCGGCCAGCCGTGCAGCAAAAGCAGCGGTTTGCCGCGTCCGGCGCGAACCACGTGGAATTCGGCGCCATTGGCGGAGATCGTCAGGTGCTCCATGGCAGGTCCTTCCATCCGGCAAGTGCTCTGAGCATGATCAGATCAGGGTTTCAGTCGCCGCGACAAGGCAGGTGCGTTCCCTCCCCCGCGCTTGTCTCGCCGAAGCCCGCCTTCGGGCGAAGGCGGATGTGGGGGAGGGTTAGGGAGAGGGGTAGCCCGGAAAAAGGTGCCGATTGTCTCCGACGCGGCGAGAACAGCCCAAACCCGGCAAACAACCCTCCGATTTTCCCCTTTCGCGCCTTGTCTGGCCCGCGATCCTCGCCTATTAACGCCCCCAACCACAGGGGCCCTGCTCCTACCATGGCGCCTTCAGGAGAGGTGGCAGAGTGGTTGAATGCACCGCACTCGAAATGCGGCATAGGTGCAAGCCTATCGGGGGTTCGAATCCCTCCCTCTCCGCCAGTTAGCTGATTACTTTGCAAAATTTCGTGTATTTGCCTGCAACACTTTAGGGCCCGCTTGGGCTTTGAGAGACGTGAGGGCGTCGTGCAGTGACGTCCGTCCGGACTGCGCCAGCGTCGGGGTTAGGAACTTCGCCCTTGGTCCAGAGCGGCCATAATCGCTTCCTGCTGGTGCTGGACAGGTGTCTTCAGCCCGCAATGATAAACTAGGACGACGACTTAGCGTTGGGCCTTTTCCACCAGACCGACAAACTCGGATAGCGCCAGGAGATAGCTTTGCTGAGCTGGTTTGTAGGTCTCATGGAGCTTTTTGGGTAGGACAAGTTGCAATGATTTGGCGCGCATCTCTGACGTTTGATTCTCTGAGATTCCTGGCTCCAGTGTCAAAAGATGCTTCCTTTTGATCCGGTCCGCTTCAGTCAAAATCTGACGCCAGCGGTCCTTACAGGTCGACTTCGCTCCCAACATCATGAGACGATTCGCGGAAAAGGCTGATGACGCATATTCTTTTGCCCCCGGAAAGAGAAAGTCGGGCTTGTTATTATTTTCGGTCCTCACCCCTCTTTCGAATCTGAGTTTTCTCGCCGCAAAAATAGCGGCGAGATGATTTTCGAGGGCCGACCCGGCCCGTGACTTGCGTCGGTTCTGAACGCTCAAGGAAAATTTGATGAAACCCTCAACGTCGGCCTGCTTGCCTGACATAAAGCCGTTGGCCAGTCGTTCCGATACAATGTGCCGCTCCAAAGTGCGGAATAGCCTCTCCTCGAATTCGATCCATGTCGTGAGAGCATGATCGGGATCGTCTCGAACGCTCGTCTCGGGAGCATGTTTTCTCGCGAATTCGGAGAAGAGACCTGTCGCTGGAAATTTTGCGCCAAACTTTTTTAGAATCGCTTCGAGCCACTCGTCCTCGGTAATAATGGCCTCTATCTCGATCAGCTCGAGAATATAGCGGGCGGTAAAGGACAGTTCCTGGCCACGCTCACGACGCAGGTCACGCTTGTTGTCGCCGAAACGATCGCCAGTCGCGTGCAGGCCGAAGAGCCAGCAAAGTTGTTGCTCAATTGCGCTGCCAGTGGCGCAACTCATGGCCAACAATGGACCGGCTTTCGGCTTGCAGAAGAAGAGCGTGTCTCCAGCTCGTGCCTTACGAACCACTTCCTCTGCTGTGGCCGGATAATACAGCCGATATTCGGGTTCTCGATGCGGCTGGTTTTTTCGGCTGTTGTACCAAGTGCCGTCGAGTTCGAGCCTGAGCGGGGGTTCGTCATCCTCCAGACGAATGTATGTAACGTCGATCTTCTTCTTGGAATCGGGTGAGCCAAGAAACTCGCGGAAGGCATCAACGCCTTGGTACTCGTGACCACGGGAGGTCTCAGGATCAACTTCGGTCGCAGCCAAAGTCTTTGCGGCGACTCCTACGAAATATTCCGAAAGATATCCCCGCTTCATCTTCCTGGTACTCCCCGTAGCTCATACGAGGGGCGCTTTGAACGAAGCCAGCTTGAACATCGATCGAGGAGCAGGTCGACCGGAATGGCCCCGCGTCCCTTGAGGCCGCATTCCCAAATAACACAGCAGCGCCAGCCGGCGTCTTTGATCGCGACGATTGCGTTATGATCCACTTGTTGATTGCGGCTGATCTTCTTTTGCCAGAACTCTCGTCGCGTACTTGGCAATTTAAACAAATGACAAGAATGGCCGTGCCAGAAGCAACCGTGGACGAATATCACGGCGTGATGCTTGGGAAATACAAGGTCCGGCTTTCCTGGCAGGCGATTGTCGTGCAGAACATAGCGAAAGCCCCTCGCATGAAGGCCGCGCCGGATAACTAATTCTGGCTTCGTATTCTTGCCCCGAATGCCGGCCATCATCCGGCTTCGTACCTCGGGCGATACGACATCAACCATAGACGAACGCTCGATCAGGTTCCTTCACAAAGGGCAATTCCGATTGCTGCGTTGGCTTACGGTGTGATCGGTTTTCGACCGCAGCCAGAATGTGCGGCTTCATCAGCTGAGCGATTGCCGCAACGACAGGCACTACCACAGCGTTTCCGAATTGCCTGTACGCTTGGGTGTCAGAAACAGGGATCCGATAATCCGACCCGTCCACGTGACGGAAGCCCATGAGCCTTGCGCACTCGCGTGGCGTCAAGCGGCGCGGTCGGTTTCCTTGTTGGGCAATCAAGACTTCTGAACCGTCTTTGAAGTATCTGGCTGAAAGAGTGCGGGCGACATCATTCGGACCGAACAGGCTGTAGCCAAATCCATTGCCCTTCGACTCGTGCTTGTTCTTGTACTCTTTGAGATACTTCCAGAGATGCGCGGTCAATGTGTATTTGGGATCGACGTTTTCGTTGGGCTCTAGAATCGATCCAAGCTTTGGGCCTTCCTCGGGAACGACAAGTCGATCAAAGTCAAACTTACTCTCCTTTCTGAAGCCCACGATGAAAATGCGTTCGCGCTTCTGCGGAACCCATGGAGCAGAGCTAATGACGCGATGATGAATCTCGTAACCCAATTCATTTCGGAGGACGTTTACAATCGTTGCAAAAGTACGTCCCTTGTCATGCCGTTGGAGGTTTTTCACGTTTTCCAGCAAGAAGACGGAAGGCTTATGGTGGGCGATGATCTGCGCCAGATCAAAGAATAATGTGCCCTGTGTATCGCAGAGGAAACCGTGCGGACGACCCAGTGCATTCTTTTTTGAAACACCGGCAATCGAAAATGGTTGGCAAGGAAAGCCCGCAAGCAAGACGTCATGCGCGGGGATTTGCGCAGGGTCCTTTGAATATTCTCTGATGTCCCCCGCGATCGGATGGTCCTTGCCAAAATTCTCGCGGTAGGTGATCTGACTGTACTTGTCCCATTCGGACGTGAATACGCACTGCCCGCCGATCGCATCGAAGCCAATCCGCAGGCCACCAATCCCCGCGAACAAGTCGATAAACTTGAACGCCGCTGGCCGTCGGCGCTTTTCGGGTATCTTTGCCAGATACTCTTGCAGCCATTTCAGTGCGACCGGAGATGGACGAGAATCTCCGTTCTCATACCGGATGACGGTCCGCTCGGTAACGCCAAGGAGGTTGGCCGTCTCGGCCTTGGATAGCCCCGTTTTCAGTCGAAGAGCTTCGAATTCGACCGAGTGATGCGAACGGGGCATGGCTTTTCATCCTGGGACAATCAACTGACAGCTTGTCATCGATTCGTCCCAGAATGTATAGTTGTTCATGGTATGTTCCGTCAAGTTGAGCTTGGCCACCGACCTCTACCAGCACTTCCTTAGCCGCCCGCCTCCCCACCATCCTTACCTTATGCGCCGTCGTGAAGAACGTTGGCGACGTCGCTTCGCCGGCGAAGAACGGCCGCCCGTCCACCGCGGGGCCAGCACGGCGCGGTCGTCACAGCGTGCGTCAGCGCGGTTTGTCGTCGTCGATAACGGGGACGGACCCGATGCCGAGGCGCGGGTCACTCGGATCGCGCGACATTTGTCTAATTGGCAACCTGTCTAATGTCAGTGCCTATGCGTACACTGAGGATGACGTCCGAAGAATTTTCGGGCGCTCCAGAATGAACTTGGAGCGGCCCGCGGAAAATTCGGCGGGGAAGGTGACGTCAGCAAGCGGGGATTCGGCTTGGGGGTCTAATGCAGGGCGGTTCGGTGGGACAGGTTTGGGAGTGGATCTGGCCGCGGGTGGGGCCAACTCCCATTTCGCAGGGGCTGGATTTCGAGATGTTCGATCGTCCCGATTATCCCTATTCAGAAACGTTCGTCCGCGAAGCCATCCAAAACAGTCTTGATGCACGCTTGGACACTGAGCAGCCGGTCATCATCAGTTTCAATTTTCATACGGACACGCTCGGTCCACGCCGCCGCTTCTTTGAACGCGCGATCGAGTTCCGCCGGAAGGCTAAATACGGGATCCCCGAAGAATGGGACAACGATCAAATAGCTTGGCTCACGATCGAAGATTTCAACGCCAAGGGTCTTGGTGGCGACCTGAAGAAGCGCATGAGCGACTTCTGGAATTATTGGCTCAATTTCGGCGTCTCAAACAAGGATGGAACGGGGAGGGGCGGTCGTGGCATCGGGCGGATAACATTTCTCATTGCCTCGAAGCTTCAGACCGTCATTGGCCTGACCCGCCGTAGCGTGGACGGAGTAACGGCGGCTTGTGGCATGTGCGTCCTTAAGGCTTTCGAAGACGCCACCGGCTTCCATTCGACCCACGCCTACCTTGCCAGCAGCGAACATAATTCGATCTACAATCTATATAGTTCCAGCATTTTTCACCGCGGTATCGAGCAGGCGTTTAATCTCAAGGGCTATGATCAAGGTGGTCATGCCAGTGGACTCGCGCTTGTCATTCCTTATCCGCACCCGGAACTCAGTGGTGACGGCATTCTGGCATCGGCGATCGAGCATTTCGCGCCGGCGATCATCAACGGAACACTCATCGTTCGCGTCAATGGTGAGCAGCTAGACGAAAAATCAATCGAAACTGCTGCCGCTCGTGTGGCGGCAAAAATTCATGACGAAGCCATATCAAAAGATTCTGCGCGATACCTCGCATTGATCCGTCGCTGCCTCGCCAATAATTCAATTGAAATCCCGCTTACAGACGCAAAAAGCGACCTGAAGGCAGCGTTACAGACGCTCCGCGACCAGCCGCTTGGACAGAAGCTTCAGACGGCCACCGAAAACGACGAGCCGATCGGCATCCGGATTCGGTTCAACCTTGAGCGAAACGGACAGGTCTCGCACGTCGTGCTTCGCGCAGTGCTTGCCCGAGCACCCCATGGCAAGTTGCCCATCGACCGCTTTTTTCGTGAAGGCATGGCCCTGCCTGAAGTGAAGGCCCGCAATCCCGGGGTTTTCGATGCCGTCCTGCTTGTCGATGACCATCTTCTGGCGACCTATCTCAATTTCTGCGAAGGCAAGGCCCATCTCGACCTCCTTGAATCAAAGGACATCAAGACGAAGCTCGAGGAAAATGGTTTCCGCTCCAACTTCAGGGTCAGGCGCTTCGTAAAATCGCTTCCGGTTGAACTGCGCAACTTGCTCACGCCTAACATCGCCGAGCCAGATGCGGACGTGTTCAGCTCGTTTTTCTCCATACCGAGCGATGATCCCGGCAAGCGAACCGGAGGTGGTAACGACGATGTTGATACGCCGCCGCCACCACCACCTCCTCCACCGCCGGTCGTCGCCGCAGTGTTGATTGAAAAACTAGACAACGGGTTCCGCATCAAGGCCAACCCGAAATACGAAAACTGGCCAATCAGCCTTTCCGTCAGGATTGCGTATGCTGACGGCACGCGGAATCCGGGGTGGGCCGAATACGATTTTACGCCTTCAGAGCTTTCCACTGACTATCAGGATTGCGACATCTCTTTTACCGACAACCGGCTTCAGGCAACCAACTGCGGTTCGGATTTTTCCATCGGGGTAACAGGCTTCGATGCAAACCGCGAGCTTGACACCCGGATCAGGACGACACGCGATGCGCAGACGGATTAGATTAACGGGACGGCGGCAGCTCAGTCGCTCCAGCGTCGAACTCAAGATTGCCGAGGTGCCCGGGAAGCGGCTCCTGACGCTCGGGATCGTGGAACAGAGATCGTTTCAGGGATTTCCGCCTGACGCTCGTGTCACCGTGCGCCTCTACGAGAACAAGTTGGTCGAGATCGCCGATTTCGGCAATCTCGGATCGCTGAACACAGTTGCTGAAATCCAGAACAAATCCTTTGTTGCGCCATCCGTTCAATTGCGGGTAGCCGCAACATCCGAAAACAATCGAAGCCTGCTGCTTGGAAGTACTGATAGCTGGACGCTTCAGCCGGAGAAGTCAAACTCCCAGAACAAAAACACAGACGGAATTCTTCTTTTCCTGCCTGCAAGAACTGCTCCTCGCGTATGGAGCCTTGACATTCGTGATGATGACTATCCAGTCGTGTACGTTGACGAACGAATTCCCGATCCCGCTACATGGGCCCGGACTGATGCAGCTTTCACTGGCTGCGCGCTTCCGGCAATACTTCTGCAGATTTTTGAAGACATATTTGACCAATCCAATCCGCACGACATTGAGTGGATGCAGGACTGGATCAAATGGGCCGGCATCCTGATGCCAGGCAAAAAGCCGCCACTTAGCGAATCCCGCGCCGACAGGCGTAAATGGGTTGACGATCTGGTGGATACCTTTGCGCAACGACATCAGCTTGCTGACCGCCTGCTCAAGGTTCTCACGCCGGAAAATCAACAATGAGATACGCATCGCTTTATCAGTTTACGGACGCCGGAAATTCACTTTTCGAGCGCGCTTTCAATGGCACCCTCGACGAGATGGCCGTGGACTTGGACGATCCAGCGATCGCTCAGATGATCCCGGGTACGGGACCATTCCAAGTGCTTCCGTTCGAAACAGCCAAGGAGATGGCGTTGGCTATCAAAGCCTCGCTCGGCAATCACCAATTACCCACACTCGTTCCGAACACCGGACTTTGGGCATGGCTGACTTTTGTTCTGCGGGATGTTCTTTTTTTGCGTGACAAAGCCGGGCGGCGCGAGTTCGGCGAGGTTCATCGCTGGTACCCCAGCAACCCCAATGACTGGCAAAAAGCGCAGCGTCACTTGGTGAGAATGCCGGTTCTTCTTGTGGATACTCTAGGCGACACTGCAGATCATCTGCTTTGCGGAAGTCCCGCGGTTCTTCCTGAAATCCGGGAGCAACTGACAAGTCAGCAGGATATGTTTCACCCTGTCTTTCAGGCCGCCGCTCGCGCGCTTTACTATGACCCTGAAAAGCAGAAGCTGAAAAAAGGCGCAGGTGGAAAGAAGGGCGGGACACCCCGGCGATTGGCTAAGGTCCGCTCCCAACTGGATGTCACTTGGGATATGTATGATCTTACTCCAGAAAAGCTTGTTGGGTTGCTGCCCAAGGAGTTCGATCGTTTCCGACAGGTAGCGTAGCGATATCGCATAAATTCAACTGCATTATCTTGTAACCTTTCGTAAGGTGCACATTTGGGCTGCCACAATTCTAAGCTCAAACCTGAGCGCTATCGGCTTTTTTTATGCAAGTCAGTTGCAATGACAGTGCACTAAGCTGGCGCTGTTCGACCGCTAACGTCGGGCAGACAAAATTCCGAACTGGCGTCGACGCCGTAGCTAAGTCATCTTCAAGAGGCTCGATCGGAATCCCGCCTATCCGTCGAGCGGGATCGCTTCGGGATCGAGTGCGAACGCCCCCCGCTACCGCTCCCCAATCCCCGCCCTCTCAACCACCCGCCTGTTTCGCGCCGTCTCCTCGACGATGAACGGCACCAGCTCGGCCGGCCCCTTGTCGGCGATCGAGACCTGGCCGTTGGCGGCGAGGTCCGCGGCGATGCCGGGGTCGGCGAGCACGGCGGCCATCGCCTCGGAGAGCTTGCTCACGATTTTCGGGTCGGTGCCGGCGGGAAGCGAGACCCAGGTCGAGCCGGCATTGACGGCGTCGGGGTAGCCGGCCTCGAGCACCGTCGGCGCGTCGGGCAGCGCGGCCATCCGCGTAGCACCAGTGGTGCCGAGCACCTTGACCTTGCCGGTGTCGATCAGCGGCCGGAGCACGGTGAGGTAGTCGAAGGAGACGTCCAGGATGCCCGACATCATGTCGGTCATCTGGTTCGAGCCCGACTTGTAGGGCACGTGGGTCAGCTTGATGCCGGCGGCCGCCTGGAACATCTCGCCGGCGAGATGCTGGGCGGTGCCCGGGCCGGGGGAGCCGAAGTTGACCTTGCCCGGGCTCGCCTTCGCGTAGGCGACGAACTCGGCCAGCGTGTTGTAGGGCGCCGCCGCCGTCGCGACGAGGACCTGGTTCGACGAGCTCACGCCGCGAACGTGGACATAGCTCTTCAGCGGGTCGTAGTTGAGCTTCGTCAGTCCCAGATTCGGCTGGATCGTCATCGGCCCGCCGGACGCGTAGAGCACGGTGTAGCCGTCCGCTTGCGCCCGCGCCACGAACTCCGTCCCGATGGTGCCGCCGGCGCCGGGCCGGTTCTCCACCACCACGGGCTGCCCGAGCCGCGTCCGCAGCAGCTCGGCGATCTTGCGCGAGACGAGGTCGGTGACGCCGCCGGCGCCGAACGGCACCACCCAGGTGATCGTGCGGTTCGGCCAGGAGTTCGCAGCCGCATCTGCCGCGGTATCCGCAGCCGAAGCCGCGGCCGTCTGCGCCCTCGCGGGGCCCGCATGAAATGCCGGACTCGCCGCGGCCACGAGACACATCAGCGCTCGTGAAAGCGCGCGCGTCACGGTCTCCCCTCGGCGCCCGCGCAGGCCGCGGCCCGCGCCGGCTCCCGCGGCGGCGTGTTGCGGACCGCTCGCATGGTCTGCTCGCTCCCGGAGTCGCGCAGATGCAAACGCCATGGATGCAGTCCTCCCATCGGTACAGTGTGGCCGTTGATGGCCATCTTGACCGGAGGCTACAGTCTTGAATCCCTGCCAACCATGGGCGCAGTCCGAGCATCACTTTTGCAGAATATGAAAAGATCGATGGATCGCCGTCCGGCCAAAGCTTGCGATCGCCCGGATCGCTTGCGCCCCAAAAACTGCCCGACGCCTCACCGCGCAAGTCATTGATGTTGCAGCGGCCGTCTACTGTGCATGGGGTTGTTTTCGCACTTTTTGGTGTCGGGGGCCGAAGACCCCGCGCTGCGCGGTGCCAGCTTGAACCCGCGGCGTCCACGATCCGACCCAGCAACGTCCCGCCATTCGCCGAGCCCGAGGTAACCCTCCACGATGTTCGAGAAGACCTACCGCGATCGCCTCGAAGCTGATCTTGCGCAATGGGAGGCCGATGGCGTGATTGCGCCGGCGGCGGCTGCTGCCATCCGTCATGCGCTGCCGCCGCTGCCGGCGGGCATCAATATCGCCGTCGTGGTCGGCATTGTCGGCGGCCTGTTGATCGCAGCCGCTTTCCTCGCCTTCGTGGCGGCGCACTGGACCGAGATCGCGCGGCTGGCGCGGTTTGCGATCCTGCTCGCCGGCATGATCGTCGCAGGCGCGCTTGGCGCATGGTTCGCGACGACGGGCCGCAACGTCCTCGCCGATCTCTGCGCGAGCATCGGGGCGATCATCTTCGGCGCGGGCATCGCGCTGGTCGGCCAGATGTATCATCTCGGCGAGGATTTTGCCGGCGGCATGCTGCTGTGGTCGATCGGCGCATTCGCCGCAGCGATGCTGACCGGGTCGCGCGGTGCGCTCGCGGTCGGCCTCGTCGCCGCCTGCATCTGGACCTGCATGCGGATCTACGACACGCCCGACGTTCTGCATCTTCCGTATCTGGTGGTCTGGCTGATTGCCGCCGGCCTTGCCTTCGCCTGGAATTCCCGTGTCGCCGCCCATCTCGTCGCGATCGCGGTGCTGCCGTGGTGGATCGCGACGTCGTTTCGGTTCGAGTTCGACGGCGCCCCGCCGTCCTTCGTGCTCGCGAACGGTGCGGCCCTGCTGTTCGGCGCCGGACTGGCGATAGCAGCTTGGCCCTCGCCGCGGGCGGCCCGGCTCGGCAGCGTTCTGTCGATCTACGGCGCGTTTGCGCTGGCCGCCGCCGCTGCCCTGGAGGTGACGACGGTCGACGACAACTTTCTGTTCCGGAGCCGCATCGCGTCCGGCCAGCCGCTGTGGTCGATCCTGTGCGGGGCGGCGGGCGTGATCCTCACCTTCGTCTCCGCTGCGTTCACCAGGCGCGCCGGTGAAATCCTTGCCGCCTGCGCCATCGGGCTCGTGCTGCTCGCCGCGCCGGTCTGGCCGGTCTCCACGGCCGGCGAGCCCTGGCCGGCTTATGCGGCACTGCTTTGTGCCATGCTCTGCCTCGTCGTGTCGGGCGTGCTCGACGAGGTGCGTCCGCGCATCATCGCCGGCTGGCTCGGGATCGCCGGCGTCATCGCCGGCATCACCTGGGCGGTGAAGGGATCGCTGCTCGGCCGCTCGGCGTTCCTTGCGGCGGCCGGCATCGTCGCCGTCGCCTTTGCCACCGCGCTCAATCGTTTGCTGCCGAGGAGTGCGCGATGAACCAGCTGGCCATGTCCTTAGCCGCGCTCTGGCACCGTACCCCGAAAGCCGTGCTGTTCGGCGTCGCCGTGCTCGTGCAATGCGCGCTGCTGGTGCTGATGGTCGCCGACCGCATGCAGATCCTGCGCGAAGGCCGTGAGGTGACGCTGCAGACGCAGCCGGTCGATCCGCGCGATCTGCTGCGCGGCGACTATGTCGTGCTGCGCTACGACATCTCGCAACTGCCGGCAGGTCATCTCGCCGGCAAGTCGACTGATGCGCGCAATCCCGTCGTGTTCGTCAAGCTCGCGCCCAATGCCGACGGGCTTTACGCCGCGGTGTCGGTGCATGCCGGGCCGGTGCCGGTCACCGCACCCGAGGTACAGATCCGCGGCCGCGTCAGCTATTCCTGCGGAACCAACATCCGCACCTTCTGCGACAGGCTGACGATCAAATACGGCCTCGAAAGCTATTTCGTGCCCGAAGGCGAGGGCGGCAAGCTCGAGCAGGCCCGCAACCAGCAGAAGCTGCGCATCGTCGCCGCCGTGCTGCCCTCGGGCCGCGCCGCCATCAAGCGGCTGCTGCTCGACGGCGAGAAGGTGTACGAGGAGCCGCTGTATTAGCCGGAGGTCGTTCCTGCTCTTAGTTCCTGCGCTCAGTCGGAATCCGACGCCGTCTCATGCGCGCCGTGGCAATGCTTGAAGCGCTTTCCTGAATTGCACGGGCAGGGATCGTTGCGGCGCAGGCCCGCAAACGCTGTCGGCGTCTTGGCTTCGTCGGGTATCCTCACGAGGGGGGCAGATGGGAGGTCCGAAACCGTGGCCGCCAATGCCGGCGGGGGCCGTGCGTTCCGGCGATTCATCAGCCACCCCACGAACGATGCGGTCGCCACGAACCCGGCCAGGATCATCGCGCCCGTCTTGGTGTCGTCCGCCTCCTTGCGCTTCCGCTCCTCGGCCTCTCTCTCGTCTTGAAGACGCTTCTCTTCCCGATCCACGAACCACTTTGCCGCGGCCTGAAGCGCCGTCGCCGGAACGGCCCAGCTCACCGATGTCTTTTCCGGCCGCGAGAGAGCGACCGCCCGCGACAGCAATGTCATTTGCGACGGCGAATTGCCTGCTGAACCGACGCGGGTCGCCGTCACGCGTTTCGTCAGCCCCAGCGAAACGCCGCCACAGACCGACGAGACCAGCGTTATACGACGGTTGCCCTTGGTCTCTTCGAGGGTTTCCCAACGCCCCAGGCCTGGAAGTGAATCCGGCAATTCGACGTGGTCGATCTGATGGGCATCGATCAGCGGCGTGATATGATAGGTGAGAAGATCCTGCTCCTTCAGGATATGTGCGATCGCGAAATGCCGGTAGATGTTGTACATGTCGCGCCAGATCGGCTCGGCACGAAACGTCTCCTCCATGCGCGCGGTCCAGTCGCAGGCGAACTCCCTGGCGATGGGGTCTTCGTTCCCGTTCTTGGCACCTGCATCCGCATTGGCGTCGGCGTCGCTAAGGATCACCTGGGCCGATTGCAGGGACGCGATCTGGTAATCGTGCGCATACTCGAACTTGCCGGGTTCGAACCAGAACCGGCGCCGGCTGCTCCAGTCGCCCGTTGACGTGCCGGCCCGGAGCATCTGCCGCGACTGGTTGAGCCGGCGCGCGAACGTCCCCGGCAGGGGCGGGTCGACCGGCAATTGCAGCGTACCCTGCGAAACCTGCTTCATGCGATAGTCGGCTTCGACCAGCACCTTCGTGACGCGGCAATGCCTGGGCAGCGAGTCCACGCGAACCATTTGCGGCTGCTGCGAGCACATGCGCAGATATTGTTGCCTGGCGGCCGCGTCGCGCCCGGCAATCTGGTCGAGGCCGGGCGTCTGGCTTCTGTCCGGGTCCAGCGAAATGCCCGGCTCGATATTCCCGTACTTCCTGTTGGCCGACCTGATCGCGACGATGAGATCGTCGAGGTAAAGATCCGGCTGGCCTCTCTCGGCAACGCCGCAGAGCAGGATATCGTAGTCGTCATCCTGGCAGACGGTATCAATCCGGGTCAGACCCGTAAGCCGCTTCGATCCGCCTGATTTGGCTTGTCTCAACGCTTCGCGCAGCGAAACGGCGACTTCAGCCCGCATGTTCGTGGTCACCGTCGCGGGCGGAGCCTTGCACGCGCTGTCAGCCGCCAACGCAGCCAGGGGCTGTTGCGCGACGAGCGCGCTCGCGCCCGACGCCAGAAAGCCGCGCCGATTGACAAGCACTCTGTGCATCATGGAGGTCTACGTCCCCGCTTCGAGAAATTCTTCGGTTAAGTATCCGGCTTCTTCAAATTGAGAACCTTGCGGCGGAGCTCGCTGAGGTCGCCTTCCTTTCCGGTCGGAACGGCGCCTATGTGCACGCCGCCGACAGCTGCCGGGGCGGGCCGCTGGGTCGGGCCGCTGACGTCCGATTCGCGAGTCCTTGCGCCGACGCCAGCCGAGTTCGAGCTTGATGCAGCCGGCTCGCGGGCGCCGCTGACGCCGGACTCCCGGGTTGGGCCGGAATTCCCCCGCGGCAAGGCATTCGACCTCGGGGGGCTGGGAGCCACGCGCCCGCCGCCGTCACCCGAAACGTCCGACTCCAGCGGCGTGCGCTGATTGCGCCAGTGCTGGAATTGCTGCAGCTCGCGAGCGGCGGCAGCCGCGCTGTTGAGCCGCATTTGCTCCTCTTGGGGACTTTCGTAGTCCGGCCGGGTCGTGAGATTCTCTCTCAACGATGCCTTGTCGATGCATTCTCCGGAATCATAGCCGGTTCGAACGACGTGCTGCTTGTGAGCGTCGCACTCCATGCATTTGTTATACAGGCCCTGCAGTTCCACCGAGATGTAACTGCAGTTCCAACTGGGTCCGAACTTCTTCTGCAAGGTCTCGGCCTGAGCCGGAAAGTGGAATAGCCCGAGTGCGGCAATTGCCGCGAGAATGAAGGAGCGCATGACGTCGTTCGGTTGAATATGATTGGATCGACAGGCGATAAAATACAGCTTCGCAGCTTAATCCAGCGACGCCGTACGGCAACCGATTTCTCTCTCCCTGCCGGGAACCGCCGCGCTGGCTATGTCGGCGCCGCCTTCAGCGCCCGCCGCAGCACCTCCCACGTCCGAGGGTCGTTCATCTGCGCCACGTTGAAGCGCATGAAGTGCCGGGACGTCTGCGCCACGCTGAAGACGTTGCCGGGCGCCAGCACGACATCCTCCTCGAGCGCGGCACGCGCGACCTGGGTCGCGTCCTGACCGTCCGTGAGGCGGCACCACAGGAAGAAGCCGCCGCGCGGCATCAGCCAGGGCTCGACGCCGATCGCCCCGAGTTTCCGCGCGATGTCGCGGCGCGCCCGTGTCAGTTTTTGCCGGAGCTCGTCCATGTGCTTGCGATAGCCGCCGCCGGCCAGCACCTTGGCGATGATCTCCGTCGCGACCGGGCTGGGGCCGCCGAAGCTGGTGGCGACCTGGAGGTCGACGAGATGCTCGATCCAGTCGGCGCGCGCGGCGATGTAGCCCGAGCGGACCGAGGCCGACAGCGTCTTGGAGAAGCTGCCGATGCGGATCACGCGATTGAGCCCGTCCAGCGCGGCAAGCCGCGGCGAGCGCTCCGGCTCGAAGTCGCCGAAGATGTCGTCCTCGATGATGGTGAGGTCGTGCGCGGCGGCCGCCGTCAGCAGCCGGTGCGCGGTCGCAAGCGACATCGTCGCGCCGGTCGGATTGTGCAGGGCCGAATTGGTGATGTAGAGCCTGGGACGCTCGGCGCCGAGAATCTGCTCGAAACGCGCGACGTCGGGGCCCGATTGCGTATGGGGCACGCTGACGATCCTGGCCTGATGCGCCCGCAGCAGCGCGCGGAAATTGAAGTAGCAGGGGTCGTCGACCAGCACCGTGTCGCCGGGCCGGAGCAGGAAGCGGCAAATCAGATCGGTGGCCTGCGTGCCCGAGCCCGTCAGCATGAGCTGATCGACGGAAGCGTGAATCGAATCCTCAGCGAGGCGCGCGAGCAGCAGCCGGCGCAGCGAAACAGCGCCGCGCGTGCTGCCATAGTCGGTCAACAGATCCGCGTCCGTCCGCGCCAGCGCACGGATGGCGCGGCGCAAGCCCGCCTCCGGCATCCAGCTCGCCGGCAGCCAGCCGCAGCCGGGCTTCGGCACGGCGTCGTCGGCATCGAGCGATTGCCGGGAGACCCAGAACGGGTCGACTTCGCGGTCGCGCCGCGGCTCGGCTTCGGCAAGCGCAAGCGGCGGCAGGATCGTCTGCGAGACGTAGAAGCCCGAGCCGCGGCGGGCGCGGATCAGGCCTTCGGCGGCCAGGCGATCATAGGCCTCCACCACCGTGGAGGGCGAGACGTCCATCGCTGAGGCGAGGCTGCGGATCGAGGGCAGGCGGTCGCCGGCGCCGAGCGCACGGCCGGCAACCTTGGCGCGGATCGCGCTCATCACCTCGACGGTCCGCGTGCCGCCGCGACCTCCGGTTTGCGCCTCGTCCGGCAAAGTGTACGTCCTTCCATACCCATACAGTTCGGCCAGATTGTATTGGATTGTCGCTGGCCTCGCCATCCCGGAAGGGCGAGTGTCGGTGCTCGAAAAGAAAATGAGACGGACATGCAATCTGCGAGCGGCGGCTGGGGTAACGGACTTCTCGGCGTCATCATCTTCAGCGGCTCCCTGCCGGCGACGCGCGTTGCGGTCGGCGGCTTCTCCGCGCTGTTCCTGACCTCGGCGCGCGCGGTCATCGCGGCGCTGATCGGCCTTGCCGTGCTCTTCCTGCTCCGGCAGGCGCGGCCGCAGCGCGGGGATCTGGCCTCGCTCGCGATCGTGTCGATCGGCGTCGTGGTCGGCTTTCCCCTGCTGACCGCGCTCGCGCTTCAGCACATCACCTCCGCGCATTCGATCGTCTTCATCGGCCTGCTGCCCCTGTCGACGGCGATCTTCGCCGTGCTGCGCGGCGGCGAGCGGCCGCAGCCGCTGTTCTGGCTGTTCGCTTGTCTCGGCAGCGCTACGGTGGCCGGCTTCGCCCTGTCCGGCGCCGGTTCGACGTCGCTCACCGGCGATCTCCTGATGGTGGCTGCGATCGTGCTGTGCGGCCTCGGCTATGCCGAAGGGGCCGCGCTGTCGCGCCGGCTCGGCGGCTGGCAGGTGATCTCCTGGGCGCTCCTGCTCGCACTGCCGCTGATGGTGCCGCTCGCAATTCTCACCTGGCCGCCATCCTGGAGCGGCGTCAGCGTGCCCGCCTGGATCGGGCTCGCCTACGTCTCGATCTTCAGCATGTTCGTCGGCTTCATCTTCTGGTACCGCGGCCTTGCGATCGGCGGCATCGCGCGCGTCGGGCAATTGCAACAGCTGCAACCGTTCTTCGGCCTGACGCTCGCTAGCCTTCTGCTGCACGAGCCCGTCGCCTGGAGCATGATCGTCGCGACCATGCTCGTGGTCGCCTGCGTGTTTTTCGCGCGGCGGTACGCGTGAGGCCTGCGCCTCACGCTCACTCCATCACCGTCTTCGTCAGCGCGCTCCTCGCAAACTTCTTCAGCGGCATCGGCTTGCCGAACAGGAAGCCCTGCACGAGGTCGAAGCCGAGCTCGTTGGCAGCGACGAGGTCGGCGCGGCTCTCGACTCCCTGCGCCACCGAACGTGCGCCATAACTCTGCGCAAGCTCGACGATGTGACGGCACACCGTGCGCTTCAACCGGTCATTGCCGCTGCCGGTGACGAATTGCCGGTCGGCCTTCAGCTTCACGAAGGGAATCCTGTCGAGCTCCATCAGCGACGGCCAGTTGGCCCCGAGATTGTCGATCGACAGGCCGATATTGTGAAGGCCGACCTCGCGCGCGACCTCGGTCAGCAGATCGAGGTCGCGGATCGCCTCCTCGCTGTCGATCTCGACCGTCAGCCCGCCGAAGGCCGGATGCGTCGGCACGCGGCGGCAGAGATCGCGCACCGCCTGCGGCTCCTTCAGATAGGACGCGGGCAGGTTGATCGAGAGATTGACCGGGGTCTGCTGCTCCAGCAGAAAATGCCAGTCGCGCATGGCGCGCTCGATCACGAATTCGGAGAGGTCGCGCAGATGCGGATCGTGCTCCTCGGGAATGAAGTAAGCCGGCGGCACCACGCCCCAGGTCGGATGCCGCATCCGCACCAGCGCCTCGGCGCCGCTGCGGACCAGCGTGCGCGCGTCGATCTTGGGCTGGTACCAGAGCTCGAGCCAGCCGGCATGCAGGGCCTCGCCGACATGCACGGCCGGGCTCGGCGCCGGCTCCTCCGGCAGCAGCATGGCGACCCGGTCGCGCAGCGTTTCCGCGGCGAAGGGCGTGGTGAGCGGCGGCAGCATGGCAAGGCCGTATTCCTCACCGACCTGGCGCACGGCCCTGACGATGATCGACTCGCGGGCGCCGACGGCGAGAACCTTGCCGGCAAATGCCTCGCGCACCAGTATTTCGAGAAATCGTCCGGGCTCGATACCGTCGGCGGCGACGCCGAGCAGGATCAGGTCCGGCAATTCGGTGGCGAGCACGGTTTTCAGCTCGTCCGCACTGGCGCATTCGCTGGTGACGAAGCCGAGATCCTCCAGCACCTCGCTGAGGAAGGCGCGCAGATGACGCTTGCTGTCGGCCACGCAGGCGCGCGGCGTTACCTTTCGTCGTCCGAAGGTCACAGGCCTTCGTCCGACGAGTTCAACCATCCCATCGTTCATCAACACCACTCCCGTTCCGTGACGGTTTCTTAAACGCCGAGCGTGGGTTCAAATAAGGAGAGCTTCACATCGTTCTTGAATTATTTGAGTAACGTTAAACCCTGCAACTCGAGCTAATCTTTCGACAGAATCTTCGAAAAGAATTTGCATACCCGAGCACCACGCGCGCAACGATTGCCGGCGCATGCGAAATTTCCTCTCACGCGACATTGCAGCGGTTTTTTGCTCGCTGGCGGATGAAGGCAAGCGATGACGTGGTGTGCCCTTTCGAAGCACCGGCGAGAGCATCGAACGATTAATCGTGAGTGCCTTCGCGGAGCGCGCGACCGCTCGTGCGCGACGAAGACGGTGAAAAGGGATCGCGCCGTCAGTGGCGGATTCGCCTTCGCGCTGTGCGCGCATGTTTGGCTCGCGCGCGCCAAGGTTCTGCGACAACGCGTCCGGGCCTGCCGCCGCGAATGTGAAACGCATCACACGCGTGTTGCTGCAGCTGCGCTATTGCTCCGCACAGCCGGTGGTGGGCTGTCGAGGATTACGACAATGACGACGCGGCGGTTGATGTACTGGTGGTTCAGGGTCGTGATGTCAGGGCGATTTCTCGATCGCTTCCTGTGCCTGCCGCGCGCGCATTAGAGCATGATCCGGAAAAGTGTACCGCGGTGTTCCGAACAGATCATGCTCGAACAATAGACTGCCGCGCGATATCAGGTCTGCCCGATCAATTTGCGAAACGCGGCCGCGCCGTCCTGCATCGCATCGCGCCCCTTCCAGGCCAGATAGGTCAGCTTACCGCCGATCGTGTCGTGGCTGCGCAGCCGGCGCGATCCGAGAATGTGGCCGACATTGGACGGGAAGCGGCTCACCTCGGCGGAGACCAGCGCTGCGATCGCGTCCATCAATTGTTGAAGGCGGACGCCCCATTCGTGACTCTCGATGCCGTCGATGCGCACCTTGAGCGCATATTCGGTGTCGTAGATCTCGGTGAGCAGGTCGCGGGCGACCAGCACCCGGTTGTGCCGGAGCGCGACACGAAGCGCGAGCCGCTTGTCGTCGAGCCGGTCCAGCACCATGGGAATGACGCAGGCATAGGACGTTGCGGCGACATCGGCAACGCTCTTGCTCGCGGCGGCCTTGGTGGCAAGACGCGCCAATTGCCAGGGCGTGGTGAGGCGCCTCGCCACCAGCGCCAGCGCGAACGGCAGGGCTTCGGGCTGCGCCTTCTTGAAGGCGTCGAGCTGTGCGGTGATCTGGGCCACCTGGCCGTCGTCGAACTTGGCGATCTTCTCGGGCAGCTTTTCGTTGAACTTCGGCAGCGCGTTGCCGGCACGCAGCACCAGCTGCATCTTCCTGACGTCGTCGAAGGCGCTGCGCGAGGCGGTGTATTGGGCGAGCTTGCCGCGCGCGAACTCGGCGCTCTCCGTCGATGCCAGGGTGTTCTCGAGGACCTTGATGACCTTGGTCTGGAAGGTCGACGCGATCTTCAAAACTTCCTTCGGGTTGTTGGCGGCGACCTGGTCGTTGATCGCCTTGATGTAGTCGCGTGCCATGGTCGGCAGCAGATCGCGGCAGATCCACTCCCAGATCGGAGTGAGGGTGTTGCGCGAGATCCGCCCCATGTTGGCGTGCTCGGGCGCGCCGTCGATCAGGAGCAGCTCGAGCGGCGCGAAGAAGTAACGCGAAGGGCTCGTGGCGCGCGCCTGGGTCGATCCGTCCTTGCGAAACTCGGCGCGCAGGCGCGACTGAATGTCGGCCGAACCGGGCATGTCGATGCCGCACAGCTCGAGCCGCTCCAGTTCGCTGAGCAGACAGCTGCGCGACAGCGGCGTCAGCCTCTGCAAGAATTCCGACAGCCGATCGATCTCATCCATGGCACGCAATCTTTCGCAGCGTTTCCCGCGGGCGTGCGGGCCCAATGCGTAGAGGCATTTGCGCGCTCTCAACCTCCCTAAGAGAAGCAAGTCGCCGTTAATTATTCCGTAAAAACCGGGGGGCGAGGTCGGGCGAAGGCGGCTGTTAAGGAGTTTTCGGCCCGTTTGCCCAGGACTCCAGCGAAAAACTCAACCCTTGCGTGGTCGCCTGCCGGCCGGCGCAAGCACAAATTGTGCCGACGTCGCCATTTTAGCGCAAAACCGTCAAAATCACCGTAGTCTTACGGAGCAAAAAGTTAACCACAGATCGCCCCCGGTTCCGCTAAATGAGTGACATGGGGTCACAGAATGATACGGCCACCGATTCGCGGCCGTCGGAATGGTACGAAAGCAGCGCCGCTCCAACTGAAGAGCTCGATTTCGTCCGCCTGAGCGCCGCCCGGGCCAAGGCCGCCGACGAAATGGCCGCTGCCATCGCCCGTGAGCTCAACGGCCCCCTGACTGCGCTGCTGCTCTACATGGGCGAGATCAAGCATCACAGCGATCAGCTCGCGCCCGTGACCGGCGATCGTGCCTATCTGCAGCGGGTGGTGGAGAACGCGCTGGCCCAAACCGAGCGCGTCTGCGGTCTGGTCAAGCAGCTTGCAGGTCCTCACAAGGCCGGCCTTGCGATTCCCGCCGGCACCGAGGATGCGGATGCAAAGGCCGCCCGCGCACAGCAAGCCCAACGCGTGCCGAGCGCCGAACTCATCGGCCTGTCCGGCCAGAAGCGCCTGACCAAGCGCGAGCGCGAGGTGCTGAGACTGATCAGCGAAGGCTACTCGAACAAGCAGGGCGCGCTTCGGATGCAGATCAGTCCGCGCACCTTCGAGAGCCATCGTGCCGAGGCGATGCGCAAGCTCGGTGCGCGCAACACCGCGGACCTCGTCCGTGCGGCACTGCTGCATTCAATCGATTGAGGACTTGGCGCCGCAGGTAGCGGCGCGGGCTTGCCGAAAACCGATCGTGCTCAGAAATAATCTTCGGCGAAGGGACGCGCGCGCGAGGCGGGACGCAGCGGCTTGATCTCTTCCTTCGGCCCATTCGGGATGATCGTGATGGTCCAGCGCGGCGGCATGGTCGATTCCTGCTCCAGCACCGAACGCACAAAGCCGGTCACCGTCGATTCTCCCGCCTTCACCGTCGCCATCCGGCCGTTGAACTGTGCGATGCGGAAGCGGCGAACCTCTTTCTGGTCCGCGGTCTCGTAGGTGAACATGGAAAACCCTCCTGGTTTCCCGCGACTATCACCACCTATGATTAGCCATCTCTAAAAATCCCAAGCCGTAGAAGTACGGCGGGTTTCGCGCGGCCCGGGCCGGTGCGACTTGCGCGGCGATCTCTAGAAAAACACTATGCCTGAAAGGGTATCCGAACCGTGATGACGTTTCGTCTCAAATGCATCACGCTTCAGACCTGCGGCTCCTGCGCACGCGCGGCGGCATAAGCCGCATCCATGCGATCCAGGAGATCGCGGAATTCGACGTCGTCGAGCCTCTCCGCGGTTTTCTCCAGCGTCAGCGCCAGCACCGCGAGCCTGGCATAGCCGAACGTCCCGGCCGCGCTCTTCAGCGAATGCGCTTCGCGTGCGATCTTGCCGGCGTGCTGTGCGAGCGAGAGCGTGCGGAACAGCTCCAGGCGCGCGCAGGTCTCGCTCCAGAACACCTCGCGCACTTCACCGGCCCCGTCCTCACCGATCTCGCGCACCAGCGCTTCATAGGCGCGCGGCTCGCGTGCGGGCTCGGCATCGAGCGCCTTTGGCGCCGGGGCGAGGGTGACGTCAAACATGGTCTTGCTGCCTTGATCGCGGGTCATCTGTCGCGCGGCACGTTCCGGCGCGACACCATGTTCCGTGTCTACGGCATTCGAATTTCAGTTCCGGTAGCGGGACGTGAGGTGTTTGCAGACTGGCGTTAGCCGGCGATTTACCATGGAGCCGCGGCGGTCAGCGCGCGCCGAGCAGACGGTCGTACTGCGCCTTCACGGTCGCGTAGCATTCGCATGCCGTCTGGCGCAGGCCGTCGAGGTTGACGATCTGGATGTGCCCGCGGCTGTAATGGATGAAATTGGCCTGCTGCAAGGTATTGGCGACCAGCGACACGCTGTTGCGCCGCGCCCCGATCATCTGCGCCATGGCCTCCTGGGTCAGCAGCAACCGGTAGTCGCCGGACAGGTCGTGCGTGTGCAACAGGCAGCGCGACAGCCGCGCCTCGACCGGATGGGCGGCGTTGCAGCCCGCGGTCTGCTGGACCTGGGCGTAGACCGCCAGCCCATGGCGCGTCAGCGAGGTGCGCAGCGTGCTGCTCTGGTCGGCGGCGATCCGCAGCCGGTCGAGATCCATCACCGATGCAAGGCCCGGAACCAGCACGATGGCGGTATTCAGCGCGCACGCATCGCCCATGGTCGAGAGCGTCCCGAGCAGGCTGTCGCGGCCGATCATGGCGACCTGCACATGTTCACCCTTGGCGAGCTTCACCACCAGCGAGATGACGCCGCGGTGGGGAAAATAAGCGCGCTTCAGCGTCTCGCCGGTCTCGACCAGCACGGCGTCATGGGGCAGATCGACTGTTCGCAGGTGCGGGCGGAGCAATTCATAGTCGTCTGCCGGCAGTGCGGACAGGAAGCCGTTGGCTGAGCGCACCATCGTTTCCAAAGCTGCCTCCCATGTCCTGCACGATCAGATCGCGATGGGCGAAATCACGCCCGGCGCAGGTCAGGTTCCATCATGTTCACGTCGGGATATATTGGCAATTGGGACAAGATGTCCTCCCTGCGACCGTTCCTGGGAATGCTGCATTCACGCCGGCACACAGTCGACGGCCTCGCTCTGTCGTCACGGTGCCGTTCCGACCAGGCGGAGATGGTAGGCTTTCACCGCGGCATAGCACGCGCAAGCCGTCGTTTGCAGCGCCCGCAGATCGAGGATTTCGATGTGGCCCCGGCTGTAGTGGATGATGCCGGTGCGCTGAAGTTCATGCGCAACCAGCGAGATGGCGTTGCGCCGGACCCCGATCATCTGCGCCAGTGCCTCCTGAGTCAGCGGCAGGATTCCACTGTCGGAGAGATCGCGGGCGCGCAAGAGCCAACGCGCGAGCCGCGCCTCCACCGGATGGATCGTATTGCAGAGCAGCGACTGCTGCGCATGCGCCAGCAAGATCTGCTCATGGCGGATCATCAGCTTTCGAAACGGCGTGCTTGCGGCAGCGACGGCACGGAAAGCCGAAATCTCAAGCACGGACGCGGCGCCGGGGAATAGCACGACCACGTCCGAGGGCGCGATGCCGTCGGCCAGCGCCGCGCCGCTGCCTACGGCGCTGTCGCGGCCCAACATCGCAACCTCGATCATCTGTCCTTCGGACAGGCCCACCGTGATCGAAACCGATCCGCCATGCGGGAAGTGGACATATCTCAGCGCGGCACCCGCCTCGCCCAAGACAGACTTCCTGACCATTTCGACCGTCGCGAGATGCGGGCGCAGCAGATCGAAATCCGCAGCATCGAGCAATTGCAGCAGTTGATTGGGCGGGCGGGCGCTCGCGGTCATGCAGGTCAATCCGGCGGGTTCGATGGGACAATCGGCGCGGGGCCCGTTCGTCGTTCAGTTGCACGGCGAACAAAGTTTATTGTAAAGGTTGTAGTGTCGTCCATATACCCGTTAGAGGGCAGACAGGCTGTCTCATTTGCGGCGGAAATAAGAACGGCGCGTTGATTCGCTTTTGAGCGGCGCGTGTCCTGCAAGGGCATGCAGGAAAAAGCGGTAAGGGGGCCTTCATGAGCCGGAAGCATTGCATCCGCGCTGCCATCGGACGCCGGTCGACCCGCGCCGCCTCGTCCGTTGGGCGAGTGCTTACAGCTATCCATTATTGCTCTGAAACCTGGCGCTCGATGACCGCGGATCTCGTTTCCGTCGTCTTCGTTTTTCTCGTCCCGCCAATGATGTTTGCGACCATCCCTCTCTTGATTGAAAGCAAAGGAGAACGGCGTGCCCCACGGTTCAATTATTGAATCGCCGAAACGGGAAGCTCTTACGGGGACCGAAAGTCTACGCCATATTCTCGTTGTCGACGACGACCCGATGGTGTGCATGGCCATCGAGGTCTATCTTCAGCGCAACAATTTTCGAGTGACGATTGCCGAAGGAGGTGAAGCCGGATTGCGCGCTCTCGAAACGGGGCAATTCGATCTGATGGTCATCGATATCTTCATGCCGCACATGCGCGGGTTCGAATCGATCCGGATCTTCCACGAGCGCGCGCCCGTCATTCCGTTGATTGCGATGTCCGGCTACGCCTTTGCAAATTTGAACTCGCCTGCGCCCGATTTCCTGCGGATGGCGCTGGAGCTCGGTGCTGCGCGCTGCCTGCGCAAGCCGTTCACGCCGCACGCGCTGCTCGCCGCCATCAACGATTGCCTGGCGGAGCATCGTCCCGATGGCGACATGAGCTCGGCCGCACGATTGGGTTAGCGTGGCGCGCGCCGCCCTGGCGACGGGGTAACTGTTCGTTTACCGAATGCGCAGACCCTGAAGGTCGCAGCGACAATGTGAGACGAGGAACGCGCGTGCGGCTCCGGTTGCGGGCGGCTCGGTTCAATGCCCCGCAGGCCACCTCTATCGTCCTTCACGAGCAAGCCTTTCCCGCGCGTCTCACCCCGTTGTTATCGGCCCGTTCACCTCACGCCTCCCCGCCGCCGAGGCGCAGAGCCGGTCTTGCCGAAAAGCGTTGCTGCGTGTCGTCAAACCGCAAACTTCTCTTCAATATCCGTATTAGCACGGAGGATGAAATTAACGGGACTGTGAAAGGGGTTGTCTAACGATCCAGGGGAGGGACTTCCGTCCGTGTCAAAGACTGGCTCGGACGTCGAAGTCCAGGTTCAGGTCAGTAAGGCGTAGCTCATGGATGATCTGTTGCGGGAGTTTTTGACGGAGACCAGCGAGAGCCTGGACAC
>NZ_CAKZJO010000085.1 GCF_936943645.1 uncultured Bradyrhizobium sp. | reverse complement strand
GCGATGACCTTGCTCACGGTTGCCCGCCCTGCAAAACCCTTCGCGCCGATGTGACTGACGTCCACCGCCGCCCGGCCCGCGTTCGTGACGATCGCGATACGCCCCTCTTCGGTGGGCCGGGTTGCGGCAAGGGATACGCCATTCCCGAAATTCGGTAAAGCGGAATATTTTTGCTGACAGGCATTGCCCCAGCGCTCGCGTGTTTTGCCCGTCGGGCACCACAAGGTCTTGTGGCCGGGATGAGCGACTTGTCCCGTGGGAGACCTGACATCCCCTCGTGGCGGGGCTGAAGGCCCGGCGACCGCCGGCCCGAATTACCGGATGATCGTCGTCAGCGACGAGTAGCGCTTGTTCGGCTTGGCCTCGCCCGCCGAGAACTGCGCGAACGCGTCGCTGACGCGCGCGGCCGGCGTGGTCCCGTCTGCGAAGCGGAATTCCTTCGGCCGTGGCGCATAGAAGCTGGCGCGGTAATAATTGTCGTCGAAGCGAACCTCGCCGACCCCGAACAATGCGTCGCAGGCGAACAGGAGCGCATAGACTCCCGCCAGTGCAACGACGACCTCCTTGAAAACAGACATTTTGATGCCCCACCCTTTTGCAGGCAGGATGCACGTCGGTTCCCAAGCTCTGGTTTAAGGCAGCAGGCTTCTTGTCCGCAGGGTTTGCCGCCCCCGAAGGGATTGCAGACAATTTTAGCGATCTGGAAAAGAGAGCCCGCCTGACCGGGTCAGGCGGGCCCAGGATTGGCCGGTCGGGAGGTACTCAGACGGCCAGATTCATCCAGACAGCCTTGGGCTCGGTGAAATTGTCGAGCGCGGCGGTGCCGTGCTCGCGGCCGAGACCGGAGTCGCGTTCGCCGCCCCAGGGCAGACGCACGTCGGTATAGCCATAGGTGTTCATCCAGACCGTGCCGGCGCGCGCCCGCTTGGCGAAGCGCTGCAGCTTGCCGATGTCGCGGCTCCAGACGCCGGCGGCAAGGCTGTAGGCCGTGCCGTTGGCGATCCTGAGCGCATCGGCTTCGTCGGTGAACTTGATGACGCTGACGACGGGGCCGAAAATCTCCTCCTGCGAGACGCGCATCTCGTGCGCGACATCGGCAAACACGGTCGGGCTGATGAAATAGCCGCGATCGCCGACACGCTCGCCACCGGTGACGAGCCTCGCGCCCTCCTTCTGGCCGATCTCGACATAGTCGAGGATCGACTTCATCTGCTTCTCGGAGATGACGGGGCCGAGCGCGGTGTTGCGATCGAGGGGATCGCCGATCCGGATCGACTTCGCGCGCGCCGCCAGCCGCTCGACGACTTCGTCATAGGCTCTTTCCTGCACCAGCACGCGCGAGCCGGCCGAGCAGACCTGCCCCGCATTGAAGAAGATGCCGGAGGCCGCAGCCTTGCTGGCAGCTTCCAGATCGGCGTCGTCGAAAATGACGTTGGCCGACTTGCCGCCGAGCTCGAGCGAGACGCGCTTGAAGTTGCTCGCCGCGCCCTTCATGATTCCACGCCCCACCCCGGGCGAGCCGGTGAACGTGACTTTGTCCACGTCGGGATGATTGACCAGGGCATCGCCGACGACGCGGCCCGGCCCGGTCACCACGTTGAACACGCCCGCCGGCAGGCCGGCTTCGAGCGCGAACTCGGCGATGCGCAGCGCCGACAGCGAGGTCAGCTCGGCCGGCTTCATCACGATGGTGCAGCCGCAGGCGAGCGCCGGTGCCAGCTTCCACATGCCGATCATCAGCGGGAAATTCCACGGCACGATCGCCGCGACCACGCCGACCGGCTCGCGCACCGTATAGGTCAGCGCGTCCTCGCGCACCGGCACGACGTCGCCGCTGATCTTGTCGGCCCAGCCGGCGTAATAGGTCAGCGTGTCCACGGCGGCCGGAAAATCCTGGCGCGTGGTCGCCGCGATCGGCTTGCCGGCATCGATCGACTCCAGCTCGATGATCTCTTCCGCGTTGAGCTTCAACAGCTCGGCCCAGCGCATCAGGATCCGGCCGCGCTCCGAGGCCCGCATGGTGCGCCACGGTCCCTCGAACGCCCGGCGCGCCGCCGCCACGGCAATCTCGACGTCGGCCTCGCCGCCCTCGGCGATGGTGGCGATGATCTGCCCGGTGGCCGGATTGAGCGATTTGAAGGTGCGGCCGGAGCTTGAGGGCACGCGGCGGCCGTCGATGAGCAGATGCTGCGGCCGGGCCATGAATTCGGTGGCCGGCGAATGTGCAAAATCATATGCAACGGACATCATATTTCCTCCTGTTCTGGTATACCAAACTAGGCGCCTATTGGCCGGAGTAAATATGAGACGATTTGCAAATGGACGCTCGATATATGAAGCGAAGTTCATAAGGAGGCTCAATGCTCCAGATTGAGATCGAGGCCGTCTGGCGATTTCGCCGGGAGGGCAGCCCGCGCACGGTCGCCGTCATGCTCGGCGTGCTCAATGAAATCAGGAAGACCGGGAAGATCACCAGCGCCGCCAGCGACGCTCATCTGTCCTACCGCCATGTCTGGAACCTGATCGAGCAATGGTCGGAGTTCTTCGGCACCCCGCTGGTCGAGACCCAGCGCGGCAAGGGCTCGAAGCTCACGCCGTTCGGCGAGCGGCTGGTATGGGCCGGCGAGCGCATGCAGGCGCGGCTCGGCCCGCAGCTCGAAAACCTTGCGCAGGAGCTGGCCAGCGAGATCAAGCCGTTCCTCGAGCAGCGCCCCTCCGTGATCCGCGTCCACGCCAGCCACGGCTTTGCCGTCGCCAAGCTGCGCGAATTCCTCGATCGCGAGCCCGGCATCGGCGTGGACTTGCGCTATGTCAGCAACCAGCATTCGCTGGTCTCGCTCGCGCAAGGCGCCTGCGACCTCTCCGGCCTGCATCTGCCGCACGGCGCGCTGCGCGCGCAGGGCATCAAGGCCGCACGCGAATGGCTCGATCCGCGCGAGGACCGCATCATCAGCTTCGTCACCCGCGAGATGGGCCTGATGGTGGCGCGCGGCAATCCGCAGCGCATCGCTTCGCTCGACGATCTCACCAAGCCGGATGTCCGCTTCGTCAACCGCGACCACGATTCCGGGACGCGCCTGCTGTTCGACCAACTGCTCGCCGCAAACGGCATCGACGAAAGCAGGATCAACGGCGCGCAGCAGATCGAGTTCACCCATGCCGCGGTCGCGGCCTATGTCGCCAGCGGCATGGCGGATGCGAGCTTCGGCGTCGAGGCCGCCGCCCGGCATTTCGGCCTCGACTTCATCCGCCTCCTCACCGAGGATTATTTCTTCGTCTGCAAGCGCGCCTTCCTGGAGACGGAGCCGATGCGGCGCATCCTGGAGATCATCCGCAGCGCCGATTTCCGCGCGGCGATCGCCACCCTGCCCGGCTACGTGCCGTCGGACACCGGCACCGTGACCGGCGTGAAGGCGTTCCTGGAGATGCACGCCGTGCGGTGAGACCACATGGCTTGGCCAGCCTTGTTCGCGACGGGCAAGAGTGGCAAGGTCGCACAGCAGAACTTGAGAGACCCGTCATGTCGCGCGCGAGCGCCAAATCGCTGCCCCAGCTCAGCCTTCGCATCGACCTCGATGGCGAGGACCGGATCGGCCCGGGCAAGATCGAGTTGCTGGAGCAGATTCGCGAGCACGGCTCGATCTCGGCGGCCGGGCGCGCCATGGACATGTCCTACAAGCGGGCCTGGGATCTCGTCGACGAGATCAAGCGCATCTGCGGCCATCCCGTCGTGGAGCCGCAGGCCGGCGGCAAGAACGGCGGCGGCGCGATGCTGACGCCATTCGGCGAAAAGCTCGTCGCGCGCTATCGCAAGATCGAGCGCGACGCCGCCCGCGCGGTCCACAAGGAGCTGCAAGCGCTCAGGAGCGACATCGGCCGTATGCGGAAGTCGTGAGCGTTCCGCGCGCGACGATCGGCAAATTCAAATAGGCCTATCTGCCGATCGCAACGCCGGACGCTTCACCGCAAGCTCAGCCGTGACCAGCCTCCTTGCGGTGACCGCTGTCGCTGAGACGGTCGACCCAGGCGATGCCGATCGCCGAGATGATGAAGGTCATGTGGATCAGCACCTGCCACATCACGCCGGTCTCGGTGAAGTTGCTGCGCGTCGTGCCGAGATTGCCGGCTTCGATGAAGGTCCTGAGCAGCGAGATCGAGGAGATGCCGATGATCGCCATCGCAAGCTTGATCTTGAGCACGCTGGCATTGACGTGACTGAGCCATTCCGGCTCGTCGGGATGGCCGGTCAGGTTCAGGCGGGACACGAAGGTCTCGTAGCCGCCGACGATCACCATGATCAGAAGGTTCGAGATCATGACGACGTCGATCAGCCCGAGCACGACCAGCATGATCTGCTGCTCGCTGGCATCGAAAGAGTGCGCGACCAGGTGCCAGAGCTCCTTGAGGAACAGCAGGACATAGACCGCCTGCGCGACGATCAGGCCGACATAGAGCGGCACCTGCAGCCAGCGCGAGCCGAAAATGAGCTGGGCGAACAGGCCGAGGCGCGGCGGCACGGCCTTCGCCGAAGGTGCTTGGGATTCGGACGTCATGAAATCACTCCGGATTGCGGAAACACTTGTCGCCTCAGAGACTCGCGATGACGGGGGCGAGTTCGAGCGAGCCCCGATAGATCATCTCGAACGCGACGTAAATGATGATGGCGAGACCGACATAGGCGATCCAGCGTTGTTTCTGCAGCACGCGCCCGAGCAGATCGGCGGCGACGCCCATCAGCGCGACCGACAGCAACAGGCCGAAGGCGAGGATGTAGGGATGCTCGCGCGCGGCGCCCGCGACCGCGAGCACGTTGTCGAGCGACATCGAGACGTCGGCGGCGATGATCTGCAACGCGGCCTGACCGAACGTCTTCCGCTGCACCGGCGCAGCGCCCGCGCCGCCGTGGCTGAACGCGAGCTGCCCTTCATGGGCCTGCTCGCGCAGCTCGCGCCACATCTTCCAGCACACCCAGAGCAGCAGCACGCCGCCGGCGAGCAAGAGACCGATGACCTGCAGCAGCTGGGTCGCGACGCCGGCAAAGGCGATGCGGAGGATCGTGGCGGCGGCGATGCCGACGATGATGGCGCGGCGGCGCTGCTCGGCGGGCAGGCCCGCCGCGGCAAGGCCAATGACGACGGCGTTGTCGCCGGCGAGAACGAGGTCGATCAGGACGACCTGGAGCAGCGCGGTCAGCGCGTCGGCGGTGATAAATTCAGTCATGATTGATCATTTTTCGGTGCAGACGGATCGAGCCATTGCGGCTTCTTCCGCTCGACCCAATCCAGCACCTTCGAGCGCGAGGAGCGCAGCGCAGGCACGTCCTCGGCAAGCAGCGCGAGGCCGAGCGGCAACATCCAGACGCCGAGAATTGGCAGGAAGGACAGCACGCCGCCGACGATGAGCAGCGCGCCCGAGGGGATTCTGACCCAGCGGTTCGACGGTTTGAGGAGATAGGTGACGGTATCACCCATGCGGGGCGGCAGCCGATCGACGAGCTTGTCGAGGCGCGGGTCACCGCCCGCCATCTCGCTGGCGGGACCTGCGGCCTCATTGCTACGCTCGTTCGATGCTGCGCTCATGCTTACTCCTTTGTGGCCAGTTGCGGCTTGGTGCCCTCCCTGCCCGACGTGACCGGCTTTGCGCGCGGCAGCACCAGCGTCAGCAAGCGCAGCAATTTGATTGCCTGCACTTCATGGGGATGAACGTCTTCATCGGCGGCGGCGACGCGCTCCGACAGTTCCATCAGGTGTGACGACAACGGCATGTTCGAGACCGGCCGCAGCGTGTCGATCACGACGTTGGCGAAATCAGGCTCCTCCAGCCGTTCGGCGAGGGCATCGAACATCGCAAACAGCCTCTCGTCCTCGATATGCGGCGCCAATCCGCGATCCCGGATGAACCGGATCACCTCGTCGCGCTCGACCGGCGAGACCTGCCGGTCGGCCACGGCGACGAGCGCGCCGGCAATCATCAGCGCGGCCGCAGCCTGCTCGTTCAGGCTGGACGGCTCCGCGATCTCGATCTCGATAGGATTTGAATGCTTGGCGTCAGTCATCGTTGCTCCCAGGTCTTGCGAAATGGCCGCACGGAGCTGCGATGGGGACGATGGGGTCGGAAAGAACATCAAAGGGCCCGACGATCGGCCAATCCATCGCATTCGCGCGGGACAGGTCATCCGACATCGCGAGGTTTGCCGACATCGTCGGCGTCCTCGCCAGAGGGGCCCGGATTCTTGTTCGGTACACAGATAAAGACGGGTTCGTCGGAATCAAGGCGGCGCCACTGCGACCAGCCGCCGCATTGGGTTCCACGATGTCACAATTGGTTAAGGATGCCGGCGCGCCCCATCGTCATCGCGGCCGGACGCTCGCAATGTCTAACAACGACTAACGAGCCAAACGCCCCGCCGGGATGCAGATTGACGGCCAAGCAATCCGCAAAACCTGCTTGGGTTGCGAAGCTCCTCGCGGCCCGGGAGTTGCCCATGGAACGCCTGCTCTCCGTCAATGTCGGCCTGCCGCGCGACATCGCCTGGCAAGGCAAGACCGTGCACACCGGCATCTGGAAGACGCCCGTCCAAGGGCCGCGCCGAGTCCGCCGGCTCAACATCGATGGCGACGGCCAGGGTGATCTCGCAGGCCACGGCGGCGAGCAACGCGCCGTCTACGTCTATCAGCAGGAATCCTATCAGTACTGGCAGGACGCACTGCGCCGACCGCGTTTCGCTTATGGACAGTTCGGCGAGAATTTCACCGTCGAGGGCCTTGCCGACGCGCATGTGTGTATCGGCGACCGCTACAGGATCGGCTCGGCCCTGTTCGAGGTGACGCAGCCTCGCGTCACCTGCTACCGGCTCGGCATTCGCATGGAGCAGGCGGACATGGCCGCGCTGCTGGTCAAGCACGGCCGGCCCGGGTTCTATTTTCGGGTGATCGAGGAAGGCGACGTCGAGGCTGGCGACGAGATCATCCAGGTCGCGCGCGGCCCTGAAGGCATGAGCGTGCGCGAGATCAATGCCCTGCTCTACCTGCCGCCTCATCCGCGCGACCGCCTGGAACGCGCATTGAAGATTCCGGCGCTGAGCGGCGGCTGGCAGCGTTCCTTCGCAGCGCTGCTCGCGGCGGACGACAAGCCGGCCACGGGCAATGCCGGGCTCGGCCCGGGCGAGAGCCCTGCGCCGGCCTGGCGGGGCTTCCGTCCGTTCCGCGTCGCGCGCAAGATCTCCGAAAGCGACAACGTGACATCGCTGATCCTCGAAGCCGCGGACGGAGGCCCGGTCGCCGCCGCCCTTCCCGGCCAATTCGTCATCGTGCGGCTCGGACCGTCGATGATGACGCGCAGCTATTCGCTGTCGGACCGCACGGATGCCACGTCCTATCGCATCAGCATTAAGCGCGAGGCGAACGGCGCGGCCAGCGGCTATGTCGCCGACCAGCTCCGGACGGGCGACGTCGTGCAGCTCGGCGCGCCGCGCGGCAGCTTTACGCTCCGTCAGGACGCCCGGCCCGTCGTCCTGCTCAGCGCCGGCATCGGCGTGACGCCGGTGCTCGCGATGCTGCACGCGCTCGCCTCGGAGGCGACACCGCGGGATGTCTGGTGGCTGCACGGCACCCGCAGCAGCCGCGAACACCCCTTCGCCGCCGAGGCGCGCGGGCTGCTCGCCAGGCTTGCCCACCATCACAGCCATGTCTGCTTCAGCGCGCCCGATCCCGCCGACCGGCCGGGTGCCGATTTCGACAGCGTCGGACATCTCGATTCGCGCCTGCTGCAAACGCTCGGCGTGCCCCGCGACGGTGACTTCTATCTGTGCGGACCAGCCGCCTTCATGAGTGACCTCACGACCGGCCTCGCTGCACTCGGGATCGCACCCGGTCGCATCCATACCGAACTGTTCGGCAGCAAGCCCTCGCTGACGCCGGGCATCGCCACGGCCCCGCACGTGCAGGTCCATCTCCCGGCCGGAGCAGCCGGCACGGGTCCGATGGTGTCGTTCGCGCGGAGCGGTCTCAACGTGCGCTGGAGCCCGGCCTATGCCAGCCTGCTCGAGCTCGCCGAGGCGTGCGACGTTCCGGTGCGTTGGTCGTGCCGGACGGGGGTGTGCCACAATTGCGAGAGCGGGCTGGTGGCCGGAGACGTCGACTACGGGCCCGATCCGCTCGACCCGCCTGCGGAGGGCAATGTCCTGATCTGCTGCGCGCGACCGCAAGGCGATGTCGTCATCGATCTGTGAAAGCGCCGGCCAATTCGCGCCAGAGGGAGAGTTCGATGCGACCTGACATGATGCCGGGAGTGACCTTCCCGGATTACGAACTCAGCGACCACACCGGAAAGCACCGCAAGCTCTCCGAGCTGCAGGGCGGCGATCCCATGATCGTCGTGCTCGGCCGCGGCGGATTCTGTCCAAAGGATCGCCGTCAGACCGAGGGGCTGGTCCAGCTTCATCGGGAGATGGAGGTGGGCTATTGCCGGCTGGTCACGATCACCACCGACAACATCACCGAGACCAATGAATATCGCAGCGGCGCGGGCGCGCACTGGCCGTTCCTCTCCGACACGCGGCGGATGATCCAGAAGGACCTCGACATCGCCGAGTACACCGACCCCGTCCATCATCCAATGATCCCGCACGTCGTCGTGCTGGAGCCGCGTCTCGTCGTTCACAAGATCTACAACGGCTACTGGTTCTTCGGGCGACCCACCCTCGAGGAGCTTCGCCAGGATCTGCGCACCGTCAGCATGAAGTGCCGCCCCGACTGGGACATCACCGCGCCCGGATTCAGGACGCTCTGGGATCAGGGCCGCAAGGAGCATTTCTTTCCCTATGGCAAGACTTACACCGACACTCTCGGTGCGCAGGATTAGAGAGCGCGGCGCCGAACTCCTCGGGAACACTGGTCGGGCGGATTTGTTGGTGACCGCAAGGACACATCCCCGACAGGAACTCCCATGTGCCGCTGGATCGCATACCGGGGCGAGACGACGTCTTTCGAGCCCTATGTCACCGAGCCCGAGCATTCGCTGATCGCGCAGAGCATCCGCTCGCTGCAATCGACGGCGGGCTCGAACGGCGACGGCTTTGGTCTCGGCTGGTACGGCGAGCATCCGGAGCCCGGCCTGTACCGCGAGACTCGCCCGGCCTGGTCGGACGAAAATCTTCGCTATCTCTGCCGGCATCTGCGCTCGCATCTGTTCTTCGCGCATGTGCGCGCCGCCACCGGCACGGCGGTGACGCGGCAGAATTGCCACCCCTTTGCCTGCGGCCACTGGATGTTCATGCACAACGGATTTGTGGGCAGCTGGAATCGGTTGCGGCGCAAGGTCGAGGCGCTGATTCCGGATGCCTATTATCCGTCGCGCCTCGGCACCACCGACTCGGAAGCCGTGTTCCTGGCGATGATGGGCGCCGGCCTCGACCGGGATCCCCTCGGCGCGACGCAGCGCGTGCTGCAGGCCCTGGTCGGCCTCGTCAATGAAGGGAGCTTGCGCGAACGGCTGCGCTTCACCAGCGCGATCGCCAACGGCAGGGATCTCTACGCCTTCCGTGTGGCGGTCAACGATGCCGCGAACACACTCTACTTCCGGGAGGACGGCGGCCAGGTCATCGTCGTGTCCGAGCCTTTCGACAAGGAATCGGACTGGACCGAAGTGCCGCCAAACCATGCGCTGATCGCGCGCGCGTCCGAAAGCGTGAAGATTGTTCCGCTCGACGCGACAATTTGCAGTAGCGCCGAGCGGGAACCCGCCCCCGCCAGAAGGATTAGTGCCCGCAGGTAATGCCTTTGCCGGGTGGCCAATGACATTTGCTTCGGACGTTTTGAAACTGCTTCGCCTCGATTCCTCTCAAGACAAGCAGCACCTCGTGATTCGCTCCGCCGGCGGAGGTGGCAAGGCGGCTGAATATTCCTTCGGCATCGAGGAGGAATACTTCCTGGCCGATCGGCGTACGTTCGATGTTGCGATCGAAACGCCCAACGCGCTGTTCGAATCGGCGAACTGGTCCACTGGCGGCCAGGCCATGCGCGAGATGCTGCAATCCCAGCTCGAGGTCGCCACCAACGTTCACGTCGACGTCAACGACGCCCGCGAGGAGCTTCGCTTCCTGCGCCGCGAGGTGGCGAACGTCGCCGCGCAATATGGTTTCGTGATCATGGCCTGCGGCACGCACCCGACGGCGGTCTGGCGGATGTCGCAGCCGAGCCCGAAGCCGCGCTATGAGGAGATGATCGAGGACCTGCGCAGCATCGGCCATCGCAACATGATGTGCGGAATGCACGTGCACGTCCAGTTGCCCGATCCCGAGAAGCGCATGGCGGTGATGCGGGCGATGCTGCCGCATCTGCCGCTGTTCATCGCGCTGTCGGCCTCCTCCCCGTTCTGGAACTCGCACAAGACGGGGCTGAAGGGCTACCGGCTCGCCGCCTATTCCGAGCTGCCGCGCACCGGCCTGCCCGAACTGTTCGAGAGCCGGCAGGATTTCGACGAATATATCGGCGCGTTGCAGCGCTCGGGCGTCATTCCCGACGAGAGCCACATCTGGTGGGCGATGCGGCCTTCGATGCGGCACCCGACGCTGGAGCTCCGCGCGCCCGACACCTGCACCTTCGTCGACGATGCCGTCGCCATCGCCTCGCTGTATCGATGCCTGACGCGGCACCTCTATCTGCGTCCGCATTTGTCGAAAGAGGTGACGGTGGTCGAACGCGCGATTGCAGTCGAGAACAAATGGCGCGCCCAGCGCTACGGCACCGATTGCATCTTTGCCTCCAAGGACGGGCCGGTCACGATCTCGGAGATGCTGTCCCGAATCATCGGCGACATCGCCGAGGACGCGGACGCTCTCGGCTGCGCCGCCGAGATCGAGCATTGCCGCACCATCGTGGACCGCGGCAGCTCGGCCGAATTCCAGCTTCGCGCCTATCGCGAGAACGGCGACGACATCGCAGCCGTGTCACGATGGATCGCTACATCGACGATCTCAGGCACGAGCGCGCCCATGGGGCAAGGCGCGCCAGCGCCGTCATAGCGCCCGCGCAAGCTTCACGAACGAGAACGTCATCTCTGAATTTGCTACGTTGTGGGGGAATGCATGACTGACATCGCCTGGTGCGCCGGTTGCGGCCACAGCCTGGTCCCGATCCTGTCCGAAAAAGGCAGCGCGCGGCCGAACTGCTTCTGGTGCGAGGGCGTCGACGCACGGGCCATGGAGATGGCAAAGTGGGCGGACAGCCCGGCCGGCAAGCCGGATCGGGCCGCGCCTCACGCCTTTGATTGAGCTCGCCTTCTTGAGCCCGCTTGGCGTCAAACCCGCGCCACGACGCGCGGACGGAATACGGACTCGACGGTCGGCACAGGCGCCGCGGCCGGCTTTCGCGTCGGCCGCCGCCGCGGGATGAAGAAGCTGTTCACGATGATCGGTTCGTGATCGCCGAGCGCGATCCGCTCCTTCGCGAGCAGGCCCATGACCGAACGCATCTTCATGACTTCCTGCGCCACGAAGCTGCAGTCCTCATCGCGATTGACCTGCTCATGCATGATCGCCTCGGCTTCGCGCATGCTGACGCGGAGCGCTCTGATGGTTCTGCGGATTTCGCTGATACGGTTGTCCATGGCTGCCTCCATCTCGGTCGCAGCATAAGAACAAAACATGAACAATCTGTCAATCACTGCCTGCCTGGTCACGACATTATCTCCGGGCGCAAGGGCGGCATCGCGCCGATCCCCGCCAGCGCCGCTGCACGCGCACCGGCGAGGCTTGCCGACAAATTAGACAGGTTTCGCCGCTCCCGTGGAAGCAGGCCTTCGCGCGCGGCGCCTGACGATCAGAGCGAGCCGTCGATCTAACGTCCCGTGCAACCTCCGGATTTTTCCTGCGCGGGCACGCTCGCGTCGCGGTGCCGAGCCCGCTTGCTGCTTCGCAAACCAACTGGCCCAAAATTCGCAATGACGTCGTCAGCGAAGCAACGGCGCAGAGCGGAGAACGTCATGAACGTGCATGCTGCGGGCAATCTCAAGACCACCGGCCTCACCCATCCGAACGGCACGCCGCTCCGCCTCAACATGCAGGACTTCGTCGCCATCGATCGCGACAAGAACGCGAAGTTCGAGGCGACGTATCGGCCGCAGGCGCTCTACAACCGCGCCAATGAAGGCTTTCACGCCAACAACGAAACCTTCCTGCTGCACGAAGTCGCGACCAACCTGCCGATCTACCGGCCCGACACCGGCCCCACCGACTTCCATCTCCATCTGCCGCCCGGCGGCTTTCAGCTCGTGCTGGTCACCTCGGGCGCCTTCACCTTCGACTATGACGGGCGCTTCTACAATGTCGGCCCCGGCGCGGTGATGCTGCAAAGCGCGATCGTGCACCGCCAGCTGTTCTACACCTGGTCGGGCCTGTCGACCGAAGAGAATTTGAAGACGCCGCAGACCGTGGTGCCCGACCCGATCTCGATGGGCTATTCCGGCAAATTCCTCGAAGCCTTCATCACCGATCCCACCACCTTCCCGAACCCGACCATCGTCGGTCCCGACCAGATCAACGAAGCCGAAACGCCGCGCGTGGCCTGGAGCCATCCGCTGCACGATCGCCCGGCTGACGCGGGCTTCTGGCTGCAGGATCCCCTCGCGCTGGATGCGCTGTTCAGGCCGCTCACCGATGGCTCCATCAAATCGGCCATGCCGGTCCACATACGCGATATCGGCATCGAGGTGCCGAGCGGTCATCTCGTCACCGGCCACATCATCGCAACCGATCCGCGCGGCCAGTCGCTGCTGCCGAAGAGCACGTCGGTCGCCGCGGACGCCGCCTCGTTCGCCAAGGGCGAGGTCGTGATCTACCGCGTCATCCGCGGCACGGCCGAGTTCAAGAAGAAGTCCGGCGAGACCTTCGAGCTTTCGGCCGGCGATGTGGTGACGGCGGGGAAGGACTCGATCAGCCTCGTCGCGGTCGGCGAGAACACCCAGGTCCTCCGCCTCGGCCTGCTCAAGGGCATGAACGAGCTGCGCAGCTGGACGCCGACGCAGCGCGACGAGATCGACGGCCTCGCCGGCCAGATCATCACGCAGAGGGATGTGCGCCCGCTGCGCACGGAGGGCAAGCCGGTCGGATATCTGTACGGCTGAGCGCTAGCCCCAACCACCGATATCGGGTGGGCAAAGCGAAGCGTGCCCACGCATCCGTCGCGATCGAGAGAGAGATCGTGGGCACGGCGCAAGTGCGCCTTTGCCCACCCTACGATTCCGCGCTTGCGGAGACAAATCCCGTTTCGCTCACAAGACCAATTCGATCGAGAGCCGCTTGTCGCAGCCCTACTCCGCCGCCTGGCGCACGTGGCGCGCGGTCGGCGTGCGCATGGTGACGAGTTCCTCGGCCGCGGTCGGATGCAGCGCGATCGTGGCGTCGAAATCGGCCTTGGTCGCCTTCATCTTCACCGCGATCGCGACGGCCTGCGTGATCTCGGCCGCGGCGTCGCCGACGATGTGGCAGCCGAGCACGCGATCGGTCGAACCGTCCACAACGAGCTTCATCAGCACGCGTGTGTCGCGGCCCGACATCGTCGCCTTGATCGGGCGGAACGAGGTCTTGTAGATGTCGACGTGGCTGAATTGCGCGCGCGCCTCGGTCTCCGTCAGGCCGACGGTGCCGACCTCGGGCTGCGAGAACACCGCGGTCGGGATGTTGGCATGATCGACCTGCACCGTACGCTTGCCGAACACGGTGTCGGCGAAGGCGTGCCCCTCACGGATCGCGACCGGTGTCAGGTTGAAGCGATGGGTGACGTCGCCGATCGCGTAGATGCTGTCGACCGAACTCTTCGAGAAATGATCGACGGCGATGCCGCCATTCCTGGGATTGATGGCGACGCCGGCATTCTCGAGGCCGAGATTGGCCACGGCCGGATGGCGGCCGATCGCGAACATCACCTGGTCCGAGGCGATGCTCGATCCGTTCGACAGATGCGTGGTGAACTCCTCGCCGTGGCGATCGACCTTCGCCACCGTGCAGCCGGTGAGGATGGTGATGCCCTGCTTCTCCATCTCGGCGCGAACATGGGTCCGGACATCCTCGTCGAAACCGCGAAGGATGTTGTCGCCGCGATAGATCACGGTGACATCGGAGCCGAAGCCGGCGAAGATGCCGGCGAATTCCAGCGCGATGTAGCCGCCGCCCTGGATCACGATCCGCTTCGGCAGCTTCTTGAGATGAAACGCTTCGTTGGACGAGATCACGTGCTCGATGCCGGGGATCGCAGCGCCATGGTTGGGCGCGCCGCCGGTGGCGATCAGGATGTATTTCGCGGTAATCTTCTTGTCGTCCGAGAGCAGGCGGACGGTGTGCTTGTCCGCGATCACCGCGCGGCTCTTGACGATCTGCGCGCCGGACTTCTCGACATTCGTCGTGTAGGCCGCCTCCAGCCGCGCGATCTCCTTGTCCTTGTTGGCGATCAGCGTCGGCCAGTCGAAGCTGGCGGGCGGAACGGTCCAGCCGAAGCCGGCGGCGTCCTCGAGCTCGTGGCGGAAATGCGAGCCGATGACGAACAGCTTCTTCGGCACGCAGCCGCGGATCACGCAGGTGCCGCCCATGCGGTACTCTTCCGCGATCATCACGCGGGCGCCGTAGCCGGCCGCGATGCGGGCGGCACGCACGCCGCCCGAGCCGCCACCGATCACGAAGAGGTCGACGTCGAATTCAGCCATTGTCCACTCCGACCTCTTTCAGCGCATGATCCGGAGAAGTGTGCAGCGGTTCTCCGACAAGATCATGCGCAAATGACAGCCTAAAGCGCGATAACGCGCTTTAGGGATTTCTGACTAGATAGGTATCGTCAGATTTCCTTGCCACGCTTGCGCATCTCGGCGCGGAAGGCTCCCATCACGGTCTCGGAGAAGTTCTGGGCCCAGGAGTTCATGAAGGCCATGGACAGGCCGATGGCGCGCGGCTCGGCGTCGATCAGCTTCTTGCCCAGCGGCGACTTGTAGAAGGTGACGAGGTCCTTCAGCTCCTGCTCGGTGAACTCGCTGGCATAGATCTGCGCCATGCCGTCGCCGATCTCGTTCTGGCGGCCGTTGAGCTGCTGGGCGACGATCCCTGCCACCTCGTTGAGGTCCTTCTGGTAGTTCAGGTTCTGCTGGATCAGCGCGATCTTGGTCTTCTCGACGAGGCCGGGCACGGCGCCCTGGTACATCGCGGTGGCGTTCTTGATCTGCAGGATCTCCTTGGCCGCAGCAACCGCCGCGGGCGTCGCTTTCGGCTGCGCGGGTGCAGCTGCCTTGGGCGCGGCCTGCTGCGCGGCGGCCGGGAGGACCGAGATGGCCAGTCCCACAGCGAGGGTCGCAGCCGGCAAGAACTTCAATACGGTCTTCATTCCTAGTCTCCTTTCGGCTTGCGCCGTTCAATCACGCGAATTCCCTCAGCCCCCGCCAGAACAGCCGAGCTGGCCAAGCCGATGAACAGCCCGTGCTCGACCACGCCCGGAATGGCGCTCAACGCCTTGGCGAGGCTGGCCGGATCCTCGATCCGTCCGAGCTGGGCATCGATGATCCAGTGGCCGCCGTCGGTGACGAAAACGTGGCCGTCCTTGCCCTTGCGGACCGCCATTTGCCCGGAAACGCTGCATTCGGCAAATGCCTTTTCGATCGCCCGGCGCGTGGCGCCGAGGCCGAACGGGATGACCTCGACCGGCAGCGGAAACTTGCCGAGCGTCGGCACCCATTTGGTGTCGTCGGCAATCACGATCATGCGATCCGAGGCAGCCGCCACGATCTTCTCGCGCAGCAACGCGCCGCCGCCGCCCTTGATCAGATTGAGCGCGGGATCGATCTCGTCGGCGCCGTCGATGGTGATGTCGAGATGGTCGACCTCATCGAGCGTGGTCAGCTTCACGCCGCAGCGCTCCGCGTCCGCGCGGGTCTGCTCGGAGGTCGGCACGCCGATGACCTTCAATCCGGCGGCGACGCGCTCGCCGAGCAGCTCGACGAAATGCTTGGCGGTCGAGCCGGTGCCGAGCCCGAGCTGCATGCCGTCCCGCACCTCTTCGAGCGCGCGCGCCGCAGCCTGCCGCTTCAACTGGTCCATATTCACGTTTGCGCCCGCCTCTGGAGTCTCGAACCTGCCGGCCGATCCCGGTCCGCTTTTCGGCGGCCTATGTAGCCTCGTTTTCCTCGCGGGAACAGGCCTATAAGATGAACTTATGGGCCCGCCCCTTGCGTGGACACGACCGGGCCGGTAGCGCTTGGATCATGACCTCCGCTCACACCATCGTCTTCGATCTCGACGGCACGCTTGTGGATACGGCGCCCGACCTGATCACCGCGCTGAACTATGTGCTCGACCGCGAAGGGCTGCCGCCCGTGCCGATGGCCTCGGCCCGCAACATGATCGGCGCCGGCGCCCGCAAGCTGATCGAGCGCGGGCTGGAAGCGGAGGGCCGCAGCGTCACCCCCGCCGACATGGACCGGATGACCGCGGATTTCATCGCCTATTATGCCGATCATATCGCGGTCGAATCCCGCCCTTTCGAGGGGCTCGAGGCCGCGCTCGACCATTTTTCGGAACAGGGCCATCGGCTCGCGGTCTGCACCAACAAGCTGGAATGGCTGTCCAAGCGCCTCCTCGACCAGCTCGACCTCAGCCGCCGCTTCGCGGCGATCTGCGGCGCGGACACGTTTGGGGTCCAGAAGCCCGATCCGACCATCTTCAGAGAAACCGTGGCGCGGGCGGGCGGAGCGGTCAAAGCCAGCATCATGGTCGGCGATGCTGGAACCGACGTCGGGGTGGCCCGCCGCGCCGGCGTCCCGGTGATCGGGGTCAGTTTCGGCTATACGGACGTGCCGATTGCCGAGCTGAAGCCGGACCGGCTGATCCATCACATGCGCGACCTCCCGGCCGCAGCCTCCAGCCTGATGTCGGCGTAGCGACGTCAAGCCACTGAAATTGCGCTATTATTCTACTGCACCCCAGCGTTAACCACTCGCTGACCATGCGCTGCGCGCCGGTTGCCTGCCTCCAACGACGCTCCTAAGGTCCGCACGGGGTTATGTGGCGGTTCGTCGCAGTTTGAGTGGGTGGGTCATGCGTCGTGTCATCGCGGTTGCGTTAGCGGGAACGGGTCTGTTGGGAGCGGCAGGCCTTGGCGGCTGTTCTTCGATGTCCTGGGACATGTTCAAATCCGCCCCGCCGCCACTCCAGGTCCGGCTCGAATCCAATCCTCCCGGCGCGGACGCCACCACCTCGGTAGGCCCGGGCTGCAAGACCCCCTGCTCCGTCTCGGTTCCCGCCCCCGATGCTCCCTTCACGGTCACCTTCGCGCTGCCCAAATATCAACCGGCGAGCGTCCCGGTGAACGTGATCAGGACTCCCGGGGATTTCACCACGCCGGCTTCGGTGACATCAGACCCGAATCCGGTGTTTGCGGAACTCCAGCCGGCCACCCCGCCGAAACCGGTTCGCAAGCCGCACCGGCCCCGGAAGCCCAAACCGGCCGCATCCGCGCCTGTCGCAGCCCCGGTTGAGACCGCGCCGGCCGCAGCCTCGCCGTTCCCCGACCCGAATGCAGGCCGGCGCTGATCTACGTATACCACCCGATTGTCCTCGCCGCGTCCGATGCTTAGATTGCCTCCCAAGCACCGCTGAAGCCCAAGGTGCGCCCGTCGCCGTAAGTGACAAGGCCTTTTCCATGAACGGATCCACCGCGCTGTCGACCCCGATGACCGATCCGTTCGGTCGGACCATCAGCTATCTGCGCGTCTCCGTCACCGACCGCTGCGACCTGCGCTGCTTCTACTGCATGTCGGAAGACATGACGTTCCTGCCCAAGGCGAATCTGTTGACGCTGGAGGAACTCGACCGGCTCTGCTCGGCCTTCATCGCCAAGGGCGTCAGGAAGCTGCGTCTGACCGGCGGCGAGCCGCTGGTCCGGCGCAACGTGATGACGCTGGTGCGCTCGCTGTCGCGCCATCTGTCGAGCGGCGCCCTGAACGAGCTGACGCTGACCACCAACGGGACCCAGCTGGCGAAGCACGCCGTCGAGCTCGCCGATTGCGGTGTCCGCCGCATCAACGTCTCGCTCGACACGCTCGATCCCCAGAAGTTTCGCGAGATCACCCGCTGGGGCGAGATCGACAAGGTGGTGGAAGGCATCGAGGCCGCGCGCGCCGCAGGACTTGCCGTGAAGATCAACGCGGTGGCGCTGAAGAACCTCAACGAGGACGAGCTTCCCGACCTGATGCGCTGGGCCCACGGCAAGGGCATGGATCTGACCCTGATCGAGGTCATGCCGATGGGCGAGATCGGGTCGGGACGGATCGACCAGTATCTGCCGCTGTCGCTGGTGCGCGCGCGCCTCGCCCAGCAATTCACGCTGACGGATCTGGCCGAGAGCACCGGCGGGCCGGCTCGCTATGTCAGCGTTGCCGAAACCGGGGGCAAGCTCGGCTTCATCACGCCGATGACGCACAATTTCTGTGAATCCTGCAACCGGGTTCGCATCACCTGCACGGGCACGCTGCACACCTGCCTCGGCCACGAGGATGCCTCGGACCTGCGCAAACCTCTGCGTGCATCTGATGACGATACGCTGCTTGCGGATGCGATCGACCGCGCCATCGGCCTCAAACCCAAAGGCCACGATTTCATCATCGACCGCCGCCACGATCGCCCCAGCGTCTCCAGGCATATGAGCGTCACCGGCGGCTAAGACCGTTGGACTACGGCCTTATTCCCCTGAACTATCAACAAACTTCCGATTGACTGGCGGCACGGCCGCTGGTTTGGTGCGGCAGCCTCATGCCTGCGCGGCGAGACAAGCCACGCGCCAGTTCGGCGCAGTCAAGACGGCCGGGGCACACAATCGGGGGAGGACCTAGCGTTGCAAGCGCTCTTGAAGCTGAGCCGAGGAATTGACGCGTTCACGCGCTGGACGGGCAAACGCCTGGCGTGGCTGATCGTGGCCGCCGTCATCATCTCGGCGGTCAACGCGATCGTCCGCAAGGTCTTCGACACCTCCTCCAATTCGTGGCTCGAGCTGCAATGGGTGCTGTTCAGCATCGTGTTCCTGCTTTGCTCGCCCTGGACGCTGCTCGACAACGAGCACATCCGCATCGACATCGTGAACAACACGCTGCCGAAGCCGGTCCGCAACATGATCGACGTGATCGGTCACCTGTTCTTCCTGATTCCGCTGTGCATCGTCATGATCATCACCGGCGTGCCGTTCTTCGAGCGCTCCTTCCAGATCAACGAGCAGTCAGGAAATGCCGGCGGCCTGCCGCAATGGCCCGCCAAATCCCTGATCATGATCGGGTTCGCTTTCCTGCTCGTTCAGGGCATCTCCGAGCTGATCAAGCGGATTGCCGTCATGCGCGGAATGATACCGGACCCGCATGAATCCCAGGTCTCGGCGCTCGAGGCTGAAGTCGAGCATCTCGTCGAAGCGATCGAGAAAAAGTAGCCGTTGGCGACGGTTTAGGGGGAATCATGACCGCATTCATCATCGCCAATCTGGCGCCCATCATGTTCGCGTCGCTGGTCGTCATGCTCTTGCTTGGCTACCCAGCGGCCTTCTCGCTCGGCGCCGTCGGCCTGTTCTACGCCGTCGTCGGCATCGAGCTCGGCGAATTCCGTCCGGACTTCCTCCAGGCGCTCCCGGAGCGGGTCTACGGCGTGATGAACAACGACACGCTGCTCGCCATTCCCTTCTTCACCTTCATGGGACTGGTGCTGGAGCGGTCGGGCATGGCCGAGGACCTGCTCGACACCATCGGCCAGCTGTTCGGCACCATTCGCGGCGGCCTTGCCTATGCCGTGATCTTCGTCGGCGCCCTGCTCGCCGCGACGACGGGCGTGGTCGCGGCATCCGTGATCTCGATGGGTCTGATCTCGCTCCCGATCATGCTGCGCTACGGCTATGACCGCCGGGTGGCAGCCGGCGTCATCGCCGCGTCCGGCACGCTCGCGCAGATCATCCCGCCCTCGCTCGTCCTGATCGTGATGGCCGACCAGCTCGGCAAGTCGGTCGGCGACATGTACGAGGGCGCTTTCATTCCGGGCCTCGTGCTCGCCGGCCTCTACGCCCTCTACGCCTTCCTCGTCAGCATGTTCTTCCCGAAGGCGGCGCCGGGCCTGCCGAAGGAGGCCATCGGCTTCCGCGAAGACAATGGCAACCGCGGCCTCTCCTCGCTCGGCATGCTGTTCCTGGCGAGCTGCGTGTTCGGCTGGTTCATGATGCGCAATTCGGACACGCATGGCGCCGACTACGTCGTGCTCAGCATGTTCTATGGCATCGTCTTCGCCTTCGCCGTCGCCGTGGTGAACTGGCTCATCCACAAGTTCACTGGTTTCCGCTTCCTGTCGAAGATGGCGCAGCAGACCACCTTCGTCATGGTGCCGCCGCTGTTCCTGATCTTCCTGGTGCTCGGCACGATCTTCATCGGCATCGCGACCCCGACCGAAGGCGGCGCGATGGGCGCCGCCGGCGCCCTTATCCTCGGTGCCGCGAAGCGTCGGCTGAGCTGGGACCTGATCCGGCAGGCCACGGAATCGACGGCCAAGCTGTCGGCCTTCGTCGTCTTCATCCTGGTCGGCGCCCGCGTGTTCTCGCTGACCTTCTACGGCGTCAACGGCCACGTCTGGGTCGAGCACCTGCTCACCTCCCTGCCCGGCGGCCAGGTCGGCTTCCTGATCTTCGTCAACGCGTTCGTATTCGTGCTGGCCTTCTTCCTCGACTTCTTCGAGCTGGCCTTCATCGTGATCCCGCTGCTCGGACCTGCGGCCGAGCACCTCGGCATCGACCTGATCTGGTTCGGCGTCATTCTCGGCGTCAACATGCAGACCTCGTTCATGCATCCGCCGTTCGGCTTCGCCCTGTTCTATCTCCGGTCGGTCGCGCCGAAGGAACGCTACACCGATCGCCTCACCGGCAAGCGGATGGAGCCCGTCACCACGGGGCAGATCTATTGGGGGGCGGTGCCCTTCGTCATCATCCAGATCATCATGGTCGGTCTGGTGATCGCGTTCCCGTCGATGGTGATGCACTACAAGGGCGTGCAGTCGAACATCGATCCCAATACGATCAAGATCGAGGTGCCGCAGATCGAGCTGCCGCCGCTGGATCTCGGCCCGCCGTCGAAGTAGCCGGTGCCTTCCTTCTCCCCCTGTGGGAGAAGGTGGCGCGAAGCGCCGGATGAGGGGTTCTCTTCACGCGCTCAATTGATGAGAGTGAGCCTCGCTGAGAGGCCCTCACCCGTCTCGCCGCTATCGCGGCGAGACGGCCTCTCCCACAAGGGGAGAGTGGAAAGAAGCGGCTCCGTCGACGAGCCGAAATCGCAGCGTGAACTCAGCGCCGCCGCCGGGGAGGTTTTCCACCGCAATCGTCGCGGCATGGTCGTCCGCCACGGCGCGCACGATCGAAAGCCCCAAGCCGGCGCCGTCGCTGCGCTGACGGTCGGCGCGCCAGAAGCGCTGGAAGATCAGCTCGCGCTCGGCCTCCGCAATGCCCGGGCCGCAATCGCGCACCCGCACCGAGCCGTCCTCGCGCACCTCGACGTCGACCGACGTATCTGGCGCGGTGAACTTGATGGCGTTTTCCGCGAGATTGAAGATCGCACGTTGCAGCATCTCAGCATTGCCGTGGATCTTGACCGGCGCGTCGGCGCCCTTCAACGCGATGTCCTTGTGCTTGGCGATGGCGAACGGCGCGATCGAGGCGACCACCTCGGCGCAGACGGCACGCAGATCCGCGCTCTCGCCGGGGTCGAGCACGAGGGTGTCGAGCTCGGCGATCTCCAGGAGCTGGGCGACGATGCGGCTCATGGCTTCAATGTCGGCATGCAGCGCCTGCCGTGCCGCGCGATCGTCAAGCGTCTCGATTCGCGTACGCAGGATCGCGAGTGGCGTGCGCAGCTGGTGCGCGGCATCCGCCGTGAACTGCCGCTGCACCCGAAAGCCGCCTTCAAGACGGTCGAGCGCCTGGTTGACGGCGGTGACCAGCGGCAGGATCTCGCGCGGGATCTGCTCCGTCGGCAGACGGATGTCGGTGCGCGCGGGGCCGATGTTGCTGGCCTTCTCGGAGGCCCTCCATAGCGGTGCGATCGCCCGACGAAAGATGATGATGTCGGTGGCGAGCAGAACCAGGAGGATCGGGATCGTGATCCATCCCACACGCCGGAAGAAGTTCGAGACGATGTCGTCGATGATGACGTCACGGTGCGCAAGGTCCTCGGCGACCTGGATGCGCAGCGTCTTGCCGTCGATGTTGCGCGTAACCGCGGCGCCGGAAATGCTCTCCGACGGGCGCGGCACAGCGGCCGCGGAACGCCGGTGCGAGGAGAACAGCAGGCGGCCGTCGGCATCGCGAATGTCGTACTGATAGCGGCCATACGCGTCCGAATAGAGGCCCTTGAGGCTGTCGGGCAGATTGAACGTCAATTGGCCGTCCGGCTGCACGACGACGCGCTCCGCCAGCACTTCGGCCTGGGCACGCATGGCATCGCGATGCAGCTGGTTGATCTCCGAATTGAGCAGCCAGAACAGCACCAGCGGCAGGAAGATCGCGACCACCGCGACCGCCAGGATGTGCAGGAACACGATGCGCCAGATCAGCGATTTGAAGGTCGGCGACCTGCCATAGGACCCGGCATGGGATCCGGCGTCAGCTCCGACCTTGGCCACGCTATTTCTCCACGTCCATGAGATAGCCCACACCGCGGATGGTGTGGATCACGACCTTGGCGCCGTGTTCGGCGAGCTGCTTGCGCAGCCGCGAGACATAGACTTCGACCGCGTTGGAGGCGACCTCGCCGTCCAGTCCGAAGATGTGGTCCTCGACGTTCTTCTTCGGCACCACCCGCCCCTGCCGGCGCAGCAGGATCTCGAGCACCGAGGTCTCACGCGCGGAAATGATCCGCGGCTGGTCGTCGACGAAGATCTGGCGGCTCTCGGTGTCGTAGACGAGGTTGGCGAGACTGAGCGAGCGGCCGAGCAGCTGGCCGGGCCGGCGCAGGATGGCCTCCAGCCGCGCTACCAGCTCCTCCATCGCGAACGGCTTGGCGAGATAGTCGTCGGCGCCGCTGCGCAGGCCGCTGACGCGATCCTGCAGGCCGCCGCGTGCCGTCAGCACCAGCACGGGGAGCGGCTCCATCTTGAGGCGCAGCTCGCGCAGCACCGACAGTCCGTCGCCGTCGGGCAGTCCGAGGTCGAGGATCATCGCAGCATAGCTGACGCTGCTGACCGCCTCGCGTGCCTCGGCCGCGCTGCCCACGATGTCGCTCTGATATCCGGCCGCCGCCAGCCCGGCCGCGACGAGCCGCGACAGCTCGGCATTGTCCTCGACGATCAGAAGGCGCATTGCGGTCCTGCGGGATAGCCAGATCAGCGCACGGCTCGCGCCGCATTCGCGTTGTCTTCCATCATTCGACCGGTTTCAGCCAGCAAAAAGGCAGGTCTTGCCTGCTTTTTCAGATCTTGTCAGATTCGTGTAAGCTTTGCGCGCCGGCTTGTTGATCGGAACACCGCCGCTCGATCAGGAACGAGCTGCCGGCTCCGGCGGCAAACATGCACGCCACCGCGAGGATACTCATGGGCAGCGAGACCAGGCCGCGCTCGTAAGCGTTGATGGCGGCGGATCCAAATGCCAGCCAACATCCCGTCGTGATGAAGCTCGCTACGGCTTGCAGGACCGCGCACCGCGTGACCGGCTCATCATTCAAGAACTTCAGCAGCAGTGGCCCGGCCGTCAAGGCAAGCGTGAAGGCCCACGCCAGGATCAGCGTCGGGATGTGAAACAGATCGATCAGACCCGGGAACAAGGCAAACACCCTTAAATGTCCCGGGTTTGACGTCCGCCGCCGGAATGAGGTTCAAGGGCGATTGCGCCGCAGCAGAGGGGACTTCCTCAGCTCCGTCCCTCGAAATAGGTGCACAGCTGGCTCGTCTCCTTCGGTGCGATCGATTTCCGAAAGAGCCGGCACTTGAAATGACGGTCCTTGCCCTCCCCTTTCTCGACCAGGAACACACATTGATTGCAAACGTCGGTGTGATGACGGCGCTCGGCAACATCGAGCCCGACGAGGACGCGGCGAAGCGTATCGCGCAGCCGGGATCGATCGGAGCCTTCGAGTGCCACGACCTGGTCCCGCAGGGCATTGATCGGATCTTGCTTGAGGAACTTCTCGCCTTCAGCCGTGAGACATAGCGTGATCGAGCGCTTGTCGTCCGCAGACGGCTTACGGACCACCAATCCCTTGTCCAGGAGCGCGGCGGTAATCTGCGATGCGCCGCCCCGGGTGGTCCCCAGAAAGCCGGCGAGAGCCGTCGGGGTCCGCGAAAGTCTGTTCGCGAGAGCCAGAAAGCGCAAGGCCATCCATTCGCGATCGCTCAGGCCCGACCGCGTGCCTTCGAAGAGCCAAGTACCGGCCGATTGCACGAGGAGTTGTACGATTTCAGTTGCCATGCTCATTGATAGATACCGACCGGAAACGGCTCTTCGACATCTCGATCGAGGATCAAGATGTCGGCGCATTCGATGAAATGCCGAATTTGGTCGGGACTGGTTGAGTCCGGTATATGGTACCGTGAAGTCCGGATGGCGCAGAAATGCGCCGAAGGCCGTGACTCCAGCCCGATTGCAGGCTCCCGATAGCCCGCCCCTTCCGCGAAAGGAACACCGCAAAACTACGCATCGTGTTCGCGGCAAGGTTACGAGCGCTCAACTTCGGGCGCCGCGGGCGACGAATCCTATTTCGGATTATTCGACGATCGCACCCGGCCGCTGTTTTGCCCGACGCGTCAAAGCGTTCCGAGTTCGCCCGAGCTGACGCACCGCTGATTTTGTCACGACCTGTCAACCCGTTGGCTACTGTGCATGGGGTTGTTTTTCGAATTTTTGGGTTGGACCTCCCCGGGTCGCACAAAGCGAACGCCCCGGAGCCTTCGCTCCGGGGCGCTGCACCGATCGGTGATGCGCTCAGCTCTGCGAGCGCCGCGCCATGAAGATGTCGTAACCGACCTCGGCGACCTGGAACCAGGCGTAGCCGTCGCTCGTGAACTTGGTGAGAGAGTCGTGCACCTTCTTGAAGTTGGGGTTGCTCGCAGCGACTTCGGCGTGCAACTCCTTGGCCGCCTTGTGGCAGGCGTCCATGATCGACGGCGAGAACGGATGCAGCTTGGTGCCGCCCGCCAGCAGCTTCTTCAGCGCCAGCGGATTGGCGGTGTCGTAGCGCGCCATCATGTAGTTGTTGGCGTAGTGCCCGGCCTGCTCCAGCACGCTCTGGTAATATTTCGGCAGCGCGTTCCACTTGTCGAGGTTGACGAAGGCCAGCAGCATCGGCCCGCCTTCCCACCAGCCGGGATAGTAATAATGCGGCGCGATCTTGTAGAAGCCGAGCTTCTCGTCGTCATAGGGGCCGACCCATTCGGCGGCGTCGATGGTGCCCTTCTCCAGCGCCGGGTAGATGTCGCCGCCGGCGAGCTGCTGCGGCACCACGCCGAGCTTCTGGAGCACGCGGCCGGCGAAGCCGCCGATGCGGAATTTCATGCCCTTGAGATCGTCGGGCGTGTTGACCTCTTTCCTGAACCAGCCGCCCATCTGGCAGCCGGTGTTGCCCGCGAGCAGCGAAGTGACGTTGTAGCTCTTGTAGAACTCGTTGAGCACTTCGCGCCCGCCGCCCTGCATGTACCAGGCCTGGTTGATGCGCATGTTGGGACCGAACGGCACGGCCGAGCCGAAGGTGAAGGTCGGATCCTTGCCGAAATAATAGTAGGAGGCGGTGTGGCCGATTTCGCAGGTGCCGTTCTGCACGGCGTCGAGCACCTGAAGGCCCGGCACGATCTCGCCTGCCGCGAAGATCTGGATCTGGAATTTGTTGTCGGTCGCTTCCGCAACCATCTTGCACATCACCTCGGCGCCGCCAAACAGCGTGTCGAGCGATTTCGGCCAGCTCGTCGGCATGCGCCATTTGATTTCCGGCATCGACTGCGCGATTGCGGGAGCCGCGAGCGTGACGGCGCCGGCCGCGCCAAGTCCTGTGACCTTGATGAAGTCTCTTCTCTTCATGATTTCCTGCCCTGATGTGTCAGTGATTGTGAGCCTTCTTGCCGAGGCTTGGAACCAGCATGACGCAAGCCGTGGCCCAATGCCATCCCGATCGCACTGCGGCAAAGAAAAAGCCCGGCCTCCAGGGAGGCCGGGCTTCCGGTCTTGCGACTTTAGGATAAGGCGATCAGCCGCGCGTGCGCGAGCGGATCATGAAGCTGTCGTAGGTATATTCGGCAACCTGCCACCACAGATATTCATCGGAGCGATAGGCCTGCATCGCATCGATCGACTTCTTGAAGTCGGGGTTCTTGGCCGAGATCTCGCCCCAGAGTTCGTTGGTCGCCTTGAGGCAGGCTTCCAGCACCTCGTTGGTGAAGGGACGAAGCTGGGTGCCGCCGGCGACCAGGCGCTTCAGTGCCGCCGGATTCTGCATGTCGTAGCGCGCGGCCATCCAGGTGTTGGCATTGGTCATCGCGTTGGCGAGAATCGCCTGGTAGTTCTTCGGCAGCGAATTCCACTTCTCCAGGTTGGCGAAGGCGTGCACGGTCGGACCGCCTTCCCAGAAGCCCGGATAATAGTAGTACTTGGCGACCTTGGCGAAGCCGAGCTTCTCGTCGTCGTAGGGGCCGACCCACTCGGCGGCGTCGATGGTGCCCTTTTCAAGCGCTGGATAGATGTCGCCGCCGGCGAGCTGCTGCGGCACCACGCCGACCTTCTGAAGCACCTGACCGGCAATGCCGCCGATGCGCATCTTGAGGCCGGAGAGGTCGGCGACGGTCTTGATCTCCTTGCGGAACCAGCCGCCCATCTGGGTGCCGGTGTTGCCGCAGGGGAAGCCGATCACGTTCGACTTCTTGAAGAACTCGTTGGCGAGCTCGTTGCCGCCGCCCTGGAACAGCCACGAATTCTGCTGACGGGCATTGAGGCCGAACGGCACCGAGGCGTAGATCGCGAAGGTCGGGTCCTTGCCGACATAGTAGTACGAGACGGTGTGACACATCTCGACGGTGCCGTTGGAGGTCGCATCGAGCGCCTGCAGGGCCGGAACGATCTCGCCGCCGGCGAACACCTGGATCTGGAATTTGTTGTCGGTCATCTCGGCGACGTACTTCGCCACCTGCTCGGCGCCGCCATAGATGGTGTCCAGCGACTTCGGGAAGCTCGAAGTCAGGCGCCACTTGATCTCGGGCGAGGACTGCGCGATCGCCGGCGAGGCCACCGCGGTCGCCGCCGCGCCTGCTGCCGACACTTTCAGAAAATCACGACGCTTCATCTTCAGGTCTCTCCTTGCTGGGGCGTTTCCCCTAAACTTCTCTTTTGCCGCCGCTTATTCCGGCGACGCGTGATGGCCGCGTCGAACCGAAGGGGCTTGACTGCCGTGGGCCTTTAACACGGAAGGCCCGGTTTCGGAACGCGACAATGGCATGACGGGGCTCTACGAAAGTCGCATCTCCCCCGAAAGTACGAGAATGCGCTCTGCGGCGCGCGATTCAGGCCGGCGCGCTGACGCCCTTGAGCTGGTCCCGGACCTGCCCCGCAATGGCGCGGTAGATCGCCGCATGGGGACCGTCCGGCTCGCTGTCGACGACGGGATTGCCGGCATCCGAGGTGGCCCGAATCGCCATGTGCAGCGGGATCTCGCCGAGGAACGGCACGTCGAGCTTCTCGGCCTCGTGCCGCGCCCCGCCATGGCCGAAAATGTCCGACCGCGTGCCGCAATGCGGGCACTGGAAGTAGCTCATGTTCTCGACGATGCCGAGCACGGGCACGTTGACCTTCTTGAACATGGCAAGCCCCCGCCGCGCATCGATCAAGGACAGGTCCTGCGGGGTCGAGACGATCACCGCGCCCTTGAGTGGTACGTTCTGCGCCAAGGTGAGCTGGGCATCGCCGGTGCCCGGCGGCATGTCGACCACGAGAACGTCGAGCGTGCCCCATTCGACGTCGCGCAGCATCTGCGTCACCGCCGACATCACCATCGGACCGCGCCAGATCATCGCGGTCTCTTCCTCGACCAGGAAGCCGATCGACATGATCGCAAGGCCGAAACGCCGGAGCGGAATCATTTTGCGCTCGTCATTCAGCTCCGGCTTGTCGTGCAGGCCGGTCAGCCGCGGCACCGACGGGCCGTAGATGTCGGCATCGAGCAGGCCGACCTTGAGGCCGAGATCGCGCAGGCCCAGCGCCAGATTGAGCGCAGTGGTCGACTTGCCGACGCCGCCCTTGCCGGAGGCCACCGCGATCACGGCGGCGACGCCTGGGATCTCCGACTGCCGCGCCATCGGCGATTGGGCGCCGCCCTGTGGCGGCGGCTTGTGGGCGTGGACCGGCTGCACGCCCGGCGTGCCGCGGCTCGGTTGCGGAGGCGGCGGCGGCGCGGAGCCAGGCTTGCGCTCGGCGGTGAGCGCCACCATCACGGTGGTGACCCCGGGAATGGCGCGCACGGCAGCCTCGGCCTCGGCCCGGATGGATTCCCAGGCCCTGGCCTCGGCAGCATCGACATTGATCGAGAAGAACACCTTGCCGTCGGACGCACTGATTGCGCTCAGCACATTGGCATTGGTGAGCGCGACCCCGCGGGGCGACTTCACCCTGGCGAGGCTGTCGAGAACCTGTTGCTGCGTCACGCTCAAAGCGCATCTCCTGAACGGAGCCTGATCCGGCCCCGGAGGGCCGCGCCGGCGCAAAGCGCGGAGCGGCATTCCGGGGAGGTCATGCTCAAGACTTTAGGATGCCCCATTAGAGCGGAAACGCCCAAAAGGCTACTGCCTGCCGATATCGTCAGCCATCTCGGCGGGCGCCGCCCCCTGCTCCCTGGCGGCCTCGTAGTTCAGCTCGATCATGACCCCGTTGGGATCGTGAACGAAAATCTGCCAGAGGTCGCCGCCGGGCACCTGGCGGGAGTCGAACTTCATGCCCTTGGATGCCAGCCGCTGCTTCATGCCGTCGAAGCCGCGGCTGACGAAGGCGACGTGATGCACGACGCCGGAATCCGGCTTTTGCGGCTCCGCCGTCGCGGAAATATCGACGAGGTGCACCACCGCCTTGCCCTCGCTGTACATCCAGGCGCCGGGAAAGGCGAAATTCGGCCGGGCGCCTTTTTCCAGGCCCAGCACATCCTCGTAGAAACGGACGGTCTCGCCCAGATTCCGGGTCCGGATGTTGAAATGATCGAGGACGCCAACGCTCACACTGCCCAAGCCCGATGCCATGCTTTCGCTCCCTTTTTTCGAAGTCCTTAGGTCCCGCCATCCTAGCACAGGGGGCCGCCAAACGAAGCCGTTGCCCTCCGCCCTTAACGGTTTATGGTGCGCCTCCGGTCCGCCTTCGCAGCGGAACTTCGAGGACGCCGCCCGGCGCCCTCGCCCGGCTACAACCGTAAAAACTCAAAACTACGGACAAGGTACCACACATGGCTAAAGTCGCTTTCCTCGGTCTCGGCGTGATGGGCTTCCCCATGGCCGGACACCTCGTGAAAAAAGGGGGCCATGAGGTCACCGTCTACAACCGCACCGCGGCCAAGGCGAAGGAATGGGCGGACAAGTTCGGCGGCAAGACGGCGGCAACCCCGAAGGCGGCCGCCGAAGGTCAGGATTTCGTGATGTGCTGCGTCGGCAACGACAACGACCTGCGCGCGGTCACGATCGGCGCCGACGGCGCCTTTGCGGGCATGAAGAAGGGGGCAACCTTCGTCGACCACACCACCGCCTCTGCCGAGGTCGCCCGTGAGCTGGATGCAGCCGCCACCAAGGCCGGATTCAAATTCGTCGATGCACCGGTCTCCGGCGGCCAGGCTGGCGCCGAGAACGGCGTGCTGACGGTGATGTGCGGCGGCGCGCAGGATGCCTATTCCGGCGCCGAGCCTGTTATCACGGGCGCCTATGCCCGCATGTGCAAGCTGCTCGGACCCGCCGGAAGCGGCCAGCTGACGAAGATGGTCAACCAGATCTGCATCGCCGGTCTGGTGCAGGGCCTGTCCGAAGGCATCCACTTCGCCAAGAAGAGCGGGCTCGACGTCGCCGCTGTGATCGAGACCATCTCCAAGGGCGCTGCGCAGTCCTGGCAGATGGAGAACCGCTACAAGACCATGAACGACGACAAGTACGATTTCGGCTTTGCGGTCGAATGGATGCGCAAGGACCTCTCGATCGCGATCGCCGAAGCCCGCCGCAATGGCGCCAACCTTCCCGTCACCGCGCTGGTCGACCAGTTCTATTCCGAGGTGGAGAAGATGGGCGGCAAGCGCTGGGATACGTCGAGCCTGCTCGCGCGCCTGCAACGCTGAGAAACCTATCGAGGGCCGCAGCCGGGCAGCTGCGGCGCTCGCGGGTCTCGACGCGGCGCCCGCCGCGACGGGCCCCGCATTGAGCCGAAGAACGAATTCCGGGGGGAATTGACTTGCTGAGCGTGATCGCCGCCATTTTCATCGTTGCGTATGCTGCCATCGCGCTCGAACACCCTCTCGGCGTCAACAAGAGCGCCTCGGCCCTCCTCGGAGCGGGCCTGCTCTGGACCATCTATGCGATCTCAGTCGGCGACGCCTCGCTGGTCAACCACCAGCTCGACGAATCCGTCGCCTCGACCGCGCAGATCGTCTTCTTCCTGATCGGCGCGATGACGATCGTCGAGGTGATCGACGCCCATAACGGCTTCGAAGTCATCACCTCGGTCATCCGCACCACGAAGCAGACCACGCTGATGTGGATCATCGGCTTCGTGACGTTCTTCCTGAGCGCGATCCTCGACAATCTGACGACCACCATCGTGATGATCTCGCTGATCCAGAAACTGATCGGCAACAAGAGCGACCGCCTGCTGTTCGCGTCCATCATCGTCATCGCCGCCAATGCCGGCGGCGCCTGGACCGTGATCGGCGACGTCACGACGACGATGCTCTGGATCGGCGGGCAGATCTCTCCCGTCAACATCATGAAGGCGGTGTTCCTGCCTTCGCTGTTCAACCTGCTGATCCCGCTGCTGATCATCGGCTATTCGCTCAAGGGCAAGGAGATCGTCCCTCCGCTGCAGGGTCGGGAGCAGGCTCTCAGGGTCGAGGTGTTCGAGCGCAATCTGATGTTCTATCTCGGCCTCGGCACCCTGGTTGCCGTTCCTGTCTTCAAGGCCGTGACGCACCTCGCGCCGTTCATGGGTATCCTCTTCGGACTGGGCATCCTCTGGCTGGTCGGCGAGGTCGTGCATCGTCACAAGGACGAGGATGCGCGTCGGCCCCTCACCCTCGTCCATGCGCTGACGCGCATCGACATGAGCTCGATCGTGTTCTTCGTCGGCATCCTCATGGCCGTGGCGTGCCTGGAGCACGCCCGCGTCCTCGAGCTGCTGGCAAAATGGCTCGACGCCACGGTCGGCCGTCTCGACATCATCGTGATCCTGCTCGGGCTCTTGAGCGCCATCATCGACAACGTGCCGCTCGTCGCCGCCACGATGGGCATGTACAATCTGGTGCAGTATCCGCCGGACAGCTTCATCTGGGAGTTCATCGCCTATTGCGCCGGCACCGGCGGCTCGATCCTGATCATCGGCTCGGCCGCGGGCGTTGCCGCCATGGGGCTCGAGAAGATCGAGTTCTTCTGGTACGCCCGCCGCATCGCAGGCCCCGCGCTCGTGGGGTATTTGGCGGGGGCGGTGGTCTACATCGTGCAGCACGCCATGCTGCGCTGAACGGCGCGGGCCGGATCCAAATTAACGCCGGGTTAACGTAATTCTTTAGCTCCTTAAGTCACCTCTTAAGGATTTCTTGCCAGAGATAGACAATGCAGAAGGCCCGCGTCCGGCGTGGGCAGGAATCGTTGTTGCTTGATGAGTAACCCCGCTGAAAAGCCTGAGGTAGTGCAGCTTCCGGCCGAGCCGGTGAGCGCTCCATCGGCGAGCAGCCGAAGGGCTGCGGCGCAGCGGGTGCGCGAGGCGCGGGACAAGTTAACGTCGACCAGTGGAACCCGTCCGGCCTTCGACGCCGAGATGCTGCGCCAATATGCCCAGACCCGGCTGTCGGCTTCCTATGTCGTGATGCTGCTGGTGGTCGCAACCGGCGTGCTGTTCGGCCTGTGGATGCAGCCGATTCCCGCCGCTGCCTGGACCGCCGGCATGCTCTGCATCCACAGCGCCATGGTCCGCAGTTGCCGGCGCTTCCTGACCGAATCCGCCTCGCCCGCGGCGACGCGTGCATGGCGGACGCGCTTCGTCGTGCTCGATCTGCTGTACGGCCTGTGCTGGATGGCGATCCTGATCCATCCCGTGCTCGACATGGTCACGGAAACGCTGATGATGTTCCTGATGCTGCTGGTGATCGCAGTATCGAGCATGCTGGCCGCGAACTTGCCGATCGCCGCCCTCGCTGCCACCGCGCCGGTCGCGGTCGCGATGGCACTGAGTTTCGCGATGACCGGCTCGCTGGACAACTATATCCTGGCCGCGCTCGCGCTTGCCGCCGAAGGCTATTTCGTGCTGCTGGCACATCGCCTGCACTCCTCGACCTTCGCGACGCTGGAAGCGCGCGCCGAGAAGGACGCGCTGATCGGCGAGCTCGAACAGGCCAAGGCGATCTCGGACGAAGCGCGCCACCGCGCCGAGTCCGCCAACGTCGCCAAGTCGCGCTTCCTTGCGCAGATGAGCCACGAGCTGCGCACCCCGCTGAACGCGATCCTCGGTTTCTCCGAGGTGATGAAGAGCGAGATCTTTGGCGCGCACGCGGTGCCGGTCTACAAGGAGTACTCGGCGGACATTCATAATTCCGGCGTCCACCTGCTCAACCTCATCAACGAGATCCTCGACCTCTCGCGGATCGAGGCCGGCCGCTACGAGCTCAACGAGGAAGCGGTGTCGCTGGTCGGCGTCGTCGCCGACTGCCATCATCTGATGAAGCTGCGTGCCTCGAGCCGCGGCATCACCATCCACGAAGTGTTCGAGCAGGCCATGCCGCGGCTCTGGGCCGACGAGCGCGCGATCCGCCAGGTGGTGCTCAACCTGATCTCCAACGCGATCAAGTTCACTCCGCAGGGCGGCGAGATCTGGCTCAAGGCCGGCTGGACCGCATCGGGTGGACAATATCTCTCGGTGAAGGACACCGGCTCCGGAATCCCTGAGGACGAGATCCCGGTCGTGCTCGCTTCGTTCGGCCAGGGTTCCAACTCGATCAAATCGGCCGAACAGGGCGCGGGCCTCGGTCTGCCGATCGCCAAGAATCTGATCGACCTGCACGGCGGCACGTTCACGCTGAAATCGAAGCTGCGTATCGGCACCGAGGTGATCGTCACGTTCCCGCCGGAACGCGTGATGAGCGCGCTTGCACCGCTATCGGATGATTCCCCACCGCTCCAGCCGGAGAGTTCGGTACTGCCCGACGAGAAGCGCCGGCCGCGCCACAAGCCGATCATGAGCGCCGGCACGGGCTCTTAAACCAGATGCTTGCAGACATGCCCGACCATCCCCCACTATGTCCGAATGAGCAAAGAAACGCCGTGCGTCGCCGTCTGCATGATCGATCCCCGGACCAAGCTATGCTTCGGCTGCGGCCGGACCCTGCCCGAGATCGCGCGTTGGCACGCCATGGAAAGCACGGAACGGCTCGCGGTCATGGCCCTGTTGCCGGCACGCATGACGGAAGCCGGGCTCGTGCCGATCGCGGCATCGCCGAAGCGCGCCTGACCGGCCTGCGCGCCGCCGGAGGCGCGCGATGATCCGCTTCCTGCTCGTTCTCGTCATGCTCGCCGGCACGGCAGGTGCAGTCGTCGCCTACGGCGATTCCGATCAGATCGCGCGCGCCAGCCACAAGGTCTCGCACATTTTTCGCGCGCAGACGGCGACGCCTGCGCCAGCGGTGCAGATCCCTCGCGGCCAGGGCGGCGAATTTGCGCTTCGGGCGAAGATCAACGGTGTCGCCGCACCGATGGTGATCGATACCGGTGCGACGTCGGTGGTGCTGACCTGGGAAACCGCAAAAGCCATCGGGCTGCCGCTCGAAATGCTCGAATATGACGTCGACCTCGAAACCGCGGGCGGCCATACCAAGGCAGCGCGCCTGACGCTCGACCGCCTCTCTGTCGGCCATCTCGTCGAGAAATCGGTGCCGGCCCTCGTCGTCCAGCGCGGGCAGATGAAGACCAATCTGCTCGGCATGAGCTTCCTCGACCGCCTGGAGAGCTGGGGCGTGCGCGCCGACAAGCTGATGCTGACGGGCTATCCCGAGCTTCAGAGCAGCCACCGCCGCTCGCGCACCGCGATCGACTAGATCCCAGCAGGCCCCTGCAAGCCCCGACCCCATCCGACCGGACTGTCGTCTCCTCGATCACGGTCCGCGAAAAGCAATGGAGGTGTGACCTTCCTGCTATTTACAAACCGTCCAGTCGGTTTATAACCCAGGCATTCCCGTATCGGGGTTGGACGTGCTGCCCCCCTGAGGGGTGCGGCCAAGTGGGAGATCGAGATTATGACTGCAAGAGCCGCCATCCGCCGCATGGTGCGGGTCGTGCCGTTTGCCGCAGCGTTCGCCGCAGGCAGCGCTCACGCCGCGGACCTGTCGCCGCGCCCTGTAGCGCCCTCCTCCGCTTACACAGCGCCGCAGCCGGTGTATTCGTGGACGGGTCTCTATGCAGGCTTCAACGCCGGCTATGCCGAGAGCGGCGACGACGCCTTCAACAATCTCGTCGGCACCAGCGGCGGCAAGGTCAAGGGCGCCGTCGGCGGCGTGCAAATCGGCTACAATTACCAGCTTTCGCCCATGTTCGTGGTCGGTATCGAGAACGACTTCGAAGGCGGCGACATCAAGAACCACGACGCACTCAACAGCGCCGCGGTCAGCCTGCCCTGGTACATGACCGGCCGCGCCCGCGCCGGCATTGCGACGATGGATTCACGCCTGCTGCTGTTCGGGACCGCGGGTCTTGCCGCCGGCGAATTGAAGGACGGCACGATCAACAAGATGAAAATGGGCTGGACCGCGGGCGGCGGCGTCGAATGGGCGTTCCTGCCGAAATGGTCCGCCAAGGCCGAATATCTCTACACCGAGTTCAAGCATGACGACCTGCCCGACTGGAACGCCGCGAAGTTCCACACCTTCCGCGTCGGCGTGAACTATCACTTCGACCTGTTCCGCTGAGACCAGCGAAGAGCCGGATGTCGCGATCCGGCTCTTCGTGCTTGCGGCTAGGCAGCCGCTTCGGCCGGCGCGCGTGCACCGACGCGCGCGATCGCATCGCGCAGCACGTCGAGACCGGCACCCGACTTCACCCCTTGCTCGGCAAGATGGCGGCGGAATGCCCGCGCGCCTGGCACTGCGTGGAATGCACCGACGAAATGCCGCGTGATCGCATGCAGCCGCGTGCCACGCGCAAGCTGCTGCTCGATATAGGGCATCATCGCCTCGAGCGCGTCTTGCATGGTCCGATGCGGCGCCGCCTCGCCGAAGATGTCGGAATCGACGGAGAGCAGCCGCCACGGCTCCTGATAGGCGGCACGGCCGAGCATCACGCCGTCGACATGTTCGAGATGCGCCTTGGCCTCGTCGATGCCAGCAATGCCGCCATTGATGATGATCGGCACGCCGGGCATCGCGCGCTTGAGGCGATAGACGCGATCATAGTCGAGCGGCGGAATGTCGCGGTTCTCCTTCGGGGACAAACCGTTGAGCCATGCCTTGCGGGCATGCACGATCAGCGCGTCACAACCGGAGGCGACCACCGCCCGCGCAAGCGCATCAAGCGCGACTTCCGGATCCTGATCGTCAATGCCGATGCGGCATTTCACCGTGACGGGAACGGCGACCGCGCGCTTCATCGCCTCGACGCAGCGCGCCACCAGCTCCGGCTCCGCCATCAGGCAGGCGCCAAAGCGGCCGTCCTTCACGCGGTCGGACGGGCAACCGACATTGAGGTTGATCTCGTCATAGCCGAACGCCTCGCCGATCCGCGCAGCTTGCGCGAGCTCGTGTGGATCCGAGCCTCCCAGCTGAAGCGCCACCGGATGCTCGACCGCATCGAACCCAAGAAGCCGCTCCCGGTCGCCGTGGATCACGGCGCCAGTGGTCAGCATCTCGGTATAGAGCAGCGCCCGTCGCGTCAGGTGACGATGGAACACCCGACAATGCCGGTCGGTCCAATCCATCATGGGGGCCACGGAAAAGCGATAGTCTTGCGAATTCAATTGCTATTCTTTCATCGAACCGACGGCACGGAGATGCGCTCGCACCCGAACCAGCATTTTGCATGGCGTGGCGCATATCCTTCGCCTGAATGGGCGTCTGATGCAACCGCAACAGTAAAGTGGTGCAAACAAGAGAAAGCAACAATGGTCCCTCATGGCACAATCCGAGGCAGCCTTGTCCAAGCTGGACACGGCTGGTCTAACATCTCGATTGTCGGTGAATAGCCGGCCCGAATTGGATAAGATTGCCATCCAGGCCGCATCGGAGTGAATATGATTGAGAACGCTCATTCGACAGGTCGACCGCTCGATCCCCGTTCCGCATGGTCCGGGCTGTCCCAGGCAGAACGCGACGCCGCCTATGACAACAACGCGGCCGTCAAGAACAGCGCGGCCCTGATTGCCGAACGGAACGAAGCCTCCAGCCGGCTGCGAAGCACACTGAAAGCCCATCTCGATCTGGCTTACGGTCAGCGGCCGAACAACAAGATCGATCTCTACCCGGCCGGCAGGCCTGAGGCGCCCTGCCTGGTGTTCCTGCATGGCGGCTATTGGCAGCGAAATTCGCGCGAATTGTTCGCGATGCTGGTCGAAGGCGTCGCCGCCCATGGCTGGTCGGTTGCCATTCCCGGTTATTCGCTAGCGCCGGAGGTATCCCTCGCCGACATCGTCGCCGAAGTCCCGCGCGCGCTCGACTGGCTTGCCGCGAATGGCGCATCCTATGGCGTTGCCGGACCGGTCGTCTTGTCAGGTTGGTCTGCCGGAGCCCATCTCGCCGCGATGGCGCTGGACCATCCGAGTGTCCATGCGGGACTGGCGATCTCAGGCGTGTACGAGCTCGCGCCAATCCGCGATACCGGCCTCAACAACGCGCTGAAGCTGACGGATGACGAAATCGCCGTGCTGTCGCCGCTGCGCCTACCCGTCACGCCGAAGCGGCTCGACATCGCCTATGGCAGCAACGAGCTGCCGGCACTCGTGTGCGATTCGATCAACCTCCACCACAAGCGCGTAGCGGCGAACGCGCCCGGCAAGCTCATCCCGGTCGACGGCGCCGACCATTTCACCATTCTCGAGGCCCTGCGGCGGCCAGACGGGCTTCTCGTCGACGCCGTCCGCCGGCTGCTGGACTAAAAACGTGAAAACAACCCCATGCACAGTAGAATGCCATTGTTTTCAAAGGCAAATTTTGCAGGCACGTCGACACCATCGATCATTCTGACTCGTCGGGCAAAACAGGGGTATGACGTCGCGCTTGCCGCTCTCGCACCTCCACGCAGATTTGTTCGCCCGTGATCCGTAGAGGGTAAAGCCGCAACGGCGGGCTCGGCCATCCCGGATTGATCGCCCCGTCGCGCAAATCGAACGATGCCGCGTGACGCGGACAGAACAGCCGGCCGCCCCTCACCTCTCCGAGAGCCAGGTCCGCCTGTTCATGCGGACACGCGCGGTCGCATGCGACGGCATCGCCGTCGTTCCAGATCAGCAGCAGGTCGAGGCCTGCAACATGTACGCGAACGATCGTCTCCGCTCTCAAGCGATCGAGATTCCAGACCGGCGTCCGGCCGAAGCCAGCCGAGCCGGCGGCATCGTCATCCACCGAGATAGGCCTTTCGCACATGCTCGTTCTCGATCAGCTCGGAGCCTGCGCCCGACAGCACGATGCGGCCGTTCTCGAGCAGATAGGCGTGGTCGCACATCTCGAGCGCGGCGAACGCGTTCTGTTCGACCAGCAGCACCGTGGTGCCGGCATCGCGGATGCCGCGGATGATCGCAAAGGTGCGCTCGACGATGTTGGGGGCGAGCCCGAGCGAGGGCTCGTCGAACATGATCAGCCGCGGCCGCGACATCAGCGCGCGACCGATCGCCAGCATCTGCTGCTCGCCGCCCGATAGCGTGCCCGCGGCCTGCCGCCGCCGTTCCGCAAGCCGCGGAAATTCGGCGTAGATGCGATCGCGATCGCCCGCGATCTCGCCTGAACCGCGACGGAGGTAAGCCCCCATGTCGAGATTTTCCTCGACGCTCATATGCGGAAACACCCGCCGCCCTTCGGGGCAATGCGCGATGCCGCTGGCCAGCACGCGCGGCGGCCTGGCGCCCGTGATGTCGATGCCTTCGAACCGCATCTGTCCGGAACGCGGCGGCACGAGGCCGGAAATCGCACGCAGCGTCGTACTCTTGCCGGCGCCATTGGCACCGATCAGCGCGACCAGCTGCCCGGCCTTCACGTCGAGCGAGATGCCGCGCAGCGCGGTGACGCCGCCATAGCCGCAGACCATGTCACGGATCTCAAGCACGCGCGGCACCATGTCCGAGATAGGCCTCGATCACAGCCGGATCGTTGCGGATCATTTCGGGCGTGCCCTCGGCAATGATGCGGCCGTAGTTGAGCACCACGATGCGGTCCGAGACCGTCATCACCATCGGCATGTCATGCTCGACCAGCAGGATCGTGATGCCGCGGTCGCGAACGCTGCGGATCAGCTCGACGAAGCGGTGCGTCTCCGAGGCATTCATGCCGGAGACGGGCTCGTCGAGCAGCAGCATCGAGGGCTCGGCCGCGAGCGCCAACGCGACGCCGACGAGGCGCTGCTCGCCGTAGGAGAGCGAGCCTGCCGCATCGTGCCCGCGGCGCTCGAGCCCGACCCATTCGATCAGCTCACTCGCCTTCTGCCGCAGCCTGCGTTCCGAAGCTCGCGCACCTGATAGCCCGAGGATGGCGTCGAGCAACCGGACCCTGCCCTGTCGATGCAGGCCGATCAGGAGATTGTCGTAGACGGTGTCGTTGGGAAACACGCTGGTGCGCTGAAAGGTACGTATCAGGCCGAGATCGGCGATCTCGTGCGGCTTCAATCCGGTGAGCGTCGTGCCCTGATAGGTGACACGGCCCGCGCTCGGCGTCAGGAAGCCGGTCATGACGTTGAAGGCGGTGGTCTTGCCGGCGCCATTCGGTCCGATCAGGCTGACGATCTCGCCTTCGCCCACGGTGAAACTCATGTCGGAGATGGCGACCAGCCCGCCGAACCGGACGGCGACCTGATCGATGGTCATGGCCACACTGCGCGCCGTCATCACGCCGGCTCCTTGGCGCCGGTCTCGGTCAGCGCGACCGGCGCCAGCGCCGACGCGCCGCTCCGTCGCCTGGCAAAGCGCAGCGCAAGCGAAGGCACGATGCCACGCGGTAGGACGAACAGGATGGCCATGAGCACGCCGCCATACGCGATCCATTGCGCTTCCGGCGCCATCACCGGCCGCAGCGCGACCGGCAGCAGGCCGAAGATCAGGCCGCCGACAACGGGGCCTGCCAGCGAGCCCTTGCCGCCGCTAATGACCATGATCACCATGGTGACGGTGTTGATGAAGGCGAACACCTCTGGGTCGATGATCCGGATGTAGTGCGCATAGAGGCTGCCGGCGGCCCCTGCGATTGCAGCCGAGATCACAGCGGCCAGCGTCAGCGTCCGGGTCACGTCGATACCGACGGAGACGGCCAGCGTCTCGTTCTCCATCAGCCCGCGCATGGCGCGGCCGAAATGGGAATGGACGAGCCGAGCGATCAGGAGATAGGCGATCAGAGCCACCACCAGCACGAGATAGTAGTTCTGCATCTTGGTGCGCAGCGTCAGCTCGCCGAAGCCGGGTAAAGGCAGCGCGATCGAGGGTATATTGGTCAACGCCAGCGGCCCCTGCGTCAGCTCGACCCAGTTCAGCGCGACCAGCCGCACCACCTCGGCAAAAGAGATGGTCACGATGACGAAATAGGCCCCGCGGACACGGAACGACAACAGGCCGACAAAATATCCGCAGAGTCCGGCGACGATGATCGCGAGCAGGAGGCCTGCGATCGGCGGCCAGGGTGTGTGAACCAGGCGGACGTCTCCGGGCAGACCGACGTCGAAGCCGAGCGACGTCAGCGCGCTGACATAGGCCCCGATGCCGAAGAAGGCGATGTGGCCGAGGCTGAGCTGGCCGGTGAAGCCGAGCAGCAGGTTGAGGCTCATCGCGCCGATGACGAAGATGCCGGTCGTGATCAGCGCATTGAGGAGGTAGGGATCGCGCAGCCAGAGCGGTACCGAGGCCAGCACTGCGACCGCGAGAATAGTGATGACTGTTCTCATCCGACGCGCTCCGCGCGTGCGAACAGGCCGGTCGGTCGGAAAATCAGCACCGCGATGATGATCACGAAACCCATGGCGTCGCGGTAACCAGACGAGACATAGCCCGCCCCCAGTTCCTCGGCGAGCGCCAGGATGAAGCCGCCGATCACCGCGCCCGTGATGTTGCCGAGCCCACCGAGGATGACGATGGCGAAGGCCTTGACGGCGGCCAGATCGCCCATCTGCGGGAAGATGACGTAGACCGGCCCGAGCAGAGCCCCCGCCGCGGCGGCAAGGCTGGAGCCGATCGCGAAGGTCGAGGTGTAGATCATGTCGACATTGACACCCATCAGCGAGGCCGTGTCGTGATCCTGGAAAGTCGCCCGCATCGCGCGGCCGAGACTGGTCTTGTTGATCAGGAGATACGTCACCAGGATCAGCATTGCCGCCGCAGCAAGCACGAACAGACGCAGCCAGGACACCGACACCGGTCCGAGCACCAGCGGCGCCTCGGGAAACGGCGTTGCCACCGATTTGGCGACCCCGCCCCAGATCCACAGCGTGCCGGACTGCATCGCGATCCAGGCGCCGATCATGACCAGCATCGTGGTGTCGATGTCGGAGCCACGCAGCGGGCGCAGCAGGGTCAACTCGATCGCCGCACCCAGCAGCCATCCGGCCAGCACGGCCACCGGCAGCGCGAGGAAGAAGTTCAGCCCAAGCTGCTGCACCACGATGAACATGATGTAGGCGCCGAACGTGTAGAGCACGCCGTGGGTGAAGTTCACGACGTTCATGATGCCGAAGATCAAGGTCAGCCCTATGCCCAGCAGCGCATAGGTGCCGCCGAGCACGAGCATGTTGACCAGATGCTGGAGGAATTCGCTCAAGGCCGTTCCCGGATAATCTGGCGAGAGCGGCCGTGGGCCGCCCTCGCCTGCGAATAGGTGTGTCAGAGCGTCTTCATCTCGACCTTGCCGTCGCTGATCTCGATGAGATAGACGTTCGGCTGGCTCTGACCGCTCTCCTTGCCCTCAGGACCGGACTTGCGGAACACGATGTCGCCGTTCAGGCCCTTGATGTTGATGTTCCAGAGCGCCGCCTTGATCGCCGCGGGCTCGGCCTTGCCGGCCTTCTCGATCGCGGCTGCCGCGGTGCGGATGCCGTCATAGCCGCGGAAGCTCTCGGTGCAGCCGGCGAACTCGAAACCGCGCTTCTTCCATTCCGTGATGAAGTAGTTGGTGGCTTCCGGGTTCGGCGTCTTGTCCGGGAACCAGGGCAGGAAGGTCGTCAGGTGCATGGTGCCGTTGGCGGCAGCGCCAGCCTGGGCGATGATCTGGTCCGGGTTCTGCGAACCGCCGGTGGTGATGATGCGCTTCTTCAGGCCGAGCGCAGCCGCCTGCTTGAAGATGAGCGTGAGCTGGTCAACCGCGGTGGTGACGATGACGGTCTCGGAGTCCGAGCTCTTGATCTTGGAGAGCTGCGCGCTCATGTCCTGCGCGCCCTGGTCCATGGTCTCGACGAGGCCGATGGCGATGCCCTTGTCCTTCATCATCTTGCTGAAATCCTCGGCGGTGCCGCGGCCCCAGTCGTTGTTGATGACGAGGAAATCGACTTTCTTCAGCGCGAGCTTGTCGACGATGCCCTTGAACGCGGCGGCCTCGACCGCCGAAGGCGGCGAGATGCGGAAGATGAAGGGATTGCCCGTCGTGGTGATCTTGCCGGAGGACGAGGTCTCCACCACCATCGGCGTCTCGTATTCCATCAGCTTCGGCATCACCGCGAGCGTCAAGCTCGAACCCCAGGCGCCCATCAGTACCGGCACCTTGTCGCTGGTGATGAGCTTTTCGGCGACGGCAGCGGCTTCCGTCGGGTTGCTCTTGTTATCCTCGATGACGAGCTCGATCTTCTTGCCCAGGATGCCGCCCTTGGCGTTGATCTCGTCGGCGGCGATCTTGGCACCGTTGACGACGTAGGTGCCGGAGGCCGCGAAGGCGCCGGTCAGAGGCTCGTTGACGCCGATCTTGATGGTCTGCGCCCCTGCCGTGCCGCCGAACAAGGCGGTCGCCAGCGCGATTGTCCCAACCAGTCCGAGTGCTCGTGTCATGTTGTCTCTCCAAGTTCGACGCTGTTGATTGTTATGGCAGTCCAGGCTTCGTCACGTCCCGATGTGCGAGCACACCCATCACCCCGCCCCGCTCCGGCGGCCAAGAATGCGGGCGATCCGTGCGCGTAGAACGTCCGATACGATCGACCAGAAACTGAGCTCTGCCGCGGCCACCTGCCCGGACGGCGCTCCTGACATGTGACGGTCGAGATTGCCCGCGAACTCCACAACGAGGCGCTTGGCAAGATCCCGCACCAGGCCGGGACGGCCGACCTGGGCCAGAAGTCCCGTGAGCGTGTAGCCGATCGAGAGTTCAACGGCGGTCGCCGCGCCGCCTTCGAGCGGCAGCAGGCGATAGCGAATCTCACCTTGCGTCGCCGAATGGCTGCGCTCGTCGGTGCCGATGCCGACGATGCGCCCCGAGAGCGTCGCAGGATCGCGCTCGACGCGCGCGGCGCCCTCGAAGCTTGCTGCGATCGGCCCGAGCCTGACGCGGATCGATCCTTCCACGCGATCCGGCCCTGGCGGCGACGTCAGCGATACGCCGGGAAGGCAGGCCGCGATGCCCGCGATATCGCCGAACATCGCGAACACCTTTGCCGGCGGATGCGGCAGCGTGAAACGCTGGTCGAGAACCGTCGCCGGGGTGAAGTCGGGGATGCTGACCGCCGCGGCACGCTCCGATGCCGGAACCGGCGCCTGCCGCGCAGGGCTCGGCTCGCTTCGGCCGGATGCAGCCCGCCCCGATCCCGCGGGGCCAAGACTGGTCCGGCCGCTATCGGCGAGCGGCGCGACGCTGCGCGCGCGCCTCGCCTCGATGACGGACTGCACCGCGCGCACGATGCCGACATAACCGGTGCAACGGCAGAGATTGCCGCTGAGGCCAACGCGAATGCGGCGCTCGTCCGCGTCGGGCAGACGCAGCACGAGGTCGCGCGCCGAGACCAGCATCCCCGGAGTGCAATAGCCGCACTGAAGCGCATGCTCGCGGGTGAAGGCGGCGCGCAGCTCGGTCGTGATCTCGTCCTCGTCGAGACCCTCGATCGTGGTGATGTCTGCACCCTCGCAGGCCAACGCATAGGTGATGCAGGCGCGCGCCGGAACGCCGTCGAGCAGCACGGTGCAGGCACCGCAGACGCCATGCTCACAGCCGAGATGGGTGCCGGTCAGATCGAGCCTGTCGCGGACGAAATCGGCAAGGCTGGTGCGCGGCTCGGCCGGCAGCTCGACCGCGTGGCGATTGACATTGAGCGCGATCGTGGTCATGCCGCGGCCTCCTCCACGGCCCGCTTCAACACGCTGACATGGATATGACGCTGCGCGGCATCGTCGATGCCGGCCTTGGCCAGAAGCGCGTCGGCGACACGCGTGTCGAAGCGCTGCTTGTAGTCGGTCGCAATCTTCCCGCCGAACAGCCCGGCAGCATCGGTCACGACGATCGGGGCCGTGTCGATCGCACCGATCACGACGCGCGCCGAAGCGGCGGCGGGATCGATCAGCACCGCGCCGATGGCATGGGCGAACTCGCCGGTCTTGCGGCAGCTCTTGGCATAGCCCCAATGGGCCGAGGCCGGTCGCGCCGGCACATGGATCGCCTCGACGATCTCACCGGCGTGCAACGCCGATTCAAGTGCGCCGATGACGAAGGCCTCGATCGCCAGGGTGCGTGCACCGGCAAGGCTGCGAAGCGTCACGCGCGCGCCGAGCGCGGCGAGCGCCGAGACCCAGTCCGCCGCGGGGTCGGCGTGGCTGAGCGAGCCGCCGATGGTGCCCCGGTTGCGCACCGCGCGATAGGCGATGTTTGCGGCGACGCCGCGCATGGCGCCGCGCGTCACATCGGCGGTGCGTCCGTCCTCGATATCGGCATGGGTGACCAGAGCGCCAAGCACGAGCTCGCCGCCGGACACCTCCGCGCGCTTGAGCTCGGCAAGGCCGGTGATGTCGACGATCAGCTCCGGCTGCACCAGCCGCAGATTGAGCATCGGTCCGAGCGACTGGCCGCCGGCGATGATCTTGGCCGAACCGCCGCTTGCGGCCAGCATCGACAGCGCGGCGTCGAGATCGCGTGGACGCTCATAGCTGAAGGGCGCCGGTTTCATGCTGCGCTTCTCTCAGTTGCGCGCGCCGCGAGCACGGCTTCGACGACACGATGCGGCGTGATCGGTGACTGCATCAGCTCGACACCGATCGGGCGCAAGGCATCGTTGACGGCGTTGGCGATCGCGGCCGGGGGAGCGATCGCTCCGCCCTCGCCGATGCCTTTGACGCCAAACTGCGTATAGGGCGACGGCGTCTCCATGTGATCGAGGCGCGCAGCCGGAACCTCGGTCGGTCCCGGCAGCAGATAGTCGGCGAGCGTCGTCGCCAGCGGCTGGCCGGAGGCGTCGAACGGCATCTCCTCGTAGAGCGCGGTGCCGATGCCTTGCGCGAGCCCGCCATAGATCTGGCCGTCGACGACGAGCGGATTGACCAGCACGCCGCCGTCCTCGACGATCACATAGTCGAGGATTTCCACCTCGCCGAGATCAGGGTCGACCGCGACCACGGCCGCATGCGCGGCATAGCTGAAGGTGCCGCTATCGCGCACGGGCTTGTAGCCTTGCGTCACCTCCAGCCCGCCGGGATCGACATCGGCCGGCAGGTCCTGCGGACGGCGATACCAGGTGTGGGCAATGGCCTGGATGCTGACGCTGCCGTTGACGCCGCGCACCTCGCCATCCTGCAGCACCACCGAGGCCGGATCGTGCTGCAACAGCTTTGCGCCGATGCGCCTGGCACGTTCGCCGAGCTCGCGGCAGGCGGTTGCGACCGCGCCGCCCGCCATCACCATCGAGCGCGAGCCCCAGGTGCCGGTCGAATAGGGCGTCATCGCGGTGTCGCCGAGGATGATGCGGATCTTGGCGACATCCACGCCAAGGATTTCATGGGCGACCTGCGCAAGCGTGGTTTCCATGCCCTGCCCGTGCGAATGCACGCCGACGCGCAATTCGAGGCCGCCGTCCGGCGTCAGTCGGGCCGAGGCCTGTTCGTGGCCCGGCACCATCGGGATGCCCCAGCCGGAATAAACCGACGTGCCGTGCGCCGCCTGCTCGCAATAGATGGAGACGCCGACGCCGATGCGGCGGCCGTCGGCCTCGCCCTGACTCTGCCTGGCGCGAATGGATTCGATTCCGATCGCGGCAAGCGCGCGGCGCATCGCTTCCGGATAATCGCCGCTGTCGAAATGCTTCTTGGTGATGTTGTCGAACGGCATCTGCTCGGGGCGCACCAGATTGCGCAGCCGCACCTCGCCCGGTTCGAGGCCGGCTTCGGCTGCCACGAGATCGAGCATCAGCTCCAGCGCAAAGCAGACGCCGGTGCGCGCCACACCGCGATACGGCAGGATCGGACATTTGTTGGTGGCGACCGAGAAGGTGCGGCAGCGATAGGCCGGCATCTTGTAGGGCCCGGGCAGGATGCTCGCGACCTGCGCGGCTTCGAGGCACGCCGAGAACGGATAGGACGAGTAGGCGCCGGAATCCACCGTCGCCTCGCAATCGATACCGCGCAGCGTGCCGTCGCTGTCAGCATAGACCGTGATCCGGTAATGATGCTCGCGGCAATTCGAGCTGGCGACGAGATGCTCGCGGCGGTCCTCGGTCCAGCGCACGGGATGGCCGCAGCGCATGGTCAGCCAGGACAGGCAGACCTCCTCGGGCAGCAGGATGCCCTTGTGGCCGAAGCCGCCGCCGACATCCGGCGAGATCACGCGGATCCGACCCTCCTCCATGCCGAGGCATTCGGCAAGGCCGCTGCGGGTGATGTGCGGCATCTGTGCCGCGGAATGCAGCGTGAGCTGGTCGAGCCGCGCATCGAAGGTCGCGACCACGCCGCGGCCCTCCAGCGGCGACATGCATTGCCGTGCAGTCGAGATCTCGCGCGTCACCCTGATCGGCGCATCCAGCGCGGCGGAGATGTCGACCTCGTAGTTGGTCTCGAGAAAGACGTTGTCGCCCCAATGCTCGTGCACCAGCGCCGAGCCGGGTTCGCGCGCCTTCAGCATGTCGTAGACCGCGGGCAGCTCCTCCAGATCGAGCGTCACGGAAGCCGCGATGTCCTCGGCCTCGGCGCGCGTCGGCGCAAGGCACATCGCGACGAGCTCGCCGACCTGGCGCACCTTGCCGGTCGCCAGCACCGGCTGCTCCGAGATCTTGAAGCCGGGAAGACCCGACACCGCGCGGATCGGCTTGATGCCAACGAGGTCCGCAGCGGTGAACACGCGATCGCGATAACGTTGGGGCACGTGGATGGCGCGGATGCGGGCATGGGCCATCGGGCTGCGCACGAAGGCGACGTCCTGAAGGCCCGCGAGCCTGATGTCCGCAACGTACTGGCCGCGGCCACGCATGAGGCGATCGTCTTCCTTCCGCGGCAGGCGCGCACCGACGCCCTGCCCGGACTTGCCAGAAGGAAATTCCCGCTCGTTGCGCACGAAGGCGTCCTCCTTCACCGCCTGGCCTTACGCCGCGACGGCCTGCGGCAGGATCGGTGCGACCGCGTCGAAGCGCGTGCCGGCACGCAGGCAGAAGGCCGGCTGCAGCAAGCGCTCGGCGATCACCTCGTTCTTCTCGTTGTCCTTCAGGACGAAGCGGCCGTTCTGCTCGCTGAGCACGGAGACATCGGCATCCATGCCGACCTTGAGCGCGCCGATCTCGGCGCTGCGGCCGAGCGTCTTTGCAGGGTTCGAGGTGACCATCGGCACCACCTGCTCCAGCGACAGGCCGAGCGCCATCATCGAGCTCATCGCCTGCACCAGGCTGAATTTTGCCTGGCCTGCGAACGGATGATTCTCCTCGTCCTCATGCTGGTCGGGCGTTCCGGCCGGCGCGGGCACATGCGTGTTGTAACCATGAATATCGGCGCCGAGCGTGGTCGGAATGATGCCGGCGGCAATCGCCTTCTTGGCGAGCCGGTAAGAGAAGTGGCTGCCGTGACCGACATCGACCTTCAGGCCGCGGTCGAGTGCGGCCTGGATCACCGGATGCACCTCACCCTCGCGGTTGACGAAGCCGCCGGGATGACGCGTGAACGGATGGGCGAGAATATCGCCTTCGCGCAGCAGCGGAATCACGCGCGTAAGAATCGTGTCGGCATCCTCGCCATTGGCGCCGCTCTCGGGCAGGCCCCAGAGCTGGCCGAAATGCACATAGACCGGCAGGTCGGCACGCTTGCCGATCTCGGCCGCCATCTCGATGACGCGGATGCCCCAGCGCGCGAAGCCGCCGATCTCGGCATGGGCCTTGATGCCGCGCACGATGTCGAGATTGGCCGTCGCCGCCTTGACCGTGGCGTCGATGTCGACGCCATCGGGACTATAGAGCTGCGGATAGAAGTGCCCTTCGAGGCCGCCGACGAGGTAGGCGGACAGAAAGGCATAAACTCGTGAGGCCGCAGGCTCCGCGATGAAGTGACGAAAGCCGGGCAGCGTCATGCAGGACGGGCCACCCTGATCGACCAGCGTCGTCACGCCCGACTGCACGCCGACCATGTCCGGATTCATGCCGAAGCGGCCGGAGACATATTGATAGACATGCGCATGGGTGTCGATCAGCCCGGGTAGCACCAGCTTGCCGCTGACGTCGACGACCTCCCTGGCGCTGGTCGGCAGAATGTCGGACGCGACGGCTGCAATCCTGCCGTTGCGGATGGCGACGTCCTTGATGCCGTCAACACCAGAGGCCGGACAGATCACGCGACCGCCTCGCAGCAGAAGGTCGAAGCTGGCAGTAACGGACATGGGCGCTCTCCTCTCCTTGAGCGAGCGACGGCATCGCCCGAATTACGAAGCATGCTTCGCATTTTGACAGAAGCAAGCCTCGTGCCATGATCCGGCGGTGGCGGACGCACTCGAATCGAGCTAAGCGCGGCAGGGTCTGGATTGGGAGAGTGTGCATTGCGGCAGGCGAAGACACGTCGCGGCGGGAGCCGGCACCGCCCCTGGCCCTTGTCGCAACGACCCGGATATCTGATCCGCCGGCTGCACCAGATTCACGTTGCACTGTTTCAGGAAGCCTGCGGCGCGTTCGAGGTCACGCCGCTGCAATACAGCCTCCTCTCGGCGTTGGCGGTGCGCGAAACCGCCGATCAGACCACTTTGGCGGCCGATATTGCCCTCGACCGCACCACGACGACCGGCGCATTGAAGCGTCTCGCAGCACGAAACCTGGTCGAGCGTGCAGTCAACAAGGACGATCGCCGCGCACGCCTGTGCCGGTTGACGCCGGCCGGCGCTGCCTTGCTGGTCAAGATCGAGGGCGCGGCGCGACGGGCGCATCGCGCAACGCTGGGAGATCTCAGCGAGCGGGAACAGGCGCAGTTCATCGAGATGATGCAGCGCATCGTGGCTGGCAATCCCAGTCGCGACAGCGCCGCTGCCCTATTCGACTAGACGCAGCTGCCGCGCTTTTGAGTCGGGCTGCTCAATTTATCATCGTACCGTTGCCCGCCCGTGCAACAACCTTCGACCTTGCACCGGCGGGTTGGCGCGGGCCAGCGTGGCCTGGAGCGCGCGGCGACGCGGCGGCACGTGACGCCAATCAATGCTTGAAAACTCAGTGGCAATCCGGCGCGACGCATCTTGCGTCAGCCATCGGCGCGCGCCCTGCTCCGGCCGGCCGCAACCGATGGCACGATTTATGCTGCGATGATGCGAAGCGTGCTTCGTATTGGGGGATGTCATGACGGATTCCGAGCTTCGCGCTGATCTTCACAGCATCGAGCCAATTCCGGATGCGGACCGGGATTCAACCGGGCCGCAGCAGATGTGGATCTGGGCCGGCGCCAACATCGCGCCGGTCAACTGGGCGCTCGGCGCGCTCGGCATCATCCTCAAGCTTGGCCTGATGGAGACGATCGCGGTCATCGTGCTCGGCAACATCGTCGGCTGCGCGATTTTCGCGACTTTCACGGTGATGGGACACAAGACCGGCGTCAACCAGATGGTGCTGAGCCGCTCCGCGTTCGGGGTCCGCGGGGCCTACCTGCCGAGCATCCTGATGTTCCTGATGACGCTGGGCTGGATCGGGGTCAACACGTACTTCCCGGTCAAGGTCTCGATGGGCATCCTCGGGCAATTCGGCGTTCCCGACACATGGCCGATCGAGATCGTCGTCATCACGCTGGTGATGGCGGTGCAGGTGCTGATCGGAATCTACGGCTTCTATGCAATCCGCACCTTCGAGAAGTACACGGTGCCGCCGACCATCGCCATCATGGTGCTGATGAGCGTCTTGGCATGGACGCGCCCGGGCGTCGTCAACTGGAGCCTGACGACCTCGCTGCCGCCCGGCGCGCATCTGGCGATGCTGACGCTGCTGACGACCGCGATCGGGGTCGGCTGGGGCATTTCCTGGGTGACCTGGGCCTCCGACTATTCGCGCTTCGTGCCGAAGAGCGTGCCGTCGAAATCTGTCTTCTGGTACAGCTATGTCGGCATGTTCGTGCCGACGGTCTGGCTCGGCATTCTCGGCGCGACCATCGCCTCGACGACGCTGGATACCGATCCTGCCAAGATGGTGAGCGCGGTATTTGGCGGGCCCGTCAGCATCCTGGTTCTCCTGATGGTGCTGCACGGCCCGATCGCCACCAACATCCTCAACGTCTATTCGGCGACGTTGGCGGCGCTGAGCGCGGGGCTGAAGCTCTCACGCTTCTGGCTCACCGTCATCGTCGGCGTCGCCGGCTATCTGGTCACGCTGTACTTCATCTTCGCGCCGTCTTTCGCGAAGGCGTTCGACAACTGGATGATCAGCCTGCTGTTGTGGATGAGCCCCTGGGCCGGGGTGGTGCTGGCCGACTTCTTCATCAAGCGGAAGGGCAAGATCGATGTCGCCGAGCTCTATCGCTCGCCGGAGACCAGCGCCTATGGCGACATCAACTGGGCCGGCATGATCGCGTTCTTCGCCGGCCTCGTCGCGGGCTGGCTGGTCGAGGACGGTCTCGTCGGCGCGCTGCAGGGGCCGATCTCGACCAACTTCCTGGGCGGCGCCGATCTGAGCTGGCTGTTCGGCATTGGCGTGGCGGGCCTGGTCTATCTCGGGCTCGGCAAGTTCGCGACCTCGTCCTCCTCGATCGTCGCGAGCAGCGCAGGCAGGTAACGGCATGGACCACGTCCTGCGCTCCACACCCGGAAACGTCCAGTGGGGACTCTGGGACGGACGACTGAAGCCGGTGCTCCGGATCGCATCCGGAGACCGGGTCACCATCGAGACGCTGTCGGGCGAGCCGGACGATCTGCCCGATGCGTCACTCGGCTTCGAGGTCGTTCCGGGACATGCCGAGGTGCTGGCAAGCACGTTTCGCGGTCCGGGGCCGCATTTGCTCACCGGGCCGATCCACGTCGAGGGCACTGAACCCGGCGACGTGCTGGAAGTGCGTGTGCTGAGTATCGAACTACGCTGCAATTGGGGCTGGAACCTCCAGGTGCCGATGCTCGGCACGCTGCCGGAGGATTTCCCGGAGTTCCGCCGCATCCACATTCCGCTCGACCGCGCGCGCAATGTCGCAAAGCTCCCGTGGGGGCAGGAGCTGCCGCTGTCGCTCTTTTTTGGCAATTTCGGCGTCGCGCCGCCGCTCGCCTGGGGCCGGCTGTCCTCGAAAGAGCCGCGGGCGTTCGGTGGCAACATGGACAACAAGGAACTCGGCGCTGGCAGCACGCTCTATTTTCCCGTCTTCGTGCCGGGCGCGCTGTTCTCCGCCGGCGACGGCCATGCGCTGCAGGGCGATGGCGAGGTCTGCCTGACGGCGATCGAGGCCGCGCTCACCGGCACCTTCGAGTTCCACGTCCGGCGAGATCTTCGCCTCGCCTCCCCACGCGCGGAAACCGCGGTCGACTGGATCACGATGGGATTCGATGAAGACCTCGACGACGCGGCCAAGGCGGCGCTGCGCGACATGATCGCGCTGATCCGCGAGAGGAGCGGCCTCAGCGCGCAGGACGCCTATACGCTGTGCTCGATCGCCGCAGATCTCAGGGTTACTCAGATGGTCGACGGCAACAAGGGCGTCCACTGCGTCCTGGCAAAATCGCGCATGCCCTGACCGTGTTCTCCGCCAGACGACGCGCCGCCCGAGCTGCGCCTGGTCAGATCAGACTCGACTTGCCGCGGCTCAGCACCTCGCCCGAGCCCTTGTCGCCGACGATCTTGCCCTGGTCGTACACGACCCGGCCGCGGGCAATGGTGGTGACGGGCCAGCCGGTGACATCAAAGCCTTCCCAGGGCGTATAGTCCGCGCCGTGGTGAAGATCGGCCTGCCGAATCTTCTTCTTCAGCCTGGGGTCCCACAACACGATATCGGCATCGAAGCCGACGCCGATCGAGCCCTTGCTCGGATAGAGACCGTAGATCCTCGCGTGATTGGTCGCCGTCAGCTCGACGAACCTTTGCAGGGTGATGCGTCCCTTCGAGACGCCCTCTGAGAACAGGATTGGCAGCCGCGTCTCGACGCCGGGAATGCCGTTCGGCACCCAGCGGAACGAGGTGCGGGCGTTCGGCGTCAGCTTGCCCTTGGGATCATCGTAGCGGAACGGGCAGTGATCGGACGAGAAAGTCTGGAACACGCCTGACATGATGCCCTCCCAGATCGCCTGCTGGCTCTCGACATCACGCGGCGGCGGCGAGCAGACGTATTTGGCGCCCGACATGTCCATGTTGAGGCCCTTCATGTCGTCGGCCGTGAGCGTGATATATTGCGGACAAGTTTCCGCGTGCACCGGCAATCCGCGTTGCTGGGCCCAGCGCACCTGCTCCATCGCCTCGCGTCCGGAGACGTGCACAATCATGATGGGAACGCCGATCACCTCGGCATGGCTGATGGCGCGATGCGTCGCCTCACGCTCGACGGCCTGGGGCCGCGAGGTGCCGTGATAGTAAGGCGCGATGTGGCCCTCGCGTTCGAGCTTGCTGGTGAGGAAGCGGATGGCGTCGTAGCCCTCGCAATGAACCATGACCAGCGCCTCCTCGCGACGCGCGACCTCGAACACCTCGAGCAGCTGCTTGTCGCTGAGCACGAGGTCGTCATAGGTCATGAACACCTTGAACGAGGTGTAGCCGTCCTTGACCAGCGCCGGCAGCTCCTGCCCGAGCACGATTGCGGTCGGGTCGGAGATGATGAGGTGGAATGCCGTGTCGATGTAGCACTCGCCCTCTGCGAGCTTGCAATAGTTCTCGACACAAGTGCGCAGCGAGGTGCCCTTCTCCTGCAGCGCGAAGGGCAGCACCATGGTGTTGCCGCCGGCCGCTGCCGCGCGCGTCGCCGAGGCAAAATCGTCGGCCATCACGACGTCGGGGCCCGAGGCTTGCGAGATGTGGACGTGGCTGTCGATGCCGCCCGGCAGCGCCAGCAGCCCCGTCGCGTCGATCTCACGGGCCGCGCCCTCGATGCGGTCGGCGATGCTGACGATGCGGCCGCCGCGAATTCCGATATCGGCGCGAAACTCGTCGCTGGCCGTCACGATGGTAGCGCCGCGAATGGCGAGATCGAGCTGCGTCACAGGGCTCTCCGTCATTTGATGATCGCCGATGTCTGGAAAATACGCTCCATTCACGCTTGTAGGACCATATGGCCATGGAAATCAGGCGGGCAGGAGCGAAGCAGGCGAACCGATGTGTGGGATGGCTTCGACCAGCTCGCGCGTGTAATCCGTCTGCGGATTGGCAAACAGAGCGAGGCTCTCGCCCTGCTCGACGATGCCACCGGCGCGCAGCACGATGGTCCGGCTGCACATCATGCGTACCACGTTGAGGTCGTGACTGACGAACAGGAAGGCGAGATTGTCCTCGCGCCGAAGCCGGTCGAGCAGCTGCAGCACGACGGCCTGCACCGAGACATCGAGCGCCGCAGTGGGCTCGTCAAGCACCAGCAAACGCGGCCGGCATGCAATGGCGCGGGCGATGCCGATGCGCGCCTTCTGGCCACCCGACAATTGATGCGGGAAGCGTGACAACAGCTCACGCGGCAGGCCGACGCGGTCGGCGCACTCCTCGACCCGGGAACGCAGCGCGTCGCCGTGGCGCAGGCCCGTGAGCCGCAGCAGCGGATGGGCAATGCAATCGAACGCGGTAAAGCGCGGATTGAGGCTCTCGTGCGGATCCTGAAAGACGATCTGGATTTCCTTGCGTAGCGGCGAGCGATGAAAATCACGCGCCGGCAGCTTTGCGATCGAATAGCCGTCGAACAGGATGTCGCCTGCGCTCGGATCGATCAGCCGGCAGATCATGCGGGCGGTGGTGCTCTTGCCGGAGCCGGACTCCCCGACCAGGCCGACGCTCTCGCCTGCCGCCATGGTCATCGAGAAATCCGCCACCGCAGCGGTACCATCGTCAAAACGCTTGACGACGTGCTGGACGTCGAGCAGCGGCGGCGCGCCCGGCGCGGGCGTCGACCGCTCGTTCACCTCGACAACCGGCAGAGCTTCTTCGGCCGGCACGAGGTCGCCGACACGCGATGTCGCGGTCGGCGACGATGCCACCAGCCGCTTGGTATAGGCGTGCTGAGGCGCCCGAAACAATGTCTGCGGCGCGCCTTCTTCCACGAGTCGCCCCTGCTCCATCACCACCACGCGACGACAATAATGTGCCGCAAGGCCAAGATCGTGGGTGATGAGGATTGTCGCCATGCCCCGGTCGGCGACGATGCGCGCCAGGAGATCCATGACCACCTTTTGTGTCGTCACATCGAGGCCTGTGGTCGGCTCGTCGGCAATCAGAAGTGAAGGATTACAGGAGATCGCGATCGCGATCATCACGCGCTGGCACATGCCGCCGGAGAGCTCGTGCGGATAGGCATCCAGCCGCCGGTCGGGATCGCGGATCTGCACCGCGCGCAGCAACTCCAGCGCCTCGGCCCGCGCCTCCTGTTTCGAGAGCCGCCGATGCGAAAGGACGGCATCGGCGATCTGGGCACCGACGGTGCGGATCGGATTGAGCGCGGCGCGCGGATTCTGGAAAATCATCGCCATGTTGGCGCCGTGCAGATTGCGCAGCTCCGCCCCCGACGCGCGCGTAATGTCCTGGCCCCTGAACTTGACACGCCCGGCGGTGATGCGACCCGCTTTGTCGAGCAGGCCCGTGACCGCGAAGCCGGTGACTGACTTGCCGGATCCGCTCTCGCCGACGAGGCCCAGCATTTCACCCGGCTGGAGCGACAGCGAGACGCCCCGCAGCGCCTCGACGAGCCCGCGCCGGGTCGAGAACGTCACGCCGAGATTGTCGATTTCGAGCAGTGGCGACATCATGTGCGCATGCGCGGATCGAGGATATCGCGCAACCCGTCGCCGAGCAGGTTGAAGCAGAGCACGGCCAGCATCAGAGCCAGCCCAGGAAACGACACCAGCCACCACCTGCCCGTCGAGATGAAGCGCGCGCCCTCGGCGACCATGATGCCCCATTCCGGCGTCGGCGGCTTGACGCCCAGGCCGATGAAGGAGAGGCCCGCGGCATTCAGGATCGCCCAGCCGAGATTGAGCGACATCTGCACCGCCATCGCCGGCAGCACGTTGGGTAGCAGGAAGCGCAGCACGACGGAGACATGCCCATCGCCGCAGGCGCGCGCCGCCTCCACCCAACCGAGATTGCGCCGGATGTTGACCTCCGCGCGCGCGAAGCGGATGTAGAACGGCAGATTGATGATCGCGGTCGCGATGACGATATTCTCGACCCGGTTGCCGAGCGCTGCGACCATGGCCATGGCGAGAACGAACAGCGGAAAGGCCATCAGCACGTCGACGAACCGGCCGACCGCGCGATCGAGCTTGCCGCCGACATAGCCGCAGAGCGATCCGATCACCGCGCCGATCACGAAAGACACGCTGACGGCCGTCACGGCGATGGCGAGATCGAGCCGCGTGGCGACGATCAATCGGCTGAAGACATCGCGGCCGAGCTGATCAGTGCCGGCCCAGTGGAGTGCGCTCGGCGGCTGCAGCGCACGCGGCACGTCCGAAGCGACGGGATCATAAGGCACCAGCATGGGACCGAAGATCGCGACCAGCGCCAGCAATATCGCCGCCGCGCCGGCAATCGCGGTAACGGGGTTACCGCGCAGCACCCACATGGTGTGACGCAGCCCCGACGATGTTGCTGTCAGGCTCATGCGGCCGTCGCCCTGGGATCGGCGATGCCGTAGAGCACATCGACCAGGAGATTGACCGCGACGAAGATGCTGGCCATCAGCAGCACGAAGCCCTGCACCGGTGCATAGTCGGAGACCAGCAGCGCATCGAGCGCGTAGGACGCAACGCCCGGCCAGGAGAACACTTTCTCGACCAGCACATTGGCACCAAGCATGGTCGAGAACACGATGCCGGCGATGGTGATCACGGGCAGGATTGCATTCCGCAGCGCATAGGTCACCACGATCTGCCAGCGCGACAAGCCGATCGACCTTGCGGTACGCACGAAATCGCTGCCGAGCGACACCAGCATCGAGGCACGGGTGATGCGGGCAAGCGGCGCGATCACGAACAGCGCCATCGTGAAGGCAGGCAGCGTCAACTGACGCGCCGCGGCCCACCAACCCTCGACGTCACCCGCGAGCAGGAAATCCACCATCAGGAAGCCGGTGCGGGCCGGCGGCACCGAGGCGAAGACGTCGATCCGTCCGGTCGGGTCGGGGGCAAGACCCAGCAAATAGTAGAACACGTAGATCAGCAGCAGTCCGGAGACGAAGGTCGGCACGCAGACGCCGAGCGAGCAGAACAGCCGTACGCCGTGATCGATCAGCGAGTTCGGTCGCAGCGCGGCCAGCACACCGAGCGGGACCGCCGCGATCAGCGCGATCACGAGCGCGGTCAGCGTCAGCTCGAGCGAGGCCGGCAGGCGCTGCTGCAGGTCCTTGGCGACCGGCTGCCCCGTCATCATGGAACGGCCGAGATTGCCGCGGCCGACATCGTAGAGATAGATGCCGAGCTGCTCCGGCAGCGACCGGTCCAGCCCGAGCTGCTTGCGGACGACCTCGATCTCCTCCTTGCCGGCACTGGGACCGGAGGCAAAGAACACGGCGGGATCGCCTGGCAACACCCGCATCAGGAGGAAAGTGAAGACCAGCACGCCGAACAGCGCCGGTAGTGACGAGAGAAACCGCCGCCCGGCCCGGATCAAAGTTGCACCAATCGTGCCCATGCTCTTCGCCGTGCCCCCGGCTCCGCTGCTATTTGCGGCTCAGGTTACGATAATCCACCTGGCGGGTGAATTGATAGACATAGCCGTCGAGATTGGCGACCATCACTGCGTCCTGCGCCGGCTGCCAGAGCGGAACCTGGAACATCTGCTCGAAATGGATGGCGTTGAGCTCCTTGCCCTCCGCCTCGTACTTCGCCTTGTCCGGCTCGAAGCGCGCGGCCTGCGCGATCTTCTCCAGCTCGGCATTGTCCGTGGAGGAATAGTTCCAGCGCTGATTGCCGGTGTAGAAGTTGCGATAGAAATAATCGGTCGACGGCAGCCAGGCGACAATGCCTTCGGTGAAGAAGGGCAGCTTCTTCTCATTGATCGAGGTCGACATCTGCGCATCCGGCAGCTTCTGGATGTCGACCTTGATGCCGATCTTCTCCAGAGATTCCTTGACCAGGGCGGCCATCGGCTCGGCAGTCGCGGCCTGACCGACGTTGAAGCTGAAGGTCGTGGCGAAACCTTCGGGCATGCCGGCCTCCTTCAGATAGGCCCGCGCCTTCTCCAGATCGAGCTTGACCGGTTGCGGGATTGGATAGCCGCCGCTCGGCGGCGTACCGTCGGGCCAGCTGGCACCGAACAGCGGCGTGCCGCGGCCAAACAGCGCTGCCTTGAACATGTCATCATAGGGTAGCGCCGCGGCGACCGCCCGGCGGACGTTGACGTTGTCGAACGGCGGGATCTTGTTGTTCATCGAGATGAAGGTCACCGCATTGTATTGCGGTGTCGAAATCACCTTCAGCTTGCCTTTGGACTCCAGCGCCTGGACGTCGCTGGCCTGCAGGTCGATCGCGAGGTCCGCATCGCCGCGCTCGACCAGATTGGCGCGCGTCGCCGGCTCCGGTACCGACTGGATGATCAGCCGCTTGAAGGACGCCGGCTTGTCCGGCGAGCCGCGATTCCAGGCCTCGTTGCGCCTGGCGATCGCCTGCTCTCCGGGCTTGAAGGTCTCGACGACATAGGCGCCGCTGCCCGCCTCGTTCTCCTTCAGCCAGCTCAGCGCCCAAGGATCCTCAGGGGTCGCATGCGATTTGGCGAGCTTGGAATTGATGATGATGGGATAGACGGTCGCAAGGTTCGGCAGCGCCAGCTTGTCGGGCCGCGGCAATGTCACTTCAAGTGTCAGTGGATCGATCACCTTGAACTGGTCGGCGCTGGTCAACGACCCCGTCAGCAGTTGCGCCTTGCCGAGTACCGGCGCGGTGACGCAGCGGTCGAGCGACCACTTCACGTCTTCTGCAGTAACCGGCGAGCCGTCGTGGAACTTGGCGTCTGGACGAAGCTTGAAGGTGAGCTTCAGGCCATCGGGGCTGACGCTGAAGGACTCCGCGAGCTCGCCAGTGATGGTATCGAGATCGAACACCCATTTGCCGTTGAGCTGTTTGCGGCCGAACGACACCAGCCGGTCATAGCTGCTCATGCTGAGCGCGAAGGCTTCGCGGGTCGAGCCGGGAATGTTGGGATCGAGCGTGTTGACTGTTGCAGCCGTCACGTAGCGCAAGGTCTCAGCGCGGCTCTGCGCACGGGCCGCGGACGCCATCAATGTCGCCGAAAGAAGAACGGCGGACGCCGAAATCAGATGCCTGAAAATCACGGGGTACATCGCCTCTGTCCTTTGTTAGGCCGCGCACGCCCGAAATGGCAGCAAATCATGTGCCAGAAACGGGCAGTTTGGCATGCGTCTTCGTCGCAGTGGAATGCATATGCGCTCGCCGGCATCACGCGCTCCCCTGCGCGGCCGCGGGCTCGCGCCGGATCACAGCTTGAGGGACATCATAGGCCTGGAATGCCGCCCAGTGCTTGTCGATATCGGCGCGGAACAGGTCACGCGTGAGGCCGTGGACCAGCTTCGGCACCGCCGTCGTCATCGCATTGATCGAGGAGCCGGACGGACCAAAGCTCATGGTCGAGGCAATGGCGAACAGGTGAATGCCGGAGATCCACGGTGTTCGTCCAACCTCGCGCTCGCGGAAGGCATAGCCGTCCGACAAATAGGGAAAGGCGCCAAGGCGAAGGCTCTGTTCCTGCGCCGGCGGCGTGTAGCAGTCGGCCCAGCGCGCGATGTTATCGGCGCATCGCTTCAGCTCGGGGCGAGCGGCAAAGTCCATCATGACGCCGGTGGCGCAGATGACGAAATCGACCGCGATTTCGCCACGTGGCGTGCGCAGCAGCACGCCGTCAACGGTCTCCCGCGCTTCCTCGACAGGTGCGCCCTCGTGCAGATGGAACGGCGCGTGCCGGGCGCAGCGATCATAGGTGGCTTGCGGAAATCCCTCGCGCAGCTCGAGCACCGCGCGCATGAAGCGCCAGCGCCAGGGATCGTCGAGCTCGGAAAAATGCCTGAGGAAGCCGCGGAAGGTCAGCCATCGATAGGGTTGCACTAGCTGGATCGCAGCGCGCCGGCACAGCAAATGCACGAGGCCCGCACCTGCCTCGAGTGCCATCGCTGCGTTATCGAAGGCCGAGGCGCCCGCGCCAATCACCGCGACGCGCTTGCCACGTAGCGCGGTAAAATCTATCGGCGCCGCGCAGGTAACGCATCGCGACGCCGGCAGATGACGCAATGGTTCGGGAATGCTCCAATCGCCCATGCCTTCCTGTCCCGTCGCGAGCACGATCTTGCGGGCGTAAAGCACCTCCTCGCTATGAGCAGTGCTCACTGTTGCCCGCAGCAGGCCGTTAGCCTCGGGTGCGATATCGGTCACCTCGCAGCCATTGTGCACCGGTAGACCGAGCACCTTGCGATACCACGACAGATAGGCCGCCCAATATTCGCGCGGGATCAGACCAAGATCGCGCCAGCTCTCCGTTCCGAATTTGGCCTCGTGCCAGGCTTGATAGGTCAGGTTCGGCAGGTCGAGGTCAGGGCCGGTGTAGTCCTTCGGGCTGCGCAGGGTCGGCATCCGCGCATAGGTCAGCCACGGGCCTTCGCAACCCTCGTCCGCCTTGTCGAGCAAGCGGATGTTGGTGACCTGCGAGCGCTGCAGACCGAAAGCCGTCGCAAGTCCGGATTGACCAGCCCCGACAATGAGCACGTCCAGAGCGCGGCTGCCATCGGGAGCCGTCATCGGCGTCAGCCAGGGCATGCCCGGATGCGCCGTCTTGGCAAGATCGGCGCAGACTTGAACTGCAAGTGCTGCAAGGCCATCACTCATGCCGCAAGCCACCCGCCATCGACTGGAAGCACCGTGCCGGTGACGAAGGAGGAATCGTCACTGGCGAGATAGAGCGCGGCCGCCGCCACCTCGTCGGCGCGCCCGAACCGCTTCATGGCATGACGCTGTCGCGAGACCTCGCGCACCGGCTCGGGATCGGCGTGGCGCGCAAAACTGCGGCGCAGCAGCGGCGTGTCGATCGCGCCGGGCGCCAACGCGTTGACGCGGATGCCATCGGTCGCGAAATCGACGGCCATGGTGCGGGTCAGGCTGACGATGGCGCCCTTGGCCGCAATATAGGCGCTGTTGCCCTTGCCGCCAGCGATCGCCAGCTGCGACGCCAGCGTGATGATGGCGCCCTTGCCCTGCCGCTGCATGATCGGCACGGCCGCGCGCGCCCACAACCAGGTGCCGCCGACATTGGCACGGAATACCGCGTCCCAATCCGCCAGCGCAGTTGTGATCACGGTACCGCCGCAGGAGAAGCCGGCAGACGTCATCAGCACGTCGAGCCTGCCGTCGCTTGTTGCGACACTTTCGACGGTGGAGCTTGCAAAATCGGCGTCGCCGACATCGCCAACATGGACGCTACCGCTGCCACCCTGATCGCGAAGCATCGCCAGCGTTTCGGCTGCGCTGTCAGCATCGCGATCCACCAGTGCAACGAAGGCGCCTTCGCGGGCGAACAGAACGGCGCTGGCCCGGCCGATCCCGGAGCCGCCGCCTGTGATGATGGCCACCCTGCCCGCCAGCTTCATCTCAGGCGCCTCCTCGATCATGATCATGCAGCCAGCGCCGCATATGCTCCGCTGACTCCTCGCAGCCAAATTTGGCGCGCCATCCGAATTCGTCGGCCATGCGCTGTACCGACAGCGGCGCCCGGGTCGAGCCGTGCACAGTCACGGTCGGTGTTTCGCCGGAGACAGCCACGCGGCAAACGAAACCGCTGTCCGGGGCGGCAAAAGCCTTATCAGCAAAGGCCTTGCCCCAGGCCTCTGCGGTGAACGTCAAACCGCTCGAGATATTGTAGAGCATGTGGCGGGGCCGGGCGGCATCGAGCAGCACGCCGACGGCGGCGGCGACGTCGGCGGCATAGACCCAGTCCCGTGCACCGGGCTCGCTGAGCAACGCCGGCGCGCCCCGCCGCATGCAATCCACGATCAGCGCCTGCGGTGACGGCGTGTCGCGGACACCGCCTGCACGCTCGTACGGGCCGAACACCCCCGAGAGCCGGACGCTGATCATATCGGCCTGCCAGAGCTCGGAGAGCCGGGCGACCACACGCTCGGAGCCGAATTTCGTGATCGCATACAGCGATTGCGGATCGCAAGGCGTCGTCTCTTCCAGCAGCGGATAATGCCGGCCGCTCGCGCCATAGCTTGCAGCGGACGACAGGTTGATCACACGCCGCACCTTTGCCTTGCGCGCAGCGGTCAGGATCGGCACCTGCGCCAGCAGATTGACGGCCAGAATCCGCTCCGGCTCGGCGGCATCGCGCGCTGCGCCTGCCGTGATCGCGGCGCCAAGCACCACGGCATCGCATCCCGGCCCGACTGCCGCCTCAACCGCGCTACGCTCGGTCACGTCCCCTCGCAGCAGCCGCAAGCGTTCACCGTAAGGCGCAAAGGCGCAGCGCGCCTCCACCGGCAACTCGGCCTGATCGAACAGCGTGACCGCATCGCCGCGGGCAAGCAGCAGCTCCGCGATATTGAGCCCGACAAAGCCTGCGCCACCGAAGATCACGACGCTCATCTCGCGGTTCGCTCACAATAGCTTGGCGCCAAAATTCTGCTCCGGGTCCATGTCCGAGACCAATCCACCGGTCGGTTTCGCCGCCTCGCCGCCGCTGCGGGCCAAAAAGCGGCCGGAGCCCGGCGAGGCGTTCAGCTTGCCGCTTTCGACGATGACGCGGCCGCGGGAGAGCACCGTCACCGGCCAGCCCTGCAGCGAACGGCCGGCAAACGGCGTGTAGCCGGCCAGATCATGCATCATCGTGTCGGTGACGGACACCCGGCGATCGGGATCCCAGATCGCGATATCGGCGTCAGCGCCGACGGCGATCGAGCCCTTGTGCGGATGCAGATTGTAGATCTTGGCCGGCGCGGTTGCAGTCAGCTCGACGAATTTCTCGAGGCCGAGCCGTCCCTTGGAGACCATCGCATCGAACAGCAGCGGCAGCCGCATCTCGAGGCCCGGCAGGCCGTTGGCCACCTGCTTGAAGTTCGGGTTCGGCCCGGCGCGAAGCTTGCCGGTCTCGTCGAAGCGATACGGCGCGTGGTCAGAGGAGATGGTCTGCAGATCGCCGAGCGACAACGCCTTCCACAGCGCCTCCTGGTCATCCTTGCGGCGCGGCGGCGGGCTACACATCCATTTGGCGCCTTCCGCGCCCGGCTTGTCGAGATCGTCCGCGGTGAGGAACAGGTATTGCGGGCAGGTCTCGGCAAACACTTTCAGCCCCTGCCCGCGAGCATCGCGGATCGTCTGCGCGCCCTCGGCGGTCGAGACGTGGAAGATCATGATCGGCTGGTCGACAAGGGCCGCCATGCCGATCAGGCGGTTGAACGCCTCTGCTTCCGAAAAGCGCGCATGGCTGATAGCGTGATATTTCGGATGAGTGTAGCCGCGCGCGAGGAGCCGCTTCACCATCCAGGAGATGATGCCGTGATTTTCCGCATGGGCGCACAGCATTGCGCCGCCCTCGCGCGCGGCGACGAGGATATCGAGCAAGGGCTCGTCATCGATCTTCAGCCGGTCATAGGTCATGAAGATCTTGATCGAGCCATGGCCCTGGCGGATCAGCGTCGGCAGGTCGCGCTCCAACGTCTCCCTGGTCGGATCGGCGATGATCATATGGAAGGCGTAGTCGATTACAGCCCCTTTGCGGGCCAGCGCGTGATACTCCTCCAGCACCTGCGGCAGCTGCATGCCGACATGCTGCGCGGCAAAGGAGATGACCGACGTGGTCCCCCCGAACGCCGCCGACGTCGTGGCACTCTCGAAGGTATCCGCATTCATGATGCCGGCAGCCGAGAGCTGCTCGATATGACAATGGCTGTCGACACCGCCGGGCAGGACAAGCTTGCCACGCGCGTCGATTTCGCGCTTTGCGGGACCGAGCCCACGCCCGATCGCCGCGATGCTTTCGCCGATGACGGCGACATCGGCCTCGAACACATCGGTGGTGGTGGCGACACGCCCACGGCGGATGATCAGGTCATAGGCAGGCTCGGTCATGATGTCATCTCCTCCCGCAACTGTTGAAGCCCAACCGCACCCGGCCTTGCGGCGCGCCCTTGCGCCCTGCGCATGACCGCTTCATGCTGTCCATGGCATAGTGATTGCCTCTGTTTCGCACCGTCAACACTGCCCAAGCAGGAACCTCCCATGCCCCGACCGCGCATCATGGTCATCAACCCGAACTCCAACCACGTGGTCACCGCCGGCCTTGCCGAGGCGTTGAAGCGGCTGTCCTTTGCCGACGGTCCTGAGATCGTGTGCGAGACCCTGACTGAGGGACCCTACGGCATCGAAAGCCAGGCCGACGCCGAAAGCGTGGTGATGCCGCTGCGCCGTACCGTCGCCGGCGACAACGAGTCGGCGGCCTTCGTGATCGCCTGCTACAGCGATCCCGGCCTGCATGTCTGCCGCGAAGCCACCACGCGGCCGGTGCTGGGCATCGCCGAATGCGGCGTGCTGACCGCGCTGACCCGCGCCGAGACCTTTGGCGTGATCGCGATCGCGCAGCGCTCGATCCGCCGGCACATGCGCTATCTGCGCCAGATGGGCCTGATGGATCGGCTGGCCGGCGAGCGTCCCCTCGACATGAGCGTGGCGGAAACCGCATCGGGCGAAGGCACGCTCGCCAGGATGATCACAGTCGGCCGCGCCCTGAAAGGAGAAGATGGTGCCGGCGCCATCGTGATGGGCTGCGCGGGCATGGCGCGTCATCGCAAGCCGCTCGAGGACGCGCTCGGTATTCCGGTGATCGATCCGACCCAGGCCGCCGTGACCATGGCGCTGGGCGCCGTGCAATTCGACGCGTCGTAACGCGGTTGTTGGCAGGCTAGCGTGCTTCACGCGCCCGCCTCGCCTGCCAATCGTCATAGCTCTCGCGATCCATCGCGAACATGTCGCGCTGGGTCGAATAGAGATTGCCGAACAGCCGTCCGATCGGCTGGTAGGTCGCCATGTCGACATACATGCGCGCCGGATCAAGCAACCCTTCGCGCGCATGCAGATGAAGCACTTCGCCAATCAACAACTCGCGGCCTGGACCAAATGCGAGCGAGACCTGACGTCGGCATTCCAGCGCGAACGGTGCTGCGGCCAGCCGCGGCACCTTGACCTCGGCGCTGACCTCCGCCGTCAGACCCACTGCCGCAACCTCGCTCTCGCCGGAGGGGAAGTCCACCGCACAGTCGTTCATCACTTTCGCCAGCGCCTCGTCCACCATATGCACGACGAATTCACCGGTGCGGTGGATGTTGCGCGTGGTGTCCTTGAACCGGCCGTCAGGATGATGCTGAAGGCCGAGCACGATTAACGGCGGGTCCTCGGAGAACACGTTGAAGAAGCTGAACGGCGCCGCGTTCAGCGCGCCGTTCTCGTCCATGGTCGTGACCAAGGCGATCGGCCGCGGCACCACCACGCCGCACAGCAGCTTGTAGCGGTCCCGAGGTGCAAGGTCGCGAAAAGAAAGGCTCGTCATCGCACCACGTCCTTCACGGCGGCGGGATCGCGCCGGTACGGCTGGTGATCAGGCCATAATGCTCGGTGCGGCGGTGGGCTGCGAAATTGAAGATCGTCTGCTTGCCGAACGCGGTGGCGTCGAGATCGCACGGATGCACCAGCAGTTCGTCATCTTCGGTCTTGGCTTCGGCCACGATCTCGCCGTCGGGATTGACGATGAGGCTACCGCCGATCAGGGGATGGCCGTCTTCGTCGCCGGCCTTGGCGACCGCTATCACCCAGCATGAATTCTGGTAGGCACCGGCCTGCGCCGACAGGCGGTTGTGGAACAGCCGCTTCTCCGGCCCTTCGTCGCCTTTCTGTGCGTTGACCGATGGCGTGTTGTATCCGATCAGCACCATCTCGACGCCCTGCAGGCCCATCACGCGATAGGTTTCCGGCCATCGGCGGTCGTTGCAGACGGCCATGCCCATGACGCCGCCGAGATTGCGCCAGACCGGAAAGCCGAGATCACCCGGCTCGAAATAGCGCTTCTCCAGGTGCTGATGCGTGCGTTCCGGATCGAACTCGGCATGGCCGGGCAAATGGATCTTGCGGTATTTACCGACGATCTTGCCGTCGCGGTCGGTCAGGATCGCGGTGTTGAAATGATGGCCGTCCGGCGTCAGTTCGGCATAGCCAAAGCTCATCGCCATCTGGTGGCCGGCCGCGCGCTCGAACAGCGGCCGCACAGCGTCATTGGGCATCTCACGCTCGAACCAGCCATCGGCATCGGCGCGGTTCTCCATGTACCAGCGCGGGAAGAAGGTGGTCAGCGCGAGCTCGGGATAGACGATCAGGTCGGCACCTTTCGCCTTGGCTTCGTCCATCAGCGCGAGCATGCGCCTGACCACGACATCGCGCCCCTCCGCGCGCTGGATCGGGCCCATCTGGGCTGCGGCGACGTTGATCATGCGCATAGTCGTTGCTCCCCTTGCAAACTCAGCCGGCAAACGCCGCCTGCGCCTCCGGCAGATCCCAGATCTTGCCGATCGCAGCGGCCCCTGCCGAGGTGATGGCGGCTTCATCGCCATGAACGTAACGGCCAGCATCGATCAGCACCCGCCCATCGACGATGACCTGATCGACATTTGCGCGATTGCCGAGTGCGACCAGCGCGCGGCGCGGATCGAACAGCGGCTGCAGGTGCGGATGGGTCATGTCAATGATGGTCAGATCGGCCGTTGCGCCGGGCGCAATCGCCCCGAGATCCGGACGCTTCACCAGCAAGGCAGCGGTCGCGGTCACCGCCTCGATCAAGTCGGGAGCGCTCGCGACCTCGGCGCGTTGCAGCGCAAGTTTCGAGATCATCGAGGCCGCGTTGAGCTCGCCGAGCAGGTCCATGTTGTAACCGTCGGTGCCGACCACGGTGCGCACGCCATGCTCGGCAAACCGGCCGAATGCCGCCGTGACGCCGGATCGGGCGAACACCCGCGGGCAATTCAACACCGCGGCGCCGCGCGCAGCCATCAGCTTCAGATCGCTGTCGGAGCTCGCGATGCAATGCGCTGCGAGGAGATCGGGAGCCAGCAGGCCCAGCCAATCGAGATATTCAGCCGGCGTGCGGCCGTCATAACGCTTGCCGATCGTTTCCACCTCGGCCCGGCTCTGCGCCAGATGGGTGGTGATGGGCACGCCGAGCTCACGGGCGCGCGCCGCGCACGCCTTCAGCAGGTCAGGCCCGCAGGTGTCGGTCGCATGCGGGCTCATCGCAAGGCCGATCCGGCCGTCACCGCGCCCGTTCCAGCGCTGATAGAGCGCGTTCCAGGTGGCCAAGTCTGCCGCGCCGTCGTCACCGGCATATCTGACCACGCCATCCGCGCCAGCCTTGGCGTCCGAGGTCGAGAACAGATACGGCGCGCCATAGAAGCGGACGCCCATCTCCTCGGCGGCGTCGAACATTTCAGGGATGGTGTTGCGGAACGGCTCCATCACCGTCGTGGCCCCGCCCTTGAGTAACTGCAGAATGCCGAGCCGCGCGACCGCAAGGCGCTCCTCGGCCGAAAGCAGATCGGCGCCGCGCTTGGTCAGCGGCAGCAGCACCGTATAGACGATGCTCTGATTGTTGCGCCGGCCATTTCCGTCCTCGGTGTGGCTGCGCGCCACCGCCTCGCTGAAGCAGTGATTGTGCAGGTTCATCAGGCCCGGCAGGATGAAGCGGCCGGGACGATCATAAGCCTCAGCGGCGAACGGCCTCTCCTTGGTGACCGCCGCGATCGTCCTGCCTTCGATCAGCACCCAGTGATCGCGCAGCACATCCTGTGCGCCGCCACGGCGAGATAGTACGTAGCTGCCGAAGATCGCGATGCTGCTCATGATGGACGCACATTCCAGAAGACTGCGGTGCCGTCGAGGATGCCGGTGATGCTCTTGCGGTAGGCGGTCGGTTGCTTGTACAGGCCGATCGGAAAATACGGGATCTCTTCAAACGCCAGCGCCTGGATCTCGCGGCAGATCCGCTGCTGCTCTTCGAGCGACGGCGCCGTGAGCCACTGACCGCGCAGGCCGCCCATTCTCTCGCTGCTGTACCATCCGGCGACCTTCCCTTCGCCGCGCAAATTGGTGTTGCCGGCCGGGTTGAGCCAGTCGATGCCTTGCCAATTGCCGACGGTAGCGCTCCAGCCGCCCTTGTCGATCGGATCCTTCTTGAGCTGACGCTGCAGCACGGCTGCGAAGTCGAGCACCTGATGATCGACGTTCATCCCGGCCCTCCGCAGCATGTCGGCCGCAACCTGGCCGAGCGGCTTTTGCGCGGCCGAATTGCCCGGCGACAGCAGCACGACTTTCTCACCATTGTAGCCAGCCGCCGCCAGATCGGCCTTCACCTTAGCCATATCGCGCGGGCCGCGGAAGACATCGAGCCCGACGTCATTGGCCATCGGCGTTCCCGGCGCGAAATAGCCGATCGGCGAGAGCTGGTATGCCGGATCTCCGCCCGCGACCGCGGTCATGAAGTCGGCTTGATTGATTGCACCGAGCAGCGCACGGCGGATGGCGGGATTGTCGAACGGCGGTTGCAGGTGATTGACGCGGAGCATGCACGCATAGCCGCGGGGGTCGAGCACACGCGTTTCGACCTCATCGGACTGCTTCAGCACGGGCAGCAAGTCGTGCGGCGTGGTTTCCTGCCAATCCTGCTCGCCAGTCTGGAGGGCCGCCACGGCGGTCCCCGGGTCCGGCGTCGTGGTCCACACAACGCGGTCATAGTGCACGATCTTGGGACCGGCGGTCCAATCCGGCTTGCCGTCCTGGCGAGGTTGATAGCGCTCGAACCTGGCATAGGCGTTGCGTACACCGGGTACGCGCTCATCCGCGATGAAGCGGAATGGCCCGCTGCCGATCACTTCGGTGATCGGCTTGAGCGGATCCTGGCTCGCAAACCGCTCGGGCATCATGAATGCGGCATGCACTGCGGCCTTGCCGAGCGCCTGCGGCAGCAGCGGGAATAGCCGCCGCAAACGGAAGCGGATGGTACGATCATCCGGCGCAGACAACTCTTCGGTCGCCGCCATCAATTCGCCGCCGAACCCGTCGCGCGAGGCCCAGCGGCGAATGCTCGCGACGCAGTCACGCGCCAGTACCCGCTCGCCGTCATGCCAGAAAAGCCCGTCGCGCAGCGTCAGGTCCCACTGCTTGGCGTCATTGGAGACGACATGGCCCGACACCATCTGCGGCGAGACTTCCAGCGCCGCATTCATGCCATAGAGCGTGTCGTAGACCATGAAGCCGTGGTTGCGCGACACCTGCGCGGTGGAATAGACCGGATCGAGGAAGGCCAGATCGATCACCGGGATGAAGCGCAGCGTGGTCTGCGATTGCGCGCGGACGATGCCCGGCAAGGAAAAGGCAGGCGCCATAGCGGCCGCACGAAGCAATGACCGGCGGGAGAACTGCATCGAAGACTTGCCCATGCTCATCAGCGCGGCTGACCTGCGGCTTCATGCTTCTGGAAATTCGCGGCGATCGCCTCCCCGGTCGTGATCCACAGGTCCGGACAGGATTTGGCGTAGGTCAGGAACTCGCGCAGCAGACGGAGCCGCATCGGACGGCCGCTGCATTGCGGATGCAGCACGGTGGTCACCATCGCGCCCCAGTCACGAACCTCATCCAACTCGTCCTTCCAGATCGAGAGCACATGCTCCTTGGGAAAGATCGAGCGCGGGCTGAAGCGCGCCGAGAGGCCGTGCATCCAATCGTCATAGCTCGCGGTGACCGGCAGCTCGATCGTGCCGGGTTTGCCGTCGGTCAGGCGATGACGGTAAGGCCGCACGTCATCGCGGAACGATGATGTGTAGACGATGCCGTGCCGGACCAGCGCCTGGCGAAGCTCCTCGGTAAATTCGCCATAGGGCGCACGATAACCGATCGGCCTTACGCCCAGCCGCCGCTTCAACGCCTCGAAACCACGCTCCAGCTCCTCCTCGATCCAGGGATCACCGGGATCGGGCAGCAGGTGATGATAACCGTGATGGCCAATCTCATGACCGGCCTTGAGGATGGATTCGGCCATTGTCGGATGCGCATCGACCGACCAGCCGGTGACGAAGAATGTCGCCTTCAGATCGAGCTGATCGAGCAGCTCCAGCAACTTCGGTGTGCCGACCCGCGCCTCATAGCCGCCATAGCTCATGGTGATCAGGCGCTGGGCGTGCACGGCGTCCTTGCTGGTCCAGGCGCTCTCGGCGTCGACATCGAACGACAGGAACATCGCCGACCTCCAAGGCTTCGGCCAGGGATAATTCGGTGCCGGATCCGCGATGTTCGCCGGGACGAGCGGGATGCTCTGGAGTGCCTTACTGTCCAGCATTGATCGTCGCCTTCTCCACACCGTTGTCGTCCAATTTCCACTTCGCCAGCAGGGCGCGGTAGGTGCCGTCGGCGATCAACGCGTCGAGCGCCTCCACGAAGGCCTGATGCAGGGCTTTCTCCTTCACAGGCAGCGCGATGCCGGTGAACTGCGCCGCAATGGCCTGGCCCAGCGGTGCGTAAGCGCCGGGCTCCTGATTCATGATGTAGGGCAGCGTCTCGTTGCCCTGAACGGCCGCGTCGATCCGACCCTGTTTCAGCTGCGTCCGCGCGTCTGCCGAGCCTTCGGTGCCGACGAACACAATGGGGTTGCTGCCACAATGCGCCGCGCTCCACGCCGCGATCTGATCCGGGAACATGGTGCGGCGGCTCGCACCAACTTTCCTGCCGCACAGCGCCGCCATGTCCTTGAATTCCGCGGCACGCGACTGCTGCACAAAGAACTGCGGACCGCTGCGCAAATAATCGACGAAGGTTGCCGCCTCATGCCGCGTCGCATAGTCGGTGAAGCCGGACAGGATCGCGTCCACCCGCCCCGACGAAATCGACGGCATGAACTGCGCGAAGCTTGTCTCCTCCCACTCCAGTTTGACGCCGAGCTTACGACCGAGCGCCTCGCCGAGATCGATGTCGAATCCGGCCAGCGCATTGGTGGCGGGATCGCGGAACTCCATCGGCGGATAGTTCGGTACGATGGCGATCTTGATGCTGCCGCGCTTCGCGATCTCGGCGGGCAGCTCGATCGCCATGGCCGGCCCGGCCAAAATCATCCCCAGTGCGCCCGCAACAACCAGCCTGATCATCAACTCTCTCCCCATCAGATCACCGCCGCCAGAAACGCCTGTGTGCGCGCTTCACACGGTGCCCCGAGAACATCGGCGGCGCGCCCGGACTCCACGATTGCGCCATGGTCCATGTACACGACGCGGTCGGCGACCTCGCGGGCAAAGCCAAGCTCGTGCGTCACCACCATCATGGTCATGCCGCTCTCCGCGAGCTCCTTCATGACAGCCAGTACCTCGCCCACAAGCTCGGGATCGAGCGCGCTGGTCGGCTCGTCGAACAGCATCAGCATCGGCTTCATCGCCAGCGCCCGCGCGATCGCCACGCGCTGCTGCTGGCCGCCCGAAAGCTGCGACGGATAGGAGTCCGCTTTCGTCGCAAGCCTGACGCGCCGCAGGAGCTCGATTGCCTCGGCGCGCGCCTCGCCCGGGTCGCGACCCTGCACCTGCACCGGTCCTTCCGTGATGTTCTCCAGCGCCGTCTTGTGCGGAAACAGGTTGAAGCGCTGGAACACCATGCCGGTTTTCAGCCGCTGTCGCGCGATCTCCCGCTCGCTGAGGCGGCGCAGCTTGCCGCCCTCCTCGCGGACGCCCAGCATCTCGCCATCCAGCCAGATACCGCCGCTGTCGATCACGGTGAGTTGGTTGATGCAGCGAAGCAGCGTCGTCTTGCCGGAGCCTGACGCACCGATCAGACACAGAACCTCGCCGGGCCACACGTCGAGCGAGACATTCTTGAGAGCCTGGAACTCTCCAAAGGCCCTGCTGGCGGAGCGGATCGCGACGAGCGGTTTCGTCATCGGTTGATCCGTGCCGTGCCACGCGCAAAATGGCGCTCGAGCAACATCTGCAGCGGTGTCAGGATCGATACCACCAGCAGATACCAGCAGCCGGCGACGATCAGAAGCTCGATGACGCGCGAATTCGCGTAGTAGATATTCTCGGCGTTGTGCAGCAGCTCGGGATACTGGATCACGCTTGCGAGCGAGGTCGCCTTCACCATGCCGATGAACTCGTTGCCGAGCGGCGGGATCACCACCCGCATCGCCTGAGGCAGGATGATCCGCCGCAGCGCCCGCAGCCGCCCCATACCGATCGCCTGCGCCGCCTCATACTGCCCGACGTCGACCGACAGCATACCGGCGCGCATCACTTCCGACGTATAGGCGCCCTGGTTGATGCCGAGCCCGAGCAGCGCTGCGAGGAACGGCGTCATGACGTCAACGGCCCGCGCCGTCCACAGGCCGGGAATACCGATGGTCGGAAACACCAGCGCGAGGTTGAACCACAGGAGGAGTTGCAGGATCAGCGGCGTGCCGCGGAACAGCCAAGTGTAACCTGCGGCAACCGACTTCAGCACCGGATTGGGTGACAGCCGCATGATGGCCGCGACCACGCCGAGGACGATGCCGAGTGCCATCGCGAGCACCGCCATCACCATAGTGTTGACGATGCCCTGGAGGATCACCTTCGCGGTCAGGAAGCGGCTGACATAGGACCATTCGATCTGGCCATTGGCAAAGGCGCGAGCGATCTCCGCAAGCACCACGACGATCGCGGCCGCTGCCAGCCACCGCCGCCAGTGGACCTCCCGCACGATCTTCATCTGCGAGAGATCGGGAAATCCGTCTGCGAGGGTCGGGGACGCCCTCATTGCGGCGCTGCGTTCATCATGGGCTTCTCGACCGCATTCGCACCCAGCCCAAATTTGTCGAGGATCCTCTTGTAGGAACCGTCGGCGATCATCGCTGCAAGATGTTCTGTCACGACTTCGCGCAGTGCGGCATCGTCCTTGCGGAACATGATGCCCTGATAGCCCGTAGACAACTGCTCGCCGATGACGCGATATTTGCCGGCCTCCTGCTGCTGTGCGTAAGGCAGGGTCTCGCTGCCCTGCACGGCCGCATCGATGCGGCCCTGCTTGAGCTGATTCCGTACATCGATCGAGTTCTCGCCCGGAACATACTGGATCGCTGGCTTGCCTGCGGCCTCGCAATTCTGCTTGCTCCACTTCTCGATCTCGAGCGGGAAGGCGGTGCTGCGCGTGGTGCCGACCTTCCTGCCGCAAAGATCGGTGGCGATTTTCGCCGCACTCTCGGCCATGACGAAGAATTGCGGTCCCGTCGTAAGGTAATCAATGAAATCCGCCGTCTCGCGCCGCGAGCTGCGATCCTGAATGCCGCTGATGATGAAATCGGCGCGCTTTGTCTGCAGCGATGGAATGAGTTCGGCGAACGGCGTCTCGCTCCAGACGATCTTCACACCAAGCCGCTTGGCAAGCTCGTTCGCAAGATCGATGTCGAGCCCGACCAGTTCGTTGGTCGCGGGATCGCGGTATTCCATCGGTGCGTAGGTCGAGTTCACCGTCAGCTTCAGCGTACCGGCTTGCTTGATTTCCGCGGGCAGTTCAGTTGCCTGCACCGAAGTGGGTGCGACGAGCACGGCAAGGCCGAGCAAGAAAGAGAGGCGTGTCATGTCAGCTCCATTGCCAACGCTGCAACCGGCCGCGTGTTAATCCATGTCGAGAAGCGCCGGCTCGATGACGCCAGCGCGTTCGGTGATCGTCCGGTATTGCTCGGGCCGCCGGTGGGCCGCAAAATTGAACATCTTGTCCTTGCCCTGACGGCAGAGATCGAGATCGACGTCGGCGACGATGACTTCGTCGGCGAGGGTCTTCGCCTGTGCAACGATCCTGCCATTCGGATCGACGATGCAGGAGCCGCCGATCAGGCCGGAGCCATCCTCGTCGCCCGCCTTCGCCACCGCAATCGCCCAGGTCGCGTTCATGTAGGCGTTGGCCTGTGCGACCAGCGTCGAATGGAAGGTACGCAGCGCGGCATCCTCGCTGGTCCCGCCGTTCGGATCGTAGGCTGCGGAGTTGTAGCCGATGCAGACGAGCTCAACGCCCTGCAGGCCGAGCACCCGCCAGGATTCCGGCCAACGGCGATCATTGCAAATCATCATGCCCATGATCGCGTGTCCCCACGCCGAACCAGTGCGGAAGGCCGGAAAGCCGAGATCGCCATACTCGAAATAGCGTTTCTCGAGTTGCTGATAGCGCGCGCCCGGGAGGGGCTCGAACGAGCCCGGCAGATGCACCTTGCGATAGCGGCCGATGATCGCGCCGACGTCGTCGACCAGGATCGCGCAATTGTAGCGCCGGCCATCTGCTGTCAGCTCGGCATAGCCGACATAGAAGCCGACGCCGAGCGCGCGGGCGCGGTCGAACAGTGCTTGGACAGCCGGGTTCGGCATGCCGCGCTCGAAATATTGATCGAGCCCATCGCCTTCGAGCAGCCAGCGCGGAAAGAACGTCGTGAAGGCCAGTTCAGGAAAGACCACGAGGCGCGCGCCTTCTTCAGCCGCCGCATCCAAAAGTTTCAGCATGCGATCGAGCGTATGCGCGCGGGTGTCTGTTCTTTGCGTCGGCCCCATCTGGGCGGCGGCAGCACGAAGAACGCGGGTCAAACATTGCCTCCAAATCAAGCGGATTGCTGCCTCGTTAGGCGAACCGATTTTCCGTTCGGCAGCGCACTTTCCGCACCGCATTACAAGAAAGCTGGACAGCGTTGGCAATCACTCGTGCTATGATATTTTCGGCCGGACTATAACGAGCATGAATAGATGAACCTGCGCCAACTCGAAATTTTGCGTGCCGTCGTTCGACACCGGACAACGGTCGCAGCAGCCGAGGAGCTGTCACTGTCACAGCCGGCGATCAGCAACGCGTTGAAGGCGATGGAGACGCAGGCGGGCTTTGCCTTGTTCGAGCGCGTCAACAACCGCCTGTTTCCGACCGCGGAGGCGATGGCGCTCTACAAGGAAAGCGAGACGATTTTTGCACTGCATGCCAAGCTGGAAAGCCGCGTCCGTGACTTCAGGGAATGTCGCACTGGGCATCTGTCGATCGTCGCAACGCCGCCTCTGGCCTACAGCATCATCCCGCCCGCATTGTCGGTGTTCCTGCGTCGGCGGCCGCAGACGCGGATGTTCTTCGACGTACGCCGTTATGAGGGCATTATCGACGGACTGCTGAGCCGGGTCGCCGAGCTCGGCTTTGCGCTCGGCTTCTCGCATCATCCGGGCATCGCGCATGAAGTGGTCCACACCGGCGAGATGGTCTGCGTGATGCCGCCGCAGCATCCGCTGGCCGACCGCGCGGTGATCACCGCGTCCGAACTCGTCGATCTCCCCTTCATCGGCCTCGAACGAGGAACACAATTGGGTGAGGCCGTGCGCGCGAGTTTTGCTTCGGCCGGCGCTCCATTCCGGCCGACCGTCGAGGTGCGATACTGCAACACCGCGTGCGTGCTCGCCGCGGCAGGCGTCGGTGCGGCGGTGGTGGATCCATTCTCGCCGCACCAGGCTGGAAATCAAGGGCTGATCATACGCCCCTTCCTTCCCAGGACACCTGCGCTGGCATACATGCTGTGGTCGGAAGCTGAGCCGCTCTCGCGCCTTGCGAGAGTGTTCCTCGACGAAGTCCGTCGAGCAAGCCGACACCTTGAATGATGGGAGCATCTTGCTGTTGACTGCAAAAGCCGACGTCGTACCTGGTCAGGCCGCCCGACCACGCGCGAAATCGTTCGGACGTGGCGCCATCATCCCTGTCCGGCGATCGGCGACCGACACCTGCGCTCGCCCAGGCCGTCGCTGACGCCCTCACCGCGATCCGCGCCGGCGGCACCCACGACAAACTGTTCGACAAGTTCGGCATAGCCGAACTGAAGGCGACCGCGTTGGCGATTCGTGGTGAGGATCCGACGAATCCTTCTAGGGCCATACATGCATCATGGGTGCGACGGAAAAGCGATAGCCTTGTGATTTCAACAGCTACCTTGCGCCAAGCACGAACATGTGCATTTCAAACCAGCCGAAATTGCACACGCTTGTACCTGTTTTGACCTCTCAGTGCACGCAGAGCACACACGAGTTGGGGAGTGCATACGGTCGTGGCCAGCCCCGCTCAATTGCTTTCGGGGACCTGGCGCGCCCAGGTCCACCGCAAGAGCCGCTACGCGTGAGAGATCTTCCGCCGGCGCAAGGACGGCGAAGACCGGGTCGCGCAATATACACCCCCTCGCCGTAACCTCGATTGTAAGCATCATAACGAATGAATTGCATTCAACAGCGTTTAATCAAACATCATCCGTTCCTTCGATCGAAGTCGTAAGCATTCAGTTCATTGGCAAGCGTGGCGCCGGAGTGCAATCGATCGCCATCCAGCTGCGTCTTTATCGTCTTTAGCCAGGGCAACTTCGTTTCGATGCCGACCGTGACGGGATCGTTCGTCACCTCGATGACGACGTCGCGAAGCGCAATCCCAGAACCAAACGACGCGGCTAGGTTTGTCGGATCGATTTGTTCGACAGACTGCGGATCATTGAGATCTCGAAAGCGGACCAACATCGGAATTTCATCGACACCCAGTGTGCGCCGCGGCCGCAGCTCCTTCAAAAGGCGCACTTTCGGCAGGGGATCCTTTTCGGAGTTGAGCAGATCAGCGAAGACGTGGAACAACAGCCATGCTGGCGCTCCCAAACTCCCAAGACCAATCTTCGGACCCCGCAGCAAAGCAAAGAATGTCCCCCTTGAACCGAGGTCGATCACCACTGCCTCGCCAACCACCTCATTTCCGAAGCCACCCATGCTCTTGAACAGGGGTCTTGTATCGGACTGCTTGTCCTGAATGACGCCTGAACCGCTGACGGAGGTGCCGTCAACGTCAACGTCGAACATCAATCGATACCTGATCGTTTCGCTCAAGAAGGCCGCATGAGAAGGGACGACGTATCCTCCTGCAAGAGCAGCTAGAACGCTGATGATGAATCGTCTCCGAGGACAGCGACGGATGACAGTCACGATCAACTAATCTCCGCTTGAACGCCGGCAATCGACAAAACGCGCCACCACAGTGAACGCGATATATCTCATCACCGCTCCCTCAAGCTCTCCTGCCGATACCTCAACAACGGTGACATCACGTATTCGATGATCCTTCGCTGCCCCGTCTTGATCTCCACCGTCACCGCCATGCCGGGCGCGAGGTTCGCCATCTTGTCCTCGACCTGCATCTTCGTGCCTTCCAGCGACACGCGCGCGGCGTAGAGCAACTCCTGGCCGACGGGCTCGCTCGATTCCGAGAGTGCGCCGCCGCCCGGCTTCGCCGCACCCTGCCCGCCCGGCGGCTTGTCCTTGACGATGGCATCGCGCGACACGCTGATGACCTTGCCGTGCAGCAGGCCGTAGCGGGTGAAGTTGAAGGTGTCGATCTTGATCTCGGCGTCCTGGCCGTGCTCGACGAAGCCGATGTCGCGATTGGAGATCATCGCCTCGACCTCGATGCTGCTGCCGCGCGGCACGATCATCATCAGTTGCTGCGCCGGCGAGACCACGCCGCCGACGGTGTGGATCGCGAGCTGCTGCACGGTGCCGTCGATCGGGGCGCGCAGCAACTGCTCCTCGGTCTTCCGCTGCGCCTTGACCGAGTCCTGCTGGAACTCGTCGGCCTTCTTCTGGGCATCGGAGAGGTCACTGAGAACCTGCCGCTCGAAGCCGGATCGGGTCTGCGCGAGCTGCTGCTCCAGCGCGCGGCGCGCGGCCTCGATCTCGACCAGCTTGCGCTCCTGCACGATGCGCTCGTTCTGCTGGTCGATCAGGCGGGTCTGGGCGTCGATCCAGGCGATGCGGTTGCCGTACTGGATATCCATCGCCTTCTTGCGGATCGTCAGCGTCTCCTCGAGCAGCGGCAGCGTCGCGTCGATCTTGGCGATCGCGGCCGTCACCGACTGCGCCTCGGCGCGCTTCTGGTCGATCTGCTGGACTACGGAGGCGAGCTTGGCCTGCTGCTCAGCGGCCTGGGCGAGCATGGCCGACCGCGCCCGCGCGATCTCCACCTCGGATGCGCCGGTGGGCTCGTCGAGATCGCGGGGGGCGGCGAGATCGGCAAAGCTGCGGCGCAGTGCCGACAGGCGCGCGACGTCGAGCAGGCTCGCGACGAGATCCTGCCCCACCCGCTTGCGCTCGGCCTGGGTCACCGTGCGGTCGAGCTCGACCAGCACCTGGCCGGCCGTGACCCTGTCGCCGTCATGGACGTGGATCGCCGAGACGATGCCGGTCTCCAGCGGCTGAATCGTCTTGGTGCGGCCGGTCGGCACCACCTTGCCGGTGGCGGTGGCGATAATGTCGACATGGCCGAACGTCGCCCAGCCGATCGCGAGCGCAAAGAACAGGATGATGGTGAGGCCGACCGCGCGCCCGACGGGCGATGCCGGCGTCTCCAGGATCTCCAGCGCGGCGGGGAGGAATTCGCGCGCGTCGCGCTGGCGGCGCCAGAACGCCCGGCTCTTGCGCTCGATCACATCAGCTGACGACATGGAGGCCCGCCTGGATCTGGTGCAGCATGGCGTAACGCCCGGCCTTCTTGATCAGCTCGTCATGGCTGCCGTCCTCGACCAGGCGGCCGCCTTCGATGGTGATGATGCGATCGGCGTGGCGCACGGCCGAAAGCCGGTGCGCGATGATGAAGACGGTCCGGCCGGCGCAGATCTTGCGCATGTTGCGCTGGATGATGTTCTCGCTCTCGTAGTCGAGCGCGCTGGTGGCCTCGTCGAAGATCAGGACGCGGGGGTTGGTGACCAGCGCCCGCGCGATCGCGATGCGCTGCCGCTGTCCGCCCGACAGGCTGGCGCCGCGCTCGCCGACCACGGTGTTGTACCCATCCGGTAGCGCCAGGATGAACTCGTGCGCGCCGGCAAGCTCGGCTGCGGCGATCACCCGTTCCATCGCCATGCCGGGATCGGCGAGCGCGATGTTCTCGCGGATGGTGCGATTGAACAGCACATTCTCCTGCAGCACCGTGCCGATCTGGCGCCGCAGCCAGGCGACGTCGGCAACGGTCAGGTCGATGCCGTCGATCAGGATACGGCCGGCCTCCGGCACGTAGAGCCGCTGGATCAGCTTCGTCAGCGTCGACTTGCCCGAGCCCGAGGGGCCGACGATGCCGATCACCTGTCCGGGCAGCACCTTCAGCGAGACGTCCTGCAGCGCCAGCGAGGTATCCGGCCGGTAGCGGAAATTGACGTGGTCGAAGATCACCTCACCCTTGATCGGCGGCAGCGTTGCTCGCGAGGGATCGAACATCGGCTCGGGCGCGGCGTTGAGGATGTCGCCGAGCCGGGCGATCGAGACCCGCGCCTGGTGGAAATCCTGCCAGAGCTGGGCCAGCCGCAGCACCGGCTGCGCCACCCGCCCGGCCAGCATATTGAAGGCGATCAGCTCGCCCACCGACAGATTACCCTCGATGACGAGGTGCGCGCCGAAATAAAGGGTCAGCGCGGTGACGAGCTTGCTGATGAACTGCACCGACTGGCTCGCCCAATTGCCGAGCGAGAGCACGTCGAAGCTGGCGCTGACATAGCCTGCGAGCTGCTCCTCCCAGCGCCGCTGCATCTGCGGCTCGATCGCCATCGCCTTCAGGGTCTGGATCGCGCTGACGCTCTCGACCAGGAAAGCCTGGTTCTCGGCGCCGCGATCGAACTTCTTGTCCAGCCGCTCCCGGAAGATCGGGGTGACGCCGGCGGAGATCGCGACATAGAACGGGAACGAGCCGACCACGATCCAGGTCAGGAACGGCGAATAGTAGAACATCACCGCCAGGAACACGAAGGTGAAGCCGAGATCGATCACCAGGGTCAGGGCCGAGCTGGTGAGGAAGTTCCTGATGTTCTCGAGCTCGCGCACCCGCGCGACGGAATCGCCCGCCCGTCGCGCCTCGAAATAGGCGATCGGCAGCGCGATCAGGTGCCGGAACAGGCGCGCGCCCAGCTCGACGTCGATCCGGTTGGTGGTGTGAGAGAACACATAGGTCCGGAGCGCGCCGAGAACGGTCTCGAAGATTGAGACGACGATCAGGCCGAACACCAGCACGTCGAGCGTCGTGTAGCCGCGATGCGCCAGCACCTTGTCGGTCACGACCTGGAAGAACAGCGGCGTTACCAACGCAAACAATTGCAGGAAGAACGACGCGACCAGCACCTCGCCAAGCAGCCGGCGGTATTTGTGCATGGCCTGGAGGAACCAGGTGATATCGAAGCGGCGCGCCAGATCGGACAGTGACGCGCGCCGCGTCATCAGCACGATGCGGCCGGTCCAGCCCTGTTCGAACTCGGCCCGCTTGATCACCTGCGGACGATTAACCAGGGGGTCGTGAATGAGAACGTCTTCGGCTCCGACCTTGCCCAGAATAGCGAAGGTGCCGTCATGCCGTTCGACGATCGCGGGCAAGGAGAGCTTGGAGAGGCCGGACCAGCCTTCGCGAACCGCCCTCGCCTTCAGCTTGAGTTGCTTGGCGCAGCGGAGCATTTCCTGAATGCCGAGCGCCGAGCCCGCGAACTGATGTGCGATCTGCGCGGGATCGACAGCGATCTGATGAAATCGCAGCAGCAGTGCAAGACACTGCAGCCCCGTATCCTGACGTACGGCTTCCACACCCACTTCTGCCCCTGCCACTACTTTAGATCGCGCTATCGACCAATACACCTTTCCCACGGGCAGGCAAGGATTGCGATGCGCCGAAAGATGATGGAACTTTCGCAAAATCTTATCGTGCCATCGACCTGCACTGCACTATTCTGCCGCGGACGCGAGCGGGCCATGTGCGACCTCGAGCGCACGCGCGATCTCTGCGACGACGCTGCTCCAATCTCCCGGTCGCGATTGGCGGAACTGCCGCAACGTCGGATACCACGGGCAATCATTGCGATCGAGCAACCAGCGCCAGCAACCGTTGAAGCGATTGAGAAGCCAGACCGGGCGCCCCAGCGCACCAGCAACGTGGATCACCGAGGTATCGACGCTGATCGTCAGATCCAGATTGGCGATCAAGGCAGCGGTATCGGCAAAATCGTTCAACTCGTCGGTGAAGTCGTGCAGCACCAGGCCGGACGGTGCGGCAATCGCCTGCCCTGGAGCACTCTTTTGCAAGGAGACGAACGACACGCCCGGGATGCCTGCAAGCTCCCCAAGAAGGTCCGGCGGAATCGAGCGGCGGCGATCGTCCGCCATCGTCGGACTGCCGGCCCAGGCAAGGCCGACGCGAAAGCCCCCAACGTGGCGGATCCGCTTCTGCCACGTCTCCATCCGCACGGGATCGGCAACGAGATATGGAACCTGACCGGGCACGTCGGTCAGCGAGAGCCCGAGTAGACGCGCAAGACCGAGCAGCGGGCAATGGACGTCGAAATGCGGAATCGGATCGCCGCGCGGAACGATGACGTCGACGCCGGGAAGATCCTTCAACAAGGGCACAAGCGCCCGCTGCACTTCGAGGACGACGCGCGCGCCGCTGCTGCGCAACAGCGGAACCAGCCGGCAGAACTGGATCGTATCGCCAAATCCCTGTTCGGCGTGAATCAGAAGCGTTCGGCCGCTGATGTCCTCGCCGTTCCAGACCGGTTGGGCGAAGTCGTCGAGCCGGCCAGGCCGCTTCTTCAGCTTCCATCGCCACTCGTATTCCGCCCACCCCGCCGCGTAATCGCCGGTCAGCAACCGCGCGATCGCGCGGTTGCAATGGGCCTCGGGGTGATCGGGCCGCATGCGCAGGGTCTGGTCGAACAGGGACCAGGCCTCGTCGAGCCTGCGCCCATCGACGAGCAGCTTGGCGAGGTCATTGTACCAGTCTGCGAAATCCGGCTTGAGCGCGATCGCCTTGCGATAGGCCTGCTCCGCGTCTTCGTAGCGCTCGCGCCCCTCGAGCACCTGCGCGAGAACGAAATGTCCTTCGGCAAGGTTCGTGTCGCTTGCAAGCGCAAGGCGGCAATGCTCTTCGGCCTGATCGAGCGCGCCGTGCCCCCGCAAAATGCTGCCGAGGTTGGCATGCGCCGGGGCAAAATCGGATCTGATCCGCAAAGCTTCGCGAAACTTCGTCTCGGCTTCATCGAACGCATCCTTGCGGCAAAGCAGGATTCCGAGATTGTTGCAGACGACCTCGGATGACGGTCTGAGGCGGTACGCTTGCTGAAGATGCGGCTCCGCGGCATCGAGCCGTCCTGTTTCCAGCAGCAGCATGCCGAGCGCGCCATGCGCGTCCACATTGTTGTCGTCCAAGTCGACCGCAGCACGATACTGGGCCTCTGCTTCCGCACGACGACCGAGGGCACCAAGGGCGTTGGCGAAATTGTGCCGGAAATTGCTCTCGTTTGGCTCGAGTTCGATCGCGCGGCCGATAAGGTCGACGGCGCGAGCGTGCTCGCGTCGCTGGAGATGGATGACGCCGAGCAGGTGGAGGCTGGACGCGTGATCGGGATTTCTGTTCAAGAGGCGGCGGTAGATCGTCTCCGCACGGTCGAGGCCGCCGGCCTGGTGATGTCTCAGCGCCTCGTCGAAGGCGCCCGGCTGCATCGCATTGGCTGCCCGCTCCGCAAGTGCCGTCCTGACGTCCGCGACCACGGCGTCCCAATCGCCAGGCGCGGGCTGCTTGAACTGCCGCAGTGTCGCGTACCAGGGGCTCCGGGTGCGATCGAACAGCCAGCGCCAGCAGCTGTTGAACCTGTTGAGGAGCCAGACCGGCCGGCCAAGCGCGCCCGTCAGGTGCACGATCGAGGTATCGACGGTAATCACAAGGTCGAGGGTCGAGATCAGCGCCGCAGTGTCCGCGAAATCGGCAAGCTCTGCAGTCCAGTCGTGCACGTTGAGGCCAGGCGGCGGCGACGATGTCTGGGCCGAAGCCTCGCCTTTCTGGAGCGACACAAACGAGACGCCCGCTACATCCCCGAGACCAGCGAGCGTTTGAAGCGCGATCGAGCGGCGCCTGTCGTTCGCCAGGGCGGGATTTCCTGCCCAGGCAAGACCCACGCGCAGTCCCGGCAACGCCTCGACACGGTCACGCCATCTGGCGACACGACCGCGATCGGCGGCGAGATAAGGCGCTTCGCCCCGGATACGGTCGAACGTAATGCCCAGCCAACGCGGCAGGCTCATCAGCGCGCAACGGACGTCGTAATGCGGCAGCTTGTCACCACGCGCGACGATCTGGTCGACGCCGGGCATTTGCGCCATGAGGCCGAGCAGCGGCCGCGGCACCTCGAAGACGATGCGTCCGCGCCCTGCCGCGAGCGGCACGAACCGGCTGAACTGAAGCACATCGCCGAATCCCTGCTCGGCATAGATCAGCAGCGTGCGCCCATCGAGATCGTCTCCGCTCCATTGCGCACCGGTGAGATCGTCGCGCCGCTCGATCTTGCGGTGGGCATCGTAGGTCTGCCATCCCTCCTCGAATTTCCCGGCGCCAAGGAGCGTCATTCCGAGATTGGCCAAGGCCTCCGAATAGCCGGGGCGCAGCTCGATGGCGCGGCGGTACCAGTGCTCGGCCTTGTCGAGCTCGGCAAAGTCGCCGAACAGCGAGCCGAGATTGTTGTAGACCTCGCCATAATCCGGCCTCAGGCGGATCGCTTCGCGGTAGTGGAATTCGGCGGCGTCGTAGACGCCGCGCTCCTTCAATGCGTTGCCCAGATTGTTGTGCGCTATCGGATAGTCGGGCCGCAGCCGTAGCGCCTCGCGGCAATACCTCTCCGCCTCCTCGAAGCGGCCGAGCTCGCGCAGGAGATTGCCGAGATTGTTGCAGGTCTCCGGAAACTCGGGTCTGCACGACAACGCACGACGGAAATGCGTTTCGGCCTCCTCCAGACGTCCCCGCGACTGGCAGAGATTGCCGAGATTGTTGAGCACTTCGGGAAATGCCGGCCTGATACGACAAGCCTCATGGTAGTGCAGCTCCGCATCCTCGATGCGTCCGAGGTCGTGCAGCAGGTTGGCGTGGATACCGCGCGCATCCGCATCGTCGGGTCGCAGCCGGACCACTTCCGAGAGTTGGCTGGAAGCTTCCTCGAGCCGCCCCGCGGCCCGCAACAGGTGAGCCAGGCCAAGACGGCCATCGACCTCGGCGGGGTCAAGACGAATGGCGTCGCGCAAATGCCGCTCCGCCTCGTCCAGCGCTCCGAGCGACTGGAGCACCTTCGCGAGATTTACGCGGTAACTGGCATTCTCGGGGGCAAGCGCGACGGCCCGATCGAGATGCTCACGCGCCGGAGCGACCTGTCCGCGCAACAACGCGGCAATGCCCAGCACATTCATGCAACCATGATGGCCGGGAACCGCCTGCAGGATGGCCCGGCATGCGGTCTCGGCTTGGTCGAGACGACCGGCACGCAGGGCATCGACGGCCTCTTCGAAGCTTGCGGCACCCGCGCCAATGTCGCCAGCTAGTGCCATGCCGAAGCAATCGCCGACTGAAGACTCGGATCGCTCGGCATCTGCGTTGCCGTCGATGGCGTGAAGCCGGGATTGGCGCTGGAATACGACGCCATCGCCTGGACCAGCTGCGACACCGAACTGTCGAGATGCAGACCGTCTCCCGCGGTTATCTCCGCCAGCGCCGCCGCCGGGTTCGATCCGAACCAGTCGCTGATCGTGAACTGGTCATTCGTGCCGAGGATATCGATAACGAGATCGTTTCCACTCTGGACGAACCAGAGATCCTGGCTCGCGACGTCCGAGGCGAAGTCCAGCTCGCCTTGCGCGGCCGCGCCCGGCGCGGTGGCATTATCGATGGTCACCTGACCGCTGCCGCGATCGGCAAGGTAGAGCTCGTTGGTACCGGAAGCGATGATGGAGCCGTTCATGCCACCGATTGCCACGGTGTCGCCGTTGCCTGTCAGCGTGATCTGATCGCCGGTTCCGGTGATCGAGACCGAATTGCCGTCACCGCCCAGGGTAAGCGAGCTGCCTGTACCGGCGAGCGTCACCGCCGCGGCGCTGCTCGCGATCACGGTGTCGTTGCTGCCGCTGATGACCAGCGTGTTGCCGGTGCCACCGATGCTGATGGTCTCATTGTCGCCGGTTACCGTCACCAGATCGCTGGTGCCGGCAATGACAATGGTGTCGCCGTCGCCGCTGATCGCCGCCGAGCTGCTGGTGCCCGTCACAGTGACCGATGCCGCGCTAGTCGTGCTGACGGAGGCATTGCTGCCGCTGATCACGAGCACATCGTCGGCACCACTGATGCTGACGACTTCGTTGTCGCCGGTTATCGTCACCTGATCGCTGGTGCCGGTGACGGCAACAGTATCGCCGTTGCCGCTGATGGCCGCCGAACTGCCGGTTCCCGCCACGGTGATTGCCGCTGCCGCGACCGTGCTGACCGAAGCACTGCCGCCGCCGATCACGAGCGTATCGCCGGTGCCGGTGATGCTGACGATCTCGTTGTCACCGGAGATCGTCACCTGATCGCTGTCGCCGGTGATGGCAACGGTGTCGCTGTCACCGCTGATCGTCGCCGAGCTGCCCGTGCCCGCCACGGTCACCGATGCCGCGCTGGTCGTGCTCAGCGTGGCGCCGATCCCCGTGATCGTCACGGTGTCGCCGATGCCGGTCAAGGTCACGGCATCGCTGGTCCCGTTGATCGTCACGGCATGACCATCGCCGCCGATCGTTGCCGAGCTTGCCGCGCCGGTAACGGTCACGGCAAGCGCGTTCGACGCATTCACCACGGCGCTACTGCCGCTCACGGTGACGCTGTCGCCTGCTCCGATCAGCGTTACGCTGTCGCCTGCTCCAACGATACCGACGGCGTTGCCGTCGCCGGTGACGACCGCCGAGCTCGCCGTGCCGGAAATCGTGATTTCCGTCGCGCTGCTCGTGATCACCGTGTCGTTGCTGCCGGCCAGCACCAGGCTATCGTTGCTGCCGGTGACCGTGACTATTGCGCCGTTACCGACGACGGTCACCTGCTCGCCGGCACCGGTCATTGCGACCAGATTGCCGTCCCCGCTGATCGTGGCCGAGCTGCCCGTGCCGGCGATGGTGATGGCTGCCGCGCTGGTGGTTGCGACCGACGCACTGCCGCTCAGCGCGAGCGTCGCGCTCGCGCCGGTAATACTGACGCTGCCACCGGTACCGCTCAGCGTCACCACGTCGCTGCTTCCGGCAATCGCCACACTGTTGCCGTTGCCGGTGACGGTTGCCGAGCTGCCGGTACCACTGATCGTGATCGCCGCCGCATGGGCCGTCGTGACGGACTCGTTGCCGCCGCTCACTGCCAGGGTGGCGCCGGTGCCCGTGATGCTCACCGACACATTGTTGCCGGAGAGTGTTGCCTGATCGCTGGTGCCTGCAATCGTCACCAGGTTGTCATCGCCGGTGATTGCAGCCGAACTCGCCGTACCGTTCACCGTGATCGTCGCCGCATGGGTCGCATTCACGGAGGCGTTGCTGCCGCTGATCGTGAGGGTGTCGCCGGTTCCGGAGATTCCCACAATCGCGTTGCTTCCAGTTACCGTCAACACGTCGTTGCTGCCGCCAATCGACACCGTATTGCCGTTACCGGCGACCGTCGCCGAGACGCCGTTCCCGCTGACGGCGATCGACGCCGCGCTGGTCGTCGTGACGGAGGCGCTGCCGCTGGTAATCGCCAGCGAGGCACCCGCCCCGCTGACGGTGACGCTGTCGCCAGTACCGCTCAACGTAACCTGGTCACTCGTTCCCGTGATCAACACCTTGTTGGCGTTACCGCTCACCGTCGCCGAGCTTCCAGTTCCGCTCACCGTGATTGTCGCGGCATTGGTCGTGGTCACGGACGCATTGCTGCCGCTGACCACGAGCGTGTCGCTCAGACCGCTGATGGTCACGACCGCATTGCTGCCCGACAGCGTTGCGCGTTCGCCGGTGCCGGTGATGGCGACCGTATTGGCGTTGCCATTGATCGTGGCGGAGCTACCTGTCCCGGTCAACGTCACGCTCGTGGCGCTGCTGGTGGTCACGGTCGCCGCCGCTCCACTGACCGTCACGCTGTCGCTCGTCCCCGTCAGAGTGACGACATCGCTGCTGCCGGTCATGGTCACCGTGTGACCACTGCCGCCGATGGTGGCCGAGCTCCTGGTGCCCGTCATCGTGACGGCCAGCGCAGCGGACGCACCGATCGAAGCGGCGCTGCCGCTGACCGTCACGCTGTCTCCGGTGCCGTTAAGGGTTACCGTGTCGCTGGTGCCTGCAACGGTGATCGCGTTGCCGTTACCGGTCACGGTTGCCGAGCTGCCTGTGCCGGAAATCGTCACCGCGGCAACGCTGCTCGTCGTGATCGTCTCGTTGCTGCCGCTGATGACGAGGCTGTTGCCGCTCCCGCCGATGTTGACGGTTTCGCCGTTGCCGGTGACCGTTGCCCGATCGCTCGTGCCCGTGATCGAGATGGTATTTCCGCCGCCATTGACGATCGCCGTGCTGCCGCTGCCGGTCAGCATGATCGCCGCTGCGCTCGTTGTGGTGATCGTCTCGTTACTGCCGCTGACAACAAGGCTATCGCTGACCCCGCTGATCGTGACCACGGCGCCATTGCCGGTGAGAGTCACCTGGTCGCTGGCGCCCGTGATGGACAGGGCATCGCTGTCGCCGGTCACCGTCGCGGAGCTTGCGGTGCCCGTGATCGTGATCGTGGACGCGCTGCTGGTCGTCACGGAGGCATTGCTGCCACTGACGGCGAGCGACGCGCCGGCGCCGGTGATCGTCACGACCGCATTGTTGCCGGTCAGCGTGACCTGATCGCTGCTCCCCGTCATCGACACAGCGTTGCCGTCACCGAGGATCGCTGCCGAGCTGGCCGCCCCCGCCACCGTGATCGACGCCGCATTGGCGGTACTGACGCTGGCGTTGCTGCCGCTGATGGTGAGGTTGTCGCTGGTGCCGCCGACTGTCACACTCGCGTTGTTGCCGGTCAGCGTGATCTGCTCGCCGCTGCCCGTGATCGACACGCTATTGCCGTTGCCGGTGATGCCGGCCGAACTGCCGTTCGCGGTTACTGCGATCGATGCGCCACCGGCGTTCAGGACAGCCGCAGCACCGCTGATCGTGACGCTCGCCCCCGTTCCGGACAGCGTGACGGCGTCGCTCGTCCCCGTAATCGCCACGATGTCGCCATTGCCGCCGATTGTGGCCGAACTTCCCGTCCCGGTCACGGTAGCCGTCACGGCGTTCGTGGTGTTGATGATGGCGTTGCTACCGCTGACCGTAACACTGTCGGACGTCCCGACCAGCGTCGCGGTGTCGTTCGTTCCCGTGACCGAGACGGCGTTGCCGCTGCCGCTGATGGTCACCGCGCTGCCGGTGCCCGTGACCGTCACAGCCGTCGCATTGGCAGTCACGGTATCATTGCTGCCATTGACGATCACGGTGTCGCTGGTACCCGTCACGACGATCGGATCGTTGTTGCCGTTGACAGTTACGGTCGCGTTGTTGGCCGGCATCTGGATCAGCACGTTGCTCGCGTTGATCGTGCTGACGCTGCCGTCGATGTTAACGTCGTAGCCCGCATGGGCGCCGAGATAACCCATGTTCCAGGCGGTGCCGTCGGCAAACAGCACCTGCCGCAGACCGTTGGCACTGTTGCCGAAGCCGCCGCTCACGGTGATCTCGTCACCGGTTGACGGAATCTGGATGATCAGATCACCGAACCCGACGCCGCCTCGGAAGATCCGCACGTCGCTGGTCAGCACAGTGGCGTCGAAGAACGACAGCGTTCCCAAGGAGTTGTTGTTGCTGGCGGAGTAGTTGTTGATGGTGAGCTGGCCATAGCCCTTGTGGAAGACATAGGCATCGTCGCCGCCGTTACCCTGCACACTGTCGATACCACCCTTGGCGTCGAGGATGTCATTGCCCGACGTCCCCGTCATGGTGTCGTTGCCGGTGGTGCCCGCGAGAGCAGCGGTCACCGAGGCGACGCCGACCAAGGTGATGGTTCCGGTCCCGTTGGCGATCGTCACCGTGTTGGTGTTATTGCCGAAGACGATGGTCTCGATGTCGTTGACGTTGACCGATCCCGTCGTCGCCGAGATCCGCAGCGTGGTCCCGGAGTTTGCCTGCACGATCCCGCTCGCGCCGCCGAGAGTGATCGACGAGGTGCCCGCTCCGCTGCCGCTGTTGACAGTGATGTCGTCGTAGGCGCCGGACGCTGTAATGGTGGCGGCCTTGCTGGAGATGATGTTCTCGTAGCTGCCGGTCAGGGTGACCGTGTCGGCGCTACCGCTTATGACAACGGTGTCGCTGTTGCCGTTCGCGGTCACCACTTCCTGGTCGCCAGTCATCGACACGAAGTGGTTGTTCCCCGCGTCGCTGATGATGGCAGAGCTGCCTGTCCCGCTGACCGTGAAGCTCGCCGCGCTTCGCGTCGTGATCGTGTTGCCGACCGAGTTCACCAGAACGACGTCGCCCGTTCCGTTCAGCCCGAGCGTCCCGTAGGCTCCGTTCAGCGTCACCAGATGGTTGTTGCCGGTCAATGACAACCGATCGCCCGTCCCGCTGAGCGTGGCGGTGTCGTTGTTGCCGGTCCCCGTGATGGTCGCATTGTCGCCGCTGATCGAGATCGTCTCGTTGTTGCCGTTCACGACACCGTAGCTCGGGAAGCCTATGGTCATCGACACCGTGTTGCCGTCGCCGACGACTATTCCGTTCCTTAACGCTACGCTCGCCCCGCTCACGTTGACCGTGCTTCCCGAACCATTCACGCTCACGGTCGCGCCGGTTCCTGTCAGGGTCGCAACGTCGCTCACACCGCCCACGTTCAAGGTGAGCCCGTTGCCGCCGAGCGTCACCGTGTTCCCGGTGCCGTTCAGTGTCATGTAGCCGACAGCCGACGTGCTCAGCGTCATGTAGCTGCCGTTCACGATCATCGCGTCGCTGGTGCCCGCCAGCGTGACCTGATCGCTCGTGCCGTTGACGTAGATCAGGTTACTATCGCCGACCACCGTCGCGACGCTTCCTGTTCCGGTCAGAACCACTGTCGTCCCGGACTGCCCTGACACGGTGCTACCCGTCCCGTTCAGCGTCACCTTGGTATTGGTCGTCCCGGCCGCGACCGTGACACTCTCATTGTTGCCGTTCAGCGTGACGGTGTCGCCCACTGCACTCAGCGTAACGACCGCCCCGCTACCGTTCACCACGGCCGAACTACCCACACTCGCAATCGACAGCGTGTCGTTCGTCCCGTTGACTGTGATGTTGCCGCCGGGCGCATTCAGCTGCACCCATCCCGAATTCACCAGCACCGTATCGTTGGTGCCGGTGACGATCAGACTGCTGCCGTCCGTGAGTGAAATCGTGGTGTTGCTGACGTTTGTCGAATTGGGCATTCTCGCCTCCCCGGAACCGGCATTGGATCGTCTAGATCACGCTGGACGCAACAGACACCACGATATGGAGGTCAGGGGGCGTTCGCTCTGTGGATATCGGTCCCTCGCATCGCGCGATGTGGTCATCCCCGACCGGCACTACGGACCATCGCCCAACAGATTTCTGAACGCATGCATCCCTCACCGTCGGCAAAGACCGTCCGGCCGGATTTCCCGCGATGCGCTTCTGTCGTTTGAGTGGATGTGCCGCTGCGCGAACTATGGCGAGTAATTGCTACTCAGCCTCGTTCGTGACGGGCGCGAGATGATAGAGGAACGTCATTCACATTCGCCAGCCAACATTCCCCTATTCCCCATGCACTACCCCTATGTGCATAGACAGAATGTCGCAACCTATGCAAAAGAGCAAGACACGATCGGAAATATTTTCGGGACAACGACGGTCTCGCGGATTCGACAAGCGAAAGCGACCGGGCATCGATGCGCGCCGACACGACGATCGACTGATTGATGGCGCTGCGTCTCCTTCACGGTACCTTCCATGCAGAGGCCGTAGGAGAAGACGTGGAAACCGGTGTCGCGCACCGCAAGGCCTGGTCGCGAACGCCAGCATCCGCGACCAGGCCGACGCGGCCCTTGGCGACTCAAGCCGTCGCCGGCGTCCGCCCCGAAGCCACCCTGCTCGGGATGATCGCCCCGAGCGAGGCAAGCAATGCGCCGATCGCGCGCGCCTGCGCAAATTTATGCCCATTTGACCCTCGTGGAGTCCTTGGATAGGTTTGGCGTCAACCTCCGATGTCACCCCAAGAGAGCCACGACCAAGGTGAGCGCATTTGTCTCTGCGAGCAGCAAGGCCGCCGATCCCGCATCACCAATCGGTTCCAGCTTTCGACGCTTCACCTTTGGATTCATTGCATTCTTAGCTGTCCCTCCGCTCGCCCTCTGTGCGCTCATCGTTTTGGTTGATCCCTATTATTTGTTCGGAACTCCGGACATTGCGGGGATCAATGTCGTGCGGCCGCGCTACGAAAATCACGACCCCGTCGTGAAGCCGTATCAGGTGCGCCGCATCAAGCCCGACGCAGTCGTCTTGGGCAGTTCCCGCGCTGAGGTCGCGCTCGATCCGCAGCATCCCGGATGGAACGGCGAGAATGTCTTCAACTTCGGCCTGCCTTCGGCCACCAGCTATGAGGTCATGCTGGCGTTTCTCCACGCACAATCAGTTGCACCGCTTAAGCAAGCGGTGGTCGGCCTCGATTTCTTTGGATTCAATATCTTCTTTCCGCGCGACCAGGCCTACCTGGAGGGTCGATTCTCCGGCGACGGGGTGCGGGCCTTCGCCGATTTTCTGACAGCCGAGCTTGCAAAGCGCCGGTCCGACGGCGCCACCGAACCGCCCGCCTCCGTCGCGACGCCTGGCCCCGGGGACGTGGCCCGCGCGGAAGCGGCCGCGGGTCCTGCCGGGATGTTGGAGGGCAGTCCGCCTGCCGACTGGAACGAAGCGCTCTATCTTCGACTCTATCCGGATGTCGCTGCCGAGGTCCGGCGAGGCACCTTCGTCAGCGGATATCATCACTATCTTGCTGCCGGACGCGCCGAGGGACGGCAGACCGGAGTGCCGCCGCCCGGCTGGAATGAGGCGCAGTATCTTCGAATCTACCCCGATGTCGCCGCCGAAGTTCGGCGGGGCACTTTTGTCAGCGGCTATCACCACTATCTCGTCGCCGGGCGCGCCGAAGGCCGACAGGATGGCACCCCGCCCCCCGACTGGAACGAAGAACTCTATCTGCGCGTCAACCCCGACGTGAGAGCGGAGGTCGCTCGCGGTACCTTCGTCAGCGGTTATCACCACTATCTCGCCGCCGGCAAAGTGGAGCGTCGCGAGGGCGGCTTCATACCGAAAGCGTGGAACGACAGGCGATATCTGCAGGTCAACCGCGATGTCGAGTATCAGATCTCGCAAGGTTCTTTTCTGAACGGCTATCACCACTATCTGGCGGCCGGGCGTGCGGAAAAGCGGATGGGCGGTTTCCTGCCCGACGGCTGGAACGAAGCCGGCTATCTGTCCAAAAATCCCGATGCACGCGTCCGATTGGCGCTTGGCGAATACGGCGACGGCTATTCGCACTACGCGGCCGTCGGTCAAAAGCAGGGACTGACGGGTGGACTTCCGGCGGCCGATTATTCGGACGCACTTCTGTCACGTTGGCAAGCACTCGGAAAAGCGGCGTTTCAGATCGGAGAGCTGCTTCGCCTGGTCTTTTCGACAACGGCTGTACACGACGCGATCGCAACGCTTCGCGGGCAATCGGAGCCCGTGTCGTTCAACAGCCGCGGCATGCGCGTTTGGGATTGGCAGGACGGCAACATTCGCAAGAACGGTGGAAACGGCCGGGTCTTCCGCAACAACCTCTTGAGCTGGCGGTGGTACATTTGGCTCATGCCGCCGCGATACATGTATTGCTTCAGCAATCCCGACACCGGAATGAGCAGTTTCAACGCATTCCGTTTCCTGGTTCGGCGGGCCCATGAACGCGATACCGACCTGCGTCTCTTCATGACGCCGCTACATAGCTCGGTCCGGCAACTCTTCGTCGCACTCGGCCTCTCCGACCGGTACGACTTCTGGCAGAGCGAACTGGTCCGCATCAATGAAGAAGAAGCGGCGCGCGCCGGACGCAAGCCGTTCCCCCTGTGGGACTTCAGCGACGCCAATTCGGTGACCGGCGAGATCGTCCCGGAGCGCACAGATCTGACGCCGATGCGATGGTTCTGGGAATTTTCGCATTACCGCCATGCGGCCGGCAATCTCGTACTCGATCGCATCCTGGACCATGGCCGTCCGGACTCCGTACCGCCGGATTTCGGCGTTCGCCTCACGGCTGAGAACATCAATGCGCATCTCGCTCATAGCCGGGCGAGCATTGCGGGCTGGGCGGCAGCCAATCCTGAACTAGCAACGCAGATCTCCGCTGCAACCCAAGCCCCAAGGGTTCAGAATCGTCAAAACAAAGCGAATTGTTGGTAATCCTTGCTGTTCAACTCGCCCATCTTCCTGTTCGTCTTCCTGCCGATCGCCCTCGGCGGCTTCTACCTGCTCGGCTGGCTACGGCGGCCGAATGCGGCGCTGTTGTTCCTGCTGGCGGCCTGCCTCGCATTCTATGCCTATTCGAGCCTGTTCAACTTCGCCCTCTTCCTCGTGTCAGTGGCGGTGAATTTCCTGTTCGGCTACGCGGTCGCGCATTTCCGTCGGAGCTCGCGGACATGGTTGATCGGCGGCATCGCGCTCAATCTCGCGCTGATCGGCTATTTCAAATACACCGGCCTGATCATCTCCAGCATCGATCAGCTGTTTTCGGCGTCGTTCGTCATCCCGACCATTGCGCTGCCGGTCGGGATCTCCTTCTACACCTTCGAGCAGATCAGCTATCTGATCGAGACCCGGCAACGGAAGCAGGCTGAACCGTCGCTGGCACGCTACTCGCTGTTCGTCAGCTTCTTCCCCCATCTGATCGCCGGGCCCATCATCCGCCCTCATCAGCTGTTGCCGCAGTTTTCAGCCCCGACTTTCGCGCTCTTTTCCTGGGAGAACTTCGCGCTCGGCATCAGCTTCCTGCTGTTCGGCCTGTTCAAGAAGACCATCATCGCGGACAGCATGGCCGCATACGCGACGCCGGTGTTCGCTTCGGCTGCGAGCGGCGGAACACCCGGCTTCTTCAACGCCTGGGGAGCCGCCCTCGCCTACACCTTCCAGATCTATTTCGACTTCTCCGGCTATTCGGACATGGCCATCGGGCTTGGCCTGATGTTCGGCGTCGTGCTCCCCTTCAATTTCAACTCGCCCTACAAGGCGACGAGTATCATCGACTTCTGGCGGCGCTGGCACATCACGCTGTCGCTGTTTTTGCGTGACTACGTTTACATCCCGCTGGGCGGCAATCGGTCCGGCCCGGCCCGACGCTATGTCAACGTCATGCTCACCATGCTGATCGGCGGTCTCTGGCATGGCGCAAATTGGACGTTTGTCGCCTGGGGCGGGCTGCACGGCCTGCTCCTGCTCGTCAATCACGCCTGGCGGAACCTTCGTGGCGAGCGCGAGATCAATGTCGTCGGGCAATGGACGGCGCGAATTGCCACGTTTCTCCTGGTCGTGATCGCATGGGTCTTCTTTCGGGCCGAGAGTTTCGATGCAGCAAGCCGCGTTCTCAATGGAATGAGGGGCATGCATGGCTGGCTCCACGGTCCCCTGCTCGACCCTGCGCCGGGGCTCTCGGAGATGCTGAAGGCGATCGGGGTCAGCGCGGAAGGCGATTGGCTCGCCGGCGGATTGCTGCTCGGCGGGTTCGTCGTAGCATTGACGATCGTGTGGGGGCTGCCGAACACCCAGCAATTCCTGCTTGGCGAAGGACGACCGAAGGAAGCCCGGCTGGCGTGGCGTCCGACGCTCGGCTGGGCGGCGGCGCTCGGCCTGCTGTTCGGCGTCGCCTTCACCTATAATGTGGTGGCGGTCAATCGCGTGAGCGAATTCATCTACTTCACGTTCTGAAGCTGGATGACATCGAACCGCCCCTCACGGCTCAACTCATCTGCTCATAGTAGGCGAAGCCTTCGTCGACGCCGCCAAAGAAGACGCTCTCGCCCTTGGACAGGACCAGCGCCTTTGTGCACATCAAACGGCACAGCTCCTTCGAATGTGACGCCAGCATCAGGATCCGCGCACGGCTGACGAACTGATTGACGCGCTCGCGCGCCTTCTCCTGGAAGTGCGCATCGCCCGCGCCGATGCCCTCGTCGATCAACAGGATGTCTGGGTTCTGGGCAGTCGCAAGCGCGAACGCGAGCCGCGCCTGCATTCCTGCAGAATAGATGCGTGTGGGCAGCGACAGATAGACACCGAGCTCGGTGAACTCCTCGATGTCGTGCACGAGGTCCTGATATTTGTCGCCGGGCCAGTTGTACAGGTTTGCAATCAGCCTGATGTTCTCGTAGCCGGTCGCATCGGAGTTCAACGCAATGCTGCCGCTGAGCAGCGTGAACGCGCTCCCCTTCACGTCCACCGAACCGGTCGACGTCGGGTAGATTCCCGCCACCAGCCGCAACAGGGTGGTCTTGCCCGCGCCGTTGTGGCCGATCAGGCAGACCCGGTCGCCCTCTTCCAGTTCGAGCGAGAGATTCTTCAGGGCATGAATGACGATGACGCCGTTGGACCGGCTTGCCGAGTCGGAACCGACCCGGACATTGCTGAATGACGGCAGGCGGATCAGGCGGAGCGCATGGCTATCGTAGATCGGTATGCTGACGTTGACGTTCTTCAGACGCACGTGAGTCATGGGTCAGCCGTTTCTCATGATCTTTTGCTGCTCGAGCATGATCTCATCGGCCTGCTGGACATGCTCTAGACGCAAAACGCGAGTTGACCGCGCATCCGTCGGTAAACGAAAAAAGCGAGCGCGTAGCCGGCCACTGTGAACCCGAGAACCGTCAGATAGTGCCCGAGCGGCGGCACCTGGCCGAGCAGCGGATCGCGGATGATCTCGATGAAGTAGAACAGAACGTTGTATTCGACGAGAAACTGCCGGTTGCTGGCGATTTGCCGGTAGTTCCAGAACACCGGCGTCACGAAGAAAGCAAGTTGCATCAGGTTTCGCACGATCAGCTCGACGTCCCGGTATCGCGCGCAAATGAAGCCGAGCACCATCACGACCCAGAAGCCGTTGACGAACAGCAGGACGATCCCGGGGATTGCGAGCAGGCTGGTCCACACGAGCGGCACGAGCGCAAACACGACCCCCATCAGATAGATGATCGCGTGATGCCCGAAGGTGATCATGATCTTGAAAACGGTTCGTCCGACATACAGACCGAGACCGAGGGTCGAATTGCTGAGATATCCGGCATTTCTGACGAAGACGCCGCCCCCTTCGATGACCAGCGCTGATATGGCCGACCAGACGATGATTCCGACGCCGACATAGGCGATAATGTCGGAGATACTACTGCCAAAGATCGCTGAGGAGACGACGCTCAGGCCCAGCAACATCACGAGAACGTTGAGCGTCTCCCACAGCGGGCCGATCCTCGAGCGCCGATATTGGCAGACCGTGTCGAGCCACGCCCAGCTCAGGGCGTTGGACAACATGTTCAAATTCCGGTGGATCGCTGATGCCACCGGATGCGGTTCAGATAAAGGCTTTACAACGGTTGAGGCCAAGACAACTCCCAACTTCGTGTACCACTCCGCGTCAGGCGTCGCGTTCTGGAATATCGCACCCGACAGGCAGACCGGACCAGAAGTCCGTGTGAAAGAAACTTGCGATGCCTCGCAAGATTGCGCCAGACGTCAGGCTCGCAACCGGGCTTCGTAACGGCGGTAAGCGCCTTCGATGCTCAGCATGACATCTCGCCCAAGCGGCCCCTGTTCGCAAGCCGCGACGCTGGCCAGAACTTCGTTACGCGTTAGCATGCCTGGAATCACCGTGGCAACTCCGTCCACTGAAAGGCAAAATCGCAGCGCCAACGCAGCCCGATTCCCGGGGGTATCGGCCAGATCGACGCTGTCGACAACCCCTTGGGCGGCTTCTATCCAGGTGACAATCCGATCGCGCGGCCATCTGCTGCGGTGGTCGTTGGCGGGAAATACGGTGTCCACGCCGACGCCTCCGGCCAGGAATCCCGAGGCGAGCGGGGTACGAACGATCATCCCTATGCCTCGCGATGCTGCCTGACCGGGCAATCCGGCATCGATCGCGCGCCAGTCCAGTATGTTGCAGTTGACCTGAAAACACCCGACGCCGGCCACGTCGATCAGCGCAAGCGCATCCTCCGGCGAGAGCGTCGAGATGCCCCAGCACCTGACCTTTCCCTCCGTCACAAGCCGCTGCATCAGCTCCACGATCTCAGAGCCGCCGGTGACGATGGCCGGAGTGCCGTTGTGAAGCTGGAGCACATCGACATAATCCGTCCGCAACCGGCGCAGGCTGCCTTCGAGCGACGCCCGCAACGCCGCCGGGCTGAAATCGTAGCCGCGATAGGATGCTGTGATGCCGGCCTTGGTCGCGATGACGACGTCGCTTCGGCGGCCCTCGAAGCACGCTCCAATCAGCTCTTCGCTGTGGCCGTCTCCATAGACGTTCGAGGTGTCGTAGAAGGTGATTCCGCAATCGAACGCGGCGCTCAGGGCGCGAAGCGATTCCTGATCGTCAGTCTCGCCATAGGACGTTGCGCCCGGCGTGCAGCCCCCGATCCCCCAGGCCCCGAAGCCGATGGCCGAAACCATAATTCCGGTGGAGCCGAGCGGCCGGTACTGCAAGGGCTTGGCTCGCTACGCGGTCAGTAATGGCCTGCGAGCTGCGGCTCGGCCATGATGCTGCGGTTGATATAGAGATAGGCGCCCTTCTTGTTGCCCCACCACACGACCTCACGGCACCAATCGAGGATGTTGGAATAGCTGGACTTGCTGCGCTCGATCAACACTTCCGATGGCATCTCGCGCAGTGCCGCAGGTGCGCCCTTGCGGACATTGTCGCAGAATTCGAGGATGTTGTAGCGCGTGGACATCCGGAGATCGTCCAGCACGAAGGGTTGCGAAATCAGGGCCGCGTTCAGCTTGATCGCCTCCTTCACCGCGGCTTCGAGCAGCGGCCAGGATTGATCGACCATGGACCTTGCGAGCAGACCGGGCAGCAGCCTCTCCGCCTCCGCGTAGAACGTCTGCAGCTGCCCCTCCGCGGTCAGCTTGATGAACATGTATTCGTCGGCCGGCCAATAGATCCCGAGCCACTCCTTCGAATAGACGTATTCGGGCCCGCCATGCTGCATCGACAGAGCTTCCCTGTCGAAGAGCTCGCGCACGCTGCTGATGACGGGATACTCTTCCTTCGAGGCCGTCAGGAATGCATCGATGATATCGCGATAGGCGAGCCCCCCGAGCTCGCAGGCCACCATCATCGGCAGCTGCAGCAGCTTGTCGAAATGCAGGAACGCCGCCATCCAGCCGAATACGCGCGTCTTGCGCCATTCCTCCGGCGGCAACGAATAGGTCGCGATCACGAGGTCCTGAACCTCGGGAACGTCGTCGGGCATCTCTTCGCGGGTGCCGTGGATGTTGATGATCTCGGACTGGACCGTCACCATCCCGAACTTCTTGAGATAGTCCGGGTTGCCCATTTCCGCGTTGGGCAGAATGGTCAGATTGTTGAACTGCACGCGGTTGTGCTGGCCGAGGCGAATCAGCTTGTCGACGCCGTTCCGGAACGTGTCATAAGTCTCGCCGGGCAGACCGAGGATGATATCGCTGTAGGTCTCGACCTTGTCGGCCGTGAATCGCCGCGCCAGCTCGAAATATGTTTCCAGCGAGATGTTGTCGCGCTTGATGTTCTTGAGCGTGGTCGCATCAAGACTCTGCATCGACAGCGCAACGCCCTTGTTCAGTTTTGCGTCCGACAGGATCTTCTGGGTCTGGTAGGCGCGCTCGGTGGCATTCTTGGTGTTCTGCACCGAGAAGCCGTGTGGAAATCCGGTGCGTTCACGGATCTCCGCCACCGCCTCCGCGATTTCGACGTCGCGCTTCTGAATGCCGAAATTGGCGTCGCAGACGAAGATATACTTGACCTCGCGCTTGGCGAACCAATCAAGCTCGCCGCGCAGGCGATCGAACTCGAACTTGGTCACCTTGCCCGCAGTCGCCGAGCCCCAATCGCAGAACGTGCACTGGAACGGGCAGCCGCGATTGGTTTCCCACAGACCGATCCACTGCTCTTCCGGGTTGCTGGCGATCAGATCGTCGAAGATGCCGTTCAGAAACGGCGACGGCAGCTCTTCCAGGTCGCGCATCCGCTCGACGGGCGCGCCGCGCACGAAATTGCCGGCGGCGTCGATGTAACTGATACCGCGGATTCCGCTCCAGTCGCGCTCCGGAAGCCTGTTCAGCAGCTCGACGAAAGTCTTCTCGCCCTCGTTGTGGACGACGAGATCGATGAACGGGTTGTCGCGCAGGAAGCTTTCGGCATGGTCGGGCACATGCGGTCCGCCAAAGATCACCAGCCGGTCAGGATGGAGCCGTTTGATGCGCCGCGCCGCCTCGAGCGATATCCTGGCGTTCCAGACATAGGTGCTGAAGCCGACGACGTCGGCGTCTTCCAGCCGATCGACGATCTCGGACACCGGAATCCGCTTGTAGATCATCGGGAGGAAGCGGAACCTGCCGGACGGAAGCCGCTGCTCGGCGTAGGACTGCAGGCAGGCAATCGAGTACGGCAGATAGTTCTGGCCGGAAAAGCTATTGTTGATTTGGACGAGCCCGATCCGAACCATTTTCAGTTCCCAGGTCCTCACCCGCCGAAGTAGCCAGCGCCGATTGGATACACGCCAGATCGGCGGTCAGTAAGTCAATACCAAATAACCTCTCGGCTATATAGAGCCCGCTCAGCGCCGCAGTCTGGTCGAAATGGTGCGATTTCACCAGATCCAGCAGCTCGGACCGTGGCAGGGACCGCACGGTTCCATGCTCCGTCCGCTGGTATCCTTCCGCCTCGTGGGCCCCCAGGCCTATGAAGAAATAGTCGATCGCATCTTCCCGCTGAAGGGCGAACCGGCAGGGTGTTATCGCGTGCCAGCTGTCGCAGACAAGCCCCGTCTCCTCCAAAACCTCTCGAACGACGGCGACCTCGGGGGTCTCGCCCTCATCCACCGAACCTGCGGGCATCTCAAGGGTCGCCCGCCCGAGCGGCGGGCGGTATTGCTCGACCAGGACGACCGCGCCTGCGCGATCGAGCACGAAGGCAAGGACCCCGTTGGGGCGAATCACACAGTAGTAGGGTTCCGTGGTTCCACTCGGCTCTCGACCGGGGTCAACGGTTCTGATTTCAAACCAAGGAGTCCGAAAGACCGTCCCGAACTCAGAGGTCATGAGGCAAAATCACGTTGTTCGTTTGGCGGACGGTGTGCACGCCTTCGCGTTCCCGGCGCCAGGAAAGCGCCGCCGACAGGCGTCCTTGGCGGCCATCGACGCGCCGCGCCGGGCTCGTCACGACGACGCACCGGATCGTCGCTGCCGTCGCCGAAGATGGTTCCCGGAATGGGCGGCCTACCGCCATCGACATCTCAGCTGATGCTCTCGAGCCGTATCGCCTCGCGCTGGTAGTCGAGGAGATCGCTCAGAGTCTGCCGCGCCGAAATCTGCGGCGTCCAGTTCGTCGCCTTGCGGAACTTTCCGGTATCGGGAATCTGCAACGTGACGTCCGACGGCCGCAACCGCTTCGGATCGACCTTGTGCTCGATCGGCACGCGCGCCAACGATTTCAGGGTCTCCAGGATATCCCCTACCGTCATCGTTTCGTTGCCGCCGATATTGTAGACTTCTCCGCTCGGACAATGGTCGAGCAGCAGCTTGTAAGCCCGCACCGCATCGCGCACATCCGCCAGCGTGCGCACACTGTCGAGATTTCCGACGAGCACCGGACCGTTCTTCTTGTTCGCCTCGATCTCCGCAATCTGGCGCGCAAACGAGCTTTCCGCAAAGACGTCGCCGCGACGCGGGCCGGTGTGGGTGAACATGCGGGTTCGCACCAGGTCGAGCTGATACGACAGCCCGTATTGAAAGGCGATGAGGTCCTCGCCGACCTTGGAGACCGCATAGGGGCTTGCGGGGCGAAGCGGCGCCTGTTCCGTGATCGGGACTTCCTCGGGCCTGACCTGCCCATAGACCTCGGACGACGAGCAGATATGGACCCGCGGATTGATTCCAGCGATCCGGATCGCATCCAGCAGATTGCACGTGCCGACGATGTTGCTGTTCAGGGTGTCCGCTGGCGCGACGAAGCTCATGTCGACGTAGGACTGCGCCGCCAGGTGATGGATGCGATCAGGCTTCACATTGCGCATCAGCACGACCAGGGAGTTCAGGTCACGCAAATCGCCCTGATGCAGCCTAATCTGCGACAAAATGCCCTTGATGTTGCGCAGCGGGCTCCGCCACCTCACCAGCCCGTGGACCTCGATCTCGGGAAACGTCGACAGGAAAAATTCGGCCAGATGGCTCCCCACCATCCCCGTAATGCCCGTGATCAATACCTTCATGATTTCATGCGGACGTTCCGCCGTCTCTTTGCGAAATAATGGGATTTGGGATGGGCCACCAGATCTTCAGCTCGGGATCGTTCCACAACAACGTGAATTGCGAGGATCGATCATAAGTTGTGGTCTGCTTGTAGTGGAACATCGCGGATTCAGTCAACACGACGTGCCCATTGCCGAAGCCCGGCGGAACCAGAACCTGCTCGCGGTTTCGGTCCGAAAGTGTAATGGCGGTCCACTGTCGATATTGTGGGGAGTCCGGAATGTTGTTGATAACCACCAGATAGAACGCGCCGTGGAGACACGACACCAGTTTCGCCGTCTTCCGGTCGCCGTGAATGCCCCTCAGGACATGCTGCCGCGAAACCGAAATATCATCCTGGATGAAATCATAGGAAATGCCGGCGGCCTTGTAGGCCGGCTCGTTGTAGAGCTCGACATATTGACCGCGAAAGTCCTCGAATACGGTGAGCGGCTCCACGACAAGCACGCCGTCCAGCGGAGTTTTTCGCGTCATCGGCGGCAGGTCGGCCGTCATAGCAAACACCATTATTGCGCGTGCGCGTGATTATAGCTACGTTTCGCAGCTGCGCAAACTCGAAGTTGCTTTGCAACCAAAGGTGAAATCAAAATTCGTGAAGCGCTCATCATCGCCGGCGATCTCGATTGCCGGCTCCGCACATTCATCGGCGACCAACCGAAGCCCCAGGCTGAAGTCGCCGGCCGGCCATTCATCACATTGCCGATCGAGCAACTGTTGCCCTTGGGCTTCCGGCACGTCGCTCAAGTCGGACAATCCGGACCAGATCCCTCCCCCGGCGGCTGGTGAAAGACAATATGACCGACGTCGTCGCTGCAAATCTCTCCGCAAGCGCCACCCGGCCGGCGCGCAACGTGCTGATCACCGGCGCGCGCAGCGGCCTCGGACACTCCGCGCACTGCGCGCTTGGTGGAATCGCCTTTGTGCGCGGGATGTCGATCGACGACCCCTCGATCCGCGCCGCGGCGCCGTTCGACGCCATCATCCATTGCGCCGTCAACGCCGCAAAGGATATCTCGATGAAGACGGCCTATGGATATATGGCCGACAATTTCCTGCTGACGCAGCAATTGGTCAACATCCCGCATCGCAAGTTCATTTTCGTGTCGACGCTGGCGGTCTATCCACCGACCGGCCGCGCCATCCGCGAGGATGAAGACATCGACCTGATTCCGCTCTCGGGCCCGTACGCCTTTACGAAACTTTTCTCCGATCTCTATGTGCAGGAACACGCAACCGCCCCCCTGATCCTGCGCACGACGACCCTGCTCGGCCCTTCAATCCGGCCCAGCACGGTTCATCGGGCATTGACCCAAAGGGACTGCCAGCTGTTCCTGGCACCAACCGCGCGCTACAATTTCGTGATGCACGACGACATCATCGCATTCATGGTCCAGGCCATGGATTGCGGCCATACCGGTGCGTTCAACCTGGGATCGGAAGGACTGGTCCACCTGTCAAGCATCGTCGATCAACTTGGTCTCTCCGTGCGCTATGGCGAATATCCGTACGACATCGGCCCTGTCGACAGCCGCAAGGCGGGAGCGCTGCATCCCGCCTTCGCCCGGCCCTCCTGGCAAACGCTGAACAGGTATATCGACTGGCTCGGTCCGGCCTATGTCGGCACCGGCCGGCTGCGGGGTCCATGATGCTCGCAGACATGCCGTGACGCGAGATACCGCATGCACCTCAGGCAACTTCCCGTAGATGTCCGCGGTCTGCGGCACTCACTAGACGCGCCCCTGATCCGCAGTGTAGATAAAACCAGCTGCGAGATCCGGCTGACCTTTCATCCGCGACACCCCAGGTGAGCATGATGGCGGACATCAAGACACAGAAGCACGACGCGATCGTGCTTTCGAGCCAAAGCGAGAAGGACCTGCAACTCAAATTCGTTGAGATGCTCAAGCAGGCGCCGCTGCCGGAAGACGAGCTCCTCGCAAATCTCGGTCTGTTTCTATCCTCGAAATCGCTTTCGCGGATTCTGTTCTTCTACGAGATCTACCGCAAGATCATCAATACCCATGGCGTGGTGATGGAGTTCGGCGTCCGCTGGGGCCAGACGCTCTCCTTGCTGTCGGCGCTGCGCGGGATTTTCGAGCCGTTCAACCGGCACCGCAAGATCATCGGTTTCGACACCTTCGCCGGCTTCAAGGGCATGAGCGACAAGGACGGCAAGCTGTGCAAGACGACGGACGGGTCGTTCTCGGTCAGTGAAAACTATCAGCAATATCTCGGCGAAATACTGGCGCTGCAGGAAGCGCTCAATCCGATCTCGCATCTGAAGAAATTCGAGCTGGTGCAAGGCGACGCGACGGAAACGATCCCGGCGTATCTGAAGCGGCAGCCGGAAACGCTGGTGTCGCTCGCGATCTTCGATTTCGACATCTACCAGCCGACCAAGGTGGCGCTTGAAGCCATCAAGCCGCATTTGTTCAAGGGCAGCGTGCTGGTCTTCGACGAGCTCGCTGACGATATCTTCCCGGGCGAGACGATTGCGCTCCGCGAGGTGTTCGACGTCACCAACCTCAGGGTGGAACGAATGCCGATGACGGCGCGTGTTTCCTACGTGGTGCTTTGATGGACGATATCTGCAGGAAGATCCGGTCGGAAATTCTCAACATCTCGAACAAGAGTGGGCACGGCCACATACCGACGTCGTTCTCGATCGTGGAGATGCTGACCGCCGTCTACCAGACCATGCGGCACGATCCCAGCCGGCCCGACATGCCGGAGCGCGATCTGTTCGTCCTGAGCAAGGGGCATGCCTCGCTCGGTTTCTATTGCACCCTTGCCGCACACGGCTACTTCAGCTTCGAGGACGTCTATGCGTTCGGCGCGTTCGACTCCCGTTTCGGCTGCCACCCCGACCGCACCAAGGTTCCCGGTGTCGAAGCCTCGACCGGTTCGCTCGGCCATGGCATCGGCATAGCGGTCGGCATGGCCCTCGCCGCAAAGATCGCCGGCACGAAGCGCAAGGTCTACACCCTGATCGGTGACGGCGAGTCCAACGAGGGCAGCGTCTGGGAAGCGGTCATGGTCGCGGTCAACACCAAGCTCGATAATCTGACGGTGCTGTACGACAACAACCAATCGCAGGGCCGTTGCCTGCCGATCGGCAATCCGGCCGAGCGCTTTGCCGCCTTCGGCTGCGACGTATCGGAGCTGCACGGCCACGATCTGCCGGCCATCAAGCAGGCACTTGCAAAGCCGACCGACCGGGTTCGCGTCCTCGTCTGCAACACCGTGAAGGGGTATGGCTGCGAAACCCTCTCCGAAAACGTCTACGAATGGCATCGCCGTGCGCCGAAGCCGGACGAGCTGAACAAGCTTCAAGAGGAGCTCCATGCGGGCGCAATTTAAGAACACCGTCTCGGAGCTGGCCGCGCAGGACGACAGCATCGTCATCGTGCTCGGCGACATCAGCGTCTACATGTTCAAGGACTTTTGGGAGAAGCACCCGAACCGGTTCTACAACATGGGCATCTGCGAGAACACGCTGGTCAGCGTCACCGCGGGCCTGAGCTCGCAAGGTTTCAACCCGTTCGTGCACACGATCTGCCCGTTTCTGACCGATCGCAGCCTCGAGCAGATCAAGCTCGACATGTGCTACAACAATTTCGCCGGCAACATCGTGACCTGCGGCGCCACCTTCGATTACGCCTGGGACGGCGCGACCCATCATGCCTATACCGATCTTGCCTCGTTGCGCATGCTGCCGAACATGGAAGTGCTCCACCTCGGCTCCAAGCGGGAGGTCGATGCGCTGATCCGGTCGCAATACAGGAGCCCGCGGCCGACCTATTACCGGCTATCGGATCATCCGCATACGATCGAGACCAATACCGAGTTCGGCAAAGGCACGGTACTGAAGAACGAAGGCGCGCCGCTGACCGTGATGACCGCTGGCCCGATCCTCACCAGCGTGATGGAGGCGTGCCGCGACCTGCCGGTCAACCTCGTCTATTTCCATACCCTCAAGCCGATCGACAAGGCGCTGATCGAACAGTTCCGGGATACCGAGATCCTCGTTGTCCATGACGCCTATGGGCTCTATGAGGCGATTTCCGAGGTCCCTGCCCTGCGCATGCGCTATCACGGCCTGCCGGACGCGTTCTGCGGCTGGTACGGGACCGTGCACGACATCCGCAAGCGCATCGGCCTGGATCCGGCCTCGATACGGAGTGCCGTTCAGACATTGCTCGCGGACCGCTCCCAGGCAGCGCGGCCGCGCTGAACGCCGACGGAGCTCTCCTCGCGCCGGGTTGCGCTGACACGTTTTCTGGGCCGCTGATGTTCTTTCAACGCCGCCTTTCTCTGGTGACCGGGGGAGCCGGTTTTATCGGCACCCATCTCGGCCAGGCGCTCCTGAACGCAGGCGGCCGCGTGCGTCTTGCCATTCACGAGCGCGCGCCGATCATTGCCGATTCCCGCGTGGAGACGGTCCATGGCGACCTCACCGACCCGCAGGATTGCCTGAGGGCAATGGAGGGCGTGCAACTCGTCTTCCACGCGGCAGGCGCGGTGTCCGGCGCGGGCGGATCTCCGGAAGACGCCATGGCCGGGATCGTCAAGAACCTGAATTTGACGGCGCAGGTCCTGCACGCCGCCTGGGCGGCCAAGGTCGAGCGCATCCTGATCTTCAGCAGCAGCACGGTCTATCCCGCAACCGATCACCCAATCCGGGAAGACGAGCTGCACGAGGAGCCGCCGCACCCGTCCTATCTCGGCTATGGCCGGATGCGTCGCTATTTCGAACATCTTGCCGAATTCGTCGCCAGCCGATCGACCGTCAAGGTCGCGCTGGTGCGGCCGACGGCGGTCTACGGCCCTCATGATGATTTCGACCCGAGCCGCAGCCATGTCATTCCCGCGCTGGTGCGCCGGGCCGTCGAAAAGGCTGACCCTTTCGAGGTGTGGGGAAGCGGCAATGAAATGCGCGATTTCCTCCACGTCGAGGATTTCGCGCGCGGCTGCCTGCTCGCGATCGAAAAGCATGCCGTCTGCGATCCCGTCAACATCGGCTATGGATCTGCTGTTTCGATTCGTCAGGTGGTCGAGACCATCCTGAAAGCGGCAGGACACGACGTACGCCCGCACTTCGACGCATCAAGGCCGACGACGATCCCGGTTCGAACGGTCGACACATCGAAGGCCCGGCGCGTCCTCGGATTTGAGCCGCAAATCCCGATCGAGGCCGGATTGAGCGACCTCGTTCGCTGGTACGCCGCGCAGGCCGCAAGCTAGCCCGGCGCAACGACCGCTCAGACCGGTCGCCAGATCGTCTGCGAGTAGCCTTCGTGCAACAGGCTGCCGAATTCCACGCGGTGTTCCTTGAGGATTTCGATGCGCCCTTCCTCTTGCAAGGCATGGAGCGCGCGCGGCATTCCATGCAGGAAGTTGCGGATCGCGTGACCGCGCATGGCCAGATGATCTATGAAATTGGCGGGGTCATACCACTCGTAGATCGGCTCGACGAAGACACACAGTCTGGGGCGCTTCGCGAGCAGGAAGTCGACAAAGGCGCCGAACGAATCCGACACCTGTTCGAGCGCGGCAAACGTGTAGACGACGCTGTTACGCGGAATGTCAATATCGTAGTCGGGCTTGTAGAAGTCGAACAATCGCCCCTCGGTGTTCCAGCCGCGCAGTTTCCTCATATTATTGATGATCTCGCAGGACGGCTCAGCCCAGTCGAGCCCCGTGATCTTCTTGTCCGGAAACATCTGCGCGAGCACGCTGACGTGGCCGCCGGAGCCGCATCCAAATTCAAAGATCTGCTCGCTGTCCGCCATGTAGGTACGGAACAGCCATTCCTGGTACACCTTGCGCCAGTTCTGCTCGAAGTTCGGTTCGACCGGCTGGGCATACCGCCGGTACAACCGGACCGGCATGTTCGGCCGAACGTATTTCGGCGCCAGCGCGTCGACATCGCCCTTGCTGGTGACGAAGTCCGCAAGGTTTTCGCCCCATCCCTTGACCCAGCGCGACTTGTCGCCGGGGACGACGATCGAGAACTCCTTGCGGCGGATGCGCTCGAGCAAGCCGGTCACGACCTCGTCGAGTTGCTCGCCCTCGATCCAGTCATATCGCCAGTCGCATCGCGCGATCTCGGCGAGGCAGCCTGGCGGCAGCTGATCCTCGGGATGTCCCAGAAGCCGCGCGAAGTCTTTCATCTCAAGCGAACGGCTCGTCATGGGCCTGATACTGTCCATCTAGAAAAGCGCATAAATGAAGGGCGCGACCGCAGAGCCCTTCGACAAGACCAGCAGCGAGCCGAATAGCAGCATCATGATGAAGATCGGCAATAGCCAGAACTTCTTCCGTACCCGCAGGAACATCCAGAATTCGCTCAGAAACGAGAGCATGTCCAACCCCAGAAGCGATGATGCATCGAGTCCGGGCAGGACGCCGACAGCCTTCGCGGTGATCAACTGTGAAACTATTGCATGTCTCAGGTCGATCCGGAACAGATTTCAGCGGCCGCCATTTGCCACCTCCGATAGTCCGGAGGGCATGCAGGCCCAGGCGCTAGTGGAAGGATGGAAGCCCCAGCGAAATATTCCGCTTCTCGGCCGCGCCGGCCGCCAGGTAATGCTCGATTCCGGACCGGAACATCTTGCTCACGATTGCGTTTCGCACGTCGCCATAGGGGATGTTGTAGCCTTCCTCGTCCCAGCCGGAGAAACCGCCTCGCCGGTTCTCGAGCGCACCGACCTTCATATAGTGCTCCTCGCCGCTGCGATACTTGCCGGCCTTCACAGCCGCGGCGACGTCGGGGTTCGCCGCCAGATAGGTTTCCTCGATCCATCGCATGGGCAATCCCTTGCGGCGCCCTTCCGCCCGCCCCTGCTTGATGTAGTGCTCATATCCGCTGGCGAAGGCCCCCGAGCGGATCAAGGCGACGACATCCGGATTGTCTTCAAGATACGCTTTCTCGTTCCAGCTGGGAAACCCGCTGTGCCGGAACTGGAGAAAGCCCGCGGCCCGATAATGCTCGAACCCGTTCTTGAACTTGCCCTCCGAGATCAAGGCCGCCACGTCCGGATTGGCCGACAAATAGGCCGCCTCCTTCCAATCGTGCGGCGTTCCCGGGATATGGCTTTGTCGCCAGTCCGGCAGCACCTTTCCGGTATAGAGAACGCGCACGATCTCGTCCGCCATCCGGCCGGCCATCATCTCGCCACCGGTGCTCAGCTCGAGGGACTCATACTTCATGTGCGCGAGATCCTCGAAAACCTGCTCGCGGGTAAACATCAAGCTCAAATCGACGTAGTGGTATGACGGGTTGTGCTCGGCCGCGGCCTGCAGTTTCGAGCGCACGACCGGATAGACATCGTCCATCCATTTCAGCAACGCCGGCTCCGTCTTCTTGATGACCTCCTTGTCCACCTCACCCACGACTTTGTGCTTGAGCGAGAAATAAGGCTGGAGGAACCCCACGAACCTGGCGCCCCCTCCCTCCGCCAGATAGGACATTGCCAGCTGGTTGCTGACGTAGTGGTCGAGACGTTCGGGATTCGCAGTAGAATATCCCTCGCTCGTGGGCCGGCCAGTCTCACCCTGGAATGGATGTACAGCCTGAGGCGGGCCTAGTAGTGGCGAGGCCAGCCGAACCAGCGCAGACCTGGTTGCGAGCTGCTGCAGGACACCTTGCTGCTGGATCTTTCCGGTTCGCGGATCGAAGGCCTTGGCCATATCGACCTGCGTCCTGTAATAGAGCGAATGCTTGAAAAGACCCTCGCCTAACCGCAAGACGGTTCGATCGTCCAGTACGAGCATATCGTTGATGCCGTTCAGCGAGGTCACGACGTCGGGCCGGAATTGCATGGCGTCGTGCGCCAGAGTGCCGAGAGACACGCTCGAGAAGCCGGCACCCACCGACGTGTTGATGACCTCCCACTCCTCGTCCGTCCGAAGCTCGAGCGCCCGCTTGAGCTCGCCTCCAAGAGAAGCCTCCTCGCGACATCCCCAGCAGGAAAACCCCACGCTGTCGCCCAGCAGAATCGCGCGTCTGACCGATTTGCTACGTTCGATCTTCGGCTCCGGACCGCGCCAGCCCCAGCTGTTGATGACGACCGGCACCCAATTGCCCAGCTCGTAGCGGAATCCGGGAGTGTTGCGAAATCCGGCCCACGGATGGTAGGCGCCGTATTGATTTTGGACCGTGATCTTCGTTGCCTCGGGAACCGGGGGCACGACTGAACGCGCCCACCATTCACCGATCACCAGACATACGACAGATAGCAGAAGGGTATTCCCGACGATCAACGACGTCGTTCGCAAAAAGCTTCCCAGCGTGGCCAAATACCGCACTGCCAAAACCACCTTCCGCCAGAAAAACCGATAGGGATGGAATAAGGCTTGCAGCTGTTGCGCATGTCAATCCCCGGCTGCCGGCAGGCGGTGGACGTCGCCCCCGCGAGACGATACAGGTTGCATCATTGCTGTGACAACCGGGATAGTCGTTATGACGATCGAGCCGACGTCGGGCCAGAGCCGCGTCAGGATCTTCGTATCCGGCGCGTTGACCGTCATCCTGACACTTCTGATATGCACCGCCGCGGCCGAAGGCGTGCTCCGGCTGAAGAACGCCTCGATGCGCAACTATGATGTCGAGATGTGGCGTTATAGTCGCGAGCTCAAATTTGCCAGCGAGCTTGCCGTCCTCGGCCACGAGCACCAGCCCAACGCAAAGGCGACGCTGCAATCGGTCGAAATACGCACCAATGCCTGGGGCCTTCGTGGCGGCGCCGTGAGCGAGGCCCCTGCCCCGGGCCGTCGACGCGTCCTGATGCTCGGCAGCTCGATCGCCTTGGGCTGGGGCGTACCGGAAGAAAGCGTCGTATCCAGCCTGCTGCAGGCAAAATTCGCGGTCGCCGGACAAGATGTCGAGATCCTCAACGCCGGCATCGGCAACTACAATGCCGAGCGCTACGTCGAACGGTTTCTCCACCGGCTGACGCCGCTCAAGCCGACCGACCTGCTGGTCCTGGCCTTCGTCAGGGATGGCGAGCCGCTCGAGCAAGGCGGTGGAAATTTTCTGCTGCGCAACAGCCAGCTCGCTTTGACCGTCTGGACTGTCGTCAATCGCGTATTTGGCGAGAGCGGCGAGAACAGTCTCGTCGCGCATTATCAGCGGATCTATGCGCCGGGTTCACCTGCGGTGACCAGAATGAATGCGGAATTCGCCAAACTCGCCGCCTACGCGCGCGAGCACCGTATTCGCGTCACGCTCGCGATGGTTCCGGACATCCATAATCTGGACCGCTATCCGCTTCAGTTCGTTCATGACATTTTCGGCAAGACGGCCCGCGACAATGGCTTCGCCTATGTGGACCTGCTTCCCGCGCTGCAGGGAATAGCCTCCAGCGACATCTGGGCGATGCCCGGCGACCCTCACCCGAATGCTCGGGGGCACGCGCTCATGGCAGACGCCATTTATCCGGTCCTGGCTTCGGAAGCCACGCCCTCCAGGGAACAATGACAGGTGCTGTTCAGCTCGCCGGTCTTCATCCTTTTCTTCGCCTGCTATCTGCTCCTGCACTGGCTCACCCCCGGGCATCTGCGCATCTACACGATGATCGCGGGCAGTGCCGTGTTCTATGGGTACTGGAATTGGATCTATGCGGGGCTGCCGTTCGTTCTCACCCTCGCAACGTTCATCGCAACTGGATGGACGGCATCGGCCGCGCCGGAGTACCGCCGATGGCGGCTCGGCATCAGCGTCCTGGTGCTGCTCACGCCGCTGCTGTTCTTCAAATACACCAACTTCATCTGGAATGGCGTGATCGGTGCCGTGAGCCGGCTGGCCGGCGTCGCGAACGATGACAGACTATTGAGCCTCGGCCTGCCCCTCGGCATCTCGTTCGTCACCTTCACGCTGATCGCCTACCTGGTCGATGTTTCAACGGGCAAGTATCCCCACCGCGCATCGCTTCGCTGGTTGCTCGGATATGTGCTGTTCTTTCCTCATTTGATTGCCGGGCCGATTCTGCGTCCGCACGAACTGATCCCGCAACTGCATCGGCAAATGCCGATCCTGCGGCGGAATATATTGCCGGGCCTCGCGCTGTTCACGGTCGGCCTCATCAAGAAGCTGGTGTTCGCCGACCCGATCGGATCGGTCGTCACCGAAATCTACGCCCGGCCGGCCGGGCTCGGCACGGCCGAATATCTGTTCGCGCTCTATGGCTATTCGGTGCAGATCTACTGCGATTTCAGCGGATATACCGATATGGCCATCGGCCTCGCTTGCCTGCTCGGCGTACGCTTGCCGGGCAACTTTCGCCGGCCCTATGTGGCGACCTCAATCGGCGATTTCTGGCGGCGCTGGCACATCACGCTGTCCCATTGGTTGCGCGACTACGTCTATATTCCCCTCGGCGGAAGCCGGGACGGCGACGCCAGGACCTTGCGCAATGTCATGCTCACAATGGCTTTGGGCGGCCTGTGGCACGGCGCCAACTGGACGTTCCTCGTTTGGGGCCTTCTGCATGGGGTCGGCGTCGCAGCGAGCCGCCTTTCGGCCCCGCCACCGTTACGCGGCTTGAACCCGCCTCGATGGGTCCTCACCCTGCTGACCTTTCACATCGTGGCCCTGCTCTGGATCTTCTTCCGGGCCCAGGATTTTGGCTCGGCCCTCACCATACTCTCGGGGTGTCTTTTCTCCTGGTCGTTCGCCAGCGCATCGACGTTCCTCACGGCGCACGCGTTCGAGCTCACGCTGGTCGTCAGCTTCTTTCTGCTTCACCCATGGGATGACGCGCGCCGTATCCGCATTGCCGCCCGGAAAGCCCCCGCCCTCGTGGCCTACACCGTGCTGGCCGTGGCGTGTGTCCTGGCCTATTCGATCGGCTCGCAGAGTTCGGGCCAATTCATCTATTTCGAGTTCTAGTGCCGGACCAGGTCCATGGGACCGGAGGCCCGATCAATCCAACAGGCGACGCTGCCGCAGAAATTGCACGATCCGGTCGGCGAGCTGCTCGGCGCTCTCGGTCGCCGTGTCGAGAGTCAATTCCGGATTCTCGGGCCGTTCATAGGGCGAATCGATGCCGGTGAAATTGCGAAATTCGCCGCGCCTTGCCTTTCGATAGAGTCCCTTGGGATCGCGCTGCTCGCAGGTTTCGACCGGCGTACTCACGAATATTTCGACGAATTCGCCTTCCGCCACGATCGCACGCGCCATCCGTCGTTCGGCGCGGAACGGCGAGATCAAAGCAACCAGCGTGATCAAGCCGGCGTCGACGAAAAGCTTGGCCGTCTCGGCGACGCGGCGGACGTTTTCCACGCGGTCGACTTCGGTGAAGCCGAGGTCGCGGTTCAGTCCCTGACGAACATTGTCGCCATCGAGCAGGTAGGTTCGCTTGCCCAACGCATAGAGCTTCCGTTCGAGCAAGTTCGCGATGGTTGATTTTCCCGCGCCCGACAATCCCGTGAACCAGAGAATGACGGGACGTTGACCGTTCAACTGCGCACGCGCAGCCTTGTTGACGTCGAAATCGGCGTGGTGAATGTTGGCGGCGCGATTGAGGCCAAAGCGGATCATGCCGGCCCCGACCGTCTCGTTGGTCAACCGGTCGATCAGGATGAAGCCGCCGGTCGTGCGGTTCTCCTGGTACGGATCGACCGCAATCGGCTCGACTGTCGCAATATTGACGTAGGCGATTTCGTTGAGCTCGAGCTGCCTCGCCGCCAAATGCGAGAAGTTCGTCACATCGACGCGGTATTTCAGAGTTGTAACCGTGGCCCCGACGATCCGGCTGCCGCACTTCAGCAAATAGCTGCGCCCCGGCAACAGGGGCGCCTCCGACATCCAGACGAGGTCGCAGGCGAACGCGTCGGCGACCTGCGGCGGCTTGTCCGGGCTGGCGAGGAGATCCCCGCGCGAGACGTCCATATCGTCTGCGAGCAGCACCGTGATGGCATCGCCTGCACCGGCCAGCGCCAGATCACCGTCCATCGACACGATCTGCTCAATTCGCGTCCGAACGTTGGTCCGCGCGATCAGCACTTCGTCGCCGGGGCGCAGCTCGCCCGATGCCACCGTCCCGGCATAACCGCGAAAGGATGCATCCGGCCGATTGACCAATTGCACCGGCATCCGGAACGGCCTCTGCGGCGCACCAGGATTGATCTCGACGGCCTCGAGCTGCTCCAGTAGCGTCGGCCCGTCATACCAGGCCATGCGGTCGCTGCGCCGTGTGACATTGTCGCCCAGTACAGCGGAGGTCGGTATCGCGACGATGCTCCTAAAATGAAGGGAAGCGGAGAACCGCGCAAAGGCATCCCGGATGCAATTGAAAACGCTCTCCTCGAAATTGACGAGGTCCATCTTGTTGACGGCGAGGATGATATCCCGGACGCCGAGCAATGCGCAGATGAAGCTGTGGCGCCGGGTCTGTTCCAGCATCTCCTTGCCGGCATCCACGAGCAGAACTGCCAGATCCGCGTTCGATGCCCCCGTCACCATGTTGCGGGTGTAGTGCACATGCCCCGGCGTATCTGCGACGATGAAGCGCCGGTGCGGCGTTGCGAAGTGATGATAGCCGACATCGATCGTGATGCCCTGCTCACGCTCTGCCTGCAGCCCGTCGAGCAGCAGCGCAGCATCAGGTGTGTCTCCGGTCGTCCCCGAGATCTTCGAATCCCGCTCCAGCGCCTGTCGGCGATCCTCGAACACAGCGCCGCAATCGAGCAGGAGCCGCCCGATCAATGTCGACTTGCCGTCGTCGACCGACCCGCAGGTGATGAGGCGCAGCAAATCGCGCTGGATCGGGTCCGCACCCACGTCTGACGGCGGCTTGGAACTCGGATCAGAAATAGCCTTCACGCTTCTTTCTTTCCATCGATCCAGCCTGGTCGAAATCGATCAGCCGGCCCTGGCGCTCCGACATCGAAGCCGTCTCCAGCTCACGCACGATATCGCTGACCGTTGCCGCACTGGATTCCATCGCGCCGGTCAGCGGATAGCAGCCCAGCGTACGAAAACGGACGGCAAGATCTTGCACCACCTCGTCGGCCCCGATCGGAAGCCGCGCATCGTCGACCATGATGAGATTTCCATCGCGCCTCACCACCGGCCGTCGTGCAGCGAAGTACAGCGGGACGACCGGAATATCCTCATGCTCGATGTAGCGCCAGACATCGAGTTCGGTCCAATTTGAGAGCGGAAAGACGCGAATGGATTCGCCTGGTGCAACGCGGCAATTGAAGATATTCCACAATTCCGGACGCTGGTTTCTCGGTTCCCAGACATGGTTTTTCGAGCGAAACGAGAATACGCGCTCCTTCGACCGGCTCAATTCCTCGTCACGGCGTGCCCCACCGAACGCAGCATCGAACCCATGCGCAGTCAGCGCCTGCTTCAATGCGTCCGTCTTCATCACGCCCGTATAGGCAGCTGAGCCGTGCTGAATCGGGTTGACGCCCTGCTCGACGCCTGCGCGATTGACGTGGACGATCAGCTCGAGCCCAAGACGTTCCGCGGTTTCATCGCGAAACCGGATCATGTCGCGGAATTTCCAGGTGGTGTCGACATGCAGCAGAGGGAATGGCAGCTTCGCCGGGTAGAACGCCTTGCGCGCCAGATGCAGCATGACCGAGGAGTCCTTGCCGATCGAATAGAGCATGACCGGCTTGCGGAACTCGGCGACGACTTCCCGGAAGATGAAGATCGCTTCCGCTTCCAGGCGGCGCAGGTCGGCGGACAAACCTGCCATCACCGACATCCGGCCTTGGCAGGATCGGCATAGTCAGGAGACACAGTTCGTGCAGGGCATGTCAGGGACATATCAAAACCTCGCCACACGATCGCAGAACAGACCAGCATGCTTTAGTAGTGAATTTCCGGTCGTCTCGCCATGGGTTTGCCGCCCGAATCCGACCTGCGCCGACTATTCGTCCCCTTGCAGAATTGTTATAGTCGGAGCATGCAACTGATCGGGACGTCAGCTTGACGCTCATTTGGCAGCCGGGCGACGTCCCGTTCAGGACCGACGCCACGAGACCGCAGACCGGCTATCGCCGATTCGCATTTGCCGTACTGGTGTTCCTGCTGATTCCACCGGCGGCCTTTGCCAGCTTCACGATCGCGGTGGACCCCTATTTCGTTTGGGGATCGCCGAGTTGGCCTGGCATCAATGTGGTGCGCCCCGCCTACGAATCGAAAGTGATCATCGCCAAGCCGTACCAAGTCGCCCGCCTGCACCCCGTTGCCGTATCATTGGGAAGTTCGCGCGTCGAGGTTGCTCTCGATCCCAGGCACAAGGGCTGGACACCGGGAACGGTCTTCAACTTCGCTCTTCCCGCCTCCAATTCCTACGCCGTGATGCTCGCATTCCTGCATGCACAGAAGTACGGCGCCCCGTTGAAGCAGGCCGTCGTCGGCCTCGATTTCTTCGCCTTCAACATCAACTTTCCACTAGCTTCCACGCTGCAGGAGCCGCGCTTTGATGACGGCGCCGTCCGGGAATTTGCCCAACATCTCGACGGGGCGATTCATGACCGCCCCAAAACTCCAGTGACGCCGGTTACTCCAGGCGACTGGAATGAAGCACTCTATCTTGCCGTCAATGCCGATGTGCAAGCGGCCATCCTGCGCAAGGAATTCAAGTCCGGCCGCGAACACTACGAGCTCGCCGGCCGGGCCGAAGGCCGCAAGGGGGCCACGGTGCCCGCAGAATGGGATGAGGTCGGCTATCTCCAAGTCAATCCCGACGTCGCCGCCGCTGTCAAGGACGGCACTTTCGTAAACGGCTACCATCATTGGCTGGCAGCCGGACAGACGGAAGGACGACTGGGCGGGTTCAGGCCCGCGGATTGGGACGAGGCGCGATATCTCGCCGCCAATCCCTTCGTGCGAATTCGAATAGCGCGCGGCGAATATCGCGACGGCTACCTGCACTACGCCGCAGTAGGCCGCAAGCAGGGCCTCCGAGGAGCCACCCCTCCCACAAACGTGCTCGACAGCCTGATGCTGCGATACCCCTCGTTGAGCCATGCGGACTATCTCGCCAGGGAACGCCTCAGTCTGCTGTTCTCGACGACAACTCTTCGCGACGCCGTCGCGACGCTCCGGGGGCAGTCCGAGCCGGCCGTTTTCGATTCGCTGGGCATGCGGGTCTGGCACCGTCAGGAAGCCGTCCTGGATCGCGTCGGCGGCGCGACCGCGGTCATTCACAGGCTCCTGAAGGCATGGAATCCCATGCTGGTCCCACCAAAAATGCAATATTGCTTCACCGATACCGAAACGGGCATGACGACGTTCGATCCCTATCGTTTCATGGTTCGAAAGGCCTACGCCGAGGGGACCGATCTGCGTCTGTTCGTGACACCACTCCATGCCGTGGTACGCGCCACGATCGAGGCCCTGGGGCTCGGAGAGCACTACAGGTCCTGGATCAAGGAGCTGATACGGATCAACGAAGAAGAGGCATCAAGAGCCGGACGCGCCCCCTTTCCGCTTTGGGACTTCAGTGCGCCCAGCTCCATCACCACCGAGCCAATACCTGCTCTCGGCGACCGTTCGCCGATGCGCTGGTTTTGGGAAAGGTCGCACTATCGAAAGGAGACAGGCGACCTCATCCTCGATCGGGTGCTTGATTACGGCGATTCCAACCATGCAGGTCATGACGATTTTGGGGTCCGCTTGACGTCGGCGAACGTCGATGCCCATTTGGCCGAGGGAACGAAGAGTATCGCAAAATGGGCTGCGCAATCCGAGCTGGCTTCGAATATAGCACGTGAGGCAAGCAAACCGAGTAAGTCCAACCAACAGGCCAGCGCAACGTGCTGGTAGCCAACCGCGAATGACCAGACCCGGGCAGCCTGCATGAGCGTCTACAGTTTCGACGATCTGCTGAATCGGCGCGAGCCGTTGGCTCCGCCGCTTGTTCACGTCCATGTCCAGAAATCTGCCGGCTCGACGCTGAACGGGCTTCTGATGAAGAATTACAAGATGCGCGTTTCTTCGCGCGGCGCCGATTTCATTCCTCGCTACACCAGGGAAGAACTCATTACCCTCGCCGGTCCACCTCGATCAGAGGATGATCGCGTCCGGCCAACCTTCTTCACCGGTCATATCGATCTGGACAATGAAATATTCGGCCTGATTCCCGGCCGCTTCGTGACCGTCGCGGTCCTGCGCGATCCGGTCGAGCGCGTGATTTCACACTATCGCTTCAACTCGACGCAACCGGGCGTATTCCAGAGAACCATCAATGAAGAGGGCATGTCCGTCCTCGATTATCACCACAAGTTCGCGGGAGCGATCGGGACCCAGTTCGGCGTCTTCGCGCCGAATGGTTCCGTCAGCGATGCCGTCCGGCGACTGGAGCATGAGGTGTCGCTCTTCGGCCTTTCGTCGACGTTCGACGAATTTACCACGGCACTTTCGTCACTGCTCGGCTTTCAAACCTGGGTCTACAAATCCTTGAACAGAACGTCGCTCGACGCAGCCAAGGTGAACAGTGAAGACGTCTCGGAACTGAGAGCTATTTTGGCCGAAGACGTCGCGTTCTATGAGGAAGCTGTCGCGCTCTACGAGCGCAGGAAGGCCCACTTCCCCCCATTCATCGCCCAGCACGCGTGGACCAAATTCTACACATAGCCGGATAAGTCCAGCGCGCCAAGCGAAGGCCGACAGATCGCGCGCTCGGCCAGAAGACCACGCTAACTGCTGGCAGGAGAGTCGCGCTCGACGCGCACGCCGACACCACCGGCCGGCTCCATGTCAATCGGTGGCGCTTCAAATCGCCAAAACGCCTCAAGATGCAGCGTCGTTCGAGGGACCTCGAAAAATGACCGCCCGAGATAGAACAACACGCCGAACCATCGCTTTTGGTTCGAGCAGCATGCCGCACGTTCAATGTCCATATACGCCCTGAAGCGACGTGCCAGCTTTCCGGAGAGATGATCCCGGCCCTGCTCCGTCAGATACTTCCGGCTCAAATGCGCGACCGCCCGCGTCAGAAGAACCTCGGCAAAATGGGACTCGAAGCCGATCACCGCGGCCGGCTTCTCCCAGACCTTCAAAGCCCCGCCTCCAAGTGCCAGTCGCAGAAACCAGTCCAGATCCTCGAGGCGGCGCAATCCGACATCATAGGGACCGACCGAATCGAACGCCTCCCTGCGCACCAGGAGCGTCGATCCAGGGGCGAACCAACAACCGCTCGCGAAGTCCAGGGGATCTGCACTTTCGCGGGGGATGCGCGTTTCCAGCCGCTTCGTGATCGAGCTTTCCAGGATGAAGCCGGCGGCATGGACCACCAGCGGATTCCGATCGATGGCGAAACCAGCCTCGGCGATCTCCAGCCGCGGCGCCAGGGTCGCCGGGAGCCAATAATCGTCCGAGTCGAGAAACGCGATCCAGTCCGCGCCGGCCGAGGCAACGCCGGTATTTCTCGCCGAGCTCGCTCCTCGATTATCGGGATGGCGAACCAGCTTTATCGATTCATTCGTGCGAAGGTCCGCCGGAATCTGGAAGGGTGGCTCCGAGGCATCATCGACAATGATGATCTCGCTTTGCGGAACCGCCTCGGCCGCGGCGCTCCTCAGCGCCCGTTCTCCAAGCACCTGCCGATTCCTGATCGGAATAACGATGGTTAGTCTTGGCTTGGGCACGCCCGCGTATCCACATTCAACGCCGTCAAGGTTCGAATGATCATCTTACCCGTTGAAATGCGCGACGGCTGGAATCTGCCGGATCCCGCAGCACCAAAATCTTTCCCATTGCCTCGCGGCTCGATTTGATCAGGGGCAACACGTCGGAGAACACGGCCTGCAATCGCGGGTCGGCCACGCGCCTGTCGTATTCCTTGACCGCCTCCTGATAGAACCAGATATCGTCCTTCATCAGGGTTCCCAAACCGTCCCGTTCCTCCTCCGTCAGCGCCGTCTTCAGCGGAAGCCCGGTCAAATCCTCGATCTCACTCGTGACGTTGGCCGGAGCGACCGCCAATATCTTTGCACGGCCGAGCAGGTAGCCGGTCAGCGCAGCAAACTCGTCGAAGCGTTCGCTCAATCCATAGAAGCTGACCTTCGTCAGCAGATTGGCCAGGCATTCCTCCACAGGCGCATTGCCGGTACGAGCGAATACGCCTTTGCCCGTTTCATCGAAGAAGCTGTATTGCGGTCCGATCGCGTCGAGCATTCTGGACGAATACTCCACGAACGACATGCCCTTGTTGACCACCTCGTCGTGCCAGGGATTGGCGGGCCTGCGCAGCGTGAAATTGTAGTTGGACAGCATGCGTTCGACGGGATCGCGCAACACCGATACGATCATATGCGGCATCCAAAGCCGGCGGAACATCGGTTGATCGAGGCGCATATGCCCCGTCATCAAGTAAGCGTCGCGCGGCGGCGGCGCGGCATATCCTTCGAACCAGCGATCCTCCCGCACGGTGGAAAAGAACTCGTTGGTATTCATATCGAGCGGCACGGGAATAAAGCCCAATTGCCGGAACAGGGCGTTGACGGTATTGCCTGCAGCCTTCGGAATATGAATGTTGAAGGCCAGATCCAATCCGAGGCTCTCCACCTCCCGATTCAACAATTGCTCGAACGTGTAGGGTTTGACAGCGGGGCGCGGCGGCTGTTCGCTCCGACTTGGCTCCGCGGCATTGACAACGGCAGACGGCGGGCTCGCCCGCACCGCCGTCATCTGGCGGACGATGTCGTTGAGCGCCGCAAGCTGCATCTGCTGCGCTGTGATCGTGGAATTCAACGCTCCGAGCTGAAGCTGCTGTCCGTGGAGAGTTGCCTCCAGGTTCATGCGGTGCGCGGGAGGCAAATGCTGCGAGACCTCGGCCAACCCGGCGCTGTGCCTTTCGCTATCGGCGATCAACCGGTTGATCTGCGCGATCAGCCCGTCGATCTGAGCTTGTATGGATAGAGCCGCCTCACGCACGGCCGGCTGAGCCTGCTGCGCCATCAGCTCGTTGATTTCCGCCTGCTGGTTCTGGAGCAACCATTCGATCTGTTGTCGTTGGATCTGAACTGCGTCACTCAGCTGCGCGAGCCGCTCCTCCTGCTGATTGGGCTGCTCGGCGATGAATTGCCCTTGACGAGCTTCGAGTGCACTGACCTCCGCCTGGTGCGCATCGAGCTTCGACTCGTGCGCATTGAGTGCAGTCTGCAGCTTCGCAACCGCCTCTTCGACATTCCACAGCCTCACCATCACGCGCCGTACGGCCGGAACCTTCATCAGGAGTCGAACGCCACGCCCCATCTAGCCACTCCTCACATCGTCACAGCCTTGATCCTGAGCGACGACCGCCCCCAGAGCAATCCCCGTACCTTCCGAAATCACCTGAAAATCGGCGCGAGCCGATCACTCACGCCGCACAGGTCCCCTGCCCAGCCGCATCAGCCACATCCGCAACGAGGAGATCCTGCTCCCGCGGGGCCGCGGAAGCGCGTTCAAGCCTTCGCCCTTGGACCATTTGCTGACTGCCGACCATCTCTGGGTACGGACCAGCGCCTGCTTGACGTCGCCGCGCAACCCGAGGCGCACGGCCTTCTTGAGGTAGATCCATCGCACGTCGGCCGGAGCATTCAGCCAGATCTTCATCGCGCGCACGATGCTGGACCATAGCACGCGCTCCTGCCCGTAACCGCTCTCGGCCAGCAGGCGGGCGATCTGGTCGTCTGCCTGGGCCTTCGCAGACCGGAGGGACCACCATTTTCGCCTTCTTTCGGGGGATTCGTTGATCCGCGCAACTTCGAGCATCCGCCGTTCGAGCTGCGTCAGATCCTGCACGGATTCCCTGTCCCAGAGCGCCTCATCGATCCGATCCAGTAGCGACCTGGGCAACAGGGAGTGATGGTTCCAGAGCAACCCGTACAAAGCCAGTTGATGCGCCTCGTCGTCGACCCGGAGCTTATGGACGATGTTGGAGAGCTGGTGCCAGCCCGCCAGCACCTCCCTCGCCGCCTGGCGCTCGCCGTTCTCGGCAAGCATCGGAACGATGGTGTAGACATGCGTCAGCAGGATCGACGGATTGACGTTCGCGACCGCGATGAAGGCCTCGGCCAGATCCGACGCAAGCATTGGCGGAAGCTTCGAAGCCTTCGCAGCCAGCCGAAGCAGGGCATCGAAATAGAGACGCAACGTCGGCAGCCCCTGCGGATAGAGCTCCGTGCCGCGCCGCAGCCATGAGACGCCGCCTTCATGGTCGTTGCGCTTGAGCCTCGCCCAGCCGACATAGCCATGACACGCGGCGAGGATCATATCGCGCGTGCTGTAACGCAGCTGCTTTCGATCACGAAGCTCCGGTGTATTCTCCAGCACCAGTTCGCTGGTCGCAACGTCGGCATATTCGTAGCAGGGAAACACTTCGTCGTTGCCGTGCAGCGTATAGGCAAACGCAACGTCCGCGCCGCGCGGATCGAAGACGAGTTCCTCGTCCCGGTCGATGATATCGAAGAACTTCTTTTCCGCCGCCCGAAAATCCGCGCCGGGCTTGAAAAAGCTCCAATGCGCTTCGTTAAACAGCAGCAGCAGCGAATTTGGAAAGCGCGCCAACCCTTCCCTGAAATATTGATCGGCCCGTGCGGCCCATTTCCCGGCGCTTCTGTTTTCGTGGAACGTGAAGACCGCCTGGGCATGCAAATGCGCCGCGTTATTGTAGTCCACCTCGTCGGACAGATCGTCCGGCCCTATCTTGTCACAGAAATTGGCGATCTGCTCGCGGACGTTGTCGGTACCGAAGCATCCGCAATCGACCGCCGGCGTCAGCCATACCAGCCGCCGCTGGCGCTGCCGTTTGGGCACCGGCGTCGCGTGGGGCCAAACCAGACCCATGAACAGCGCATATTTCAGCAGCCGCTGGTAGCTTTCCTCGCGCGGCTCGCGATGGATCGCGAAGCGCTCGTTCACCACGGGTACGACGGTTGCAAATTCGTAGTCGGGGTGGCCGGCCGCGCAGCGATCGAGATGCGCCGCGATGTCCGCCGTCATGGTCTCCGCGCGGAACGAATAGCAGCCGGGTGCGATCTCGTCGTAGAAAGACCCTTCCGGAAACAACAGAAACGCACCGTTGGACAGCGCATCTCGCCATCGCGGCGACGGCGAACCGGCGTAGCGATTGACGATGGGGAGGAATTTGGCGTGCGAGACGACCTCGAAATAGTCCTTCTCCGGCATATGCCCTTCGATCACCTTGACCTTGTAGCGCGGAGCCAGGCCGGAAAGGTTGAACAGGAATCGCGGCTTCTCGGAATGGAATGGCGCCAGCGCCGAGCCGGTGAAGATGATGTCGACGAGCTTTTCGCGATGGGGCGACGCCTCGGGAAACGGCGTTGCGATCGGGTGCAACAACATGTTGGCCGCACAATAGAGACCTGGTGTCCCCTGGCTGAGCTCAAAATGTTCCTGCGAACAGTTGCAGATCGCGACGTCGTAGAGCGCATAGTTGTCCGCGTTGCGGTACTGGAAGGCGTCGGAGTCGTGACACCAGATCACCTTGGGAACGGTGACCTTGTGGAAGTCCTTTGCCACCAGCCATTGCGGGCTCAATGAAAAGATCAGATCCGGCCGCTCGCCGTCCGGCAGGCTGTCGATGAATTCGCTGAACGAGTCCGTCGGCGAATAATCATAGGCGTTGCTGGCAAGCTGACTTCCGACATACTTGACCGTGATCGAGCCGTATTTGTAGACCGGCGCAATGAAGCTCTCGGAGTAATGCTCCGGAAATACGGACAGGATCGCGCCGGGCACGAAGATGGTCACATCGTCGCGCTTGATCAGGGACCGGAAGGCGGTGGCTGCCGGCATGAACTCCTCGCTGCCGACCTTCGCCAACTCCGCATCCGCTTCCGCATCCCGCTTCAGCGACCAGAACGCGAGTGCCCTGCACAGCCGCGCCCGGTCGCCGACGGTCGTCAGGCCATCGAGCAGCGCAAGGCCCTGCTCGAGCAGGCCGCCGAGGATCAGCGCACACCCGCGCAGCTCCGGATTCCCGTGCGCAATCTGCGCGACGTTCAGGAAGTCGCCGCGCGCGAACGCGTTGTCCGCCGAACCGTAGCTATGGCGAATGTCTTCAGCGGTGAAGCGGAAGGAGAATTCCGGGGCGATCTTTCGGGAGCTCATGCCTCACTTCGTTTCGGTCAGGCGGAGGCGGTCGACTGCCTTCGCGTTGTAGAGCCTGTGCCGGAGCCGGCGCGCCTCCACGATGCTCAAGGCGCGAATAATCCACAAGGGGTCGGCCGATTCCTCGCGAAAAAATGCCCGTATTGCGTCTCTCCAATGCCGGCCGCGGCACTGATAGACGATGAACCTCACCATCTCGCGCGCCCGCCAGTTTCGCAGGAAGCGCCGGACCTGGTCGGAGCTGTCCTTGCGGGCCAGCCATTGGTCGGCGATGCGCACATGCTCTTCCAGGTAGGGGGGCGTCGAGTCCTTGCGAAAGTGCATGGTGCGCGATTCATCGTGCACTCTCATTTCAGACACGACAACGTCGAGCGATCCTTCCGGCACCCCGGCAATGACCGCCCGCAGCAAGAACTCGCGATCACTGCTTTCCGAAAACAACGGATCGAAATTGCCGATCTGGGTGAATACCGAGCGATGGCAGAACCGCGCCGACAGCAGAGGCATATCATCGCAGATGTTCTCGAGCGAGAGCCGGGTCATGTCCTCGCCGACCATCCGGCGCACGACGAGTTCCTCGCCGTCCGGGAGCGTGCAGAACATCTGCGCGCCACCGGTCCAGATCTTCACGTCAGGCCGAGCGGCGGCCTGGCTGGCCAGCCGGGCAAGCACGCCCGGACGAATTCGGTCGTCACTATGAACAAGCAGGATGAAATCGCCGGTCGACGCCTCGACCCCGAGCGCCACCGCCGCCGTGGCACCGGCCCCGCTTCCTCTGACGAATCTGATGTGCGGATATTTCTGCGCGAGACGCCGGGTAAAGCCCTCGGTACCGTCGTGGACCACGATATGCTCGAGTTCGCAAGACCCCTCATGCTCGACGCTGCCAATAGCTTCATCGACATAGTCCGACGAATCAATGGTCAACGTAATGATCGAAACTCTCATTCAACTTCCGCGACCAGATCCCACCCTTGCAAGTTGCCGAACCAGGGCACCTGTTCTCATTAAACGAACTGCGAACGGTTTCAAAGCCGCGAATGGCCGGGCGCGTCGGCGCAAGCTGCCCGTGGATCGTCAGCAGACGAGCCCTGAAGTCCGCCGCTGCCTCGCTGCGCGCGAAGCTTCATGCCCCCCGCAACTCCCACACCCAGCACATACATCCAACCCTCGACAAAATCGAACAGATGAGCGTTGAAAAGCGAGCTCACCAGATTTTGGACGACGACCAATAGTCCGATCCAGTTGGCCAGGCCTTGGCCGCGGAATAGCAGCAGATGCGCCGCCCACATCGCATACAGCGCCGCTATTCCAACGATCCCCCATTGGACCGCGACGCTGAGCGTCTGATTGTGCGGGTTTTTGGTGACTTCCGCGGCGAGCCCGGCTTGTCCGACCGCAGCCTGCTCGAACAAATGTCGGGTCGAGCCGGTTCCGTGACCGATGAGCGGCGCATCCGCAAAGAAGCCGAGCGACTTTTGCCAATATTCGAGCCTCCTGCCGGTCGATGCGGCAATATTTTGCTGGTAATCGCGATATTCGACCGCAAACGCTGCGACCCGGCCCTGCAGATAGGGCGACGTGAACCACACCGCGGCGGCCAGCACGACAAGCCCGGCGAACAGCTGTGCCGTCGCCCGACGATCAAGATGCGTGAAGGCCAACACCCCCAGCAGCACGGGGACATAGATCAGAGCCGCGCGGGCCGACACCACGAACGCCATATTGGCAAAGAAGCCGCCCACCAGGGCCGCGCAGGCCAGCGCCGGGACATATCTGCGTTGCTCATAGAAAGCGAAAGCAAGCGGCGTCAGCGCCACCATGCACAGCGCGAATTCCTGGCTCTGGTCGATATAATTCTTCACGGGCACGCCGGGGCTTCTGCCCGATGCCAGCGCCAGCTCCGGCACGAACCACACCATCCAGGATAGCCCCATCAGGATCGTACAGGAGGCGAGAAACCCGATGAAGACCCAGGCGCTCCGCTGCCAGAGCGAAAAATGGTAGAGCAGGAGCGGAAGGGCCAGCAGCTTGGCGACGGGACTGAAGCCCTGAAGCCGTTCCTGCCATGGAATGTCCGCCCACAGCATTCCAACCAGCGCCACGAAGACCAAAGCGAGCGGCCACAGGCATATCGGATCTGCGAGCAAGCGCAGGAACGCACGGTAATCGAAGGTCGGAAGCAGGCGGACCAGCGACAGCAGCCAGAATCCGAACAATATCGCGACGGCGCTCGTGGACCAGGGCAAGGCCACTGCCGCGAGAACCACGAGGAGATTGGCCTCGAGAGGCCGTACGGCCCGGCCGAACTTCGAGACAAGGGCGCCCCAGTTCGAAACCATCGATATGCGACGCCCGGCATCAGCCACGTTCGACCGTCGCGCAGGATTTCGGGGACTGATGTACCGGTTCCATAGGGCTGACAGACAGCGCTTTCGGCGCCCGATTGAACTTCTTCCTCATGACAACCGTGCGCTGGACGCTATCAAGAACACGTTTCCAGCCCTTTGACGAGGTCGGACGCGTCATTTTTTCAGTGAACGCCGATATTTGGGTAGCGGTTTGTCGAGGAACCGTCCACCCTTCGGGAGGAAGGCCCCGAAAGGCAACATGATCCAGAGTGGACAAATGACCGGGCGGAATTCTGAGCGTCAGGGAAACCTGCCCTCAAAGGTCGAGAGCCGCCAATATCACGGGTCCGGATATCGGGTCCTCGTCATCTGCAACGACAGCGCCTACTTTCTGCGCCATCGGCTGTCGGTCGTCAGCCATCTTGCGTCCATCGGCGTCGATGTGACGGTGATCGCCGGCGGCTATCCTATTCCCGCGGACAGCATTCAGGGCTGGAAATACATCCATGTGCCGATCGAGCGCTTCAAGTTCGATCCCATCGGCGATACGAGGCTGATGATCCGGACGGCACGGACGATCCACGCGTTCAAGCCGCACGCCGCGCATCTCCTCACGCTCAAGCCTGCCATTTTCTCCGGACTTGTGTCGATCGTCTCGCACTTTCTGCGTGCGTACCCCAAACGAGTTCTGATCACGCTGCCCGGTTTGGGCCGGATGATGTCGCCAAAGGTCCCGGGCCAGCGGCGCTACCCGATCGCACGGACGCTTACGCTTCTGGCATTTCGAATATTGTCACGGCGGGACTACGTGCATTTCACTTTCGAGACGAGATACGATTGCGAATTTTGGGCGGACAGGGGCATCGCCAATGAGGGGAATTCATCACTCATCGAAGGCGCTGGCGTGAACCCCGACCTCTTCTACCCGCTGGAGGCCCCACGTCCTCATCGCGTGGTGAAGGTCCTGTTTGCGTCTCGGCTCCTGAAGTCGAAAGGCTTGAGCACTTTTCTGAAGGTGGCCCATGATCTGGCCCATCGGGGCGACGTAGAGTTCGTTGTCGCCGGCGTTCCCGAGGATAGCGATCCCGACGCGATACCGCACCGAGATCTCGAACACATGACGGAAATCCGTTTCCTCGGCTATGTCAGCGACATGCCGAACCTGCTCCGGCAATGCGATATCGTTTGCCTGCCGACACGCTATGGCGAGGGAATCCCCCGCATCCTGATCGAGGCTGCGGCAACCGGCCTCCCGTCGATCGCCTCTAACCACCCCGGGTGCTGCGAAGCGGTGGAAGATGGCGTTACCGGGCGAATCCTGACAGCGACGTCGGACGACGACATGGAACGGGAGCTGTCAGCCGCCCTCGTCGGATATCTCGAAAGTCCCGACCTGCTGGCGGAGCACAAACGGGCGGCCTATCAGCACTTCCGCTCACGACACTTCGATCAGGCTGCGGTTGCCGAGCGCTTCACGGAACTCCTGGGCGTACCTGCGTCACCGTCGTCGGGTTGATCGGGCGATGCAGGCGGCCTCGACGTATCCATTGGGGGAGCCATCAGCCCCCCGGCCACTCCATTTTCTGCAAAACAACCCCATGCACAGTAGACCACCATAGTAATATCAACGACTTAGAGCCTCCCAAAACAGCCGACGTTGGCTGGCCGCGCAGCATCTGGCCGACGGTCTGACAAAGCACTTGGTAGCCGCCGGCGTGAACAGGATTTGCCTTCGGCCGAATTGACTCGCCGCACGTTGCGATGGCATTCACATCGTGCACAATCAGAAACGTCTGAAGCGAAGCCGAGCCGAACGAGATGACTGCCGCAACGCACCATCATTTTCTGGCTTCCGACCTGGGCTTGGAGTGAGAGTGGAGCAAAACACTCACGAGCTTTTCACCCGAGAGGAGCAAGTGGTTGTTGGCTCCGACCGGACCTTTGGATGGGTGATGGCTGCTGCGCTCGCGCTCCTCACCTGCTTCAACGCCTGGCATTCTGGCCGCCTGTGGCCATGGACGTTCGCTCTTGCAGCGATGTTCGCGATCGTTGCCGCTATCCGTCCCGCTGCGCTCAATCCACTCAACCGCGCCTGGACGAAGCTCGGGCTGCTGCTGCACAAGATTGCCAACCCCGTTCTGATGGGTCTGATCTTCTTCGGCACGATCCTGCCGACCGGGCTCGTCATGCGCTGGATCGGCAAGGATGCGTTGCGGCTGAAGCGCGACGAAAGCAGCGAGAGCTATTGGATTCGCCGCCCACCCGGCCCTGCGCCCGAAACCATGCGGAATCAGTTCTGATGATCGGCTTGATCCGCGCCATCTCGCGATACCCCACCCCGTGGAGAAGGATCGGGCTGTTGCCGCCCTCTGCCCTCATCGTCCCGTTCGCCAGCCCGACCATCCTTGCAGAGGGATTTGCGGCCGCGCCACTCGCCAACGCGCTGCCTTAAGACATGCGGGTTCTCGGCATCTCGGCCTTCTATCACGACAGTGCCGCCGCTCTGATCGAAGACGGTCGCGTGATTGCGGCGGCGCAAGAGGAACGCTTCACCCGCAAGAAGCACGACGCATCGTTTCCGCACCATGCCATCGCGTACTGTCTGGAGGCCGTCGGAGCGAAGCTCTCCGACATCGATCACGTCGCCTTCTACGATAAGCCTTTCCTCAAGTTTGAACGGCTGCTCGAAACCTATGTCGCTTTCGCGCCGCGCGGTTTCCGATCCTTCCAGATGGCCCTGCCGCTCTGGCTCAAGGAGAAACTGTTTCAGAAGAGCCTGCTGCGGAAACATCTCGCCGAGTTCGACGCTGATTTTGCCCTCGACCGGCTCCTGTTCACCGAACATCATCTGAGCCACGCGGCGAGTGCGTTTTTCCCGTCCCCGTTCGAGAAGGCGGCCGTGCTCACGATGGACGGTGTGGGCGAATGGGCAACGACCTCAGCGGCATTGGGGGACGGCAACCGCCTCGAGATCTTCCAGGAGATCCATTTTCCGCACTCGCTGGGCCTGCTGTACTCGGCCTTCACATACTACACCGGATTCAAGGTCAATTCCGGCGAATACAAGCTGATGGGCCTTGCCCCCTATGGCGAACCAAAATACGCGCAGCTCATCCTGGACTCGCTGATCGATCTCAAGACGGACGGTTCGTTTCGTCTCGACATGTCGTATTTCGATTATTGCACCGGGCTGACGATGACCAATGACCGCTTCGCGAAGTTGTTTGGCCAGCCGGTTCGCAGCCCGGACCAACTGCTCACGCCTTTCCACATGGATATCGCAGCCTCCATCCAGGCCGTCCTCGAGGAGGCGGTCCTTCGCTTGACCCGCAGCCTTGCGGCTCAGACAGGGGCGCGCAATCTATGTCTTGCGGGTGGCGTCGCGCTCAATTGCGTCGCCAACGGCAAGGTGTTGCAGGACGGCAAATTCGATTCGATCTGGATTCAGCCGGCCGCTGGCGACGCCGGCGGTGCGGTTGGGGCCGCACTCGCGGCCTACCATCAGTTCAGACAGCAACCGCGCCAAGCCGTGGCTGGCGACGGCATGTCCGGCGCCTTTCTGGGACCTGAATTCTCGCAAGAGGCGATCGAGCGGCGACTGGGCGCCGCCGGAGCTCGCTTCGATGTCCTCGACGAAGATGCAATGATCGAGACGACGGCGGCGGCCCTGGCCGACCAGCTCGCGATTGGCTGGTTTCAGGGCAGGATGGAATTCGGCCCGCGTTCACTCGGCGCACGTTCGATCCTGGGTGATCCCCGCTCGCCCGCCATGCAGAAGAACCTCAATCTCAAGGTGAAGTTTCGCGAGAGCTTCCGCCCCTTCGCTCCGGCGGTGACGCGGGAGGACGTTGCGGACTGGTTCGAGCTCGATGGCGACAGTCCGTACATGCTCCTGGTTGCCGGCCTCAGGAGCGACCGGCGTCACATGATGAGCGCGGGCGAGCAGGCCATGTTCGGCATCGACAAGCTCAACGTGGTGCGCTCGACCATCCCCGCCGTGACGCATATCGACTATTCCGCCCGTGTCCAGACGGTGAGCGCCGACACCAATCCGCGCTTCCATCGTCTGCTGTCGCGTTTCAAGGCGCTCACGGGTTGCCCGGTGCTGGTCAACACCAGCTTCAACGTTCGCGGCGAACCGATCGTCTGCACGCCGGAGGATGCCTTCCGCTGCTTCATGGGCAACGAGCTCGACATGCTGGTGGTCGGCAACTGCATCCTGAGAAAAGAACAGCAGGACCCCGCACTCAAGCGCGACTACAGTTCGGCCTTCACGCTCGACTGAGCCGCCCCCATGCGGCGCTGCGCCAGCGATGCAGCAAGCCGCACGGAGGTCTTGGCGTCCGGCGGTTGCCTACGGCAGATTGTCGCGCAGAAAAATGTCGATGCGGATACGCTCCTGGTCCGGGCTGATGGGCTCGCCCGAACAATGCGCCAGCAGGACACGCGCCGCTGAACGCGCTTCGTGGCCGGCATCCTGGTTGATGATCGCATCGAGCGTGCCGCGGACCAGGAAGCGTCGCGTGTGCTGGGTCAGCTCATGGGTGATCCAGACCACCTCGCGTGCGCGACCCGAGGCTTCGAGCGCATCGGCGATGCCGCGGTTTCCGGCACCGCAACAATAGATGCCGCGGAGATCGGCGTGGCGTGCCAGCAGCGCGGCTGTCAGCTCGCGCGTGCGGTCACTGTCATCCCGGCCCTCGAGCACCGGAAGCGCGCGCAGCTTCGGATACTCGCTGGAGAGGATCTGGTGGAAGCCATACTGCCGCTCGGTGTGGTCGCGCAGCGACAGCGATCCCGCGATCACCGCGACCGTGCCCTCGTGGCCTCCGAGGAAACGTCCCATCAGCGTCGCCGCAGTCCGGCCCGCGGCCGGATTGTCTATGCCGACGTAATGGAGACGGCGCGCGCTCGGCGCGTCCGAGACCAGGGTGACCACCGCGACCCCACGCGAGGCGAGCTCGTCGATCGCGGCGCGCACCCTGGGATGATCGAGCGCGATGACGGCGACGCCCTGATAGGCCGGCGACAGAGTCTCCAGCGCTCCGGCGAGCACGTCCGGATCGAACACGTCGACATGAAGGATGTCGATGAAGCCGCGCTGACCCGCCAGCCACTCCGCGGTGCGCTGGACCTGCTCGGTCAAGTTGGTCATGAAGCTGTTGCTGCCGCTCGGCAGCACGAAAGCAAAGCGAAAACTCTGTCCCCGCGCGAGCCGCGCCGCCGCCACATCGGCGCGATAGCCGAGTTTCGCCACCGCAGCCTCGACACGGGCGACCGTCTTGGCGCGCACACCGTCGCGCCGGTTGACGACCCGGTCCACGGTCGCGAGCGAAACGCCCGCCGCCCGTGCGACATCCTCGAGCGTGGCACGAACGACCGGCTGGGCCGCGCCGGCTGTCATTCGCGCGCCGCCCACAGCATGCCGCGGATCATCAGCGTCCGGATCTCGGGCACATCGAGCTCGTAGGCGCGGTGGCCGAGCGAGGAATAGAATACCCTGCCCTCGCCATAACGCTTCTTCCACACCACGGGCATGACCACGCCCTCGATCCAGGGCGCATGCTCGCCGGTGAAGGTCGTCGTTGCCAACACCTCGTTGGCGGGGTCGACATGCATATAGTATTGCTCGGAACGATGCTCGAAACTCTTGAGACCCTTCATGATGGGGTCATCGGGCTTCGTCAAGTCAACCTTGTAGTCGATGATGTTGCCGGGATGGGCAACCCATTGCCCGCCGCACAGGAACTGATAGTCGACCGAATCGCGGAACGCATCGCACATTCCGCCGTGGTGGCCGGCGAGCCCGACCCCGCTGCGGACCGCCGCACAGAGATTGAGCGCCTCTGGCTTCTCGATCTTCGACATGGTGTAGATCGGGATGATCAGCGACAGATCGTGGATCGCCGGATCGGCGAACGCGGCCGTCGTGGTCTCGATCCGGACGTCGAAGCCCTCGGCCTTCAACCAGCCGCGGATCATCGACGCACAGAGATCAGGATCGTGACCCGGCCAGCCGCCCCAAACAATCATTGCCTTGCGCATGGTCATGTCCTCAGTCGATCTGTCCGGTTTCGCACCCCGTGGGCAGCATTGCCGGCCGCTCGGCGCGGCTCTCGATTCTGACGCGCCGCCCTTCGTCGGCGGAGGTCTGGAACGCCTCCATCACCTCCAGCACATGGAACGCCAGCGCGCCGCTGGCGCGATGCGGCCGGTTAGCGAGGATCGCAGATGCCATGTCGGCAACGCCGATAGAACGGAACTCACCCTCGACGTGACCGTGCGTGAGCGGCACCGTCTCCCACTCGCCGCCGGTCCTGGCGACCTGCACCTCGCCGCCGAAGCGGTTCGGGTCCGGCACCAACATGCTGCCCTTGTCGCCATAGATCTCGATCGGCGCGTGCCGGTGCTTCGGCACGTCAAAGCTCATCGTGATCGAGACCACCGCCCCGCTTTCGAATTCGAGGGTGCCCGCGACATGGGTCGAGACTTCGACGGGGATCAGTGAGCCGTTCATCGGCTGGCTGGTGACCAGGCGCTCGGATCGCGGCCGCGCGGTCGAACCCATCACGCTCGCGACCGGGCCGAGCAGTTGCACCAGATCGGTGATGTAGTACGGCCCCATGTCGAGCATCGGCCCGCCGCCACGCAGGTAGTAGAAGCCGGGTGCCGGATGCCAGCGCTCGTGGCCGGGGCAGCCGAAGAACGCACTGCCGGCGACAGGCATGCCGATCGCACCATCGTCGATCAGCTTGCGTGCGGTCTGATGGCCGCCGCCGAGGAACGTGTCGGGCGCGCAGCCGACGCGCAAATTCTTCTGGGCGGCGAGCTCCATGACCTTGCGCGCCTCGCCAACGTTGATGCCGAGCGGCTTCTCGGAATGGACGTGTTTTCCGGCATTCAGCACCGCTAGGCTGACATCGGTGTGAGCCAGCGGCACCGTGAGGTTGACGACGATCTCCACATCATCGCGCTTGAGCAGCTGATCCACCCGCATCGCCGGCAGCCCGAAGGCGGCGCCCTGGCGCTCGGCGACGTCGCTGCGCATGTCGGCGAGCGCCCGGACCTCCATGACCGGGAAGCGTTGCGCCGCCTTCAGATAGGCGGTGCTGATGACACCGCAGCCGATGATTCCGATACCCACTTTTCTCATTGTGATCTCCGTAAGGGTCCGCTCATCCCTTGACCGCGCCTGCGGTAAGACCGGCGACGATATGCTTCTGGGCCAGAAGGAAGAGGATGATCGTTGGCAGGATGGTCAGCGTGATGAAAGCCAGGATCAGGTGCCATTCGGACGAGTATTCGCCCTGATACACCATGATGCCGAGCGGCCAGGGATAGAGCGCATCGGTGTTGAGCATCACCAGCGGCAACAGATAGGCGTTCCAGCTGTTGACGAAGGTGATGGTCCCGACGGTCGCCAGGATCGGCCGCGACAGCGGCAGCGTCACGTAGCGGAAGAACTTGATGTAGCTGCAGCCGTCCACCAGGGCCGCCTCAAGCAGTTCATACGGAATGTCCTTGAAGAACCGCCGCAGCAGCAGCAAGCTCATCGCGAGGCTGAAGGCCACCTGCGGCAGCGCCACGCCAAAATAGGTATCAAGCAGCCCGAGATCGCGCACCTTGATGAAGAGCGGCAGCACCGCGGTCGCGGCGGGAAACAGCAGGCCGAGCGTCAAATAGCTCAGCAGCATCGATGAGCCGTAGAACCTGACATGGGCGAAGGCGAACGCCGCCATCGAGGCCACGATCAGGGTCAACGTCACCGCCAGGGTCGAGATGACCAGCGAGTTGCGCAGCAGCTGCCAGTAGCGCGCGGAGAACAGGATGTCCGCGTAATTCTGCCACTCCCAGTGCTGCGGCAGGCCGAACGGGTTGACGCGCAACTCCCCGAGCGTTTTGAAGCCGCCGAGCACGGTCGCCAGCAGCGGCACAAGCACGAAGACGGCGACGGCCGCGAGGAACAGCGCCTTGAACACGGCCGCCGGATCGAACGGAGCGCGAGAGGTCCCGGTGCTACTCATCGCGCATGAACCATTGCTTGTAGGTGAAGGCAAAGGTTACGCAGATCATGAACAGAATGACGCCGATGGCGCTGCCATAGCCGACCCTCATCCGGGAGATGCCGTTGTTGTAGAGGAAGCTCACCATCGTGTTGGAGGAATCCGCAGGTCCTCCGCGCGTCAACGGCATCACCAGGTCGAATAGCTGCAGCGAGCCGATGATGGCGAAGAACACCGAGAGACGGATGGTCGGATAGAGCAAGGGGACGACGACGTGACGCAGGGTCTGCGTCCGCGTCGCACCGTCGATGCGGGCGGCTTCGACCAGGCTCTTGTCGAGGCTCTGCAGAGCCGCGATGAACAGCATCATGTGAAAGCCGAAATATTTCCAGACGATGACGATCAGCACCGCCAGCATCGCGGTGTCGGTCGAGGCCAGCAGATGCGGCGGCTCGGCGCCGAAGGTGCGCCAGATCGAAGCGACCAGGCCATAATCGCCGTCATAGACGAACGAGAAGATCAGCCCGGTCGCGATCTCGGCCAGGATATAGGGCATGAAGAACAGCATGCGCAGCGCCACCGCGCCACGAAAGCGCTCCGCGAGCGTCAGCGCCAAAGCGAGCGCAAGCGGCAGCTGGATCGCGAGCGAAACTGCGATGATCAGGCCGTTGTTGCGCAAGGCGAGCCAGAATGCGCGCGTCTCCAGCACGAAACGGTAATTGTCCAGGCCGATCCAGTTGGTCGGCTTGCCGAAGCCGTTCCAGTTGAAGGCCGAATACCAGGCGGCTTCGCCGATCGGCACCACCACGAACAGCGTGAACAACAGCAGTGCCGGCGGCAGGAACAGGATCAGGACCGTGAAGCGCCCGTCCCACCGCGGGCCTCGGACCGCGGCCTGCGAGGGCGTCTCGCCGGCAACGTCGATCGCCGACACCATCGCGATCCGCCGTCCCACCGTCAGTTACCCTGCTTCCACGCCGCTTCGATCGCCTTCGCCGCATCCTGCGGGTTCATGCTGCCGCCGGCGATCTCGGCGGTGACGTCGTTGACGACGCGGCCGACCGATGGACCAAGGCTCTGGTCATAGAAATTCTGGTGATAGTTCGACTTCGCCAGATTGGCCGCGATCAGCTTCATGAAGGAATTGTTCAGGCCGGCATCCGCCCCCTGCACCACCGGGATGATGAAATTGCCGGCGGCAAGACGCGTCTGCACATCCTTGGAGACGAAGTATTTCAGGAAATCGACGGCCTCCTTCGGCGAGCCCTTGGTGATCAGCCAGCCGGTGATGCCGCCGAGCGTATCCGTCGGCGCACCCTTGCCGCCCGGCACGACCGGGAAGTCGAACCAGCAGATCTTGTCTTCGCTCAATCCGACCTTGTCGGCAGCAAGCGCGCGCTGCAGATGATAGACCGTGCTGATCGCAAGCGTCATCGCCGCCTTGCCGTCACCGAAATAGCCGACAGCCTGCGGATTCTTGAAACCGAGGAAGCCGTTCTGGAACGGCTGGAGATCGACGAGCTGCTTGAACAGCTCGCCCGATTTCTGGAAGGTCTCGCCGGCGAAGCCGCCGTTCTCGCCGCGCAGCGCGGCGTCGAACGCACCCTTGCCACCAATGCGCACGGCAAGATGCGTCCAGTAAAAATGCAGCGGCCATTTGTCGGCGCCGCCGACCACGATCGGCGTCACGCCGGCCCCCTTCAGCGTCTTCACTGCGGCGAGCAGATCGTCCCAGGTCTTGATCGCGGCCGGATCGACCTTCGCTTTGGCCATCAGCTCCCTGTTGCAGAGGAAGCCGACCTGCGACAGCGCGGTCGGCAGGCCGTAAACCTTGCCATTGCTGGTGAAGGCCGCGAGTGCCGCCGGCGTCAGGCTGTCGCTATAGCCCTTCACCTGATCGGTGATGTCGTCGAGCACGCCGGCCTCGATCTGCGTCTTCAGGACGCCGCCGGCCCAGCTGTAGATGATGTTCGGCCGGTCCTTGGATTGCAGGATGGTCGGCAGCTTGGCCTTGTAGGCCTCGTTCTCGAGGAACTGCATCTCGACCTTCACGCCGGGATGCGACGCCTCATAGCTGCGCGCAACCTCCTCCCAGATCTTCACCTGGGCCGGATTGGCCTCGATGTGGAGCCATTTCACAGTGGTGTCGGCAGCGGCCCAATTGGCCCCGAGCAGGCATGCGGCAACGGCGAGTCCCAGCTTCCCGAGCAGCCTCATCACATTCCTCCCGACCGGCTTCTATTCTTTGGCTGCAATCCTGCCTTCAATTTTTGAGGTACGCAACTAAAATTCTGATCTATGACCCTCACGCCGGAAATGACTAAGCTTTGCGAAGAACACGGACGGCGCTTCGCACCGCCCGCAAGCAAGTCGAGAGGTGTCCATGGCTGCCCTTTATTCTGACCTCGCCGGCAAGGTCGTTCTCGTCACCGGTGGCGCATCGGGCATTGGTGCTGCGATCGTGCGACGCTTCGCGCAGCAGAAGAGCAAGGTCGTGTTCTTCGACATCAAGGCCGACGACGGCCAGCGCCTTGCGCGCGAATTGTCCGATCAGGGGCTCGGCGCGCATTTCCAGCGCGTCGACCTCACCGACATCGCAGCCCTGCGCGCCGGCATCGCACAGGCGCGCAAGGCGCACGGCGCAATCAACATCCTCGTCAACAATGCCGCGCATGATGAACGGCACGCGACCGAGGAGATGACGCCGGAATATTGGGACGACCGCATTGCGGTGAACCTGAAGCACCAGTTCTTCGCCGCGCAAGCCGTCTTGCCCGACATGAAGGCCGCGAATGCCGGCGCAATCGTCAATTTCGGCTCCGTGTCGTGGATCGCCGGGCAAGGCGGCATGGCCGCCTACACCGCCAGCAAATCAGGCGTGATCGGCCTCACGCGTTCCCTGGCGCGCGACTACGGCCCCTACAACATCCGCGTGAACGCAATCGCGCCGGGCTGGATCATGACCGAGCGGCAGCTCGAGAAATGGATGACGCCGCAGGGCGAGATCGAGTTGATGCAGAGGCAATGCCTGAAGCGCAAGCTCGTCCCCGACGAGGTCGCGAAATTCACCGTCTTTCTCGCCTCCGACGAAGCGTCCGCCTGCACGGCCCAACACTACATCGTCGATGGCGGCTGGGTGTGACATGTGATCCTTCGCCTGCTGCACCGCGAAACCACTTGCGCCGCAACATTCAAAAATGAGACTGCCCGTCAAGCCGGACGAGGCGTCCACGCGTGCACCGCATCCGAGTTCGGCTAGCTTCCCTGCAAAGCCGCGGCCCGTTCGAGAGCCAGCGGCGTCGCGCCGGTTTTGGCGCGGCAACAATCGACGACACAGGGAGGAGCACAATGTCGAAATGCAGCATCGGACTGCTCGCGCTGAGCAGCCTGTTTCTTTCAAGCGCCGCGATCGCCCAGGAAAAGATCAAGGTGGGCGTGACCGCGACGCTCGAAGGCACCTACACCGTTCTCGGCGAGGACGGCATGCGCGGCCACCAGACGGCGCTCAACGTGCTCGGCAAGAAGATCGGCGACAAGGAGCTCGAATTCATCGTCGCCTCGACCGACGCGACGCCGGATTCGGCGGTGCGCGCGGTGCGCAAGCTGATCGAGCAGGACAAGGTGCAGATCCTGCTCTCGCCGCTCTCCGGCGACGAGGGCATTGCGGTGAAGAACTTCGCCAAGACCCATCCCGAGCTGACCTTCATCAATGCAGCCTCGGGCGCGCAGGAAACCACCTATGTCGATCCCGCCCCGAACTTCTTCCGCTACAACATGGACGGCGCGCAGTGGCAGGTCGGCCTCGGCAAATACGCCTATGAGGAGAAGAAGTATCGCAAGATCGCGACCGTCGGTGAGGACTATTCGTTCATCTACACGCAGGTGTTCGGCCTCGTGCTCGAATTCTGCGGCGCCGGCGGACAGGTCACCAACCGGCAATGGGTGCCGCTCGGCACCAAGGATTTCGCCTCGGTCATCGCCGCGCTGCCCGACGACGTCGATGCGATCTATCTCGGCCTCGGCGGCGCGGATGCCGTCAACTTCCTCAACCAGTATCAGCAGGCGGGTGGCAAGGCGCATCTGATGGGCGGTTCCATCATGATCGACCAGACCATCCTGTCGTCCAAGGGCAACGCCAAGAACGCCCTCATCGGCACCATCGCGGCGAGCGGCCAGGCTGACACCTGGGAGGATCCGGGCTGGCAGAAATTCGTGAAGGCCTATCAGGACGCCTTCCCGCCCAACAAGCGCTTCCCGAGCCCGTCGCTGCTCGCAACCAACTACTATGATTCAACCATGGCCCTGATCCTCGCCCTGCGTCAGGTCAACGGCGATCTCTCCAACAACCAGGCGAAGTTCAAGGAAGCACTGGCCAAGATCGAGATCGACGCGCCGAACGGCAAGATCAAGCTCGACTCCAACCGCCAGGCAATTGGAACCAACTTCGTCACCGAAGTCGTCGATGACGGCAAGGGTGCGCTGTTCAGCAAGGTCGTGAAGGTGATCCCGAACGTGAACCAGACGCTCGGCTACGATCCGGCCGTGTTCTCGAAGATCGGGCTGCCAAGCCGCACCGTACCGGAATGTAAGAAGTACTGACGCATCGCGGCTGCCAACACGCAACCTGGGGAGCGACTCGCTGACGCGGTCGCTCTCCGCTCTTGCAATCTCGGCGGCATTGTTGAACGCTGAGCGAAAAGACAAGAACATTCGGGAGGGGAAGGCATGAGCCGTGCGCTCGCCGTCTTCCACGGCCGTTTCGGTCGGGCGACGGTTTATCAGTTGAACCGCCCTTTCAATATCCACGCCCATCGTGAAGGTCATCTGATCTTCCATGTCGGCGGCATGCCCGCATGCATCGACGTCTCCGAGGGGCACTACGATCTCACCGAGACGTCCGTCGTCGCGGTCAATCCCTGGGAGCCGCACAATTTCCTGCCTGCCGATCTGGACGGCGGCGCGATCTTCTTCGTGCTCTACGTCAATGCCGAATGGTTCGCACCCGATGCATCGGGCACCCACCGGCTGCGCTTCGGCCGCACCCAGTTCAAGCGCACGCCGGCACTCGACAAGCACATCAGGCGGACCGCCGCGCTGGTGTGCGGCGCACCCTCGCTCTCCAGCCTCGATTCCGAGCTGCGGAGACTGATCGATATCTGTTACGACGAAAGCTGGCAGCAGGCCGAGATCGCGCGCGATCCACGCGCAAACGGCTCCGTCACCGATTTTCGCGTGCGCAAATGCATCAAGATGATGTCGGAAAGTCCCGGCGCCGAGATCGAGCTCGATACCATCGCACGAGAATCCGGCCTGTCGCGGCCGCATTTCTACCGGCTGTTCCGCGTCCAGACCGGCGTTACGCCGAATCTCTATCTCAACACGCTGATCATGGAGCAGGCGCTCGAAGCCCTGGTGGCAAGCGAGACCCCGATCGCCGATATCGGATTCGATCTCGGCTTCTCCTCGCAGAGCGGTTTCACCCGCTTCTTCGCCGCCAATGTCGGGATGGCCCCGACCGATTATCGTCGCGCGGCCAAGATTTTGCGCGCCTGAGCGCCGGCCACGAAAAGATACTCACGATCAAACGTCGCCCTCGCAGCCCGGCTAGGATGCGGGCAAAGCGATCCCGATAGAGGGTCGCAGCCGACGGGAGCGTGCGTTCATGGTGAGGCTAGCAGCCGGTGACGGTCTGCCTGCCACCTCCTCCCGTTTGCGGGCAGAGGTGAAGAGCAGGCCGCGCATATGAGCCGCTTTGTCGAACGCCATCCGGCCTGGGCGCTGATCGCCATCATCGCCATTGCCGTCGCGCTCTGGCTGATCTTCGCGGTCTGGCCGCCGGGCCTCGAAGAAGCCATCGGCCGCAAGCGCGTCTTCCTCAACGCCGTCTTCAACGGCATCACACTGGGGGGACTCTACTTCCTCGTCGCCAGCGGCTTCACGCTGATCTTCGGCCTGATGCGCAACGTCAATCTCGCGCACGGCTCGCTCTATCTGTTCGGCGGCTATGTCGGCTATGCCATCAGCACGGCGACCGGCTCCTGGCTGCTCAGCTTCATCGTCGCCTTCGTCCTCACCGCCCTGGTGGGCGTCCTGCTCCAGGTGATCGTGTTCCGCCGGATGGAGGGACAGGATCTCAGGCAGACCATGGTGACGATCGGGCTTTCGATCGTGTTCGCCGACCTCATGCTGTGGGCCTGCGGCGGCGATTTCTACCAGGTCCAGACCCCGAACTGGCTGATCGGCCCCGTGGAGCTGCCGCTGATCACGGCGGTGAAATCCTCGGGCGAGCCGGTCTATCTCAGATATCCCATGGTGCGGCTGGTGATCTTCGCCGCGTCCGTGGTTATCGGCGTCGCGATGTGGCTCGCGCTCAACCGCACCCGCATCGGCATGATCATTCGTGCCGGCGTCGACGATCGCGATATCCTCGCCGCGACCGGCGTGCGCATCCAGCTCGTCTTCGTCGCCGTGTTCGCATTCGGCGCCGGGCTTGCGGGCATCGCCGGCGTCGTCGGCGGCACCTTCCAGTCGCTGTCGCCCGGCGAGGACATCCGCTTCCTGCTCGCCTCCCTCGTCGTCGTGATCGTGGGCGGCATGGGCTCGATCCCCGGCGCCGCGCTCGGCGCGCTGATCATCGGCCTCGCCGAGCAACTCGGCTCGGTCTACATCCCGACCTATGCCATCGTCGTGACCTTCCTGATCATGGTGCTGGTGCTGGCGATCCGGCCGCAAGGCCTGCTGGCGAGGCGCTGACATGTCGCTCACGCACGATGCCCGCCTTGCCGCTCGTCCCGCCGCCGCTGCACAGCGCCCGGCGCGGACATGGCCGGAGCTCAACAACCCCGCTGCCTGGATCGTCGCGGCCATCCTCGTGGTGATGCCGCTGATCGCCAATGGATTCTTCCTGATCGAGATCTTCGCGACCACGCTGATCCTCGGCATCATGGCGCTCAGCCTGATGTTCCTCGCCGGCTATGGCGGCATGGTCAGCCTGATGCAGCTCACCATCGCCGGCTTCTCGGCTTACATGGTCGCCGTGTTCGGCGTCAGCGGCAACGCCAATATCAGCCTGGGCTGGCCATGGTGGCTCGCGGTCCCCATGGCGCTGGCGCTGGCGACCGCCTTCGGCACGCTCGGCGGCGCGCTCGCGGTGCGCACCGAGGGCATCTACACCATCATGATCACGCTCGCGATCGGTGCTGCCTTCTATTATTTCACCAATCAGAACTGGGCGATCTTCAACGGCCATACCGGCATCAATACCGTGGCGACGCCGCACTTCTGGGGCGTGAACTGGCGCGCCGACATTCCCTTCTATTACGTCGTGCTCGCGGTCGCCGCGCTCTGCTACTTCGCCGTCGAATATCTCTCACGCGCGCCGTTCGGTCTTGCCCTCCAGGGCGTGCGCGACAATCCCCGCCGCATGGCCGCGCTCGGCTTCAACGTCAATGCGCATCGCGTCGCCGCCTATGCCTTCGCCTCTTTCATCGCCGCGCTCGCCGGCGTGCTCCAGGTCTGGAACTACCGCCAGATCTCGCCGGGCTCGGTCAGCGTCGGCGCCTGCATCGACGTGCTGATCATCGCCGTCGTCGGCGGCATCACGCGCCCGATCGGTCCCTTCATCGGCGCGCTGATCTTCGTGTTGCTGCGCACCTTTGCGCTCGACTTCCTGGTCAGGCTCGGCCTCGACGGCAACCGCTTCCGCCTGCTGATCGGGCTCGGCTTCCTCGCCATCGTGTTCTGGTCCTCGGACGGCGTCATCGGCCTGTGGCAGCGCTGGCGTCAGAGCCAGCGTTCCCGCGACGGTCGCCAGGGCGGAGGACGCATCCATGGATAGCGTCGCGCAACGCCTCTCGGCCGTCGGCGCCGGCGCCGCGCTGGAACTGCGCGGCGTGACGCGGCTGTTCGGCGCGCTCGCGGCGCTGACCGACGTCACCATCACCGTGCGCCCCGGCGAGCGCCGCGCCGTGCTCGGCTCCAACGGCGCCGGCAAGACCACGCTGTTCAACTGCATCACCGGAGATTTCGCGCCCTCCTCCGGCACCATCCGCTTCTTCGGCGAGGACGTCACGCATTTCCCGCCCTATGAGCGCATCCGCCGGGGCTTGCGCCGGACCTACCAGATCTCGGCGCTGTTCCCCGGCCTCACCGTGCAGGACAATGTCTATCTCGCCTGCCGCGGCGTCTCGCGCGGGCGCTTCTCGTTCCTGCGCCCGGGGCAGAACGATGCCTTGATGCATGCGGCCGACAACCTCGTCCAGGCCGTGCATCTGTCCGCCGTGAAGGACCAGCGCGTGGCCGAGCTCGCGCACGGCCAGCAGCGCCAGCTCGAGATCGCGCTGGCGCTCGCCGGCGCCCCGCGCTTCGTGCTGTTCGACGAGCCGGCCGCGGGCCTGTCGCCGACCGAGCGCGCCGAGCTGATCGAGATCCTGACCTCCCTGCCGGCGCATATCGGCTACATCATCATCGAGCACGACATGGACGTGGCGCTGCGGGTCGTCGAGAGCGTCACGATGATGCACAACGGCCGCATCTTCAAGGAAGGCCTGCCCGAAGAGATCCAATCCGACCCCGAGGTGCAGGAGCTTTATCTCGGAGGCGGCCATGAATGAGGTTCGCCGCGCCGGCGCAGCACTCGAGGTCCGCGGGCTCGACGTCTACTACGGTCACTCCCACGCCCTGCAGGGCGTCGACCTCACGCTGGAGAGCGGCGTGTTCTCCGTCGTCGGCCGCAACGGCATGGGCAAGACCACGCTGTGCAAGGCGATCATGGGCCTCGTGGCCGTCAGCGGCGGCTCGATCCGCGTCCGCGGCCAGGACGTCACGCGGCGGCCGCCGGCCCA
>NZ_CAKZJO010000084.1 GCF_936943645.1 uncultured Bradyrhizobium sp. | reverse complement strand
AGCATGATCCTGGGATCATGCACGAGGGCACGGCAGATCGAGGCGCGCTGCTGCATGCCGCCGGAGAGCTGCCACGGCAGCTTCTTCTCGAAACCTTCGAGCCCGACCAGTTTCAGCAGCGACTTGGCGCGGTCGAGATATTCCTGCCGCGGCAGCCGCTTCATGTCGATCGGCAACATGACGTTGCCAAGGATGTTGCGCCAGGGCAGCAACAACGCGTTCTGGAAGACGATGCCGACATTGCCGTGCGGCGTCGTCACCTTCTCGCCCTCGACCAGGATCTCGCCCGTAGTCGGCGGCAACAGTCCCGAGATCAGCTTGAGCAGCGTGGACTTGCCGCAGCCGGAGGGGCCGACCACGACGAAGAACTCGCCGTCATTGATGTGGAAGTCGAGCGGCCGTAGCGACGGCACGTCGCCGTCGCGCGTCCTGTAGGTCTTGGATACGCCGGACAGCTTGATGCCGGACGCGTCGTTACCAGCGCGATCCGAGACCAGGCGCAGATGCGCGGCCGGTTGCGTATCGACTGGTTTGATCGCAGGATTCATCACAGCAGTCTCCGCCCGTCGTCCCTGCGAACGCAGGGACCCATACGCCGTGCCGGCGCGGTCGGGCACGCGGGGAGAGACCATCCGTAACCATCGCGGCCGGTGGTTATGGGTCCCTGCGTTCGCAGGGACGACAGCGGAAAATGATCGCTCACGAGCCACTCTTCGGCAGATAGTCGTTGGTGTAGAAGGCCTTCGGGTTGTCTTTTGCCTTGGCGTCGAGCCCGCCATATTCGACCAGCAGATTGACGGTCTCGGTCATGTTCTGGTCAGTGACCTGGAACGGGCGCTTGCCCTTGGTCTCCGCGGTCCGGTAGAGCGGGATGGTCAGCTCAAAACCCTGGGTCAGCGTGTCGATCTTGCCGCCCTTGGGGTTGGCATCGAGGATCGACTGCGCCGCCGCCTTCGGCTCCTTCTCGGCGGCTTCCACCGCCTTGGTCGTCGCCGACATGAAGCGGCGGACGAGATCGGCATTGGCCTTCACATAGTCGGCGTTGGCGATGATGCCTGATGAGACCATGTTGATGCCGTAGTCGGCGAACTTGATCGGATAGACGTCCTTGCCGGTGGCGTCCTTGATCTTCATGGACTGGTCCATGACGTAGCCGAGCAAGAGGTCAGCCTGACCGTTGATGACGGCGTTGAGCTTGGTCTGGCCGTCACCGGCAACGGTCTGGAAATCGCTTTCCTTCAGGCCGGTCTTCTTCAGGAACAGCGGCCAGATCTGGGTCATGGAATCGGCGGGCGTGATCGCCACCGTCTTGCCCTTGATGTCCTCGGGCTTTTTGATGTTCTTCTCGACGAAGCCCATGGCGGACATCGGCGAGGTCTGCAGCAGCACACCGGTCGCAACCACGGGCGCGCCCTTGATAGCGGCGCGCATCATGGTGGGCACGTCGACATAGCCGAAATCGGCTGTCTTGGCGGCGACGGCCTGCGTGGTCGCGGCCGAGCCGCGGCCTTCCTGGATCTCGAGGTCGATGCCCTCGGCGGCATAGATGCCCTTGGCCTTGCCGTAATAGAACGGCGCGTGCTCGCCATAGACATACCAGTTGAGCATCAGCACGACCTTGTCGGCTGCCTGCGCCGGCATCGCCGCAAACGCCATCAGCGCCACGGATGCAGCTCCAATCCACTTCCTCATCGTCACTCTCCCTGTCGTTGTTGCGTCGGCCGTTGGTGGCCGATCGATGCTTGAGTCTAAGAGGCGAAAATCACGTCCTCGCGCTGGCTGACGTGCCAGGGGATGACCAGCTTCTCGATCCGGTCGACGATCCAGAACAGGACCACGCCGAGCAGCGCCAGGATCACGAGCGCCGCGAACATTGTCGGCAGGTCGAAGGTGCCGATCGAGCGCTGCATCACATAGCCAATGCCGGAATTGGAGCCGACGAACTCGCCGACGACGGCGCCGACCACGGCGAGTGTCACGGACACTTTGAGGCCGGAGAAGATCGCCGGCAGCGCATGCGGCAGGTTCACCGCGCGAAATACCTGGAAGCGACTGCCCTGCATGGCGCGGGCGAGATCGACCATGTCGGGATCGACCGACTTGAAGCCCTGCACGGCGGAGACGACCACCGGGAAGAATCCAAGGAGGAATGCCGAGATCACCTTGGGAATGATGCCGAAGCCGAACCACACGACGAACAGAGGCGCGATGGCGATCTTCGGCACGGACTGGGAGAACACCAGCAGCGGATAGACGTAGCTTTCCACCGTCTTGGAGCCCGCGATCAGCATGGCGACGGGAATGCCGAACAGCGCCGACAGCAGGAAGCCGCAGACGGTCGCATAAGTCGTCGGCCAGGACTGGCGCAGCAGTTCCGGCCATTCGGTGCGCAGCACGGCAAGAACGTCGCCCGGCGAGGGGATCTGATAGGCGGGAATCCTGAACAGCCGGATCGAAAGATCCCAAGCGACCACGATGAACACCAGGAACAAGAACGGCCGAACCCAGGCGGCATTCAGCAGCTTGGAGATCGCATTTTGCGGCTTCGGCTCGGCCAAATTTCACTCCCGGCAGTCTTCTTCGTTGTGGGGAGAAATTAACCCGTTGGATAAATACTGTCCAGAGGTTTTCCCTGTGACGTTTTGCGGCGGGTTCCGGGGATCAGGTAGGGCGAAGGCCGCGCCAAATCCTCGGCGTCGTCCCGGCGAACGACGGGACCCATAACCACAGGAAGAAATTTGGCGCAGACTGGTCGTTCGGGATTAGCACCACGCACGATCGACAGATCACGCGGTATGGGTCCCGGCGTTCGCCGGGACGACGATGGACTAAACCGTCTGCGCCACCGCGGCGCGCGGCTTCGGCGCCTTCGCGATGTCGAACAACGCGGCCGAGCGCCCCGTCAGCGCCGCCAGCACGAGGCCGACCATGTGGGCCAGCCGCTCGTCCTTGGCCTTCTTGTCCAGCAGATCACGGCCGAAGATCACGCTGAGCGTAGCCGAGTTCGAGAGGTAGAAGAAGCAGAGCCCGGCGATCGAGATGTAGAGCTGCACCGGATCGACCGCGACCTGGAAGTCGCCGCTGTCGACGCCGCGCCGCACCACGGTGCGGATCATCTCGACGAAGGGCGAGTGCATCGACTTGACCTTGGTCGATTTCTTCAGGTGCTTTGCGCGCGCGAGGTTCTCGGTCTGCAGCAGCGACAGGAATTCGGGATTGCGCAGGAAGTAATTCCAGGTGAACTCGATCAGGCGGCGGATCGCCTCGGGCGGCTCGAGATGCTCGAGATCCAGCCCCCGCTCCTCGCTGCGGATCTTGTCATAGGCGCCTTCCAGCACCGTCAGATAGAGCTCGTCCTTGTTGCCGACGTGGTAGTAGAGCATGCGCTTGTTGGCGCCGGCCTTGGCCGCAATGCGATCGACGCGCGCACCGGCAAGGCCATGGGCGGAAAACTCCTGCTTGGCGGCTTCGAGAATGCGCAGCCGCATCCCCTCGGGATCGCGCTGCCATTTCAGAGTTCGCTTTGCCTTCGCCAAACCGGGTGCTCGCTGGGTGCTGTCTATACGCGTGTAACACGCGGGCGTCCGTTTGAGAACGATCTCGTGCCCCGGACGCAGCGCAGCGCTTCAGCGGTGCGCTGCAGAGCCGGGGCCCACGCCTCCGAGTGCGAGGTTTCGGCCGTCTGGGTCCCGGCTCTGCGCAGCAACGCAAGAGCGTTGCAGCGCGTCCGGGACACGAGAGCAATTACAAGCGGGCAGGCCGCCCCCTACTCCACCGGCTTCGGCGAGCGCTCCAGGAGCACCGTCTGAATCCCGCAGGTCCCGCTCCTGACCGTCATGATCCGCGTGCCCGGCTTGCGGCCGTTGCGCACTTCGGTGACGTCGAGGCCGGCGGCGATCAGGCGGGCGCGGGTGGCGTCGATGTCGGCCACGCGCCAGCTCAGGCCCCAGAGCCGATCATGTTGGGGATCACCGCCGGCGACGGGCCGACGCACCACCTCGACGATGAGGTCGCCGCAGCGGAAGAACATCAGCTGGCCCCAATCCTGATGCGAGCGGTCGAGCGCCAGGTCGAGCCCGAGCCGTGCGCCGTAGAGCGCGGCGGCACGTTCGGAATCCTCGGTGGTGGTCACGACATGGTCGAGGCCGTCGATCGGCGCGACATCGGTCACAGCCGAGACCGGGCGCTCGTCGGCAAGCTCGAGGAAGAACATGCGCACGCCGCGTGTGAGTTCCGTGGTGGCGCGCGTGCGTTTCCAATGCAGGACGGCGCCCGATTCGGCGTCGCTGCTTTCCACCTCGGTGACGGGATCAGGTTTCAAGGCCACCCGCTCCAGCCGCCGGTGCATCCTGCTCATGTCTGCGACACGAAAGCACAGGCTGGCGAGCATGCCCTCCTGGTCATCGAGCAGCGCGCGCATCCGGTCGGCCGTCGCTGTGAAGCCGCTCGGCGCCATCAGCTCGATCGTCATGTTTTCGAGAGTGAACAGCACGCGATCAGCGCCCTCGCCGGAATTCTGCCAGGCCGGCGCGCGGGCAAGCAGCGTCTGATAGGCCGCCTTGGCCGCATCGATGTCCCTGACCAGGACGACGACGTGATCGAGGCCCGTGATCATCTCTCCCCCTTTTGATCGGCCTGGAACCTGTGAGCCGAAACACGGCGTTTGTCCGGGCTTGGCATTGCCCGGTGATGGTCGTATTCCGGCCGCATGCTGACCTCAAGCGCTTCGGGCGGCAGTTTTGCGAATAATTTCAGCGATCCCCCGGCGGAACCGGTGCTACAGTACGCGCGTCGGCCGGGACCACAAAGCGCATGACGGACAAGCAATGCAGGCTCTCTTCATCGGACAGACCTATATCGACGTCGTCTTCATCACCGACCACATGCCGACCGGCGACGAGAAGCACGTGGCCTCGGACTACGCGGTCTCCTTCGGCGGCAACGCGGTGACGGCGGCGTTCTGCTGCGCCAAGCTCGGCATCGTGCCGGATCTGATCGCGACCGCGGCCAATGACTGGCTGGGGCGCATGTTCCAGGACATGTGCGCGAAATACGCGATCTCGCTGCACGGGCGGAAGGTGAACCAGTCCTCGCTCTCCTTCATCATGCCCAAGGACGGCAAGCGCGCCATCGTCCGCTGCCGCGACGACGAGCACATCCATCCCTTCCCGATGCTCAATCTCGGCGGCTGCCGCGCGCTGCATGTCGACGGCCATCAACCGGACGCCGCGCTCCACTACGCCAAGGTTTGCCGCGAGGCCGGCATTCTGACCTCGCTCGACGGCGGCGGCCTGCGCACCAACACGCATGAGCTCCTGGAGTATATCGACGTCGCCATCGTCGCCGAACGGCTGTGCGAGCAGATGGACCTGACGCCGGAGAAGATGCTCGACTATCTCAAGAGCCGCGGCTGCAAGATCGGCGGCGTCACCATGGGCGAGAAGGGATTGCTCTGGTACGACGAGACCGGGACGGTGCAGGTGATGCCGGCGATGCCGATCCCGCGCGAGCGCGTGATCGACACCAATGGTGCCGGCGACGTTTTCCACGGCGCCTATGTCTATTCCTACCTCGCCCATCCCGGCAAAAGCTGGCGCGAGCATTTTGATTTCGCCCGCGCCGCCTCGACCTTCAAGATCCAGCGCCTCGGCAACGAGGCCGGCCTGCCGACCCTTGTGGACATCGCCAAAGTCAGGCACGAGTTCGAGGTCAGGGTCTAGGATTTCGAAGGTCACATCATGGGGCGCGTCTTCATCGCCGGCAGCATCAACATGGATGTGGTGGCGACCGCCGATCGCCATCCGAAGGTCGGCGAGACCGTCGCCGGCCGGCAGGTGCTGTATTTCCCGGGCGGCAAGGGAGCGAACCAGGCGGTAGCGGCGGCGCGGCTCGGCGCACAGACCACGCTGATCGGGCGGCTGGGCAAGGATGCGTTCGGCGCGGAGCTGCGCACGTTCCTGGGCGCGCAAGGCATCGATCTCGGCTCCGTCCGCGACGCTGACACCCACACCGGCACAGCGATCATCACGGTCGCCGCCTCCGACAACACGATCGTCGTCGTTCCCGGCAGCAATGCGCAGGTCAGCGCGGACGATGTCGCAGATGCGGCGCTGGCGAAGGGCGATGTCGCCGTCAGCCAATTCGAGATTCCGCTGCCGACCATTGCCGCCTTCTTCCAGCGCGCCCGCGAGGCCGGCGCCACGACGGTGCTCAACCCGGCGCCGGCACAGAAGATGTCGAGCGAGTTGCTGGCGCTGGTCGACATCCTCGTGCTGAACGAGACTGAGCTCGGCTTCCTCGCCGGCACCGAGCTTTCGGACAGCGACGAGGCCGCAAGGATCATCGACGTCGCACGACAGCTTCAGGCGCGCGCGGACCAGACCATTTGCGTCACGCTCGGCAAGCGCGGCGTACTCGCGCTGGCGGGACACGAGGAATTTGCCGTGCCGGGCCGCGCGGTGAAGGCCGTTGACACCACAGGCGCCGGCGACTGTTTCGTCGGCGCTCTGGCAGCTCAGCTCGCCAGCGGCGCGGCTCTCCGCGCTGCCCTCACCTTCGCCAATGCGGCGGCCTCGATCAGCGTGCAGCGGATGGGCGCCGGGCCGTCGATGCCGACGGCCACGGAGGTCGCGGCTGTGCTTTAGCGCGAGCTGCGGCTTCCTTCACCTCGCCCTGCTTGCGGGGCGAGGGAGAAGATCGTCACGCCAGAGCGCTCTTCAGGTCGAAGCTTTCGTCGGCGGCCTGCTCCGGCGTGATCGAGCGGCCCATGCCCTGCAAGCGGCGGCCGAACATGTGGTCACCGGCGCGGTTGATCGATTCGATGCCGAGCAGTTGGTCGCCCTTGTAGCAGAACGCCGAAAACGCCTTCCTGGCGGGATCACCGCGCAGCACGACGCGGTCGTAGCCGGTGGTCAGCCCCGCGATCTGCAGCTTGTCGTCGCCCTGGTCGCTCCAGAACCAGGGATGGCCGTCATAGGGCTTCATGTCGCCGGTCAGCCGTGCGGCCAGGCAGCGGGCGTGGTCGGTGGCGTTCTGCACCGATTCCAGCCGCAGCGAGCCGCCAAAGCGCGGGCTTGCAAACAGCGCGCAATCGCCGATCGCGGAGATGTCGGGATCGGCGGTCGACAGATATTCGTCGACGATGATGCCGGCGGCAACCGGCAGCCCCGCCTCGGCCGCGAGCTCGATGTTCGGCAGCACGCCGACGCCGACCACGACGAGGTCGGCCGGCAGATGCCGGCCGTCGCTCAGGGAGACGCCGGTGACCTTGCCGCCTTCGGCCTCGATGGAGGTGGCCTGAACGCCGAGATGAATGCGGATGCCGGCCTCGCGATGGCGCGCCTGGAAATACTCCGAAACCTCGGCCGTCACCGCGCGCGCCATCACGCGCGGGGCAAGCTCGAGCACATCGACCTCGAGGCCCTTGATCCGCGCGGTGGCGGCGAATTCGAGGCCGATGAAGCCGGCGCCGATGATCACCGCCCGCGTCTTCGACGGCATGATCGCCCGCAGTGCCTCGCTCTCGTCGAGGATGCGCAGATATTTCACGTCCGGCAGGTTGGCGTTCGGCAGATCGAGCAGCCGGTTGCGCGCGCCCGTCGCCAGCACGAGATGGCCGTAATCGAGCGTGTCGCCCGAGGCGAGGTGCAGCTTGCGCTTCGGGCGGTCGATCGACACCGCGCGGCCTGCAATCAGCTCGATCTTCTGGTCCTGGTAGAATTTTTCGGGGCGGAACATCAGGCTCTCAGGGCCGGCCGAGCCCTTGATGTAGGCCTTGGACAGCGGCGGTCGCTGATAGGGCAGATGCGCCTCGTCATTGATCAGGCAGACGCGCCCTTCAAAGCCCGCCTGGCGCAGCGACGCCGCGACCTGATAGCCGCCATGGCCGGCCCCGACGATGATCACCGGACCGTCGCTCATCGGACAGCCCATTTCCGGAAGACACGAGCGTAACCCATGTCGTCTCCTCTCTCGCTGATTTTGGTTGCTGGCCTTACGAGGAGCCGGCGCTCGTGTCCGTCCCTTGGAAAAGGCACACCCATTTGAGCCTATCGTTCCATCGAGTGCAAGGGCAGTGAGGGATTGTCTCCCCCCGCCTTCTGCGATTTAGTCGCGACCAACCACCTCATGCCGGGGATATCCAGGATGCCAGCACCCGTCTCCCAGCCCGACGATCCCGCCCTGCTCAAGATCGACGGCCCGATCGCGACCATCACGCTCAACCGCCCCGCCGCCTTCAACTCGATCAACCTTGCGATTGCGCAAAAGCTCGAGCAGCTCGCGGCGTATATCGAAGGCGACGACGCCATCAAGGTCCTGGTGATCGAAGGCGAAGGCCGCGCCTTCTCGGCCGGCGGCGATCTGCAGACGATCGGCGCTGCGGCCGAGGCCAATACAGTGACGCCCGTGGTCGGCGAGCTCTTGAAGCACTATCATGCCTTCATCGAGATCGTCAGGCGCATGCCCAAGATCTCGCTGTCGAGCGTGCACGGCTCGGCGGCCGGCGCCGGCATGGGCCTCGCCTTCGTCACCGATCTCTGCATCGCCGCAGACGATGCCAAGTTCACGCCGGCCTATGCCAAGATCGGGGTATCGCCGGATGGCGGCTCCACGGTCGGCATCGTCGGTACGGTCGGCTCGCGTCGCGCGCTGCAGATCTTTCTCGCCGAGGACAATTTTACCGCGCAGCAAGCCCATGAATGGGGTCTGGTCGCCAAGACCGTTCCTGCCACCGAGCTGAAGGCGGCCACGCGGCAGCTCGCCGAGCGTCTGGCGCAGAACCCGCCCGCTGCCATCGCCGGCACCAAGCAGCTGGTCTATCAGGCCGCGACCACGCCGGTGAAGCAGCAGCTCGATGCCGAGGAGCACAAGATCATCATGGCGATGAACACGGAAGAATTCCGCACGGCCGTGAAGAAATTCACGAGCAAGTCGAAGTGACGCCCGCGCGCAGCTTCGTCGGCCTTCGTCACGGCGCCACCGACTGGAATCGCGAAGGGCGTTTCCAGGGCCGGACCGACAACCCGCTGAACGAGGACGGCCTGCGGCAGGCGCACGAGGCGGCGGACATGCTGCGCGGCATCGGCATCAGCCGCATCGTCGCAAGCCCCCTGGTGCGCGCGGCACGAACCGCCGAGATCATCGCGGCGGCGATTTCGGTCCCGCTGGAAATCGATGACCGCATCATCGAATTCGATTTCGGCAGCCTCGAGGGCCTCCCTGTCCGCGACGTCATGATCAAGCACGGCGTCACGTCGGCGACGGGCCTCGTGTCGATCCTGACGGGCGACGGGGAGAGCTGGGACGCCATGGCCGGGCGGTCGCTGGCTTGCGTCTCCGCTTGGCTGGAACGTCATCCCGACGACGACCTGCTGTTCGTCTGCCATGACGCGGTGATGCAGGCGATGGCGAACGCTTTGTCCGGCAGCTATTTCAAGAACAGCCACGCCACCCCGTTCCGCTATCTGCGCGACGCCGGGGGATGGCGGATCGAGCAAATCGTTATTGCGGACAGATATAGCCCGTCCCCGCCGGCGACTTGAAGCACCCGACCGATTCCGGCAGCACGTGCCGCGGCAGCCACAACACGACGCTGGGGAAGTAGATCGCGAACGCGATCGTGCCGAGGAAGACCAGGTAGATCGGCAACGCCGCACGCAGCGCCTTGGCAAAGCTGATGCCGACGAATTTCGACGCCATCAGCAACACCAGGCCATAAGGCGGTGTGATCAGACCGAAGGCGAGCGTTGCGATCAGCACGACTCCCATGTGGACCGCATTGATATCGCCGGCCTCCGTCAGCGCGTTGACCAGCGGCATGAAGATGATGATGGTCGGCACCGGCTCGATGAAGTCCCCGACCACGGTGAAGAGCAGCACCATCAGCAGCATGATCAGGTGCGGATCGTTGCCGGCGATCGACGTGATCCACTCGGCGATGTAGGTCGCGCCGCGCAGATAAGCCAGCATCCAGCCGAAGGCGTTGGCCGCGCCGATCGTGATCAGCGGCAGCGAGAAGATCAGACCAGCGAGGCAGAAATCGTAAGGGATCTTCCTGATATGCCCGCGATTGAGCGCGGGGATCACGACGAGCACGATCCAGACCACGGCGACGACGCCGGCCTCCGTCGGCGTGAACCAGCCGGTGAGGATGCCGCCCAGCAGAATGACCGGAATCATCAGCGGCAGGGCGGCATCGCCGGCCGCGAACACCACCTGCCGCAGCGGGGCGCGCGGCTTGCGCAGGCCGGAGGGGCCGAAGAAATAGCAATAGATCATCAGGCCGAAGCCGATCATCAGGCCCGGCACCACACCTGCCATGAACAGGCCGGCAATCGAGACGTTACCGACGGCGCCATAGACCACGGCGGTGATGCTCGGCGGCACCAGCGCGGCGATGGTCGAGGCCGAGGCGATGATCGCGGCGATGAAGGCAGGCTCATAGCCCTCACGCTTCATCGGGCCGCCCAGCGCACGGCTCATCACGGCGACGTCGGCGGTGGTCGAGCCCGACATCTCCGAAAAGAACATGCTGAAGACGACCACGACCTGCGACAGCCCGCCTCTGATATGCCCGACCAGCGACACCGAGAGATTGGCTATTCGCACCACTACATTGGCCGAGCTCATGAGTTCGCCGACCAGCAGGAAGAACGGGATCGCCAGCAGCGCCTCGGAATCGACGCCGTCAAAGATCTTCTGGATGATCGCGGCGAGCGAAACGTCCGACAGCAGCGCGCCGATGAAGACGCCGGCCATCAACGAGAACGGCACGGGCACGCCAAGGTATCCGAACGACAGGAAGCAGATCGTCATCAACGCCAGGACAATGGGTGCGCTCACGGTTGCGCCCTCATCTGTGCGTCGGTAACGACAGGCGCTCCGTCTTCCTCGGGAGGCTCGGGATGGTCAAAGCCGTTGCGCAAGCCGTTGACGAGCTGCTCGACGGTGAACAAGCCAATCAGCACACCCGACAATGGAATGATCGCATAGAGTGAGGCGATCGGCGTGCCCGACGGCAGGCGGAAGCTGCCGAAGCCGCGCAGATAATTCTGATAGCCGTACCAGATCAGGCAGAAGGCAACGCCGAGCACGACGATGCGGATGATGACTTCGACGACCAGCCGCGGGGTGCCGTGCATCGCCTCGGAGATCGCGGTGAGATAGAGGTGGTCGTTGCGCCGCGTCGCAGCCGCCGTTCCGATGAAGATCGCGTAGATGAACAGCGTCGAGGTGACCTCCTGGAGCCACAGCCAGGGATGACCGATGGTGCGGGTGACGATGTCGGCGGTGACCGACAGCGAGAAGCCGAAGCACAGCACGCCGCACAGGATCATCAGCGCAAGCTCGAGCCAGTCGAGCCAGCGCCACTTCAGGTGGCGCTGGCGTTGCACCAGCAGTTTGTCGGCAATGGCCATCGTTGCTCCCGGCTGCAGCTTTCCGTCATGGCCGGGCTTGTCCCGGCCATCCACGCACTCTGGCGCGGGGGTGGAAGAAAGAACGTGGATGCCCGGGACAAGCCCGGGCATGACGACCTTGCTGGAACTAATTGATCGACCGGATCAGATCCTTGATCTTCTCGGCATGCGGGCCGAGCTCCTTGGCGAGCTTGTCGAGATAGGGATCGGCGACGGCCGCAAAGCTCTTCTTGTCGACGTTGTCGACGATTTTCACGCCCATCTTCTTGAGCTTCTCGGCCGCGGTGCGCTCGAGCTCGAACGCCTTCGCCGGCTCCTTGGTGCTGATCTCGTTGGCCGCGGTCTGCACCCACCCCTTCTGCTCGGCGGAGAGGCTTTGCCAGAGCTTGTCCGAGATGAACACCAGCGCGTTGTTGGCTTCATGCTCGGTGATGTTCAGGACCGGCGCCACTTCGTAGTGCTTGTTGACGAGGTAGACATTGATGCTGTTCTCGGCGACGTCGACGACGCCGGTTTGCAAGCTGGTATAGACGCTGCCGAACGGCATGTGCACGGTCTGGGCGCCATAGGCCGGGAACATGGTGTCCTCGGTCGCGGTCGCCTGCACGCGGACCTTCAGGCCCTTGATATCGGCCACATTGTGGATCTCCCGCTTCGCGTACATGTGGCGCACACCTTGCGAGCCCGTCGCGATCACGTGCAGGCCCTGCGTGGTCTCGTCGATCATGGCCTTGAGAGCTTCGAATACGCGGGGATCGGCGAGGCCCTTGACCACATGTTTCTCGTCGCGGAAGAGATAGTGCAAGGACATCACGCCGGCCTGCGGCGAGATCGTCGCCGTGTTGGCCGAGGAGATGATCGAGAATTCGACGTCTCCGGCCTTCACGAGCTGGAGCACTTGCGGCTCTTGCCCGAGCTGCGCGCCGGGGTATTGGTCGATGATCATGGTGCCTTTGCTCAATTCCTTGAGCTTCTCGGCAAACAGGTCACCCGCGATGGAATAGCCGGTGTTGCGCGGCTGGTCATAGGCGAAGCGATAATGCTTCACCTCCTGCGCCCCCGCCCCGGTCACGAACAGCACGGCAGCCGCAGCCGCCAACCCACGCATGGATCGTGCAATCATCGTTTCCCCCTGTTGTATCGCCCGCCGCTTGTGCGGTCTGAGCGCTCGATCGAGTGGCCGATCAACCCTTCTCAGTCGTCTTCCCAGTCCTCTGCATGAAATCGAAGTCGCAGCCCTCGTCGGCCTGCATGATGGTTTCGTTGAACAGCCAGGCGTAGCCCCGCCGTGCCTCCTCGGGCGCCGCGGCCGGCGTCAAAGCTGCCCGGCGGCGCTCCAGCTCGGCCGCATCGACCAGCAGCTCGATGCTGCGCTTGGCCACATCGAGGCTGATCATGTCGCCGTTCTGCACCAGCGCCAGCGGCCCGCCCACGGCGGATTCCGGGGTGATGTGCAGCACGATGGTGCCGAACGCCGTGCCGCTCATGCGCGCATCGGAAATGCGCACCATGTCCTTGGTGCCGCCGCGCGCGAGCTTCTTCGGGATCGGCAGATAGCCGGCCTCGGGCATGCCGGGCGCCCCTTTCGGGCCGGCATTGCGCAGCACCAGCACGTCGTCGGCGGAGACGTCGAGATCGGGAGCATCGACCCGCAGGGTCATGTCCTCGACGGACTCGAACACCACCGCGCGCCCGGTGTGCTTCAACAGTTTCGGGCTCGCGGCCGACTGCTTGATGACTGCGCCGCGCGGGGCGAGATTGCCGTGCAAAACGGCAAGACCGCCTTCCTTCTTGATCGGATTATCGCGCGAGCGGATCGCGTCCTGGCCCGGCACGTCTTCGGCGTTGCCGACGACGTCGCGCAGCGTCTGGCCCGAGATGGTCTTGGCATCGAGATCGACGAGGTCGCCGAGCTGCGCCAGCAGCTTCGGCACGCCGCCGGCGTGATGGAAATGCTCCATGTAGTGCTCGCCGGACGGCTTGAGGTCGACCAGCACCGGCACCTCGCGGCCGATCTGGTCAAACTTTTCGAGATCAAGCCGGTGCGGCGAGCGATGCGCCATCGCGGTCAGATGGATCAGGCCGTTGGTCGAGCCGCCGATCGCCTGGAGCACCACCTGCGCGTTCTTGAAGGACGCCGGCGTCAGCAGCTCGCTCGGCTTCGGGCCCTTGGTCTTGGCCATCTCGGCGGCGACCTTGCCACTGGCCTCAGCAAGCCGGAAGCGCTCGGCATGGGGCGCGGGGATGGTCGCACTCATCGGCAGCGACAGGCCCATGGCCTCGATCATGCAGGCCATGGTCGAGGCCGTGCCCATCACCATGCAGGTGCCGACCGACGGCGCGAGACGGCCGTTGACCGCCTCGATCTCGGCATCGTCCATCTCGCCGGCGCGATACTTGCCCCAGAGCCGGCGGCAATCGGTGCAGGCGCCCAGCACTTCACCCTTGTGGTGGCCGACCACCATGGGGCCAACGGGGATCACAACCGTCGGAAGATCGGCGCTGATCGCGGCCATCACTTGCGCCGGGAGCGTCTTGTCGCAGCCGCCGATCACGATCACCGAATCCATCGGCTGGGCCCGGATCATCTCCTCGGTGTCCATCGCCATCAGGTTGCGCAGGTACATCGAGGTCGGGTGTGCAAAGCTCTCTGCGATCGAGATGGTCGGGAACACGAACGGCATCGCGCCCGACAGCATCACGCCGCGCTTGGCGGCCTCGATGATCTGCGGGACGTTGCCGTGGCAGGGATTGTAGTCGCTATAGGTGTTGGTGATGCCGACGATCGGACGCTCCAGCGCGTCGTCGGAATAGCCCATGGCCTTGATGAACGCCTTGCGCAGGAACAGCGAGAAGCCGGCATCGCCATAGCTCGTCAGACCCTTGCGCAAACCACTCGTCATCATGCCACTCCTTCAGTTGCCATTGTGGTACAGCCCGCCCCTCGATTGTCAATAAGCCTGGTCCATATTGTCGCATTTTCCGTCAAATCGTACCCTCTCCAGCGCGAATTATTGACAATCCAACCCTTCCCTGCTCCACAGTGCGAGCCGGCCAGACGCCGGGAGACTGAGGGCATGCCCGATATTCGCACCACAGACAGCATGCCGATCCGGCTCGACGATCCGGACGACGTCGTCGCGCGGCTGGAGGAGGACATCATCTTCGGCCGCCTCGCGCCCGCCGCGCGCCTCACCGAGGACGCGCTGATGTCGCGCTACGGCACGTCGAGGCACTTCGTGCGTCAGGCGCTGGTAGATGCGGAGCGCCGCGGCATCGTCCGCCGCGAGAAGAACGTCGGCGCCACCGTGCGGTTTTACTCCGCCGAGGAGGTCCGGCAGATTTACGAGGTGCGGGAGATGCTGACGCGGCAGGCCGCGCTGATGATCCCCCTGCCCGCAGCGCAAAGCCTGATCGACGAGCTGAGCGCGCTACAACGGCGATACTGCGCCAAGGCCGATTTGCAGGATCTGCGCGGCATCCACGAAGCCAACGACGCCTTTCACCTCGCGTTGTTCTCGGCCTGCGGCAATCCTTACCTCGTGCGCTCGTTGCAGGACTACATGAACCTGACGCTGCCGATGCGCGCAAAAAACCTCGCCGACCGCGAGGGCCTCGCGCAGTCACGGCGCCAGCACGAGATGATGATCGAGCTATTGAAGGGCCGCGATAGCTGGGCGCTGGCGCAGCTGTGCGTCGATCACATGCAGTTCAGCAAGAGGGACTACCTGGCGCGGGTTGCCGGTGACGAAGCGGAGCATCCTCCAGTTCGCTAGAACCGCCGGCGGTGCGGGCTGAGTGAGCGCCATCCTCAGGAGCACGATCCCTGCTGAGCCCTTGCGACACTTGAACGCAACTAAAAATGACCAGCAGCGATTGCCTCGCCGGATATTCCGTGAAACCTTATTGCGAGTGACTTGCATTTGCAAGACGACGAAGCGATCGGTGACGTGCGCACATCGCGCCTGCCGCGGGTCAAGGGTGGAGTGTTCGTGTCCAGAAAAATGATCTTCGCGCACGGCACAGCCGCGGCCGTGGTTTCGGCCGTCCTCCTGGCGAGCTGCATCTCGGCCTTCGCCGGCGAGCAGCCGAGGCAGCCATTTCCCGAGCTCCGCACGCCATTGAACGGCGGCCTCTCCAAGCCAGCGCACGGCCTGTCGTCAGCTCATGCCGAGATCGACACCGAGCATATTTTTGGTTTCAGCATGGGCTCCGATATCGGAAAGCCGGGCGAAATCGAAGTGGAGTTCGAGAATGTCGGGGCGTTCGGCAAGCGCTCCGGGACATACGCAGCCTGGGCTGGGCTCAATCAGGCCAAGTTCACTCTGTCGGACAATTTCCGGATCGCGCCGGGATTTGCGCTGAGCGGACAGCGCATCAACGGCGTGCCGGGGCTTGCCGATCATCAGGACCTTGCTTTCAGCGGTGCGGCTGTCGAACTGCGATACAAGCTGATCGATCGTGCCGTCGCCCCGTTTGGCTTGACCCTTCATGCTCAACCCGGCTGGAGCCGGATCGACGACGGCAGCGGCATGCACATCGAGCAGTATGGCGGAGAGTTTGCCGCGCTGTTCGACCGCGAGTTGGTCAAGGACAGGCTGTTTGCGGCATTCAACGTCTGGTACGCGACCGGGGGAACACGCGAGATTGCCACCAATCTGTGGCGACACGATTCCGAGATGCAGCTCCAGGCCGCGATCTCGTACGCGTTGCAGCCCGCACTCGTGCTCGGCCTCGGCGTTCGCTATGCGCGGGCCTATGACGGTGGTGGGCTCGACCGCTTTGCGGGAGACGCGGTCTTCGCAGGCCCCACCTTCTCCTACACCATCTCAAAGGAGATCGGCATCTCCGGCACCTGGCAGACGCAGATTGCAGGCCGTGCCGCCGGCGACAGCCGCAACCTCAACCTCGATCAGTTCGAGCGCCACCAGGCTCTATTGCGCATCAACCTGCATTTCTGACGTCGGGCCGCGCGATGCCGTGAACGCCGGCATGGCAGTCAGACGCTGAAGAATTCAGTACCGTCTCAGCAGCCCGCGATCCACGCTCGCTTCGCCATAGTCGGCGCAAGCCCTTTTCGGGTTTCTGATCAAGTCCGTTCGGATGCGCCTGAAGGTTCTGCTGGCCGCGTCGGACACTTCGGGGCGGAGTTTGCGGGGATCGTAGCTTTCGCCATCGCGGGCGTTGATGGCGGCGGCATAGGCGTCGATCATGGCCATCGCCGCCTCGGGGCTGCCGAGCAGCCGGGCGCCGAGCTGAACGCCGCCGCTGCCATCGACCTCGTAGCCGTCGCATCGCTGCTCCAGCACCACGGATGCGACGACGAGCTGGTCGAGGAACGTTGCCTCCGCATCGGTGAGCGCTGCGGCTTGCACGGGGTTTGATACGAACGTCACAATCATCGCGATGGCTGACAATTTGATTCTCATTGTCGTGGCTCCCGAATTGCGATCGCAAATGTCGAGAGACAGACGATGTCCGGGGCAGTGTTGACCTAGATCAACGGAGCGGTGCGAGTCGTCTATCTACGATGATAGGAAGCTGCATCAGCACGGCATTGCGAGCGCAGCGAGGCAATTCAGAGTCGCTTGATGGGCCTTGCTTCGCTCTCCCCATCCCGCGCGCTGCTGCCAAGGGCCAGCGGGCCGCCCGCACTTCAAAAGGCTATGGACATAATCAAAATCGTAGGGGAGAACGCGGCATCGAGCCCATTTCAGGATGCCGTAAAATGGAATTTGATGATGTCATTCTCGGCCGGCGAAGCATTCGCGGCTACAAGTCCGCCCCCGTCCCGCAGGAATTGATCAAGGAAATCCTGGCGCTGGCCATGCGCGCGCCGTCGTCGATGAATACCCAGCCGTGGAATTTCTATGTCATCACCGGGGAGCCGCTGGATCGTATCCGTCAGGGCAACACTGAGCGCAATCTGGCGGGAGTGCCGCACTCGCGCGAATTTCGAACCGGCCAGGCATTTGAGGGAGTCCATCGCGAACGCCAGATTGGCGTTGCCAAGCAGTTGTTCAGCGCGATGGGAATTGCGCGAGACGACAAGCAGAAGCGGCAAGATTGGGTCCTGCGCGGTTTTCGCCAGTTCGACGCGCCCGTGTGCGTGATCATCACATACGATCGTGAGTTGGCTTCGAGTGACGACACGGCCTTCGACTGCGGCGCCGTGGCGACCGCGCTCGTCAACGCGGCCTGGTCGCGTGGGCTTGGCGCCGTGATCAACAGCCAGGGCATCATGCAATCACCCGTCGTGCGCGAGCATGCCGGAATTGCGGATGATCAGGTGATCATGAAAAGCATCGCGTTAGGCTGGCCGGACGACAGTTTTCCTGCCAATGCCGTCATCTCAGAGCGCAAGTCGGTCGACGAAGCGACGACGTTCGTGGGATTTGCGAGCGGAGCTTAGCCCAAACTCACGTTGCACCGGCGATCAGGCGAGTCGAGGGCCGGCGACGTATCACTGTGAGCGAAGCAATCCAGACTGCCGCTCCGGAGAGATTCTGGACTGCTTCGCTACGCTCGTCATGACACTCCCGTCGCGGGTTACCGCTTCTTCCAGTCGATGACCCGGCCCGGATCGGCATCGAACTCCATGCTGCAGAACGTGCCGCCCTGGAAATAGTCGCCGACCGGATCCGGCTTCAGCTTGGCCTGCTCGGCCATCGCGTGCTCACGGAAATCTTCGGCGCGGCCCGTGGGCCGATAGCCGAATTCGTAGGCGCGGTGGTTGTCCCACCAGGCGCGCTCGTTAAGGGAGGCGCCGTAGAAGACTTCGAAATGGATATCCGGATGCTCGAGCCCGATGCGGCAGAGCTGTACGAGGTCATCGGGCTTGAGCCAGATCGAGAGCCGGCGCTGGTCGAGCGGCATGTCGCCGAAATTGCCGATGCGCAGGCACGTCACCTTCATTCCGTGCTTGTCGGCGTACAGCGCACCGACGGCCTCGCCGAACACCTTGCTGACGCCGTAGCGGCCGTCAGGGCGTGGGGTCACGTCGGTGCCGATCTTGTGGTGGCGCGGATAGAAGCCGACGGCGTGGTTCGAGGAGGCGAACACCACGCGCTTGACACCCTTGCGGTAAGCCGCCTCGAACAGATTGTAGCCGCCGATGATGTTGGCCTGGAGGATCTGATCCCAGGTGCCTTCGACCGAATAGCCGCCGAAATGGATGATGCCGTCGACGCCCTCGCAGATCGCCTCGCATTGCGCGAGATCGGCGAGGTCCGCCGCCTTGAACTGCTCCTTCGCGCCGAGATCGGCCGGCGGCTTGATGTCGGAGAGCAGGAGATCCGGATAGATCGGCGGCAACAGCTTCCGCAGGCTCGTGCCGATTCCGCCCGCAGCTCCCGTCATCAGAATACGCGGCATGTTGTCCCTCGCCGTTGGTGACCGATTTGCCGTCACGTGTCTCTAATGATAGCAGCATTGTCCAGAGGGAACGAAACGAGAGAACCGACATGAATGAGGCATCGTCTCACACCCAGGAGCGGCCAGGCTGGCGGCCGGCGACCTATTACCCCGATCCCGCGATCAAGGCGCTCGATCCCCGCTTCGAAAGATACTGGCTGAAACTGTCGGCGGTGGAGCGGCTCGCGACCGGCCTGCGCTGGGCCGAGGGTCCCGTGTGGTTCGGCGACGGACGCTATCTGCTCTGCAGCGACATCCCGAACCAGCGCATCATCAAATGGGAGGAGGAGACCGGCGTGGTCTCCGTGTTCCGCAAGCCATCGAATTTCGCCAACGGCAATACGCGCGACCGCCAGGGCCGGCTCGTCACCTGCGAGCATGGCGGACGACGCGTGACGCGCACCGAATATGACGGCAGCATCACCGTGCTGATGGATCAATTCAACGGCAAGCGGTTGAACTCGCCGAACGATGTCGTTGTCAAATCGGACGGCTCGATCTGGTTCACCGATCCGACCTTCGGCCTGCTCGGCAACTACGAGGGCTACAAGGCCGAGCCCGAGATCGACATGAACGTCTACAGGCTCGACCCGGAGACCCGCAAAACCACCGTCGTCGCCGAGGGTGTGCTCGGGCCAAACGGGCTCGCCTTCTCGCCGGACGAGAAGATCCTCTACCTCATCGAATCTCGCGGCGTGCCGACCCGCAAAATTCTCGCCTATGACGTCTCGCCTTCCGGTGACAAGCTTTCGAACAAGCGCGTCTTCGTCGATGCCGGCCCCGGCACGCCGGACGGTTTCCGCGTCGACATCGACGGCAATCTCTGGTGCGGCTGGGGCATGGGCGATCCCGATCTCGACGGCGTCGTGGTGTTCGCACCCGACGGCGTCATGATCGGCCGCATCGCGCTGCCCGAGCGCTGCGCCAACGTCTGCTTCGGCGGCGTCAAGCGCAACCGCCTGTTCATGGCGGCGAGCCAGTCGATCTACGCGCTGTATGTGAACACGCAGGGCGCGTTGGGGGGATAGAGTCCCGCACCGCTCTCTCCTCGTCATTGCGAGGAGCTCTTGCGACGAAGCAATCCAGACTGTTGCCGCGGAGAAATTCCTGGATTGCTTCGCTTCGCTCGCAATGACGGCAAAAACAAAAACGCCGGAGCGGTCGCCCGCTCCGGCGTCGTGTTTGTTCAACCGCTGGCGCTTACGCCGCGTTGAAGCCCGCAACCGCCTTCACTTCGAGGAAGTCCTCGAGGCCGTACTTGCCCCACTCGCGGCCGTTGCCGGACTGCTTGTAGCCGCCGAACGGCGCGGTACGGTCGTTGGGCACGCCCTGCAGGTTGACGTTGCCGGCGCGGATCTGACGGCCGACGCGCTTGGCGTCCTCGACCGTTGCACCCGTGACATAGCCGGCAAGGCCATAGGGCGTGTCGTTGGCGATCTGCACGGCCTCGGACTCGTCCTTGGCGCCGATGATGGTCAGCACCGGCCCGAAGATCTCTTCGCGGGCGATCGTCATGTCGGGCGTGACGTCGGCGAAGATGGTCGGGCGGACGTAGAAGCCCTTGTTGACGCCTTCGGGCAGGCCCGGGCCGCCGGCGACGAGCGTTGCGCCCTCGTCGATGCCCTTCTTGATCAGGCCCTGGATCTTGTCCCACTGACCGCGATTGACCACCGGGCCGATGGTGGTGCCTTCGGCGCGGGGATCACCGGCCTTGGTCTTGTCGGCGACGGCCTTCGCGATCGCGGCGACGTCCTTCATCTTGGACAGCGGCACGATCATGCGCGAGGGCGCGTTGCAGGACTGGCCGGAGTTGTTGAACATGTGCATCACGCCGCCGGTGACCGCCTTCGTGAGGTCGGCGCCTTCGAGGATGACGTTCGGCGACTTGCCGCCCAGCTCCTGGCTGACGCGCTTCACGGTCGGCGCGGCGCGCTTGGCCACATCGATGCCGGCGCGGGTCGAGCCGGTGAACGAGATCATGTCGATGTCGGGATGCTCGCTCATGGCGGCACCGACCTCGGGGCCGAGGCCGTTGACGAGGTTGAACACGCCCTTCGGCACGCCGGCTTCATGGAGGATTTCCGCGAAGATCAGCGCCGAGGTCGGGGTGAACTCGCTCGGCTTCAGGATCATGGTGCAGCCGGCGGCGAGCGCGGGCGCGACCTTGCAGGCGATCTGGTTCAGCGGCCAGTTCCAGGGCGTGATCATGCCGACCACGCCGATCGGCTCGCGCAGCACCATGGCGGTGCCGACCGGCTCCTCGAAGTGATAGTTCTTGAGCACGTCGAGCGTGGTCATGAGATGGCCGAGACCGGCGCCGGCCTGCAGCTTCTCCGCCATCGGCAGCGGGGCGCCCATCTCGTCGGAGACGGCGGCGCCGATCTCCTTGAGGCGGCCCTTGTAGACCTCGATGACCTTGGTGAGCAGCGCGACGCGCTCCTCGCGGCTGGTCTGGGAGAAGGTCGCGAAGGCGCGCTTGGCGGCGGCAACCGCCTTGTCCACGTCGGCCTTGGAGCCCAGCGCAACCTCGTACATCGCCTCTTCCGTCGCGGGATTGACCACGGCGGTGGACTTCTTGACGGCCGGATCGACCCAGGCACCGTCGATGTAGAATTGCATGCGATTGACCATCGTTAACCTCTTCTTGGGGGCATGGTGGGGGCGTTTCGGCAGGCATCCTTGCACGAAAGCGCCGGCAATTGAACCCGCCATATGCGGGGCCAGCGTTGCGGCGGACGGAGGTTATATGAGCCGATGGCGGGAACGTGGCAAGGTGGCGCAGCCGTCATTCCGGGGCGCGCATTATCGCCCCGGTTACCCCGGCTACACCGCCATCTTCCGATGCAGCACCGGCGCGCCGGTGGTGAGGCTTTCCGCCGCATCGATGATCGCATTCGCATCGATGCCGTAATGGCGATAAAGGTCGGCGATGCTGCCGGTCTGGCCGAACTGCTCGACGCCGAGCGCCTCGACGCGGTGGCCGCCGACGCTGCCGAGCCAGCCGAGCGCGGACGGATGGCCATCGATCACCGTCACGATGCCGCAGTCGCGCGGCAGCGGCGCGAGCAGCTTTTCGATATGGCTGAGATGCTGCACACCGCGGCGATCCCGCCGCAATTTTCGCGCGGCAGTCCACCCGGAGTGAAGGCGATCAGCCGAGGTGATCGCCAGCAGGCCGATGTCGCGCCGGCTCTCGCCGATAAAGCCAGTGGCCTCGATCGCTTCCGGCGCGACCGCGCCGGTATAGGCGATCACGACCTCGGCATTCGGCCCCGGCTTGCGCAGCCAATAGGCGCCATCGGTGATGCCCTGCTGTAGCTCAGGTGTCATGATCCGCTGCGCCTGTTCGATGCTGCGCGTGGAGAGGCGCAAATAGACCGAGCCGCCCTCGCCCGGATCGCGCTGCATATGCTCAAAGCCCCAGCCCATGATCACCGCGAGCTCATCGACGAAGGCCGGTTCGAACGAGGCGAGCCCGTCCTGAGCCATGCCGATCAGGGGCGTTGCGATCGACTGGTGCGCGCCGCCTTCGGGCGCGAGCGTGATGCCCGAGGGCGTTGCCGCCACCATGAAGCGCGCATCCTGGTAGCAGGCATAGTTCAGGGCATCGAGGCCGCGCTCGATGAAGGGATCGTAGAGCGTGCCGACCGGGAGCAGCCGCTCGCCGTTGATCTGGTGCGACAGGCCAAGCGCCGAGAGCATGATGAACAGGTTCATCTCGGCGATGCCGAGCTCGAGGTGCTGTCCCTCCGGCGAAAAATCCCAGTTGAAGGTGGAAGGAATTTTCTCGCTGCGGAATAAGTCCGCCTTCTCCGCACGCGCGAACAGGCCGCGGCGGTTCACCCAGGGGCCGAGATTGGTCGAGACGGTGACATCGGGCGAGGTCGTGACGATGCGTTTGGCGAGCTCGCTGTCGCCACGCGCGATCTCGTTCAGCACGAGGCCAAAGCCCTGCTGGGTCGACATCTGGGGCGACGGCTTGAAGGCAAGCTGAGCGGGCACCTCGACGACGGGCGCGGTCAGGCGCCGGCCGTCCTGGTTGAACGGGACGCGCGCCAGGAAGGCGTCGAGCTCGGCGGCGGATTGCGAAAGGCCCTCATACTTGTCCCATTCGTGGCCCGGGCGGATGTTCTGGCTGTCGCGATATTTCTCCATCTGCGCGACGGTCATCAGACCGGCGTGGTTGTCCTTGTGGCCCTGGAACGGCAGGCCGACGCCCTTGATGGTGTAGGCGATGAAGCAGACCGGGCGATCGTGGTCGATGGATTCGAAGGACTCCAGCATGCTCGCCATGTCGTGGCCGCCGAGGTTCGACATCAGTGCCAGCAACTCCTCGTCGCTGCGCTTGTCGATCAGCTTCGTGATCGGGCCCTGGTCGCCGATCTCGTCGTGCAGGTGCTTGCGGAAGGCGGCGCCGCCCTGGAAGCACAGCGCGGCGTAGAGCGCGTTCGGGCAATTGTCGATCCAGCGCTTCAACGCCTCGCCGCCGGGTTCTGCGAACGCTTCGCGCATCAGGCGGCCGTATTTGACGATGACGACGTCCCAGCCGAAATTGCGGAACATGGTCTCGAACTTTTCCCAAAGACCTTCGCGCACGACGGCGTCGAGCGACTGACGGTTGTAGTCGACCACCCACCAGGTGTTGCGCAGGCCGTGCTTCCAGCCTTCGGCGAGCGCCTCCCAGATGTTGCCCTCGTCCATCTCGGCATCGCCGACCAGCGCGATCATCCGCCCCTCGCGGCGGTCTTTCGCCCAGCCATGCGCCTTGACATAGTCCTGCACCAACGACGAGAACAGCGTCTGCGCGACGCCGAGACCGACCGAGCCGGTGGAGAAATCGACGTCATCGACGTCCTTGGTGCGCGAAGGATAGGACTGCGCGCCCTTGAAGCCGCGGAAATTCTCCAGCTTCTCGCGGCTTTGGCGGCCGAACAGATACTGGATGGCGTGGAACACCGGACTCGCATGCGGCTTCACCGCGACGCGGTCCTCGGGGCGCAGCACGTGGAAGTACAGCGCCGACATGATGGTCGCGAGCGAGGCGGACGAGGCCTGGTGGCCGCCGACCTTAAGGCCGTCGGCATTGGGCCGGATGTGGTTGGCGTGGTGAATGGTCCAGGACGACAGCCACAGCGCCTTGCGGCTGAGCGCGGTCAATGTGTCGAGGCGGGCGGTATCGACGGGCATGGCAGTGCTCCCGGAAATCAGGTGGAGCGATGATACGCCTGCGGAAGGCGCCAAACTTCTCAATTTTTCGCGCCGTACCTGGCGATATTGGGATATTTTACCAACGAATTGCCCCAATGACAGGTTTCATTCCAATGCCAGAGCTCGACGCCATCGACCGAAAGATCCTCAGCCACCTCCAGGCCGACAGCCGGCTGACCATGCAGGAGCTCGCCGACAAGGTCGGCCTGTCGGTCTCGCCGTGCCACCGCCGGGTCAAGTTACTCGAGGAGCGCGGCGTGATCTCGCGCTATGTCGCGACCGTGGACCAGAAGGCGCTCGGGTTGCATGTCAGCGTCTTCATCTCGATCAAGCTGGCGCGACAGAAGGAGGAGGATCTCAACCGCTTCGCCCGCGCAATCTCGAAATGGGACGAGGTGCTGGAATGCTATCTGATGACCGGCAACCGCGACTATCTCCTGCGCGTCGTCGCCGCCGACCTCGCCTCCTACGAGACGTTCCTCAAGACCAAGCTGACCCGCCTCGACGGCATCGCCTCGATCGAGTCCAGCTTTGCGCTGAGCCAGGTGAAGTATTCGATCGCGCTGCCGGTGTAGGAGGTCACCGCCACGGCTGCACGATGATCTTGGTGTGCGCTTCGGGATTGGCGAGATCGGCGAAGGCTTTTGCAACGCCGTCGATGCCGACCTCCGCCGTTACCATGGCGGCGGCGTCCACTTGTCCCTCCGCGATCAGCCGCAGCGAGGCTGCGAACTCCTCCGGCGTGTAGCCGAGCACATACTGGACGTTGAGCTCCTTCATGATGCCGAGCATGGGCTCGTTTCGGTCGTTCTCCATGCAGACGCCGACCACGACGATCCTGGCATCGCGCGGGGCGCCTTCGAACACCTGCTGCAACAGGCCGGGGACGCCGACGCATTCGAAGATGATCGCGGGCTTCAGCGCCGGCAGCATCGCCTGGAACGGCGGCCGCGCCGCTTTCTCCGCCTCCGACATCTGCGCGTGCTCGGCCCAGGTCGCATAGGGCTGCGACACCTTGGGATCAACGACGATGTCGGCGCCAAGCCTGGCTGCGAGCGCGCGCCGTGCCGGCGAATAATCGGCAGCGACGATCGGATGCAATCCCTTCAGCTTCAGCGCGGCGATCACCGCAAGCCCGACCGGGCCGCAGCCGATCACGAGCGGCACTTCGCCGCCACGGATGTTGGCCTTGGCCACGGCATGCACCCCGACGGCGAGCGGCTCGGTCAGCGCCGCGTGTTCCGGGGCAAGTCCGTTCGGCACTTCGAGCAGCAGCGCTTCGCTGAGCAGCATCGCTTCGGCATAGCCGCCGATGTTGTCGTTGGAATAGCCGATGCCCTCGATCCCTTGCGGCGTTACCAGCGCTGGCAGCGAGCATACACGCGTGCCCGGCTTGAGCTTGCGCGCGGTGCCGGGACCGTAGTCGACGATCTCGCAGCAGAACTCATGGCCGAACACGACGTCGCGGGTGAGGTCCATCGGCTTGCGGCCGGTCTTCTTCGCCATCTCCACCATGCGATGGGCGTGCTGGCGCGCGTGCAGATCGGAGCCGCAGATACCGCAGGCGAGCGTCTTGACCAGCACCTGGCCGGGGCCCGGCTTGGGCTCGGCCATCTGGCCCACGACAATCTCACCGTTCCTGAAAATCGCGGCGCGCATTCGGCTCCTCCCCTGGTGTCGGGGCCGTTGATAGCACGAAGCGGGACGCCACGACTTGCGTCAGGGGTTCGGAGAACGCTCTTCCAGCACCAGGAGCTGGGCGCGGCGGACACGCTCGCGATGGGCAATGTAGAGGCCGCTGGCAACGATGAAGGCAGCGCCGACGACGGTCCAGACGTCGGGGACCTCACCGAAGATGAAGTATCCCAAGATGCTGACCCAGAGCAGCTGCGTGTAGGAGAACGGCGCCAGCACCGAGGCATCGCCGTAGCGATAGGCCAGCACGATGATCCATTGGCCGACGGTCGAGGCGACACCGATCACGATGCCGAGCCCGATCGCAGTCCAGCTCGGCGTGACCCAGACGAATGGCACCATCAACGAAAGGATGGCGACGCCCGTGAGCGCCGAGTAGGCCATGGTTGTGAGCACGGCTTCGCGCCCGCTCATCATGCGCGTCAGGATCAGCGCGGCGGCCCAGCAGAATGCCGAGATGATCGGGAAAAACGCGGCGGCGTGAAACGCGCTCGTGCCCGGCCGCAGGATGATCAGCACACCCGTCAAACCGATCGCGGTCGCGATCCAGCGCCGCATGCCGACCTTCTCGCTGAGGAAGATGATCGACAGCGCGGTGACGAACAGTGGCGAGACGAAGCCGGTGGCGGACGCTTCCGCGATCGGCAGGAAGCTCAAGCCGGTGATGAAGAACAGCGAGGAGCCGAGCAGAGCGGCGCCGCGCATCAGCTGCAGGCCGAGCCGCTCGGTGCGCATCGCATGGAGCGGCGAGCCCGGCAGCATCACCGGCGTGAACATCAGCGCGAAAGTGACGAAGCGGATCCAGGTGATCTCGATCGACGGCAGGCTGGTCGAGAGATATTTGGCGGTGGTGTCGGAGGTGCCGAGAAACACCGTGGACAGCAGTACCAGGGCAATGCCCTTGAAGGGATGATCGACGCGCGCGGGCGCGCGGCGAGCCTTCTGCTTCTTTTCAGGCACGGGCATGGGAATAGTGTCGAGCCTTGCGGCTACGGCGGGCGGCGGTGTCACGGCTGGAACCCGGGCAAAATGCGAATCGAGAACAGTTGTAAAAAACGACAAATGCGCCGCGTTCACAACTTCCGAAAACAGGATGCCGATATGCGCCCACGTCCGCGCGCGTCAATGCTCCGTTAATAATGGGCCTTTGTGCGTTACAGCATGGGCAGGCTGCGCGGCTTCGGCCCGCGCGGAAACGCCGCATCGAGCGGCGAAATCTCGTCTTTCGTCAGCATGAGATCGCCGGCCGCGGCATTCTCGCCGGCGTGATCGGCGGAAGACGCCTTCGGGATCGCGAATACCGTAGTCGCACGGGTCAGGAAGCTCAGCGCGACCTGACGCGGCGTCGCGCGACGTGCCTCTGCAATGCCGGCAAGTACCGCGCCGCCCTTGCTGCGCGCATCCGGGAAATCGTCATGACCGAACGGCGAATAGGCGACGACGGCGACACCATGCTTCTCGCACCACGGGATCACCGCATGCTCGATCGCGCGTTCCTTCAGATGATAGAGCACCTGATTGCAGGCAATACGGCCTTCGCCGGACACATCGAGTATCTCGTCGAGGTCGTCGGCGTCGAAGTTGGAAACGCCCCAGGACTTGATCTTGCCTGACTTCACGAGCTCCTCGAATGCGGCGACCGTATCCTCCAACGGATAGGAACCGCGCCAGTGCAGGAGATAGCAATCGAGACGATCGGTCTTCAACCGCTTCAGCGAGCGTTCGCACGCCGTAATGGTTCCGCGGCGCGAGGCGTTGCTCGGCAGCACCTTGGAGACCAGGAACACCTCGTCGCGTCGCCCCGCGATAGCGTCGGCGATGACCAGCTCCGCATCGCCATACATCTCGGCGGTGTCGACATGCGTCATGCCGAGATCGAGCCCGCGCTGAAGCGCGGCAATCGCGCGCTTGCGGTCGCCGTGGTCGAGATACCACGTGCCCTGCCCGATCACGGAGACGCTGGTGCCGGTCTTGCCAAAGGATTTTGTGTTCATGTCAAGAACTCACAGTCCGCCGATATCCGCAACCAGCACGCTGCCGGTCGACGACTCCGTGATATAGAGACGATCCTTGCTTTCGCCACCAATCGCGACATTGGTGCAATTCGGTCCCGCGCAGGACTTGATCCGCGCGATCAATTCGCCGTTCGGCGCGAACACGAAGACGTGGCCGAGCGAGGCGTGGCCGACGAACAGGCGGCCTTTGGCATCCATCGTCATTCCGTCTGGACCGCTTGTGCCGAACAATGAGCAGAAGCGACCGACCTTGGACACGCTGCCATCCTTCATGAACGGCAGCCGCCACACCGCGTTGTCGCGTGTCATCGCGACGAACAGCACCGCCTCGGTCGGGTCGAGGACCAGGCCGTTCGGGCTGACGCCGGTATCAAGCAGGCAATCGAGCCGACCATTCGATGCCAGCCGGTAGACCCGGCCGCTGGCGTCGTGCAGGCCGGTCTGCCCCTGATCGGTGAAATAGATGTCGCCGTTGGAAGCAAGATGCAGATCATTGCAGCCACGAAACGATTCCGAATTTCGGGCGGTCAACACCGGCGTGATGCGACCGGCTTTCGCATCGAGCTGCATGATGCCATGCATGTAATCGGCGACCAGGATGCGGCCGTCGGATGCGATCTTCAGCCCGTTCGGCCATCCCTCATACTCGGCGACCTGCGACCATTCACCGTCCGGCGCGATACGGAAGATGCGGCCGAACGGAATGTCGACGATATAGAGATTGCCGTCCCTGTCGAAGGATGGCCCCTCGATGAAGCTGTCGGTCGGCACATTCGGCCGGTTGGAGTCAACCCAATCGGTCCGCACGCCTTTGCGGCGGAACCTGTCGGGCATGGCGGAGAAGAGCTTGGTTTCGATCAGGCGCGGCGGCGTTTCCAGGTACATCATTGTTGTTGTGATTGTTTCCCTTAAAGAACGGAGCGCGCCAGCTTAAGCCACGATCCGGCGGACGTCGAGGCATACAGATCGGAGCCGCGCAGCGATCCCCCGCACCTTTGCAGATGCACAGGGATTCCATGACTCTGGCATGCGCAAGCCTACTCCAACGATGTCCTTCAAACCTAGGCTGGTGGCTTGCGATTACAGCTCTCTTCGCCGACGGGCAACTCGACCTGCGGTCCGTCAACAGCAACGAACGACCATTTGTAGCCATCGCGATAAAGGATCAGCTTCAGGAATCCTCTGCTCTTGTTGGCAAAGCGCTCGCTCAGCGGATGCTTGACGTAGGTGGGATACAGCGTCGCGCCCCCGGTGCCGACGACGAACGAGCGCACGCCTTTGCCGGCGTCCACCTTCCCCTTACCGTCGATCTTCGGGAACTGCTCGAGATGATGGTCGTGCCCGGAAACCAGGACGGTCGCGCCCTGTTCGTACAAGATCGGCATGAGCTGCGCGATCGGCTGATAGGCCTTCCCCTTTCCATGCTCACCTGAACTCGCGAAGAACGGATGCGTAAAGACCAAGACGCACCGGGCCGTTGATGCCGAAAGCTTTTCCTTGAGCCACTTCTTTGGATCGACGTCACTGCCGTAAAAATTCAGTCCGGCGAGTAGCCACCCTTCGCTGTTGGGAAAGCGTGTGACAAAGCTGAGTCTCTTGGCGTCCGCTTCGGATGGACTGCCCGCCCCGCTCTTCAGCTCCGCAATGCGCTGACCAAAATACTCCCGGTAGTGCTTCACCGGCGTGAGTTTCTTGGCGGACGTAATATCGTCGGAATAGTCGTGGTTTCCCGGTACGGGAAAGATACGGTTCTTATATGCGCCCCATGTCGCGACGAAGCTATTGAAGCAGGACGCGTAAGTCCCGGCCTGCGGCTTCTGGTGTTTGTAATCCGCATAGGCCAGATCGCCCAAGGCCAGGATACCGAGCGGAATGTCTTTTGCGGCCTCGATCTCCTTCTGGATCTGCCCTGCCATCGCGGCATGCTTGTCACCGGTCTGATGGCAACCCGTGATGTCGCCCGCCGCCAACAGAATTGCGATCGGCTCTCCGCTCGGGCTGTCGGCCCGGCAGACCGTCAGTCCCAAGGCGGTGAGCGTCGGCAGCAACCAGCCGATCAACAGCGCCCGATTGCAAGGCCTCGCAGGGTTTGAAAGGACGTCGGCAATTTGTCGGAGCATCGTCATCTCCAATAGCTCGCTGCTCACCCGGCAATCCGGGTTTGCGTCAAATCGATTTGCAAAAAATCGCGCTTAAGTTGAGCGATGACGCATCAACTTGCAAGAAGGAACGAAAAACAAGGAGTTGGCGCGGCTGCGTCAGAATGTATCACAACCGTCGGATGACGCAGCGCAATCGAGGAAATCGCGCGGCTCAAACGACCTAAGCCAAACTCCGGATGCGCTCTGGACAGGATGGCTACTCTGCTTCGCCCTATCGTGAGCCGGCACGGTGGGATCTCTATCCCACCGCGCTCGCGACCTTCGCCTGCTTCGCAGGCGCTGCCTCCGTCGTTGCAATCAACCGCTTCAGTTCCGGGATGCACGACCCGCAATTGGTGCCGGCCTTGAGCTTGGCGCCGATCTCGGCGGCGGTGCGCGCGCCGGCCGCGATGGTGTCGCAGATGGTTCCGCGGCCGACGCCGAAGCAGGCGCAGACGATCGGCCCGGTCGACGCGGCGCCTTCGCTCGATTTACCTGACAGCAGCATCCGCCGCTCGTCGTCGGTGACGTGGTCGGCAACGAACAGTCTCTTTACCACCTCCCAGTCGCCGGCGTCATGCGCGGGACCGACAAACAGGCAGGTCTCGATGCGATCGCCTGCGAAAGATGCGGCGCGATAGACACCGCCGCCGAAGTCGCGATAGTCGGCGACGTCCTCGCCCGCGACGGTCTCTAGCCAGGCCGGCCAGCGCGAGAGATCCGCATTGTCGGCAAAGAGATAGCCGAAGCCGCCGGCGACGGTGACGCGGGTCCAGAGCAGGTTCGGCGGAAGTGCGAGCTGCTTGCGCGACAGCGCAAAGCCGCGGAAGACGAATTCGTAAGGTGCGATCGCGGCCGGCGTCGCCTTGGACTCCGGCTGCCCGGAAAACGGATCGGTGAACGACTGCACCAGCGCGCCGACGCGACCGTGCGAGGCGTTCATCGCGCTCCAGTGGATCGGCACGAACAGCGCGCCGCGCTGCTGGCCCCCACTGACGACGGCCTTCAGGATGCACTGCCCATAATCGGTGGTGATACGGGCATAGCCATCATGAACGATGCCGTATTTGCCGGCGTCGTCAGGATGGATCTCGACAAAGGGCTCCGGCAGATGCGCGCCGAGGCGCTGGCTGAGACCCGTGCGCGTCATGGTGTGCCACTGGTCGCGAATGCGCCCGGTGTTGAGCCTGAGGGGGCGCGAAGCACCCGTCTCGCTGCGCAGCGATGGCACCTCCGGCGCGACGAAGCGGCCTTTGCCGTCATTGGTGAAGAACCCACCCTTCGCGAAGAACCGGTCGCCGGGCGCCCCGCCTTCGAGCACCGGCCACTGCACCGGCTTCAGGGCATCAAAGCCCTCGTCGGACAGTGAGGTCAGCGCGCCGATGTCGAAATCGCGGCTGCCCTCATTCTCGAAGGCCGAGAGCGCGGCATGCTCGCGGAAGATCTCGGCGGCGGATTTGTAGTTGAAGCTGTCGCCGAAGCCGAGGCGCTTTGCGGTCTCGCTCAGGATCCACCAATCGGGCCGCGCCTCGCCCGGCGCCGGCAGGAAAGAGCGCTGGCGCGAGATGCGGCGCTCGGAGTTGGTCACCGTGCCTGATTTCTCGCCCCAGGCGAGCGCGGGCAGCAGCACATGCGGACCGGCCTCGACGGTGTCGTTGGAGAGCACGTTCTCGGAGACGACGAACAACTCGAGCTTCTTCAGCGCCTCGCGCACGAAGTCCGCATCGGGCAGCGACACCGCGGGGTTGGTGCCCATCACCCACAGCGCTTTCACTTCGCCGCGGTTGATGGCCTCGAACAGCTGCACCGCCTTCAGGCCCTCATGGGTGGCGATGCGCGGCGCCTTCCAGAACCGCCTGACGCGGTCGATGTCCGGCGGCGTGAAACCCATGTGCGCGGCCAGCATGTTGGCGAGCCCGCCGACCTCGCGGCCGCCCATCGCATTGGGTTGGCCGGTGAGCGAAAACGGAGAGGCGCCGGGCTTGCCGATGCGTCCCGTCGCGAGATGGCAGTTGAGAATCGCGTTGACCTTGTCGGTGCCCTGCGCCGACTGGTTGACGCCCTGCGAATAGAGCGTGACGACCTTCTCGGTGGCGCGGAACATCTTGAAGAAGGCGGCGACGTCCTGCTCGGACAGGCCGGTGGCGAGCGCGGTCGCAGTGACGCTGCCGGCGATATTGCGCGCGCGTGCCAGCGCGTCATCGAAACCCGACGTGCTCTGCGCGATGTAGTCCTGGTCCAGCGCGCCGTTGTCGGCGAGATGGACGAACAGGCCGGAGAACAACGCGGTGTCGGTGCCCGGCTTGAGGCCGAGGAAAAGGTCGACGTCTTCAGCGGTGTCGGTACGCCGCGGATCGATCACGATCATGCGCGCGCCGCGCTCTTGCCTGTTCTTCAGCATGCGCTGGAACAGCACCGGATGACACCAGGCTGCGTTGGAGCCGACGAAGACCAGCAAATCGGCCTGATCAAGATCTTCATAGCAACCGGGCACGGTATCCGAGCCGAAGGCACGGCGATGGCCGGCGACCGAGGACGACATGCAGAGCCGCGAATTGGTGTCGACGTTGGCCGTACCGACAAAGCCCTTCATCAGCTTGTTGGCGACGTAATAGTCCTCCGTGAGGAGCTGGCCGGAGAGATAGAACGCGACCGCGTCGGCGCCGTCGCGGGCCACAATATGCTTCATGCGATGAGCGACATGATCCAGCGCATCGCTCCAGGCGACCCGCTCCATCACACCCTTGCAGCGGATCATCGGATAGAGCAGACGGCCTTCGAGGCCAACGGTCTCGCCGAGCGCAGAGCCCTTCGAGCACAGCCGGCCGAAATTGGCGGGATGATCCGGATCGCCCGCGATCGCAGCCCCGCCCTTGCCGTCGGGTGTCACCAGCACGCCGCAACCGACGCCGCAATAGGGGCATGTCGTTCGGGTCGCACGGAGGTTTGGATCGATTGCCGTCATATCAAGCCGCTTTCGAAGGCAGCGCAAGCGCGCGGCCGAACATCATGTCGGTGCGGATCGCCGCCACCTTGTCGCGATTGCGGATCAGCTCGAGATACCAGAGCGCATCCACGGTATCGCCGATCAGCACCGCGCCGGTGAGCCGGCCGTCGGCGATGACGAGCTTCTTGTAGGTGCCGCGCCTGCGGTCGGTGAGGACGAGACTCTCGCTGCCCTCCCCACCCATGAAGTCGCCGGCGGAGAACACGCTGACGCCGGAGACCTTCAGATTGGTCGAGACCACACTGCCCTGATAGGCGGCGGGCCGGCCGGCCAGATGCCGCGCCAACGCGCGCGCCTGTTCATAGGCAGGCTCGACCAGGCCATAGCAGGTGCCGCGATGCTCGGCGCATTCACCGAGCGCGAAGATGTCGGAGGAGGAAGTCTGCATCACGTCGTTGACGACGACGCCGCGGTTGACAGCGATCCCCGCCTCTTTCGCCAGCGCGACGTTCGGCTTGATGCCGGCAGCGAAGATCACCGCATCGGCCTCGATGCGGCTGCCGTCCGCCAGCTCGACGGCCTCGACGTGACCATCGCCATGGATGCGGGCAGTGGAGGCGTTGAGCAGGATGCGGATGCCCTTGCGCTCGACCAGCGTCTTGAGCAGGTCGGCCGCGGGCGCGTCGAGCTGACGCTCCATCAGCCGGTCCATCAGATGCAGCAGCGTGACGGGCGCGCCGGCCTTGGCGAGACCATAAGCAGCCTCAAGTCCGAGCAGGCCGCCGCCAACGACGACGACGCGTTTCTTCGCCGCGGCCAGCGTCAGCAAGAGGTCGACGTCGCGGGTGTCGCGGAAGGTGTGAACGCCGGCGAGATCGGCACCCGGCACGTTGAGCCGCAGCGGCGTCGATCCCGTGGCGAGCACGAGCTTGGAGTACTCCATGCTCTCCTCGCCCTCGATCTTCAGCTCGCGACGCCCGGTGTCGATCTCGGTGACGCGATAGCCGTAGCGGACGGTGACGCCGCGATGGCGCCACCAATCTGCCGGCCGCAGCTCGATCTCGTGCGAGCCGGTCTCGCCGGCCAGCACGGACGAGAGCAGGACGCGATTGTAAGCGAGCCGCGGCTCTTCGCCGATGACGGCGACCGCGTAGCGGCCGAGCGCGGTCTTGGCGAGTTCGTCGACCAGACGCGCGGCTGCCATACCGTTACCGACGATGACCAGCGGTTCACTCACGAGGCATCTCCTATTCAGCCGCCTGCGGCCGTGCGCCGTAGGCTTCGGACATCATGTAGCCGGACAGCACGCCATAGGCGTCGGTCCAGGCCTTTGCCAGTTCGGGCGTCCATGCTTCGCCGAGACCCTTTTCCAGGGTCCACAGCAGGGTCGCACCGACCACGGGATAGTGCTCGGCCATTGCGCCGTAAGCGACGTGACGCTTGGCGAGCGCGGAGGCCGCGGGAAGAATCGTCTCGAGGTTCGAGAGGCCGCCGACGACGGCGGCGAGCATGCCCATCAACTTCTTGCGCTGCTCGGTCATGTCTTCGGGAAACATCGCGCGCACGGACGGCGCCACCTCGAACAGTCGGTCGTAGAACAGCACCGCAGCCTGCTCCGATATCGGTGCGACCTTGGCGAAGCTCTGCTGGATGAGAGTGATCTGTTCGGGCGTCATGTGGTTCTCCTGTCTGTTTCGGTTTGCCTTGGTGCGCGCCGTTGCGAACAAGGTTCATGGGTCAAACGTCATCAGAGAGTCTTCTCCCCGCGTACGGGGAGAAGCGAGATTCGTACCAAGTTTTAGACTCTTGCTTCGGCAAGGCTTGACGCGCCCTCGCCCTGCGGGCTGCGACGCAGATAGAACCACCAGGTCAGAGCAAGGCACGAGGCGTAGAAGCCGAGATAGATCGCGAGCGCGAGCTGCGGGCCGCCAGTCAAGGCGATCGACTTGCCGAAACCGGTCGGGATCAGGTAGCCGCCGACGGCGCCGATCGCGCCGATGAAGCCGACTGCCGCGCCGCTCTCGATGCTCGCCGTCTTCAATGCGGCGCTGCGTGCCGCATCGCCCTTGCCGCGCACTTTGAACAGATTCTCCTCGCGGAAGATCGAGGGGATCATGCGGTAGGTCGAGCCGTTGCCGATGCCCGTCGTCACGAACAGGATCAGGAACATCGACAGGAAGCCGATGAAATCCTTCTGTCCGACGAAGTAGAGCACGCCGACCGTGGCGCCGGCCATCGCGATGAAGTTCCAGAACGTCAGGATGGAACCGCCGATCCTGTCGGCAAGCCAGCCGCCAAGCGGACGCGACAGTGAGCCGACCAGCGGCCCCAGGAACGCGATCGAGATCGTCATTGCCGGAAACTGGGTCTTGATCAGCAGCGGAAACGCCGCGGAATAGCCGATGAAGGAGCCGAACGTGCCGATATAGAGATACGCCATGATCCAGGTGTGCTTGCGCTTGACGATCGCAAGCTGGTTCTTCACCGACGACTTGGCCGTCGTCAGGTTGTTCATGAAGAACACCGCTCCGAACACCGCGATCGCGATCGGCAGCACCCACATCAGGCCGGCGTTCTGCAGGAAGATGCCGTCGACGGGCGTGGCCTGGAACAGGTTGAAGACGGCGAGCGTCATCAGGATCGGGGTCAACAGCTGCACGCTGGAGACGCCGATATTGCCGCCGGCTGCATTCAGGCCGAGCGCCCACCCTTTCATCCGATCCGGAAAGAAGAAGGAGATGTTGGTCATGCTGGAGGCGAAATTGCCGCCGCCGAGGCCGGCGGTCGCGGCGACCAGCAGCATCAGCCAGAACGGGGTGTCGGGCTGGCTCACGAAATAGGCGAGCGACAAGGTCGGGATGAACAGGATCGCCGCGCTGAAGATGGTCCAGTTGCGGCCGCCGAAGGTCGTGACCGCGAAGGTGTAGGGAAAGCGCATCAGGGCGCCGATCAGGCCCGGCACCGCGATCAGCTGGAACAGCTGGTCCGTCGTGTAGTGGAAGCCTGCCTGCGGCAGCTTGGTGGTGACGATGCTCCAGATCAGCCAGACCGAGAAGCCGATATGCTCGGCCACGATCGACCAGATCAGGTTGCGTCGCGCGATAGTCTTGCCAGTCGCAGTCCAGAACGCCTCATCTTCGGGGCGCCAGTCTGAAATCCAAGTGGAGTTCAGATTCGGATTCTTCGTCATTGAGTATCCCTTCCAGGCTCACCGCTGCGTCGTTGCAGGCTCGGCCTCCAGGCACGGAGGCGTGCTCCGAGGCTTCACCCCGGTGGCGAGATCACGATGCTGATTGATGATGTTGAGGGACGTCGTCGTTGGCGTCGCGCAAAGACGTTTCAATTTCCGTGCCAATTGCGCGCACGAGTGAAATACAGGGATTTCAGAACGTTATTCGCGTCGCCCGAAATTTTCGCAGGGCTTTTCGCACGCTTAATTTGCGATTCGCTCAATCCTTGTGCGACGCACAAGGATTGAGCTTGGTGTCGATTAATTAAGCGTGTGGTGGATCATGATCACGCCGCCTCAGGATTCGCTGCCGAGGTCACCGCCGGCGCCTTCGGTGCGGCCCCATGCTCATACGCCTCGAGGAAATCGAGCAGCTCACGGCGGTAGCGGTAGTAGTCCGGATGCTCGAGCAGGGTCTTGCGCGTGCGGGGCCGGGAAATGTCGACCTCCATGATGTGGCCGATCCGAGCATTGGGCCCGTTTGTCATCATCACCACGCGATCGGCAAGCAGGATCGCTTCGTCGACATCGTGGGTCACGCACATGGCCGTTACCTGCGTGCGCTTCCAGACTTCCATCAGCACTTCCTGGAGGTCCCAGCGGGTGAGGCTGTCGAGCATTCCGAAGGGTTCGTCCAGCAGCAGCAGCTTCGGGGACAACGCGAAGGCACGCGCGATTCCGACGCGCTGGCGCATGCCGTTCGACATCGCCGCGGCTGGCTTGTCGAAGGAATCGGCGAGACCGACGCGCTCGAGGTAATAGTCGACGATCTCGTCGCGCTGCCGCCGCGTGGCGTGCGGATAGACACGATCGACGCCCAGCGCAACATTCTCCCGGGCCGTGAGCCACGGAAACAGCGAGGGAGCCTGGAACACGACGGCCCGGTCGGGGCCGGCCGTGGTGACCTCGCGACCATCGAGAATGATGCCGCCCAAGGAGACGTCGTTCAGGCCCGCGGTCATCGACAACACCGTCGACTTGCCGCAGCCGGAGTGGCCGATCACCGAGATGAACTCGCCCTTGCGCACCTTGAGATCGAAATTATCGACCACGGTCAGCGGTCCGGTAGGCGTCGGGTAGACCTTCGATAGTTGAGAGAATTCGAGATAGCGATCGAGATTGAAGGAGGTGGACGCCGCCTTCTCTCGATAGGCTGCCGGCGGCCTCTCGGTCTGGGTAATCGGCACAACGTTCGGCAGCTGACGTACTTCGCCGTCCGACCGCGAGGCGCGCTCGTTGACAACGTCCAGAAGATAGCTGGTGACGGCTTGGCGCAGCCGCTTGAACGCCGGGTCCTCGTTGACCGACGCACGGTCGCGCGGTCGCGGAATATCGACCCTGAACTCCTGGCCCAGGGTCGCGTCCGGGCCCGGCAGCAGCGGGATGATCCGGTCGGCAAGCAGGATCGCCTCGTCGACGTCGTTGGTGATGAGCACCACGGTGCGCTTGTCGCGCGACCAGATGTCGACGATCTCGTCCTGCAGCTTGGCGCGGGTCAATGCATCGAGCGCGGACAACGGCTCATCGAGCAGGAGGATCTCCGGACTGGTTGCGAGCGCGCGAGCAACGGCGACCCGCTGCCGCATGCCACCGGACAACTCGGCAGGCAGGCGCGTTGCAGCGTGCGAAAGCCCGACCATGGCGATGTAGCGATCGACCCGCGCCGAGCGTTCGGCCCTGCTCTCGCGAGCGAAGACCTGGTCGACCGCGAGCGCCACATTGCCGCGCACGGTGAGCCAGGGCATTAGGGAGTAGGACTGGAACACGACTCCACGGTCCGGACCTGGTCCACGCACCGGCTCGCCCTTGAGCGTGATCTCACCGGAGTCGGGCTGTACGAGCCCTGCGATGGTCGAGATCAGCGTCGTCTTGCCGCTTCCCGAGAAGCCCACGATGGCTATGAACTCGCCTTCGGCGACCTCGAGATTGACGTCGGAGAGCACGCTGGTCCGCTCGGCGCCGGTGCCGTAGGCCTTGCACAGACCCTTGAGAGACAGGAACGACATGCGACCTCAGCGCTGGCTTGAGAAGGTGAAGGCAGACTGCAACGCGTACATCACGCGGTCGAGCAGGAAGCCGATGATGCCGATGGTCAGCACCGCCACGATGATCCGCGCGAGCGATTGCGACGAGCCGTTCTGGAACTCGTCCCAGACGAACTTTCCAAGGCCCGGATTCTGCGCCAGCATCTCGGCCGCAATCAGCACCATCCAGCCGACGCCGAGCGAAAGCCGCAGACCGGTGAAGATCAGCGGGAGCGAGCTCGGCAGCACCAGCTTGGTGATCGTACGCCACGTCGGCAACTGCAGCACGCGCCCGACGTTGAGCAGATCCTTGTCGATCGAGGCGACGCCAAGCGCGGTGTTGATCAACGTCGGCCAGAGCGAGCAGAGCGTTACTGTGATCGCGGAGATGACCAGCGATTTCGGCAGGAATTCCGACGGGTTCACATAGAGTGCCGAAACCACCATCGTCACGATCGGCAACCAGGCGAGAGGCGACACCGGCTTGAAGATCTGGATCAGCGGGTTGAGTGCGCCATTCATGGTCTTGGACAGGCCGCAGAGGATGCCGAGCGGAACGGCAACAAGCGTCGCAACCACGAAGCCGAGCGCGACCGTCATGAGACTGGTCATGATCTGGTCGAAATAAGTTGGCTTGCCTGCATAGTTGCGATGCCGAACTTCCTCGGGATGCCCGTCGATGACGGCCTTGGCGTTGCGCGCATCCTGGCGCTCGTAGAATGCCGCCTGCTTGGCACGCTCGGCACGATGGTCGGCATAGAGGTTCTTTGCCTGGACCCACACTTCGGCTGGCCCGGGAATGGCGCCGAGCGAGGTCTTGACCTGCGGTGCAGCCAGGGCCCAGGCGAGGAGAAAGACGCCGATGCCGACAAGCGGCACCAGCAATCCCTGGCGCAACTCCTTCAACTGAGGCTTGACGATGTCGCCGGCAGCGATGCGCGCGAGCGGCGCAAGCCAACCGAGGCCCAGAATGTTCAGATAGACGGCGGCGCTATTGATGCGCGCGAGCATTCGCTCGCGCCGCGCGCGCTTTGCCTCTTCAGCGCTGACGTCAACGTATTCGCTAACCAATGCCATTTGCATCTTCCCTTGGTGTCCACCGCCGGATTACGAGCAGGACGCCGGGCCGCAACCGCGGCCCGGCTGCGATTTCTCAGCCGTCGATGACTTTGGCGCCGTCGATCTTCTGCTTGCCCTTCAGACCGATCTTCAGGCTGTCGATGTAGGCGTTGGGCTTGCGGCCATCGTAGGTGATGCCGTCGATGAACTCGGATGTCGGCGGGCGGTAGCCGTCCGTTTCCCAGGGGAAGTCTTCCTTCTTGGCCTTGCCGTCGGCGATCAGAAGCTTGGCCGCGGCCAGATACAGGTCGGAACGGTACACGCTCTTCGCCGTGTCGTGATACCACGCATCGGTCTTGGCTTCGCCGATCTGTCCCCAGCGGCGCATCTGGGTCAGGTACCAGACGGCATCGGACAGGTACGGATAGGTGGCGAAGTAACGGAAGAAGACATTGAAATCGGGTATCGGCCGCTTGTCGCCTTTCTCATATTCGAAGGTGCCGGTCATCGAATTGGCAATGACCGCCTTGTCGGCCCCGACATATTCCGGCCTCGAGAGCAGCTCGACCGCCTTGGCGCGGTTGGCATTGGCATTCTCATCCAGCCACATTGCAGCGCGGATCAGCGCCTTGGTGAGAGCAAGCACCGTATTCGGGTTCTTCTCGGCGAATGCCGCGGTGATGCCGAATACTTTCTCCGGGTTATTCTTCCAGATCTCGTAGTCGGTGATCACGGGCACGCCGATGCCCTTGAAGACGGCAGCCTGGTTCCAGGGCTCGCCGACGCAATAGCCGTTGATCGTGCCGGCCTCGAGGGTCGCCGGCATCTGCGGCGGCGGCGTTACCGAGAGCAGCGCTTCGGCCGCGACCGTTCCGGTCACGTCCTCGGCCGAATAGTAGCCGGGATTGATGCCGCCCGAAGCGAGCCAGTAACGAAGCTCGTAATTGTGGGTCGAGACCGGAAACACCATGCCCATCTTGAAGGCCTTGCCGTCGGCCTTCAGCTTCTCGACGGCCGGCCGCAACGTGTCGGCCTTGATCGGGTGCAAGAGCTTGCCGCTCGCATCCTTTGGGATGCTCGGCTTCATCAATGCGAAGATCTCGTTCGAGACCGTGATGGCGTTCCCATTGAGGTCCATCGAGAACGGGGTGATGATATGGGCCTTGGTACCGAAGCCGATCGTGGCAGCCAGCGGCTGGCCGGCGAGCATGTGCGCGCCATCGAGCTCGCCGCTGATGACGCGGTCGAGCAGAACTTTCCAGTTGGCTTGTGCTTCCAGCGTGACGAACAGGCCCTCGTCTTCGAAGTAGCCGTTCTCCTTGGCGACAGCCAGCGGCGCCATGTCGGTCAGCTTGATGAAGCCGAACTTTAGCTCTTCCTTCTCTGGTTTGAGAGTGGCCGCGCACACCCGGCCGGCGGAGATCGCGTAAGCCGCGGCGGCAGCGCCCCCGGCAAGGAAAGTGCGACGGTCGAGACCGGTGAGCGGGTTCGCGCCAGCTTCGCCGAGAAGATTGCTCTTATGGCGGCCGCGCAAGGACTTGTCAGTTGGCTTCGTCATTGAATGTGATGCTCCTTTGTGACCGAAGGACCATCCGCGCATGCCAACTCCCCCAACGCGCACGGGGACGCGTCTCCGGGAAGGCCCGGATGGCGAAGGTCACGATTCGGATGGAGATCTTCGAGGGACGGCGTCGATGGCGTCGACCCCTCCCAAACAAGAAGCATGCCAAGCCGAGCCATTCTAAAAAACATAAAAATGTCAGCTAGTTGCTTCCGATGTCGTCCGTGCCACTGACTCCGGATGCGCTCGCAAATCCAGCGGATCGCCCAGACTTTGTGCGACGCACAAGAAATGGGCAGAGGTCGTTGCGGAAGGGGCGAAACGATCGCGTGCAGGCCCAGAACGAAGACAGGGATGGCGACGATTCAGGGCTCCGGCAGGCTTTGGGCTCTGAAATAGCCGCCTCATCTGCATCAAACCCGCGCGAGAGAGGTAGCCACGGCCAACCACATGGGTTGGCACGTGGATTGCTTCATCCTCGATCACTCAGTCAACGACGACTGCGGTTCGCCGAAATGTTGAGGCCTCCTGGGGCTGAAACGCGGGGAAAGCTTGACCGTGCTCCGCCGGCCCCCGGCGCAGTCGTCGTGACGCGATCCACGCGAAATCTTGTGCTCCTGGGGTCCGCTCGTTGCCGGCTCGCCAATACGCGCGGAAAGGATGCGCCAATAACTGCGCCGCCCGGAACGAACGTACCTTCATTCATACGAGCAAAGGAACCATTGATGTCGTATCTCGCGCCTTCGGAATTCGTCACCAAGATGGTGGATGCAGGCGAGTCCAAGATCTTCATGTCCACCCGGGATACGGTCATCCGGGCCTATATGGCCGGTGCGATCCTCGCGCTAGCGGCCTGGTTCGCCGTCACGATCAACGTCAACACCGGCCAGCCGATCATCGGCGCCCTGTTGTTTCCGGTCGGCTTTTCCATGCTCTATCTTCTGGGCTTCGACCTACTGACCGGCGTCTTCGTGCTTGCGCCGCTCGCCCTGATCGACAAGCGCCCCGGCGTCACCCTTGGCGGCGTGCTGCGCAACTGGGGCCTCGTCTTCGTCGGCAATTTCGCCGGCGCCTTCACCGTCGCCTTCATGATGGCCTTCGTCACGACGTTCGGCTTTACGCAGGCGCCTGACAAGGTCGGCGCGGCGATCGGCAACATCGGCGAGGGCCGAACACTCGGCTACGCCGCGCATGGTGCGGCCGGCATGGCGACGCTGTTCATGCGCGGCATGCTTTGCAACTGGATGGTCTCGACCGGCGTCGTCGGCGCCATGATCTCGACCTCAGTCCCCGGCAAGGTCATTGCGATGTGGATGCCGATCCTGGTGTTCTTCTACATGGTGTTCGAGCATTCCGTCGTGAACATGTTCCTGTTCCCGTCGGGACTGATGCTCCACGCCAAGTTCTCGATCATGGACTATCTGATCTGGAACGAGATCCCGACCGTGCTCGGCAACCTCGTCGGCGGCCTCGCCTTCACCGGCATGACCCTCTATGCCACGCACATCATGACGTTGCCGAAGCGCCAGGTCGACAAGGCTGTAAAGCCGCGCGTCGTCGCCTGAGCGAAACATCTCGACAGGGGAGCCTCGCCCGAGCAGGGTGAGGCTCCCCTCTCCTGGTGATGACGATGACCCCCGGACTCCTGATTTCGGTCGGCCAGCACTCCGACAAGGGCCGCAAGCCCGTCAACCAGGATTTCCACGGCGTCCTGATTCCAGAGGAGCCGCTGCTCGGCCTGAAGGGCATCGCCGCGGTCCTCGCCGACGGAATCTCCAGCAGCAGCGTGAGCCAGATCGCCAGCGAGTCGGCGGTCAAGAGCTTCCTGATGGACTATTACTGCACGTCGGAATCCTGGACGGTCAAGACGTCCGCCCGCCGCGTGCTGGATGCCACCAATTCCTGGCTGCACGCGCAGACGCGCAAGAGCCAATATGCCTATGACCGCGACAAGGGCTATGTCTGCACCCTCAGCGCCCTGGTCATCAAGGCGACCACCGCGCACATCTTCCACGTCGGCGACTGCCGCATCTACCGCGTCGCCGGCAAGGCGCTGGAGCAGCTGACCGACGATCACCGCATCATCGTCTCGTCCGAGCAGACCTATCTCGGCCGCGCGCTCGGGATCAATCCGCAGCTCGAGATCGACTACCAGGCATTCGAGGTCGAAGCCGGCGACACCTTCCTGCTGGCGACCGACGGCGCCTATGAATTCGTCGACGCGCGTTTCGTCACCAGCGCGCTGAACGAGCATGCCGCCGAGCTCGACGTCGCGGCAAAGGCGATCGCCGAGGAGGCCTACCGGCGCGGCAGCGACGACAACATCACCGTCCAGATCATTCGCATCGACACGGTGCCGCAGCGCGAGCCGGCCGGCATTTTCAATCAGACCTCGGAGTTGCCGCTTCCCGCGTTGCCGGAGCCGCGGGCGATCTTCGACGGCTATCGGATCGTCCGCGAGATCCACGGCAGCAGCCGCAGTCACATCTATCTTGCCGTCGACACCGAAACCGAGCAGCCGGTCGCGCTCAAGCTGCCATCGGTCGATTTGCGCGACAATGCCGCCTATCTCAAGCGCTTCTTGATGGAGGAGTGGATCGCGCGCCGGATCGACAGTCCGCACGTTCTGAAGCCGCTGTCACAGTCGCGACGGCGCGGCTATCTCTATGTCGCGACGGAATTCGTCGAGGGGCAGACCCTGAAGCAGTGGATGACCGACAATCCACGCCCCGATCTCGAAACCGTGCGCGGCATCATCGAGCAGATCGCCGCGGGCCTGCGCGCCTTCCATCGCATGGAGATGCTGCACCAGGACCTCAGACCCGACAACATCCTGATCGACAAGACCGGCACCGCCAAGATCATCGACTTCGGATCGGTCAGGGTCGCCGGCGTCGCGGAGGCTGCGCCGCTGGAGGAAGCTGACGAAATCCTGGGCACGGTCCAGTACACGGCACCGGAGTATTTTCTTGGGCAGGGCGGCTCGCCGCGCTCCGACATGTTTTCGCTCGCCGTGATCTGCTACCAGATGCTGACGGGAAAGCTACCTTACGGCACCCAGGTCGCCAGGATCCGGCGAAAGGCGGATGTGCGGAAGCTCAAATATCGCCCTGCAGACGAGGACCGTAACGTGCCGGTCTGGGTCGATGGTGCGCTCCGGCGCGCGCTGCATCCAGATCCGTACAAGCGGCATGAGGATCTCTCGGAGTTCGTCTACGAGCTGCGCACGCCCAATCCGGCCTATCTCGACACGCGGATAACGCCCCTCCTGGAGCGCAGCCCGCTGATGTTCTGGAAGCTGACCTCGGCCGTGCTCGCCTGCGCCGTCGTGGTGCTGCTGGCGCTGCTGCATGCGAGATAGGGCTGTTTAGAGAGACGCGGACGTCAGCTTTTCGCGCTGTCATGCCCGCGCTCTTCGAGCTCTCGCCGAAATTGGCACCATTCACCACTGCGACATTTGGTTGTATTGACAGGAAAAACGCCCGTAAGAAGAGTGTGGCTCTATTCAACTTCCGATTGCGCAGCTGTCGATAGAGCGGGCACTTCAAAATCGTTGCTAGCAACAAGCCTTGCATCCCGGCAGCGGCGACCAACGCCTTTTATTGCGAGGGATTATGTCGAACAACTACACCGAACTTCGTGCATTTCTGAAGGCAGATCCAACAGCCGCGAAGCGCTGCATCGAAAGACTGATCAAGATTCGATCATCCCTCAACGAAGTTCGCAGACGCAAGAGCGACGGCACTCTCCTGTTGGCAACGTGGAATCTCCGCGACTTCGATTCCAACAAATTCGGCTTTGGATTTCGCTTGAGGGAATCATTCTACTACATCGCCGAAATGATTTCGGCCTTCGATCTCGTCGCGGTCCAAGAGGTCAACCGTGATCTTTCTGGGCTCCGGAAAGTCATGCGCATCCTCGGACGAGAATGGGACTACATCGCAACGGACGCGACGGAGGGCCCAGGCGGCAACGCCGAGCGCATGGTCTTCATCTTCAACACGGAGAAAGTCTGGTTTCGCAAGATCGCTGGCGAGGTGGTTCTTCCGGACGGCCAGCTCATCGTCTCGCCAAAGGTTGTCAAACCACCAAAGGACCAGAAAGCGGTCAAAGCGAAGCCGAGGACCAGAGAGGTCGAGCAGCAATTTGCCCGAACTCCGTTTCTCGTCGCATTTCAATCAGGCTGGTTTCACTTCAGCCTTTGCACGGTCCACATCTACTACGGAAAGGATACAGGCCCCCAGCTCAAGAGACGCATTGCCGAAATCGAGAAGCTGGTCGAGTTCTTCGCCAAACGTCAGGACGAGGACACCAAGCAGGAAATCGACAATCTTGGAAATGTCGAAAATTACATCTTGCTCGGCGACTTCAACGTCGTCAGTCCTGACCACCAAACGATGGAAGCACTCAAGGGGCAGGGTTTCAAGGTTCCCGAACAAATCGATGGTGACAGGGTTCGAAAAGACGGCGACCACTTCTATGATCAGATCGCGGTTCGCGTTAAGGACCCGCGATTCAAGGTCAATACTGGAGGCCTCGTTGACCTTTATGCCGATGTGTTTCGAGAAGAGGATCTCGAAATCTACGAGCCGCTCATGCCCAAGAAAGATCCTGAGAAGAACAAGAAGTTTCAGGCAAAGTCGTCAGTGCAACTCTACAAGAAGTGGCGTACTTGGCAGATGTCGGATCACAGCCCGCTCTGGATCGAGATTGGGACCGATTTCACGGAGAACTACCTGTCGGGGCTCGTGAACCCAGCAATCGAGATGGCGTCGGATGGTACCCCGCGCAAGAAATCCAAGCCGGCGGAAAAGCTGCTGAAGGTGCCAAAGAGGGACGTCACTGGGCCGAAAGGAAAGACCTCTAAACGGAAGTCGACCCAAAAGAGAAAGAAATCCGCGAGTTCATAGCGAAGTCCTGTCCACGCCATTGACCAGAGAGGCCGGGGGCATAGCCAACACCCTGGCACTGCGTCCGATATACTCCCGGCCCTCACGCCGACTCTCCCGCCTTCACCCCCAGTGGTTTCGGCACCATGCCGCCGCCTGGCTTGAGGTGGAATTCGTAGGTCATCAGATGCCATTGGCCGTTCGCCTTGGTGCCGTCGGGCATTGCCGGATCCTTGCGCGGCTCGACCTTGGCGACGAGATCGTCCTTGACGCCGAAGACGACGTCGGAATCCAGGTATTTGTCACCGTCCATGAAGACGTGGGTGATCAGCGGCTCATAGCCTTTCGCATTGACGAGGAAGTGCACATGCGCCGGGCGCATCGGATGGCGGCCCGTCTGCACGATCATCTCGCCGACCGGACCATCGGTCGGGATCGGATAACTGCACGGCAGGATGGTCCGGAAGAAGAAGCGGCCGTCGCTGTCGGTGACGAAGCGCGCCCGCGCCGAAGCGCCGACCTCGTCATAGTTCGGCTTCTGGGAATCGTAGAAACCATCGTCATCGGCATGCCAGACGTCGACGGGGACGTTCGCGAGCGGCTTGCCCTTGAGATCGGTGACGCGGCTCTGCACGAACATCCGCTCGCCGGTCTGGTTGTTCGGTGAGATATCCGTGCCGTGCGCAGTCACCTTGTGCTCGCCGACATAGAACGGGCCGAGCACGGTGGTCTGGGTGGCGCCCTCGCGGTCGCGATGGTTGACCGCATCGACCAGCATGGAAACGCCGAGCACGTCGGACAAGAGGATGAATTCCTGGCGGGTGTCCGTGCATTTCTGCCCGGTGCGGGTCAGGAAATCGATGGCGTAGTCCCATTCCTCGAAGGTCAGGCCGGTCTTGCTCACGTAATCGTGCAGCGATTTCACCAATTCCTGGAGCAGGAATTTGGCGCGGGGATTGGGCGTGCTGTCGAAGCTTCTGACGACGGCTTCGGTGAGATCGGTCTCGTTGAACTGGGTCATAAGCGTTTGCCCTCGCGTTTTTCTCGTTGGCCCGATTGGGCTCTCTGGGAGCGTTCCGGGGCAAGCCTACACCAGTCGGCGGGGCAGCGTTAAGCGCAACCGGCTTGGAATGGGGCCGCCATTTCGCTATCAATTTTCCGACAAAACCGCCCGGAGGAACTGATGCTCGCGCCCACCCCCGCCTCGCCCGAATCCGTCGGCATGTCCAAGGCCGCGCTCGACCGTGTCGATGCGCATCTGAAGAGCCGCTACATCGATGCCGGCCGCTTCCCGGGCACGCAGCTCCTGGTCTACCGCCGCGGCAAGATCGCGCACAGCTCGGTGCAGGGCCTTGCCGATGTCGAGCGCAAGCTGCCGGTCAAGGACGACACCATCTACCGCATCTATTCCATGACCAAGCCGCTCACCAGCGTTGCCTTCATGATGCTGGTCGAGCAGGGCCTCGTCGCCATCGACGAGCCCGTCGCCAAATACATTCCGGAATGGAAGGACCTCGGCGTCTTCGTCGCCGGCACCTCCCCGGCCTTCCTGACCCGGCCGCCGTCCCGGCCGATGCTGATCGTCGACCTGCTGCGCCACACCTCCGGCCTCACCTACGGCTTCCAGCAGCGCTCCAATGTCGATGCCGCCTATCGCACTGAAAAGATCGGCGAGGTCGAGAAGTCGGGCACCCTCCAGACCATGATCGACGGCCTGGCAAAGATCCCGCTGGAATTCTCGCCGGGCGAAGCCTGGAACTATTCGGTCTCGACCGACGTGGTCGGCTACCTCGTCGGCAAGATTTCCGGCATGCCGTTCGAGCAGTTCCTGAAGACGCGGATCCTCGATCCGCTCGGCATGACCGACACCGATTTCCACGTCCCGGCCTCCAAGGCGCACCGCTTCGCCGCCTGCTACTCGGCGGACCCCGGGGGCGGCATGACCTTCCATGCGGGCCAGCGCCGCGAAGGCATGACGCTGCAGGACGATCCGACGACGAGTTCGTTCCTGTCACCGCCCTCTTTCATCTCCGGCGGCGGCGGCCTCTGCTCGACGGTCGCCGACTACCTCACCTTCTGCCGCGCGCTGCTCAACGGCGGCGAGCTCGGCGGCGTCAGGCTGATCGGACCGAAGACGTTGGCTCTGATGACCAGCAATCACATCCCCGGGGGCCGCGCGCTGCCGGAAGTGTCGCGCTCGATGTTTGCCGAGGCCGCCTATAACGGCATCGGCTTCGGGCTCGGCTTCGCCGTGACGATGCGCCCCGCGGAGACGCTGATCGCCGGCAGCCCCGGCGAATACAATTGGGGCGGCGCGGCGACGACCTCGTTCTGGATCGATCCGGCGGAAGAGCTGATCGCGATCTTCATGACACAGGTGCTGCCGTCGAGCGCCTACCCGATCCGCCGCGAACTCCGCAGCATGGTTTACGCCGCGATCACCGAGAGCAATCTCTAGCCGGGGACTCAATCCCGCGGCCGCCAGCCGCGGGATTGCCCCCTTAGACGCTCATTTGAGCATCTCCGGCACGATCAGGCGCGGCAGGAACAGCGACACGCTGGGCCAGACGATGACGGCCGCGAGCACGAGCAGCATCGGGATCAGCATGATCACGGTGTCCTTCAGCGCATAGCGCAGCCGCACGCCCGCGATCGAACAGGCGATCATCAGGCACAATCCATAAGGCGGTGTCACCAGTCCGAAGGCCAGCGATACGATGGAAATGATCGCGAACTGGACCGGATGGAGATCGACGGACTTGGCGAGCGGCTCCAGCACGGTGCCGACGATGATGATGGCCGGGATGGCATCGAGGAAGCAGCCGACCACCAGAAAGCAGAAGGAGATGAAGAAGCCGGCGGCAATGGCGCCCATGCCCCATGTCGAGACGTTGGCCAGCAGCTCCTGCGGGATCTTGTAGTAAGCGAGCAGCCAGCCGAACGCACTCGCGGTGCCGACGCAAAACAGTGCCACGCCGGCGAGGCGTCCGGTGTCGAGCAGTGCCTTGTACAATTCGCGCAGACCCGTCTCGCGGTAGAAGAACGCCGAGAGCACCACGGAATAGAGCACCGCGACGCAGGCGGACTCGGTTGCCGTGAACCAGCCGAGAAGAATGCCGCCAACGATGATGAACGGCGTCATCAGCGCAGGGATCGACTTCCAGATGGCGCATCGCATCTCGACCCAGGTCGCCTTCGGATAGGTCGGATAGCCGCGGCGCACCGCATAGATGTGCACCGTCGCCATCTGTGCACCCGCGATCAGCAGGCCCGGCACGATGCCGGCCAGATACATCGCCGCAATCGAGGTCGAGATCAGCCCGCCCCAGACGATCATGAGAATCGACGGCGGGATGACGACCGCCAGAACCGCCGACACCGCCGTGATGGCGATGGAAAACGAGAGATCGTAGCCCTCCTTGGTCTGCGCATCGATGAAGATCTTGGACTGGCTCGCCGCATCGGCGGTGGAGGAGCCCGAGATACCGGCAAAGAACACCGACAGCACGACGTTGATCTGCGCCAGCGACCCCGGCCAGTGCCCGACCATCGACCGCGACAGCGCCACCAGACGGTCGGTGATGCCGCCGATGCTCATCAGGTTCGCCGTCAGCAGGAAGAACGGCACCGCGAGCAGGATGAACGAATTGTAGGCGTTGAACGTCTCCTGCGCGAGCATCATCAGCGACAGATGTGGCTCGATCAGCAGGATCGGAACGCAGGCAAGGCCGAGCGCGAAAGCGACCGGCACGCGCACGATGAGCAGGCCGACGAAGACCCCGAACAGCACCATCGCCGCCTGTCCGGCAGAGAGTACATTGCCGCTCATTGCCGTGCCCCGGCCAGGACACGCATTTCATTGATGATCTGCTCGCCTGCGAAGACGATCCAGGTCACGCCGGCAGCGGGCCAGGCAACGTGAATCAGCCACAGCGGCAGGTCGGCCAGTTCCGACGTTCTGTTCCAGGCAAAGCGCGTGAACTCGAGGCCGGCAGACACGAACACCAGCGCCAGCGCAAGCACCCCGAGCCGCGCGAGGATCCGCACCGCGGCCTCCGACCGCCGCGACAGGTCCGGCCACACGTCGACCTCGAAATGCTGCGCTTCCCGCACGCCCACCATGGCCCCAATCATGATGGTCCAGACGAACAGGAAGCGCGCCATCTCCTCCGTCCAGATGTAGGACGGAATAAAGGGCGTGTAGCGCGAGATGATCTGCAGCGTCACGGGGACGACGAGAATGCCGACGCAGGCCGCGAGGAGGATCTCCAGCAATTTCGCATAGGCCGCCGTGACGCGGCGCCACAGCGACGGTGCGGACGGGACGGGTATTTCGGACATTGGGGCTCCGTGCGGGCAGCTCATCCGCCACGGCCGGGCAAGAAGCGGGGCTCGCCCGGACATGCCGTCGGCGGATTGCAACAAGCTCAGGCGACGTTGATCTTCTCGAAAATGCCCTCCGCACCGATCTCCTTGGCGTAGGTGGCCATGACGGGGTCGGCGAGCTTCTTCATGGCGTCCCGCTCCCCGAACGGAACGCGCTTGAGCTTGCCGGCCTTCTCGAGCGTATCGAGCTTGACGACCTCTTCGCTCGACTCCAGTTGACGGCCGTAATCGCCTGCCTCCTTGCCGGCCTTCATGATCGCGTCCTGCAAGTCCTTCGGCAGGGTCTTCAGCGTCTTCACCGAGAAGCAGATCGGCCGGATCGACACGGCATGCTGGGTCAGATTGAGATGCGGCGCCACTTCGTAGAACTTCATCGCCTCGACGCCGGCCGCCTCGTTTTCCCCAGCCGATATCACGCCGTTCTGGATCGCGTTGTAGATCTCGTTATAGGCGATCACCGTCGGGCTCATGCCGACCGCGGCAAAAGTCTTCGACCAGATCGGGGCGCCCTGCACGCGAACCTTCAACCCCTTGAGATCGGCGAGGTTCTTGAGCGGCTTGTTCGCGAAGATGTTGCGGATGCCGCCGCCGGAATAGCCGATCAGGACGACCTCGGCCTTGGCAGCCACTTCGTCGGCGATCGGCGCCAGGATATTGGCTTCCACGACCTTGTTCATATGCTCGATGCCCTTGAACACGAAGGGCGCGTCGATGAACGGGGCCGCCTTGGCGAAGGTCGACATGTGAGCGGGCGAGACGATGCCGTAATCGACTGCCTTACCTTGCGACATGTACTCGAAATACTGCTTCTCGAGGCCGAGCGAGGAATTCTTGTGCAGGGTGAAGTTGACCGGCTTGCCGTAATATTTCTTCACCAGCTCCTCGAACCGGATCAGTGCCCGGTTGAAGGCGTGATCGTCGTTGAACTGCACGGCTCCGTTGAGCGTGATCGGCGCCTGCGCCCTGAGGATCGAGGGCGTGCCGATCACGGCCGCCGCGGTGGTCGCACCGAACCCAGCGAGAAATGACCTTCGCTTCATCGTCTCCCTCCCTTTGATGCACCGTCCCCTGTTGCCGGGGCGTGAGTGAAGCCGGTATGCGGCTTGCGAGAGAAGCGTATGAAAATCCCCGGTTGGACGGAAGTTATTTCGCCGGCGCTGAAGCGACTCCTTCGTCGCAGGGCACCCCGCTGTTGCACTGCAACTCGGGCTCCGGCCGGCGCGCGATTCGGCCGCGTTGACAGAAATCCGAGACTTACGGACCTCGCGGACGGCAAAGCGACGTTGCAGCGAGCATCAACGCTGCCGGGCTCTGGTTGGCGGCCGCTTATGCCATGCGTCGACTATTGACCGCAGTCAGCATGAGCGAAGCTGCGGCCGCCGGCCGACGCGATGAAAACTCATCCCGGACCGCTCCCCAGTTGCGAAAATCGTGGCGCCCGGCAGGCCCCACCCCTATGGTCTGCCCAAAATCATAGTCCGGCGCCGCTGCGCCGGAACCGGGACGTCCGCGTTTGTCAAAGCTCACCCTGCCGGTCCGACTCGCGCTTCTGGTCACGGGAACGATGTTGCCGCTGATCGTCTTTGCGGTCGGTATCGCCGTCTACAACTACAGGCAGGACCGCGGCGACGCGACGCGCCGGGTGCTGGAGAACGTGCGCAGCATGCGCCTCGTCCTGGACTCCGAAGTTCAGCGCATGACCGGCGGCCTGCAAGTGCTCGCGTTGACCAATTCGCTGCGCAACGACGACTTCCAGAGCTTCCGCCGCATCGCGCTCGGTTTCGTCGAGCAATATGGCAGGGGCGGCCTGGTGCTGATCTCTGACCGCAAGGGCCGGCTGCTGTTCTCCTCGGCGACCGAAGACACCGCGAGCCTGCCGTGGCGCGGCAATCTCGAGATCATCGAAAGAGTATTTGCGAGCAAATCGCCGCAATATTCCGACCTGTTCACCGGCGCGATCAACGGGCGGCAGGTGCTCACCGTCGAGGTTCCGGTGTTTCGCGACGGCGAGGTGATCTACGATCTCTGCTTCAGCCCGCCGATCAGCATCTTCCAGGAGCTTGTCGAGAAGCAGCGCCCCGACCAGCTCTGGACCGTGTCTCTGGTCGACACCAAAGCCATCGTCTTCGCGCGCGCACCGAACCCGAGCGCAACGATCGGCAAGCAGGCGTCCGGCGCGATTTACGACGCGATGTCACGCACCTCGGAGGAGACCTTATCGACGGTGTCGCTCGACGGGGTGCCGCTGTCTTCCGCCTTTACAACTTCGCGCCTGACCGGCTGGAGGGTCGTGGCCGGGGTCGCCGAGAGCTCGCTCATTGCGCCGCTCTGGCGCAACATCGCCATCACCAGCCTGATCGGCGGCATCCTGCTGCTGACTGGCCTCACCTTCGCGGTCAGGATGGCGACCACGATCGCGCGCGGCGAGATGCTGCACAATCTCCTGATCGACGAGCTCAACCACCGGGTCAAGAACACGCTGGCCTTGATGCAGGCGATCGCGGTGCAGACCTTCCGCAGCGCCAGCCGCGACGAGCGGACCAAGTTCGAGGGCCGGCTCGGTGCACTGGCCGAAGCGCATAACCTCCTCAGCCAGGAGAAATGGGCGGGCTCCGAGCTCCGGGATGTGATCGCCCGCGCACTTCAGCCATTCCTGCTGAACAGCCCCGACCGCATCCGCATGGCTGGTCCCGCCGTGCCGTTGTCGCCGCGTCTCGCCGTGGTGCTGTCGATGATCGTGCACGAGATCGCCACCAACGCCGCGAAATACGGTGCGCTGTCCAACGAGACGGGCCGCGTGACGCTGGACTGGGAGGTCATCACCGACGCGCCGAAGCCGCGGCTCCGGCTGATCTGGACAGAAATCGGCGGACCGCCGGTGACGGCGCCGGTACGGCGCGGCTTCGGCTCGCGCCTGATCGAGCGTAGCGCACGCGACCAGCTCGGCGGCGAGGCCACCGTCGACTTCCTGCCGCGCGGCGTGGTTTGCACAGTGGTCTGCACGCTGGACGAGGCGCGCTGAAGGCGGAAGATCGACCATGACGATCACAGGCATTCACCCCCACAACCGCTAGCGGGTGTTGTGCGCCCCGACGGTCCTGGACCAGGGATCGAGCGCGACGCGCTGGCTAGCCTTGCGAATTAGGGCACATCGTCGGTGACGACCGGCTCGCCGGATAGCCGTGTGACGGCTGGCAAGCCGTCTTTTCCAAGACATTTCAACGGCTTTTGACGCCTCTCGCGCGATCCCCGCTCGATACCGCGGCGCTGCCCGACGTGCATTTGCGAAAGCGCGCGCCTGCCCTGAGCAGGATCGGACAAAGCATGGCCGCTTCAGGAAAGACCCTGGGCCCCTGCAGCCATAGAACACGCGCCGACCCGTACAAATACGGACGACTGATGTGCAGCCTGAGACGATCAGGAGGAGCCACATAATGATCGGGAGCACCGCACTCATGCGCAATCCCTCGCCCAAGGGCTTGCCACCCTCACCCGGCGCGCAGCCTGACGATGGCGCAACGACCGAGCTACGCGCAGCCGATACGGAAATGGCGCGCGTGCTCAAGACGAAGCCGCTTCGCATGGCCTCCGATTCCCAGAGCGGCACGATCGCCTATTGGAAGCACGAGCCGTTGCACGATGTCGTCGAACCCATGGTCGATCACGTCATCATGACCTATCCCGCCGGCTCGCAGGCGCTCGAACGCCGCAGCGGAAAATCGGCGGCCATCAGCACGGCGCGCCCCGGCGTCGTGACGATCATTCCGGCCGGATCGACCTCGCGATGGGACATTCACCGGCCCATGCATGTCGTTCAGCTCTATCTTCCGCAGCGGACGCTGCTGCGCATCGCCGATGAAGCCAGCACAGCGAGCCCCGGTGACCTCCTGGAAAGAACCGGACATCCCGACGCGATCACGTCCCGCCTGCTGCTGAGCGCTGCCGACTCGCTCGAAGGCAGCGCCACGCTCGACACACTGTTCAGGCAGCAACTGACCGATCTCCTCGCCACGCGCGTGCTCGCGGCCCATGCCGGCGTGCCGGCCGCGCCGCTGCCGATCATCGGCGGCCTCTCGCCGACCGTCCTGCGCCGGGCCATCGAGCGTCTTCGCTCGGACTGCGATGCGGACGTCTCGCTCTCGGCGCTTGCAGCCGACGCCGGTCTGTCGCGCTTCCATTTTTGCCGGTCCTTCAAGGAGAGTACCGGGCTTTCGCCACATGCCTGGCTGCGCCAGCACCGGCTCGAGCAGGCCATGAACATGCTGCGAGAGAGCGAGGAATCGATTGTCTCGATCGCCGCCGCGCTCGGCTACTCCTCGCAGACGGCGTTCGCGGCGGCATTCAAGAAGCTGACCGGGGAAACGCCGAGCGACTGGCGCAGGCGCGTGCGTTAGCAGCAATCGCTCGACACGGACGGCAATCGCTCTGGGGCAGTCGAATACTCAGTTCGCTAGATATCGCAGCATCGCAGCACGCCGACGGAGACGTACGATGGACTGGAAACATCTTGCTATCGCACCGCGACGGAAAGCCGTCTCGACGGCGCTCATCTACGGCCTCTCCCTCACGGTGCGTTTCACCTCGCCAACGGCCGAGGAAGCGCCGGTGCAGGTCACGCAAGGCGCCAATCCCACGACGTCAATTCTGATCAATCGTGATTGGCCCCGGAAGCCCTCGATGCCGGTAGCCATGCTCGGCTGGCCATTGAGCCCGCGAAGCTGCCGCTCGGCTTGCGAGGGCCCTGCGCTGCTGTCGTCGTTGCCGAACTGCACCGCACGTTAAGGTCCGGGCCGTCTCCGTCTCGCCCCACTGCGTCATCATCGATCACGGCTGCCCTGGTCGCATCACGCGACGTCGATGGTGCGCGCGTTGCGAACACCGGGCCCAGAATCAAACTCAGGAGTGAACCACATGAGACTTCTCATCATCGGCGCCGGCTTTGCCGGCATGTATGCCGCGCTTTCCGCCGCCCGCCTGCGCGACATCCAGGGCGTTTCGCCCGACGATCTCCAGATCGCGCTGATCGCACCGGAGCCGACGCTGGTGGTCCGCCCTCGGCTCTACGAGCCGAAGCCGGAAACCCTGACGGCGCCGTTGCTCGATGTCCTCGAGGCGATCGACGTCGATTATGTCCAGGGCAGCGCCGAGGCGATCGACACGGAAGCGCGCACGGTGCACATCGCGGCTGCGAAAGGCGCCAAGAAATCGTTGTCCTACGACCGCCTCGTGATCGCGACCGGGAGCCGCCTCTTCCGCCCCAACCTTCCCGGCCTTGCCGAGCACGGGTTCAGCGTCGATTCGCTGGACGATGCCATCGCGCTCGACAGGCATCTGCACGGCCTCGCGGACCGGCCGGCCGTGAACGGACGCGACACGGTCGTCATCGCCGGCGGCGGCTTCACCGGCATCGAGGCCGCGACCGAGCTGCCGGCACGCCTGCGCAAGATCTTCGGCAAGGACACCAAGTCGCGCGTGATCATCGTCGAGCGCAACGGCGCGATCGCGCCCGACATGGGCGAAGGCCCGCGCCCGCTGATCGAGGAGGCGCTGCGCAAGCTCGGCGTCGAGACCCGGCTCGGCGCCGGCGTCACCTCGCTCGACAAATCCGGCGTGACGCTGTCGACCGGCGAGCACATCGAAACCGAGACGGTGGTGTGGGCGGCCGGCATCCGCGCCGCGCCGCTGACGACGCAGATTCCCGCCGAGCGCGACAAATTCGGCCGGCTGCTGGTGGATCGCGATCTGCGCGTGCCCGGTGTCGCCGGCGTCTTCGCCACCGGCGATGCAGCCCGCGCCGCCTGCGACGACGACGGCAATTATGCGCTGATGTCGTGCCAACACGCCACGCGCATGGGCGCCTTTGCCGGCAACAACGCCGCCGCAGAGCTGCTCGGCGTTCCGACCAGGCCGTACCACCAGAAGGCCTACGTCACCTGCCTCGACCTCGGCGAAGCCGGCGCGCTGTTCACGCGCGGCTGGGAGCGCAAGGTCGAGATGGTCGGCGACGTCGCCAAGAAGACCAAGCAAGAGATCAACACCGTCTGGATCTATCCGCCGAAGGCCGAGCGTGCCGCTGCGCTCGCATCGGCAGATCCGGAGCGCGTGACCGACCTCTAGATGCACGAATCGATGATGGCCGCGCTTTCTGGCAGCGCGGCCCGCTCGACTAGGAGCCAGCCAGAAGTCTTCCACGAAACAGGAGAAACAGACATGAACCTTCACAACACCGCATATCCCGTGTCATCGGGCCCCGAAGAGCTCGTTCCGTCGCGCTACGCGCTGAAGATCGGCGACATCGACGTGCTGGTGGTCAGCGACGGCGTGCTACCGCTGCCGACCACGATGCTGGCGCACAACGCCGCCCCGGCCGAGCGCGCAGCCTGGCTGCACGACATGTTCCTGCCACAGGACGCGTTCGACTGGGCGCTGAATGCGGTCATGGTCCGCAGCGGCGGCAAGACCATCCTGATCGACGCCGGCCTCGGATCCGACCCCAACTTGCACTTGCCGCGCGCCGGTCAGCTGATCAAGCGGCTGGAGGCCGCCGGTATCGATCTGTCGTCCGTGACCGACCTCGTGCTGACCCACCTTCATATGGATCACATCGGCGGGCTGCTCGTCGACGGCGTGAAACAGCGGTTGCGCAAGGACCTGCGGGTCCACGTGGCGGCTGCCGAGGTCAAGTTCTGGGAAGCGCCCGACTTCTCGCATACCAACATGCCGCAAGGTTTTCCGGATGCGCTTCGGGCCACCGCCAAGCGGTTCGTGCAGGAATACGGCAGCCAGTTGCGGACATTCGAGGAGACGCAGGAGATTGCGCCCGGCGTCATCGCTCGTCGCACCGGCGGCCACACCCCGGGACACAGCGTGGTTCGCGTGGCGTCCGGCGGCGAGGCGCTGACTTTTGCCGGCGACGCCGTGTTTGCGGTCGGGTTCGAGCAGCCCGCGTGGCACAACGGCTTCGAGCACGACCCGGAGGAGGCTGCGCGCGTTCGTGTCCGCCTGCTGCGGGAGCTTGCCGAGACCGGCGAGATGCTGGTCGCCACCCATCTGCCGTTCCCGTCCGTCGGACGCGTCGCGACAGACGGCGGCGCCTTCCGCTGGGTGCCGGTGTTCTGGGACTACTGACCGCGTGTTGGGTGAGACGAAACCGGGGCGCATGCTCGCGACGTTCGCGACGCGCGTGCCCCGGTTCATGTCAGGCCGCAAGAATGAGAGTCCTCGGCTGTACCGGAGGCGATTCGGGAGCCGAGCGGGAGTTATCAGAGGTCTGTAACGAGCTCTTTCAATCGAAAGGGCGATCTTCCGGCTCGACTAGGCACGGGGTGGTCACAGGACTCTCAAGCCCCGCTCCAAAAGCGGTGTGGCACATGCGCTACCCGATCGTTTGCAGCGCCGGGAAGGTCTCCAGCAGCCAGATGCTCACATTCGAGACCGCGCCGGTGAGAAAGCCGATGCCGGTGATCACCATCAGGACCCCCATGGCGCGCTCGACATTGACGAGGTGGCCCTTCATGCGCGCGAACAGCGCGGAGAACTGCTCGATCATCAGCGCGGCGATCAGGAAGGGAATGCCGAGACCTGCGGAATAGACCGCGAGCAGGCCGGCGCCCTTCATCACCGTGGCCTCAGCCGCGGCGATCGAGAGGATCGCGGCGAGGATGGGACCGATGCAGGGGGTCCAGCCGAAAGCGAAGGCGAGGCCCATGATATAGGCCCCCCAGAGGCCGACGGGCTTCGGGATCGGCAGCCGGCCCTCACGCATCAACAGGCCGATGCGCGTCAGCCCGAGGAAGTGCAGGCCCATGATGATGATGACGATGCCGGCAAGGATCGACAGTTCCGCCGACCAGGCCCGGATCAGCCCGCCGATCAGCGAGGCACTGGCGCCGAGCGCGACGAATACCGTGGAGAAGCCGAGCACGAACAGCAGCGCCGACATCATGATCGCGCGCTTGGAGGCCGCAGCCGGCTCGTCGCTCTCGACATGCTCGATCGTGGCGCCCGTGAGGTAGATCAGATAGGGCGGGACCAGCGGCAGGACGCAAGGCGAGAGGAAGCTGACGAGGCCGGCAATCAGCGCCGCCGGGATCGAAACATTTTGCATGATGCCGTCTGAGCCATCTCAGGTGCCGGTACGGCGCGCGGGAAATGCGCCCGGCCCGGAGCCGAACCGGCTCTGGTGTAGCCGATGCCGGGGAATGCGCAACAGAGGCGCACAAAACCAGGGCTCCTCCCGATGCCGTCTGCGATCACAGGTGCGGCATCGGGACGCGCACAAATCTCGCCAAAAAGCGAGATTCGGCGGCGCGGCTACTTCACCACGCGGAGCAGCGGACGCCGGGGCTGGTCCTGCGTCTGCTTGGAAGGAGATGGCGGCTCGCTCGCGGCGCTCCGCAGCATTTCGTCGCACAGCGCCTTGAGATCGGCACTGTCAATTCCCTTGAGCTTCATCCTGACGTCCAGGATGACAATGGACAGCAGCTCGGCCGACTCACGGCTGTTGCACGCGGTGAGAACCCTGCGGCACTCCTCGAGCGTTTCCAGCACCGACTGCAACTGTTCGTCTGAATGCGACACCGGCGTTCTTTCCGTTAATTCGGCCTGCGAGATGTGATTGCAACGACCCCTTCGGCCCCCATGGAGCCGCAAGGATAGCATGAGGCTGCGGTGCCTTCGAACCTGATTTCAGCGTGTTTCTGCTGTGGAACCGCGGTTCCCGCGGCCATCGACGCCCCGCGCCAGTGCAGGCCGTCGAAGCGATCAACGAGGAAACGCCCGGCGCGCGATGATTGATCCGTTGGAAGACACGGCGCCGGGTTGCGCGCGAAGGCGATTGTTGCGGACAGCGCCTGCAATCCCGCAGCCATTTCACGGCTCGCAACGGAACTCACGCCACACCCCTCATACGGACGAAAAATCCGCCCGATTCCCAGCCCATGACAGCATCCCAATACCACCCACCAGATAGTAAGGATGACGGTTCAAAACTCATCATCCCCCAACCCGCCGTGGTTGTGGTTTGCGTCAGATTCTGCCAGTTTAGCCGCCCGAAGGGACTTGTATGCACTCCTTGGCGGAAAGGGGCGTTCTTCTGGCGGAACGCCCAAAGACAAATCTCAGCGGCCTCTCGGATTGGGATGCGGCCCGCATATTCCTCGAAGTCGTCCGATGCGGAAGTTTCCGGTCGGCGGCCGAGCGCCTGTCGCTGTCGATCAACGCCGTGCGCCGGCGGATCGACGATTTCGAGCGCCAGACCGGCACCACCCTGTTCACCCGCGACGTCCACGGCACCCATCTGACCGACGAAGGTGCGCTGGTGGTCTCTGCCGTCGAACGCATGGAGGCCGCCACCTTCGACGTGCTGCGCGCCAGCGATTCGATGGCCAACGCGCTGTCCGGCGAGGTCCGGGTCGCCGTCACCGAGGGCCTCGGCACGTTCTGGCTCGCCCCGCGCCTGGTCGAATTCCAGCAGGCCTATCCGAAGATCCTGGTCGACCTGCATTGCGCGATGCGTTCGGCCGACGTTTCGCGCCACGAGGCTGACGTCGCCATTCATCTGTCCCGTCCTTCGGCGCTCGACATCAAGCTGGTGCGGCTCGGCCGCATGCACCTGATGTTCTGGGCCTCCGAGAAATACATCGAAAAGCATGGCGCGCCGCGGTCGGCGGCGGAATTGATCAAGCATCGCCTGGTGCTGCAATTCGCCGACCAGCTCGCCGCCAAGGAATCCTTCGAGAGCTTCTTCCCGGGCGTTTCGGAACGTGACCTTCTGGTCATGAAGACCAACGTCTCGAGCGCCAACTATTGGGCGGTCGCGAACGGCGCCGGCATCGGCGTCTTCCCGAGCTACGCCATTGCGCTTGGCGGAAAACTAATTCCACTGGAGGTCGAGCTGAACCGGCCGCTGGATATCTGGTTGTCCTACCATCCCGGTAGCGGCCGTATTCCGCGCGTGCGGCACATGATTGACTGGCTAATCGACGCTTTCAATCCGGCTCGTTTCCCGTGGTTTAAGGAAGAGTTCGTGCACCCGCATGAATTCAAGGACTCCTATATGGGCGAACCCCTGACCCAGCTCTTCGGGGGATTTTCAACCGAAGAACAAAGGTGAAAACAGAGATGAAAGCAGCGGCGAAAAGAATGAAGCAGCGTAGTGCCGGCAAGCCGGACATCGAGCTCGGCAAGCGGATTCGTCTGCGGCGCGTCGAGATGAAGATCTCGCAGGCCGAGCTCGGCGAGAAGCTCGGCGTCAGCTTCCAGCAGGTCCAGAAATACGAGAAGGGCGTCAATCGCGTGGGCGCGGCTCGCCTGCAGCAGATCGCCTCCGCGCTCGATGTGCCCGTGACCTTCTTCTACGACGGCGACAACAAGGCGCGCGAAGTCGAGAGCCTGCTCTTCCTCGATTCGGCCTTCAGCCTCCGCCTGCTGCGCGCCTACAGCAAGATCAAGGACCAGACGGTTCAGCGCCAGCTCGTCTCGCTGATGGAATCGATCGCGGCGAACGAAAGCTGAGATCGGTCGACGGTCCGGTCTTCACGGCCGATCTTCAATCCGCCGCGTCACGGGGACGCGGCCGGATTGAACGAGCATATTCTGGCCGGGTGCACTTGCGCGCGGCCTTCCGGGGCGGTTCGACCGCCCCTTTTTCTTTGCGCACGCGAGCCGGCGTCCATGCAATCCCGGTACAGGCCGATGCAGACTCGCCCACCCTGCCCCGGTTGACCCCGAAAGCACTAGCGCCGCACATTGCGCTCGCCCCACGACAAGCGAGCGCGCGATGCCAGACATCTCCGGTGAAACATCCTACGCCGACGGCAAGATCCTCAAGCACGTCACCGATGGCGTCGGCGTGATCACGTTCAACAATCCCGCCAAGCGCAACGCGATGTCGCTGGAGATGTGGGAAGGATTTGGCGAGGCGCTGACGGCCTTGCGCGACGACGAGACGGTACGCGTCGTGATCCTGCGCGGTGCAGGCGGCAAGGCGTTCGTATCGGGGGCCGACATCAGCCAGTTCGAGAAGACGCGGCACAACGCGGCCGCGTCCGAGGAATACGCCAGGCGCAGCGCCGCCCAGCGCGCGCTGCTCGCCGACTATCCCAAGCCGACCATCGCCTGCATCGAGGGCTTCTGTCTCGGCGGCGGCATGCAGGTCGCGATGCTCGCCGACATCCGCCTCGCCGCACACGGCAGCCAGTTCGGCATTCCCGCGGCCAGGCTTGGCATCGCCTATGGCTATGACGGCTTGAAGCACCTGGTGTCGCTGGTCGGCCCGTCCTGGGCGCGGCTGCTGATGTACACGGGCATGCGGATCGATTCCGCCGAGGCGCTGCGCATCGGCCTCGTCGAGCGCGTGTTCCCTGTCGACGAGCTCTGGGGCGAGACCATGACGATCGCCGAGACGATCTCCCAGAACGCACCGCTCGCGATCAAGGCCGCCAAGATCACCATCGCTCAGGTGTTGAAAGACGAGAGCCGACGTGACATGGACGCGATCAAGGCGATCGGCGCCGCATGCATGGACAGCGCGGACTTCCGCGAGGGCCGCCAAGCCTTCATGGAGAAGCGCAAGCCCAAGTTCCAGGGCAAGTGAACCAACGTTCAGGAAGATTAAATTCCTCAACCACTCGTACCGCGATAGCAACCAACTGATCCCTCGCAAGTTCTTCCGCCACCAACGAGGGAGATTGCGATGAAACTCAGATTTGCTGTTCTTGGTCTGGCTGCCTTGGGCGGCGCGGCGCTCGCCTCAGGGCAGGCGCTCGCCGCGATGCCGAATGGCATTCCGCAGGCCGACCGCGTCGCAAGCGGGCCGGCCGCAAATGTCGATCAGGTGCGCATGGTTTGCAATGCCTGGGGCCGCTGCTGGTGGCGACCGAACTATTACCGTGCCTACGGCTATTACGGCCCGCGCCGCTTCTATGGCCCGCGTCCCTGGGGCTGGGGCCATCGCCATCACCACTGGCGTCGCTGGTAAACGACAAAGGGGTCCCGAGGGGGCCCCTTTTTCACGTGCGCGCGTCGACTACAGCGCTCCCAGCACCGCCTTGGTGATATCCGCCGTGCCATTGCTGCCGCCGAACTCCGTCGGCTTGATGCCGCCGGCATAGACCTGATCGATCGCACGCTCGATCTGTTCGCCGGCTTCCGCCGCACTCTCCACGCCATGCTTCTCGGCGAGCCAGTCCAGCATCATCGCCGCCGACAGGATCATGCCGGTGGGATTGGCCTTGCCCTGTCCCATGATGTCAGGCGCTGTGCCGTGACACGGCTGGAACACCGCATATTTGTCGCCGATGTCGGCCGACGGCGCCATGCCGAGGCCGCCGATCAGGCTCGCGGTGATGTCGGAGACGATATCGCCGAACATGTTCTCCATCACCATCACGTCGAAATCCCAGGGACGCTTCACCAGCATCGCCGAGCAGGCATCGACATAGAGCCGGTCGGTCTTCACGCCAGGGTGCTTCTTCTCGATCTCGTCGAAGATGCCGCGGAAGAACGCGAAGGCCTTGAACACGTTCGCCTTGTCGACGCAGGTCAAGGCGCCCGGCTTGCCGCGCGCCTTGCGCCGTTCGGCGAGGCGAAACGAGAACTCGAACAGGCGCTCGGAGGTCCTGCGCGTGATCACCATGGTCTCGCGCGCGTCTTCATGCGTGACGACGCCCTTGCCCATCGAGGCGAACAGGCCTTCAGTCGATTCGCGGATCACGACGAGATCGATGCCGCGCTGGTCGGCGCCGACGATCGGGCTCGGCACGCCCGGAATGAGACGCGCCGGACGCACGCCGGCATAGAGCTCGAAGATGAAGCGCAGCTCGATCTGCGGCGCGATCTCGGTATTGTCAGGATAGCGCACCGACGGCAGGCCGCAGGCGCCGAGCAGGATTGCGTCGGCCTCCTCGCAGAGCTTGATGGTGCTGTCAGGCATCGACTTGCCGGTGGCCAGATAATTGGTGGCGCCGGCCGGCGCCTCGGTGAAGCGGAAGCTCAGGCCGGATTTGTCGCCGACCTTGCGCAGCACCTCGAGCGCTGGCGCCATGACCTCGGGACCGATGCCGTCACCGGCGAGCACGGCAATGTGGAAGGCGTTGTTTGCAGACATGGGGTTTCCTACTCTCTCCACCGTCATGCCCGGGCTTGACCCGGGCATCCACGTCTTAGTGCCGTTTCCGTGGCAAGGCGTGGATGGCCGGGTCAAGCCCGGCCATGACGAGAAACAAACGGTGGTTGCTACGGCGTCAGCACCGTGCGTCCCACCACCGCGCCCTGCTGCAATTGCACCAGCGCGTCATTGGCCTTGGCGAGCGGCGCCGTCGTCACCGGGATCGGCGGTACCTTTTTGGTCCGCACGAGGTCGAGCAGCTCCTGCGTCTCGCGCAGGTTTCCGACATAGCTGCCCTGGATCGTGATCGCCTTGATCGGAATCAGCGGCAGGGCCCAGGTCGCGCCGCCGCCGAACAGGCCGACGATGACGAGCTTGCCGCCCTTGGTGAGGCAGTCAAAACCGAGCTGCGTCGTCGCGGCATTGCCGACGAGGTCGATCACGGCGCGGATCGGCCCACCCGCCTTCTTGGCAAGCTGCTCGAGCGCATCCGGCGCCTTGGGATCGACGGTCGCGAGCGCGCCGGCCTTCTCTGCGGCCTCGCGCTTTCTGGCGTCGATGTCGACCATGATCGCGCCCTTGCCGCCCATCGCCCTCAACAGTGACAGCGCCATCAGGCCGAGCCCGCCGGCGCCGAACATCACGATCGGCGTATCAAAATGCTGCTCGACTTTCTTCAGCGCGCTGTAGGTGGTGACGCCCGAGCAGGCATAGGGCGCGGTGGTCGCGGGATCGAGCCCTTTCAGGTTGAGCAGATAGCGCGGATGCGGCACCAGCATGTGATCGGAATAGCCGCCGTCGCAATAGACGCCGAGCGAGCGCGGCGTCAGGCACATGTTCTCGTCACCGGCAAGGCACGTCGCGCACTTGCCGCAGCCGATCCAGGGATAGACCAGCCCGACATCGCCGAGCTTGAGGTCGCCCTGATCGGTCGGCTTCACGTCCGGTCCGAACGCCAGGACCTCGCCGACCGTCTCGTGGCCCATGGTCAGCGGCAGGTTGATGCCGCGATCCTTCAGCGACAGTGGCTTGCGGCCGTGGCCGAGATCATAGCCGCCTTCCCAGATGTGGAGATCGCTGTGGCAAACGCCGGCGGCCTTCACCCTGATCAGCACCTGCGTGCCCGTCGGCTGCGGCGTCGCCTCGTCGAACTCCTGCAGCGGCGCCTTGAAATCGGCTACCTTGAAACTCTTCATCGGCGTCCTCCCGCATGCTTCTTGTCGCCGCGCCACCATGCCATGGCCGGCAAGGCGAGACAAACCGGTCTTAGTTCAGGCCAGCGGATGATGGCAAGCCGCGAACTGGCCGGGTGCGACCTCGCGCAACTCCGGTATCTCCGCGCTGCATCGCTGATCGGCCCTTGGGCAGCGGGTGCGGAAGCGGCAGCCGGAGGGCGGCGCAATCGGCGATGGCGGCTCCCCGCCCGCCACACTCTCGGCGGGACGCACGTCCGGATCGGGCACCGGGATCGCCTGCAACAACAGCGCCGTATAGGGATGCGCAGGCCTCGCAAACAGCTCCTCCGAAGGACCGACCTCGCAGAGCCGGCCGAGATACATCACCGCGACACGGTCGCTGACCGCTTTGACCACTGCGAGGTCATGCGCGATGAACAGCAGCGTCAGCCCGAAGCGCGCCTTCATCTCCTCCAGCAGGTTGAGAATTTGCGCGCGGATGGAGACGTCGAGCGCCGAAACCGGCTCATCGCAGACGATGAACTCCGGATTGAGCACAAGCGATCGCGCGATGCAGATCCGCTGGCACTGCCCGCCGGAGAATTCGTGCGGCAGGCGGCCCGACACGAGATCGGGATCGAGCCCGACCGCCGAGAGCACCTCGTGGACCCTGCGCTTGCGCTCGGCGGCGTCCTTGACGCCGGCGATGATCAGCGGCTCGGCCACGATGTCGCCAATACGGCGTCGCGGGTTGAGCGAGGCGATCGGGTCCTGGAAGATGAGCTGCACGCGGCGGCGCATCTTGCGCAGCGCCTCGCCCTCCATCGCGGTCAGATCCTCGCCGTCGAACAGCACGCGGCCGGATTTGGCACGGCGCAGTTGCAGCACTGCGCGTCCCAGCGTCGACTTGCCGCAGCCGGATTCGCCGACCAACCCAAGCGTCTCTCCACGCGCGACCTGCAGGCTGACGCCGGAGACGGCATGAACCGTCTTGTTGCCGAGACCATATTCGACGACGAGATTATCGACATCCAGAAGCGGCTCGGCCCGCACGGCAAGCTGCATCATGCGTCAACTCCCGCCGCCATCTGGATCGGGTGAAAGCAGGCATAAAGATGTCCAGGCGTCTCCGCGCTCGTCAGCGCCGGCTTGGCCTCGTGACAGCGGCCTGCGGCATAGCGACAACGCGGCGCAAAGGAGCAGCCGCGCAGCGGCCGTGTCGGATCGGGCGGACGGCCGGAGATAGCCGGCAACGGCGTATGTGGCGCGGCATCCAGCTTCGGGATCGCTGCCAGCAGCGCCTCGGTGTAAGGCATATGCATGCGCTTGAACAACGCTGGCGTCGGCGCGCGCTCCACCACCCTGCCCGCATACATCACCGCGACCTCATCGGCACGGCCGGCGACGACGCCGAGATCGTGGGTGATGATGATCATCGCCATATGGCGGCGCCGCTGCTCGCGCGCCAGCAGATCGAGGATCTGCGCCTGGATGGTGACGTCGAGCGCCGTGGTCGGCTCGTCCGCGATCAGGAGCTTCGGCTCGCAGGACAGCGCGATCGCGATTGCGATGCGCTGGCGCATGCCGCCGGAACATTGATGCGGATATTGCGCGAGCCGCTGCTCCGGCGCGGGAATGCCGACGGCGGCAAGCAGCTCGATGCTGCGCGCCTTCGCGGCCGGGGCATCGAGCTCGAGATGCTCCTGGATCGTCTCCATCAGCTGCGTGCCGATGGTGAGCACCGGATTGAGCGAGGTCATGGGGTCCTGGAATACGACCGCAAGGTCTCGCCCGCGCAGGCGCCGCAGGCTTTCCGGCGCGAGCCGCGCCAGGTCCTGGCCGTCGAACATCACGCGTCCCGTGAGCTTCGCCTTCTTCGGCAGCAGCTGCAACACCGCCCGCGACAGCATGGTCTTGCCGCAGCCGGATTCGCCGACGATGCCGAGCGTGCGGCCCGCCTCAAGCGACAGATCGACGTGATCCACCGCGCGCAGGTTTCCGCGCGGCGTCGGCAGCTCGACCGCGACGTCTGCGATGGTCAGGAGCGTGCTCACAGCGCCCCCTGACGCGGGTCGGTCAATGCCCGCATGGTGTCGCCGACAAGGTTGAACGCCAGCACGGTGAGGAACAGCCCCGCCGCAGGCAGGAACGCCAGCCGCGGTGCGACATCGAGGCTGTCGCGCCCTTCGCCGATCATGCTGCCCCAACTCGCCATCGGCGGCGGCACGCCAAGGCCGAGGAAGGACAGCGCACCCTCGACCACGATGGTGACGGCGACGCCGAGCAGAAAGAAGGCCAGCAGCGGCAGGATCACGTTCGGCAACAGCTCGCGCACGAGGATGCGCGCATGGCTGGCACCGAGCGCCTCGGCCGCGATCACGAATTCCCGCCGTGCCAGCGTCAGCGTCGCCGCGCGTGCCACCCGCATGAAGGCGGGAATGCCGAGCACGCCGAGGATCACGGTGAGATTGGGGACGGACTGACCGAGATAGGCCGTCACCGCGAGCGCGAAGATCAACGGCGGAAAGGCGAGCAGCACGTCCATGCTGCCGACCACGAGCGTCTCGAACCGGCCCCGGAAATAGCCGGCAAGCAGGCCGAGCGCGCCGCCGATGGTCAGGCCGATCATCGGTGCGATCAGCCCGACCGTCAGCGAGGCCCGCGCACCGAAGATCAGGCGGGCGAGCTCGTCGCGGCCGAGCCCGTCGGTGCCGAGCCAGTGCTCGGTCGAGAACGCGGCTCGGCGCTCCAGCATGTCCATGTCGACCGGGTTCTGCAGCGGCAGCACCGGTGCGAGGATCGCGAGCGCCAGGATGATCACGAGCCAGCTGCTCGCGATCCAGAACAGCAGGCCGAGCTTTCGCTTGCGCCTGCCGAGTGCGGCCGTCACCTCGTCCTGCATCGCGAGCTCAAGCGTGGCCATGACGGATCCTGGGGTCGAGCACCGCGTAGAGCATGTCGACGATGAAGTTCACGATGACGAAGCCGCAGGCGACCAGCAGCACCACGCCCTGGAGGATGACGAGATCGCGGGTGTAGATCGCCCCGACCAGGAGCCTGCCGATGCCGGGCAGCGCGAAGATCGATTCCACGATCAGCGTGCCGCCCAGCAGACGGCCGATATTGATGCCGGTCACCGTCACCAGCGTCAGCGACGACGGCTTCAGCGCATGCACGAACAGGATGCGCGCGGGCTTGAGACCTTTTGCTTTCGCCAGCGCGATATAGTCTTCCTGCAAGGTCGCGATCATGTCGGACCGCAGCACCCGCATGATTCCAGGCCATTCGGCGAGAGCCAGCGTCAACGCCGGCAGCACGAAGAAGCGGAGATTGTCCAGTGGCTCCTCGGAAAATGGGACATAGCCGGTCGCCGGCAGCCAGTGCAGCTCGACGGCGAACAGATAGATCAGCAGGATCGCCACGAGAAAGGACGGCATCGACAGGATCGCAAATGCGCTGCCGGTCATGAAACGGTCGAACGCGCCGCCGGCGCGCGCCGCGCAGGCGATCGCGACGGGAACGCCGATCAAGAGGCCGATGAACTCCGCCATCAGCATCAATTGGAGCGAGACCGGAATGCGCTCGGCGACCGCCTGCAGCACCGTCTGCCCGGTGCGGAACGAGCGGCCGAGGTCGCCCTGCAGGACGTGGCCGAGCCAGCTCAGATAACGCCACCACAACGGCTGATCGAGCCCCATGTCGCGGCGCAGCGCCGCGACATTCTCAGGCGTTGCCTGATCGCCGAGGACGACGAGAGCGAGATCGCCCGGCAGCAGCGAGGCGATCAGAAAGGTCAGCAGCGAGACGGCGAGCAGCACCGGCAGCATGGCAAGCAGCCGCCGAACGACGAAGTTCAGCATCGCGCCATCATTCCAGCCAGGTCATCGAGACGTCGATGACGCTGTTGTAGATCTTCGGGAAGCCCTTCAGCTTGGCGCTCGACAGCGCGTAATAGGTGTTCTGGAAGGTCCAGAACCAGATCGCTTCCTTGTTGATCAGGCGGCTGATGGCGCAGTAATCCTCGGTGCGCTGGCCGAGGTCGGCCGTGACGCGCGCATGGTCGAGCAGCTTGTCGAGCTCGGGGTTTGAGTATCCGGCGAGCGCCAGCGGGCTGCCGCTGCGGAAGTTCGCATACATCTGCGGATCGGGATCGGCGAGATCGACGATGCGCCACGGCGTCATCTGGAATTGGCGGGTGAAGGCGCGCGAGGGAATGGTGGCCTGATCGACCTGCTCGATCTCCATGTTGGCGCCGGCGCGCTTCCAGAATTGCTGCAGCACCTGGCCGATCATGCGGCCTCGCGGCGTCGCCGTCACCAGCATCTTGAACTCGACCGGCTTGCCGTAGTCCTTGATCAGCGCCTTGGCCTTCTCGACGTCGAACGGGAGCGCGCCATCGTCCTTGCACTTGACCCAGGAGCCCTCGCCATAGGGATTGCTCGCGGGCCGGCTCAGGCCGTTGCTGATCGCCTGCGACATCTTGGGACGGTCGATCGCCATCACCAGCGCCTGGCGCACGCGGACGTCGTCGAACGGCGCGACCTTGGTGTTGAAGGCGTAGACCTGCGCGCCCGAGCCCTTGTAGGTGTGGACGGTGAGCTTGGAGTCCTTCTGCGCCTTCAAGATATTGTCGGCGTCGGCCTCGTCGTCCCAGATGATGTCGGCCTCGCCCGATTGCAGCGAGGCGAAGCGTGACTGCGCGTCGGGCAGCGGCTTCAGGACGATGCGGTCGAGGTAGGGGCGGCCCTTGTCCCAGTAGTTGGGATTCTTCTCCAGCACCATGCGGTCACCGGCGGTCCAGGATTTCAGGATATAGGGACCGGTGCCGACGGGATTGCGGTTATAGTCGTCGCCCTTGGTCTTCCAGGCCGTCGGCGAATGAATGACATTGTTCTGGCTCTGGATGGTGATTGTTGCCGGCAGGTTCACCGAGGGATCGGTCAGCTTGTAAACGACCGTGGTGTCGTCGGGCGCCTGCACCTCCTTGACGTTGGTGATGTAGAAGGCGCAGCGGCATTTGTTGGCGGGATCCTTCTGCCGGTCGAAATTCTCCTTGAAGGCCTGCGCATTGAAGGGCGTGCCGTCGTGGAATTTGACCCCCTCGCGCAGCTTGAAGGTCCAGGTCATGTAGTCGTCGGAATGGGTCCAGGACACCGCGAGTTTTGGCGCGGCCTCGCCCTTTTCATTCAACGTGGTGAGCGTGTCGAAGATGGCGGCGGCGGCGGTGAAGGTCGAGGTGTCGTAGACGCCGACCTTGAGCGGATCGAAGCCTGCAATCTCCAGCTCCTGGCCGACAGTGATGCTGCCGCCGGATTTCTGCGCCTGCGCGGGCTCAGACAATGGAAGGATGGCAAATGCCGCAACAAGGAAAATCGGCGCGTGCTTGCGCGCTGCAGCAGCAGACTTCGTCATGGTTCCTCCCGGGATCCCTCGTCCGATGTTTCGGATCGCTGAATGACTGGGAGCGAGATTGGCGACAAATGCGCGCGACGGCAAGGGGCACGCGCGACAGATCAAACGCGTGAGGTGCGGCGCAATGGTGCTCAGCGTGTCGCGGCTGTTTTGCCTGTCGGAATTGACGCATCATCGGCGAAGCCGATTTCGTCGCGCAGCGCATCGGTATGCTCGCCGAGCACGGCCATCGTCCTGGCCGGCTTGGTGTCGGCACCCGACATCCGGAATGGCAGGTTGAGCACCTGGAACGAGCCGCCCTCGTCCCGTACCTCGGACAGCGCCTGCCGGTGCGCGAGCTGTGGATCGGCCAGCGCCTCGGACACGGTGCGGTAGGCCGATGCGGGCACACCGGCCGCGCCGAGCGCAGCGAGACAGGCATCGGTCGTGAATTGCCGCGACCATGCTTCGACCCCGTGCATCACCTCGGCCCAATTGTCGCGGCGCGCGGCATAGGTCGCAAAGCGCGGGTCGGAGATCCATTCGGGGTGGCCGATCACGCCCATCAATGCCTGGAAGGTCTTCTCGCTGGCGACCGTGATCATGACGTAGCCATTGGCCGTCTCGGTCGGGCCGAACATCGGGCGCGGCGGCGGCTTCACCGCGAATTGCGCACTCTGCAATTCGGTCAGCGTCAATGACAGCATCGTTTCCAGCATCGAGACGTCGATGTGCTGGCCGAGCCCGGTCACGGTCCGCTGATAGAGCGCGGACGCGATCGCGCCGAAGCCATAGGTGCCGGTGACGACGTCGGCGTGATAGATGCCGCAATAATCGGGGCGGTTGCGGCCGGGCTGGTAGGCCAGATGCGCCATGTCGTAGCCGGAAGCGGCATGGATCACCGGCGCGTAGGCCGGCAGCTCGGCCGAAGGGCCGCTCTGGCCGTAGCCGGAGATCGAGCAATAGATCAGCCTCGGATTGACGGCGCGCAGCTTGTCATAGTCGAGCCGCAGGCGGTGCATCACACCGGGACGGAAGTTCTCGACCAGGATGTCGGCGGTGGCGGCCAGCCGGCGGACCGCCTCCCTGCCGTCCTCGGATTTGAGGTCGAGCACGAGGCTCTTCTTGCCGACATTGAGCTGGCCGAACGCTGTGCTGCAGCCGTTGCGCAGCGGTGGCCGGGTCCGCATCGTCTCCCCGCCGTCGGTCTCGATCTTGATGACCTCGGCGCCCATGTCGGCTAGCATCCGCGCGCAGTGCGGACCGGCGATGGTGGTTGAAAAATCCAGGACCCGCAGGCCTGCGAAGGCCTTTGTCGTCGTCCCCTCATGCTTATCTGCTAGCTGCATGCGTGCCGTGTCCCCGGGCCTTTGGAACTATGGAAGTTCTCTCTTGTTGGTGCGGCGACCCTAGAGGGCGGCGGCTGAGTAGGAAAGTGTTTACCGAACAGACGCGCCGCGTGGGCGGGCTTTAAACATTCCTGGGCAACTGGACCCGTTCTTGCATAGCAGCAAGCGGGATCGGAAGAGGGCAGCTGTTCTTGAGGGTCTTGTTCGTCACCACGGAGATGGACGATTTCGTCCGCGTCGGCGGACTCGGCGCCGTGTCCGCCGCGCTCCCGCGAGCCCTCCGCCCCTTTGCCGATATCCGGATCATGCTGCCCGGCTATCGCGACATCATCGAGCAACTCACGCATATTCAGATCGTTGGCCGCTGTCCGGCCTTCGCGGAAATGCCCGCCTGCTCGCTCGGCCGGGCCGCGACCAAGGACGGAATGCCCGTCTACGTGCTGCTTTGCTCACAACTCTACGACCGGCCCGGCAATCCCTATGGCGACGAGTCCGGGCGCGACTGGCCGGACAATGACATCCGCTTCGCGCGCTTTGCCTCGGCAGCCGCTGAGCTGGCCATGGGCAAGCTGGACAAGAATTGGGCAGCAGACCTGATCCATGCCAATGACTGGCAGGCTTCGCTGGTGCCGGCCTATCTCGCCTGGCGCGGCGCCAAGCTGCCGTCGATCCTGACCATTCACAACCTCGCCTATCAGGGTCTCTTCCCGAAGGACGCGCTGCGGCGGATCGGCGCACCGGAGAGCTCCTTCCACATCGACGGCATCGAATTCTACGACCAGCTCTCCTTCCTCAAGGCAGGACTCGTCTACGCCTCGCACCTCACCACGGTCAGCGGCACCTATGCGCGCGAGATCACCACGCCCGAGTACGGCTGCGGCCTGGAGGGCCTGCTCCAGCTGCGCTCCGATGCCGCCGAGCTCACCGGCATCCTCAACGGCATCGACGAGAGCTGGGACCCGCGTTCCTGCGCCCAGCTCGCCCAGCAATTCGGCGCCGGCGACTGGATCGGCAAGAAGGCCAATGCGGATTACGTCCGCAAGCAGTTTGGCCTGGCGGTCTCGCGCGGCCCGATGTTCGGCATCGTCGCCCGCCTCGTGCACCAGAAGGGGATTGACCTCGTGCTGTCGGCAGCCGACGAGATCGTCGATGCCGGCGGGCAGATCGTCGTCACAGGCTCCGGCGAACCGGCGCTCGAGCAGGCCTTGATCGACGCGCATCGCCGCCGCCCCGATGCCATCGGCGTCGTGATCGGCTTCAACGAGGCGCAAGCTCGCCGCATCTTTGCCGGCAGCGATTTCACCCTGATGCCCTCGCGCTTCGAGCCGTGCGGGCTCAGCCAGATGTACGCCCAGCGCTTCGGCTCGCTGCCGATCGGGCACCAGACCGGCGGCCTTGCCGAAACCATCACCGACGGCGAGACCGGATTCCTGTTCTCGAAACCCTCGCGCGATTCCTTCCTCGGCGGCGTCCGCCGGGCCTTCTCGGCTTTCATGGCGCAGGACCAGCTCGACACCATGCGCCGCAGCGCCATGGGCCGGTCGTTCTCCTGGAGCATCTCGGCCGGCAGCTACAACGCGCTGTATCGGAAGCTGGCCTCGGTGTGAGGCCGAAGTTCTTCCGCATACTCCGTCATTGCGAGCGCATCCCTCTCCACGCGTCATTGCGACGAAGCAATCCAGAATCTTTCCGCGGAAGGACTCTGGATTGCGTCGCTGCGCTCGCAATGACGAGGCGGAGAAAGCCGCGCGGCCCACTCCGCTCTCGTGCCCCGGACGCAGCGCAGCGCGTCGCCTTTGCGAAATGGTGCGCTGCTGAGCCGGGGCCCATGTCTCGACTGCGTTTGTGGTTTCTGGGTCCCGGCTCTGCGCTGCAACGCTCGCGCGTTGCAGCTTGTCCGGGACACGCCGGGAGCGCTCAGCGACGCCTGCGGATCGCCGACGATCCGCAAGGCCTGTGGCAATTCGATGATGAGAGAGCAGCTCTATTCCGCCGCCATCGGCATCTCGTCCGTATGCTCGTGCAGCACCACGCCGGCGAGTGGATCGAATTCGCCGATCCAAGGCTTGCGCGTCAGGACCGACCGCGTGTGAGCGTAACCAGCGTGCCAGCGCCGCGTGATCCCCGACGGACTGAAGTCGATATCCTTGGTGTGGGTCTCAAGCTCGAGCTGCGGCGCCAGTAGCCGCACCACATGCATGCGGGTCGGACAACCGTAGCTCGTCAATTCCCTCACCGCGGGATCGTTACGCTCGGTCTCCGGAAGCCGTGCCGCGAGCTGATTGATGACATGGCGCAGGCGGTGAGCCTGCTGCTGGCGTGCGATCTGGCTCGAAATGCGACTGGAATACTGCACGTCCTTGTGGCGGTTCAGCACCTCCGCCATCGTCGTCGGCTCGGCGCCGACGGGATTCCACAAATGCACGGAAAAGATCAGCGAATCCCGCCGTGGATTGTCGTCGAACACCGCCTCGGTCGGCGTGTTCGACAGGATGCCGCCATCCCAATAAAGTTCCCCGTCGATGCGCACCGCCGGGAAGGCCGGCGGCAGCGCGCCCGACGCCAGCACATGCTTCACCGTTATCTCGCCGTCACGGCTGTCGAAATAGCGCATGACACTGGTGCCGACATGAGCCGCACCAACCGTCAGGCGCGGCGCGCAACGATTGGCAAGATCGAAATCGACCAGTTCGCTCAGCGTCTTCTCCAGCGGAGCGGTCGAATAATAGCCTGCGTTGTCCGCACCGAGCGGATAGGAATCGCCGGCATGCGCCAGCGGGTTGGGCCGGAAGAAACCGGGAATGCCGTGGGTGACGGTCGACCAATAGGCCAGCTTCTCATTGAAACCGGGAAACGCGGCGCGCCAGTCCCAGACCGGCTTCTGCTCCATCCGCTTCCAGAATTCCCTCAGGCGCTCCAGTCGATGCTCCCGCGCGTTGCCGGCAATCAGGCTCGCATTGATGGCACCGATCGAGGTGCCGATGACCCAATCCGGCTCGATCCCGACCTCGTGCAAGGCCTGATAGACGCCGGCCTGATAGGAGCCAAGCGCGCCGCCGCCCTGGAGCACGAGAACGATCTGACCCGGCAGGTCGTGACCCTTGCCCGATGTGGTGTCGTGTGTGCCGTTCATGTCACGCTCCTGCATTGATCGAATACTGGACTTGTTGCGCCGGCTCATGTCAATGCGCGGTCCAGCCGCCGTCGACCGGAAGCGCGATGCCGGTGATCGAAGCCGCCGCATCCGTCGCCAGGAACACCGCGAGCGCACCGAGTTCCTCGACCGCGGCAAAGCGCTTGTTCGGCTGTTGCGCCAGCAGCACATCGCGAATGACCTGCTCGCGGGAGATGCCGTGCGCCTTGGCCTGTCCGTCGATCTGCGCTTCGACCAGAGGTGTATAGACGTAGCCGGGACAGACCGCGTTGCAGGTGATGCCCTCCTCCGCGGTCTCCAGCGCCGTGACCTTGGTCAGGCCGACGATGCCGTGCTTGGCAGCGACGTAGGCGGCCTTGAACGGCGAGCCGACCAGGCCGTGCGCTGACGCAATGTTGATGATCCGGCCAAAGCCGTTCTGGCGCATCGCCGGCAGCGCGAGCCGCGTCGTGTGGAAGGCCGAGGTCAGGTTGATCGCGAGGATCTGGTCCCATTTCTCGACCGGAAATTGCTCGAGCGGCGCAACATGCTGAATGCCGGCGTTGTTGACGAGGATGTCGAGCCGGCCGGATTCGGCGATGGTCGCCGCGATCATCTCGGCGATCGACTTTGGCCTCGTCATGTCCGCCGGCGAATAGCTCGCCTTGACGCCGAACTCGGCGGCGATCTGCTCGCGTGCCTTGCCGATCTCAGCGGCGACGCCAAGCCCGTTCAGCACCACGTCGGCGCCGGCCGCCGCCAGTGCACGCGCGATGCCGAGCCCGATGCCGCTGGTCGAACCCGTGACCAGGGCCACCTTGCCGGCCAGTGTACGTGCCGGCTGAGAGGTCTGCGGCTTCAGCGGTATGTTCATGACCCGATCTCCATTGACGATGACTGGGCTCCCAGCCTTCGCAAAAACCTGGAGGACCGGCCGCCCGAACGGAAATACCGGCTGGCTTCCGAATCCATAGGCGCGCGCTATTGCGGCTGGGATGTCATTCGCCGGTTCGATCCGATAGGATCGCCCTATCTTGCCGGGAGCCGATTCATGGAAATGCACCAGGTCCGCTATTTCCTCGCGGTCGCGCAGTTGCTCAATTTCACGCGCGCAGCGGAGGAGTGCAATGTCACGCAGCCGTCGCTGACGCGCGCGATCAAGCAGCTCGAAGCCGAGCTCGGCGGCGACCTGTTTCGCCGCGAGCGGCCGGCGGCGCAACTGACCGAGCTCGGCCAGCGCATGCATCCGCTGCTGAAGCAGTGCTATGACGCCGCCGCCGGCGCGCGTTCGCTCGCCTCCTCGTTCAAAAGCGGAGAGGTCGGCGCGCTCCGGATCGCGCTGACGCATTCGATCGATCTGGCATTGCTGATCCCCCACCTCAACGAGATCAGGCGGCAGTTCAACCGGCTCGAGCTGCGCTTCCTGCGCGGAACGGCCCGCGAGGTCGGCGACTTCCTCAAGAAGGGAGAGGCCGAGCTCGGCATCGCCGCCGAGATCGACGAGGCCTGGGACCGGCTCGACGTCTGGCCGCTGTTCACCGAGAGCTTCGAGCTCGTCGTTGGCGAGGGACACCGGCTGGCCGGCCGCAGCAGCATCGAGCTGGAGGATCTGCGCTCCGAGCAATTGCTGAGCCGGACCTTCTGCGAGCATGCGCGCCGCATCTCCGCGAGCCTGCACGAGCACGGCATAGAGCATGGTCACGAGATTTCGAGCGAGCGCGACCTGATCGAGCTGGTCGACGCCGAGATCGGCGTTGCCATGGTGCCGCACACCTCGCCTTTGCCGGACACGCTGACGCGCGCCACCGTCGCAGGACTCGATGCCCGCCGCACCGTCAGCCTTTACGGCGTGGCCGGCCGCCAGCGAACGGCCGTCGCCAACACCGTCATGCGCATGCTGCGCGGCGCCGACTGGCGCGAGATCGCGGGGTAATATCGCGAATGACCGCCGGCGCTCTTCCTTCTCCCCTTGTGGGAGAAGGTGGCGCGAAGCGCCGGATGAGGGGTTCTTTCCAATTGCACAACCGCTCGTGAGGATGAAGACCCCTCACCCGTCTCGCCGCTTTGCGGCGAGCCACTCTCTCCCACAAGGGGAGAGGGAAAGAAAAAATAGGCGCCTCAGTTCTGGCGGCTCGCGCCCTCCAGCGCTTCGATCAGATCATCGATCTCCATCCGCTTGCGGAAATCGGGGTCGACAAAGCGCGCTTTTACGATGCCGTCGCGACCGACCACGAACACGGCGGGGATCGGCAGCATCCAGCCGTCGTTGCCATGGAATTTCGCCATCTCCTGGTAGGACAGCAGGCTCTGGATCTCGGCGCCGAGCCAGATCGCCAGATTAAGCGACAGCGCATAGCCGTTGTCGAGATCGGTCAGGATCGGGAACGGCGCGCCGGATTCGGCCTTGAGCCGTCCAGTGTATTCCTGCGTCTCCGGCATCACCGCGACGACCTGCGCCCCGATCGCCTTGATGCGGTCGAGTGCCTGGACCACGGCGCGGACATTGAGCCGGCAATACGGACACCAATGGCCGCGGAAGAACATCACGGCGAGCGGACCGCGCTCCAGCAGCGACGGCAGAGCGACGAGACGCCCGGCTTCGTCCGGCAGCATGAAGGGCGGCATCGTATCGCCCGGCCGCGGCGCGGACTCGCCGCCGCCGTTCTCGCCCAATCTCGCCACCAGGCGGTCGACGGCCTCGCCATAGGCCGGAAAGACCGCACGGCTGGCGTCGGCATAGGCGCGGAGCTGTTCGTTCAGCGTGCCGTCCATGTCGCGGCAGCGCTGGAAGGCAAGCCTGAGCTGTTCGGCATCGGCTGGCGAGAGAGATGTCATCTTCTGCTCCGGCATTCTCTTCGGCGAATATTAGTTTCCCGGTTCGGCCGCCCGCAAGGGGCGGCCGCGATGCCAGGCCCCGTTCAGTTCACGTAGAAATTGCCGGTCGGATCCAGCCGTCCCGAGGTGGAATACAGCGATCCGTTGCTCATGAAGAAGACGGTGTTGTCGGGCACCTTCTTGGCGTTCTTCATCATTGCCTCGTGGTTCTTCTCGGCCGGGGCCATGGCCATCGCCGACATCTTGCCGGGACCACCATAGACATAGGCCATGCCGGCCTTGAAGTCCCAGGCGGCCTCCGAGAAGGCGGAGGTGGCGATGACCGCAAAAGCGGCGGTGGCGATCAGGGTCTTGGACAATTTCGGCATGGGGGTGCTCCTCCGGATTGACGTGAACGCCCGCCAATCGGGCGCCCTGTCATCGGACGCCGAATGTCGCGAAAGCGGAAATGCCGTTGCCCAATCGGATCGATAGCCACCGCGCATCGAGATAGCGCACCGCTATCGCATCGAGAGCGAGCCGGCATTTCAGGATCGACGCGATCTCGATGAAGCTCCCGTCATAGCCGGCAACCAGCGGGGTTGCGGCCAACACAGGAGATCTTCCATGTCCACGAGCCATTCCAAGAGCCAAGTCTTGTCGCGTCTGATCTGGCCCGGCCTTGCCGTCGCCGGCGCGCTGATGTTGTCGGCGCATCCGGTCGTTGCCGGCGAATGTCCAGCCAGCAAGATCAAGCCGAACGCCCAGCAGATGGTCGACTACAAGCCTGTCGGCGTCACCGACGTCACGCTCGGTGCGATCGACCTCGGCAAGCAGCCGGCCCATATCGAGGGACGCGAGCTGCGCTTCCGCAAACTGACCATCGAGCCCGGCGGCATCGTGCCCTGGCACAGCCACGACGACCGTCCCGCGCTGATCTTCGTGCAGCAGGGCGAGATCGTCGAATACGCCTCCAACTGCGTCGACCCGATCGTGCACAAGGCCGGCGATATCCGTCCCGAGGTCTCCGGCACCTCGCATTGGTGGAAGAACCTCGGCAAGGAGACCGTCATTCTCTACGTCGGCGACGTCCGCAAGGATCCCAACGATCACCACATGTAGTCGCTGCGGCTATCCTTCGAGACGCCCGCTTTGAGCGGGCTCCTCAGGATGAGGACGGAGTGCGCGGCGACAGCCCCAGGGGGCACGATGTCGCTTAGCCTCATCCTGAGGAGACCGCGAAGCGGTCGTCTCGAAGGACGAGACGCGCGCACCCGCAATGACATCAGGCACAAGGGGGCGCAACGCCATGACCAACCTTTCCACGCCGCTCGGGCCGGCGATGACGATGGAGACGCATTCGCCGGGTTTGGCGTTGCGCTCGCTCGTGATCGGCCTGACGGCATTCCTGACCGTCGTCGATCTCTTCGCGACGCAGGCGATCCTGCCCGCGCTGACGCGGCACTACGGCGTCACGCCGGCGGCGATGGGCTTTGCCGTCAACGCCAGCACCTTCGGCATGGCCACAGCCAGCCTCGTCGTCGGCTTCTTCAGCCCGCACATCGACCGGCGGACCGGCATTCTGCTCAGCCTGGCGCTGCTGGCGGTCCCCACCAGCCTCCTGGCCGCGGCGCCGAATCTGGCCGTCTTCACCGCCTTGCGGATCACGCAGGGCCTGTGCATGGCGGCCGCTTTCGCGCTCACCCTCGCCTATCTCGGCGAGCAATGCAGCGCGATGGACACTGGCGGTGCCTTTGCCGCCTACATCACCGGCAATGTCGCGAGCAATCTCGTGGGACGGCTGATCTCGGCCGCAATCGCCGACGGACTGGGCCTCGCCTGGAATTTCTATCTGTTCGCAGCCCTCAACCTCGTCGGCGCAGTGCTGGTCTATTTCACGATCCGACGCGTGCAGCCGATGCATGCGACGATGCTGGCGGCTTCGCCGCTCGCCGCCACACTCGCACATTGGCGCAATCCGCGCCTGTGCGCGGCCTTCGGCATCGGCTTCTGCATCCTCTGCGCCTTCATCGGCACGTTCACCTTCGTCAATTTCGTGCTGGTGCGGCCGCCGCTGGCGCTCGGCATGATGGATCTCGGCCTCGTCTATTTTGTCTTCCTGCCATCGGTCGTCACGACCCTTCTGGCCGGCAGGGTGGCAGCAATGCTCGGAACGCGTCCGACGATCTGGGGCGCGCTCGCAATGGCCGGGCTCGGCCTGCCCTTGTTGCTGATGCCGCATCTGAGCGAAGTCCTCGCCGGCATGGTTCTGGTCGGCGTCGGCACGTTCTTCGCGCAGGCCGCCGCGACAGGCTTCGTCGGACAGGCGGCTGCCGACAACCGCGGCATCGCCAGCGGGAGCTATCTTGCGTGCTATTTCTTGGGCGGGCTGGTCGGGACGGCCGTACTCGGGCGCCTGTTCGACGCGTACGGCTGGCATGCCTGCGTGTTCGGCGTCGGCCTGGCCCTCTCCGCCGCGGCCTTGCTCACCTTCGCTCTGAAACGCTAGCGCTTGGCTGGAGCTTCCTGCGGCGGCTCGTCGTCGGCGATGGCGCGCCAGGCGGCACCGTCGAGATCGTCGTACTGGCCGCTTCTGAGCGACCACAGGAAGGCGACGAGACCGGCGCCGCCAAGCATCAAGGCCAACGGCACCAGGATGACCAGAATCTCCATCACACGATCTCCCGCGAGGAAGTGCGCGCGCGCAGCGAATTCAGCATGACCAGGATCGAGGATCCGCTCATGGCGGCCGCCGCAATCAGCGGCGTCACGACGCCACTGATTGCAACCGGCACCGCGAGCACATTGTAGCCGATGGCGAGCCAAAGGTTTTGCCGCATCAGATGCAGCGCCTTGCGCGAAGCGTCGATGGCGGCAACTACCGGCGCCAATGGACGTCCGAGGAAGACGAGGTCGGCGGTGGCCTGGCTGAGATGCGCGGCCGAAATCGGCGACATCGAGACATGGGCTGCCGCCAGCGACGGCGCGTCGTTCATGCCGTCGCCGACCATCAGCACCTTGGCGCCGCGCTGCTTCAATTGCTCGATCCGCGCGATCTTGTCGGCCGGCGTGACGCCGGCGCGCCATTCCGGAATTTCAAGCGCCTTGGCCGCCGCCTTCACGGCCGGCTCGCGGTCGCCCGAGAGAATCTCGATGCCGACGTTGCGCGCCTTCAGCGCCGCAATCACGGCCTGTGCATCCGGCCGCAGGCCCTGGCGGACCGAAAGGACGAACCGGTCGCTGCCCCTGCTGAACGCGACGATGGAGGCTTCGGGATCGACGATAGTGCTGCCGATCAGCGCCTCCGCACCGCAGAAGGACGGGCGGCCAAGACGGAGCTCGACGCCGTCCACGGTCGCACGGACGCCCTGCCCGGCCTCTTCGATCGCACCGACAACCGGCGATTTGGCGCCGGCAGCCTGCGCCACCGCGGCCGCAACCGGATGATGGCTCGACAGTGCGAGCCGGCCGGCCAGCTCGAAGATGTCAGCGGGAATGCTGGCGGCGTTCATCACCTCGAGATCGGGCAGCGTCAGCGTGCCGGTCTTGTCGAAGATGACATGATCCGCCTCGGCCAACCGCTCGATTGCGTCGCCGGAATTCAGCAGCACGCCGGACTTGAACATCGCGCCGGAGGCGATGGTCTGCACGGTCGGAATGGCAAGGCCCAGCGCGCAGGGACAGGTGATGATCAACACCGCGACGCCCGTGACGATCGCATCGTGCCAGGCCGCGCCGGCGATGACCCAGCCCAGGATGGTCAGCAGCGCGGTCGCATGCACCACCGGCGCATAGAGGCGCGAGGCACGGTCGGCGAGGCGCATATAGCGCGAGCGCGCCTGGAGCGCGTTGTCGAGCAGCCGCGTGATCTCGGCGAGCAGCGTCGCCTCGGACGCGGCCGAAACGCGCACCCGCAGCGTGCCGGAGATGTTCATGGAGCCCGCATAAACCGCCGTGCCCTGCTCGGCCGTGACGTAGAGCGTCTCGCCGGTGATCAGGCTCTGGTCGATCTCCGAACGCCCCTCGATCACAGTGCCGTCGACGGCGCAGCGCTCGCCGGGCCTGAGCAGCACGATGTCGCCGGGATTGATCGCAGCCACCGGCACCTGCGAGATCTCGTCAGGACCGACGAACTTGGCCGCCGTCTCCGCCTTGAGCGCGGCGAGATTGCCGGCGACGGCGCGGGTCCGCCGCCGCATGTTCTGGTCGAGGAAGCGACCGACAAGCAGGAAGGTCAGCAGCATGATCGCCGCGTCGAAATAGGCATGCTCGGCGTGGTGGAATGTCTCGACCACGGACATGCCGAGCGCGAGAATTACGCCGATCGAGATCGGCACGTCCATGTTGGTCGTCTTCGCCGACAGCGCGCGCCAGGCCGAACGGAAGAACGGCTGGCCGGCATAGGCCGCCGCCGGCAGCGCGATCAGCGCCGAGAGCCAGTGGAAGAAGTCGCGCTGCTCGGGCAGCATGTCGGAGACGTTGCCCGACCACACCGGGATCGACAGCATCATCACGTTCATGGTGGCGAACGCGGCGACACCGAGGCAGCGCAGCAGGAAGCGCGATTCGGCGACCTCCGCCACTTCGGCACTTTCGGTTTCGAACGGATAGGCCTTGTAGCCGAGCTCTTCGAGCCTGTCGATGAAGCGGCCGGGGTCGAGCGTACCTGCCTTCCACTCCAGCGCGACGCGGCGGTCGGTCAGGTTCACGCGCGCCAGCGTGACGTCGGGAATGGCGGACAGGCCGCGTTCGATCTTGGCCATGCAGCCGGCGCAGTGAACGCCTTCGACCGCGAGATCGATGTGCTGGACGCCCTCGCCCGCCTCGCGAACATAATGAGAGAAATCGCGCGTGACCTGCATGACAAAATCCTTCAGTTCAGGATCACGCGGTTGCGCGACATGAAAACCCGCGTCCCTCGCGCCTCGCCCTCGATCACCAGGTCCCACTGGCCCGGCGCGACGGATGCGGCATCGCCCCGATAGAGGCCGATTCCGGCCTCGTTGAGCTCGACGGCGAGATCGGCGCGCTTGTCGGTCGGCCGCTCCAGGTGCCCGCTGAATTTCAGCCCGGAGATCGGCTGGCCGCCGGCATCGCGCGCTTCGACCTGGACCACCGCGCCGCCGTCGTTGCGGCGCTCGATATGGGCGGTGACCTTCCATTTGCGCGCGGCCTGGTCATGCGCCGCGGAGATCTCGCGATCGTAGGTCAGGCCCGCCGCATAGGGACTGTCGACGTCGGTGCCGGGCAGCGTCGCGATCGCGAGCTTCATCATCGTGACGTTGACGCCGATCACGAGGCCGAAGAAGGCGAGCAGCATCAGGAAGACCTTGGTTCCGGTCAGCGGCTTGGATGACATGACGGTCTCCTGAACTTACGGCGCGACGAAATTGTCGGTGGCGCTCGCGGCGACGCCCAGCCCGATGTCCATGACGTGGAAGCGGACCGGAATCGACTTCTCCGGATTGTTTTCGGCTGGCGCGGTGACCAGCAGCCGCAGCTCGCTGGTGGAGTCGCGCGGGATCACGATGATCGGCCTATCAGGCGTCACCGAGTCGGCGCCGACGACGTGCATCGTCGGATTGACCGGCCCCTCCACGTCGATGGCGATGGCACGGTCGTAGCCGCTCTTGTTCAGCAGCCGAACCGTGTAGGCGTTGCGGATCGAGCCGTCGCTGAGCTTGACCGCGACGGGGTTGCGGTCATGCAGCACGTTGACGTCGAGCAGGCTGCGGGTCGCGAGCATGTAGACCATGAAGCCACCGATCGCGGCGATGATCGCGCTGTAGACGATGGTGCGGGGACGGACGATCCGGTAGATCGGCGCCTTGCCTTCCTGGCGGCGGTGGATGTTGATGTCGTTGTCGTAGCCGATCAGCCGCTTCGGCCGGCCGATCTTGGCCATGACGTTGTCGCAAGCGTCGATGCAGAGGCCGCACTGGATGCATTCCATCTGCGGTCCGTTGCGGATGTCGATCCCGGTCGGGCAGACCGCGACGCATTGGTAGCAATCGACGCAGTCGCCGACCTGCTGGCCGAGCGCGCGCAGCTCGGCGGCCTTCTTGACCGAGGTACGCTTCTCGCCGCGGTCGTAGCGATAGGTGACGTTGAGCGCCCATTCGTCGGTGAGCGCGGCCTGGATGCGCGGCCACGGGCACATATAGGTGCAGACCTGCTCGCGCATGTAGCCGGCGAGCACATAGGTCGTCGCGGTGAGGATGCCGATCCAGATATAGGCGATCATCGGCCCCTGGAAGGTGACGAGCTCCTTCACCAGGGTCGGCGCGTCGTTGAAGTAGAGCACCCAGGCGCCGCCGGTCCACCAGGCGATCATGAGCCAGATCGAATGCTTGAGCACGATCTCGGAGATCCGCTCGAGCTTCAGCGGATCGGACGATTTGTCCTTCTTCATCCGCTCGCGGCGGTCACCCTCGATCAGGCGCTCGACGGCATAGAACACGTCGGTCCACACCGTCTGCGGACAGAGATAGCCGCACCAGATGCGGCCGCCGACCGAGTTCATCAGGAACAGCGCCACCGCGGCCACGATCAACAGGCCGGTGAAATAGTAGACCTCCTGCGGCCACAGCTCGATGAAGAAGAAGTAGAAGCGGCTGTTGGGAAGATCGATCAGCACCGCCTGGCTGGGCGCGCCGAGGCCGCGGTTCCAGCGCACGAACGGCAGGAAGTAGTAGACGCCGAGACAGACCGCCATCAGGCCCCATTTGATCCGGCGGAACGTGCCAGAGACGCTCTGGGGGTAGACTTTCTTGCGGGCCGCATAGAGCGGGCCGACGTCGTCCGCGGGCTTCAGTTCGTTCGGGTTGACGGTCTTGTTCATCGCCTGGAACTTCTAAAAGAGGTGCGATTAAACCTAGACCCGACATCGCCGCGTCAGTTGATCCAGCTCAAACGGGGGCACTTTTGTTCACCCCCGTCCGAACCTTTGAGCCGCAGCTCCCTTATTTTCCACCGCCCAGCGAGTGGACGTAGACCGCCATCGCCTTGATGGTGGCGGGGTCGAGCCGCCCTTCCCAGGCCGGCATCACGCCGGCGCGGCCCTGGCTGATGGTCTCGATCAGGGTCGCTTCGTCCGAGCCGTAGAGCCAGATCTTGTCGGTCAGGTTCGGGGCGCCCATTTCCTGGTTGCCCTTGCCGCCGTCGCCGTGGCAGGCAACGCAATTCTCGGCAAAGATCTTCTCGCCCTTGGCGGCGTCGAAGCCGTTGCGGGTCGACAGGCCCGACAGCGATCGCACGTAGTTGGCGACCGTGACGATCTCGTCCGGCTTCAGCACGCCGTCCTTGCCGAAGGCGAGCATCTGGCCTTCATGGGTCTTGGCGTGACCGGAACGCGCGCCGAACTGGATGGTCTGCATGATCTGGTCGAGCGTGCCGCCCCACAGCCAGTCGTCGTCGTTCAGGTTCGGATACCCTTTGGCGCCGGCGCCGCCGGAGCCGTGGCAGGGCGCGCAATTGTCGCCGAACACGGTCTTGCCCTTGGCGCGGGCAAGCGCCAGCAAGGCCGGGTCCTTCTCGATGTCGGCGAGCGAGGCAGTCCCCAGCGCCGCCATCTTGTCGCCGCGGATCTTCTCGAGATTGGCAAGCTCGACCGCGACGTCGGCGCGCGAGGAATAGCCGAACATGCCCGTGGTGTTGCTGGAGATCAGCGGCCAGGCCGGATAGACGACCCAGTAGCCGATCGCCCAGACGATGGTGAGGTAGAAGGTGATCACCCACCAGCGCGGCAGCGGCGTGTTGAGCTCCTTGATGCCATCCCACTCGTGGCCGGTGGTGGACTTGCCGGAGACGGAATCGATGTCGCTAGAATGGTCGGTCATGGTTCTCTACTCCTCCCGCAACGGCAGGTGCGCTGCTTCGTCGAACGCAGCCTTGTTACGGGGCCAAAATGCGTAGGCGATGATCGCGAGAAAGATCGCGACGAACACCGGCGTCCAGATCGTGGTCACGAGACTGGATGCGAGATTGTCGAGTGTCAGGATGGCTTTCATCGTTGATGCCTTCTCAGCGAAGATTGGCTTTCTCGTTGTAGATCTTGAAGTCGACCAGCGTGCCGAGCATCTGCAGATACGCGATCAGCGCGTCCATCTCGGTCGGCGTCCCGGTCTTGCCGTCGAAATTGCGCACGACGGCCTTGGCGTAGCGCTTGTTGAAGGCGTCGGTGCCGGCATTCTCCGGATCGGCCTGGGCCTTCAGATCGGCGCTGGCGCTGGCGATCTGGTCGTCCGTGTAGGGCACACCGACGGTCCGCAGCGTGCGCATGTGGTCGGCTATCGCGTCGGGATCGACCTCGTTCTGGCTGAGGAACGGATAGCCGGGCATCACCGACTGCGGCACGATTGCGCGCGGGTTGGTCAGATGGGTCACGTGCCAGTCGTCGGAGTACTTGGCGCCGACGCGGGCGAGATCAGGACCGGTGCGCTTGGAGCCCCACTGGAACGGGTGGTCGAACATGCTCTCGGCGGCGAGCGAGAAGTGGCCGTAGCGCTCGACCTCGTCGCGCAGGGGCCGGATCATCTGCGAGTGGCAGAGATAGCAGCCTTCGCGGACGTAGACGTTGCGTCCGGCGAGTTCCAGCGGCGTGTAGGGCCTGACCCCGTCGACCTTCTCGATCGTGCTCTTGAGGTAGAACAGCGGGGTGATCTCGACGAGACCGCCGATCGCGATCACCAGCAGGATGCCGACGACCAGGATGATCGAGTTCTTTTCGAAGACTTGGTGGCGTGTCCAGAACGACATTGCTTTTGCTCCTCATTCCGCCGGCTGAAGAGCGACGGGCATCTGGACTTCCGCCTCGCCGACGCGAACCGTCATCCAGAGATTGTAGGCCATGATCAGCGCGCCGATCAGGAACAGGCCGCCGCCGGCCGCGCGGATGATGTAGAAGGGATGCATCGCCTCGACGGTTTCGATGAAGGAATATTCGAGGAAGCCGAGCGAGGTGTAGGCGCGCCACATCAGGCCCTGCAGGATGCCGGACACCCACATCGCCGAGATGTAGAGGACGATGCCGAGGGTCGCGACCCAGAAGTGCCAGTTGACGAGCTTCAGGCTGTAGAGGCCCTTGCGGTTCCAGGCCCACGGCACCAGGCAGTAGAGCGCGCCGAAGGAGACGAAGCCGACCCAGCCGAGCGCGCCGGAATGCACGTGGCCGATGGTCCAGTCGGTATAGTGGCTGAGCGAGTTGACCACCTTGATCGACATCATCGGGCCTTCGAAGGTCGACATGCCGTAGAAGGCGACGGAGACCACCAGCATGCGCAGCACGGGGTCGGTGCGCAGCTTGTCCCAGGCACCCGACAGCGTCATCAGGCCGTTGATCATGCCGCCCCAGGAGGGCATCCACAGCATGATCGAGAAGGTCATGCCGAGGGTCTGCGTCCAGTCCGGCAGCGCCGTGTAGTGCAGATGGTGCGGGCCGGCCCAGATGTAGAGGAAGATCAGCGCCCAGAAATGGATGATCGACAGCCGGTAGGAGTAGATCGGCCGCTCGGCGCGCTTCGGAATGAAGTAGTACATGATGGCGAGGAAGCCGGCGGTCAGGAAGAATCCGACCGCGTTATGGCCGTACCACCACTGCACCATCGCGTCCTGGATGCCGCCCCAGACGATGTACGATTTCGAGCCGAACACCGAGACGGGAAGCGCCGGATTGTTGCCGAGATGCAGCACCGCGATCGTCACGATGAACGCGAGATAGAACCAGTTCGCGACGAAGATATGCGGCTCCTTGCGCTTGATGATGGTGGCAAGGAAGACGAGCAGATAGGCGACCCAGACGATGGTCAGCCACAGATCGGCGTACCATTCCGGCTCGGCATATTCCTTCGACTGGGTGACACCGAGCAGATAGCCGGTGCCGGCGATCAGAATGAAGAAATTGTAGCCCACCACGACGAACCACGGGGCGAGATCACCGGCGAGGCGCGCGCGGCAGGACTTCTGCACCACGTAGAAGGAGGTCGCGATCAGCACGTTGCCGCCGAAGGCGAAGATCACGGCGGAGGTGTGCAGCGGCCGCAGGCGGCCGAACTGGATCCAGGGCAGATCGAAATTCAGCGCGGGCCAGGCCAGCTGCGAGGCGATGATGAGGCCGACGAGGAAGCCGGCAATGCCCCAGAACATGGCCATGAAGGAGGAGAACTTGATCGGGCCCATATTGTAGTTGGGGCGGCCGTTGATCTCCTGCGCCGGCAGCGCCGCCGGGCGATCGAGGTAGCGGTTGACGATGACGAACACCGCGGCAAGGCTCGCCGCCGCGCTGAGCGCGGCATGGAAGGCGAAGGGCGCATCCAGCGCCTTGGCCGAAGCGATCACGCAGAGGAAAGCGGTGACTGCGAACACGACAGCCAAGCCGCTTTCACCGATGGTCATGGATTTGGAAATGGAGGGCTGGCTCATGCGGATTCTCTCTGAAAGAACACAGCGCCAAGAACCACATTCACCCTCACCGGGAATTGATTGAAATCAAGAACGGCACTTAAGTTCGCCGTGACCGCCGAATATCTCGTCGGTTTCCTGCAAATTCTCGGCGCACAGGCAGGACGGTCGAACGTGACGCACAAGCGGAACGCCTCCGTACAATCACGGAGGCGCCAATGAACTCTCGATCAGGGATGGTCCCTCAGTCGCGCGCGGTCGCCTTCAGTGCCGCGATGACGTCCTCGCGGGCGATGATTCCGACCAGCTTCTGCGCGCTGTCGAGCACGATGATGCTCCTGATGCGATGCTCGACCATGATCTGGAGCACGCGCGTTAGGCGCGTGTCGGGGCTGACATAGATGAACTCGGGCGTCATGACGTCGCCGACCTTGCGGCTCATCAGGTCGTGATAGCGAGGCAGCATCTGGCTCGGCGTGAAGGCGAAGCACTTCAGGATGTCGAACTTGGTGACGATGCCGACCACCTGCCCGTCGTCCTCGACCGGATAGGAGTTGAAATCGTCGGTCTCGAACATCTCGCTGAGCTCGAGCAGGTCACGGTCACGCTGCACCGCTTTGACGTTGCGCGTCATGTAGCCGTCGACGGTCTGTTCGAGAAATTTGTACACGGCGCGTCCTCCTCAATTCGATTCCGGCCGGCCGTCAGTGCGACAGCAGCACGCTGCGGGCAGTCTGTGTGACCAGATACTGGGTGACGCCTCCCAGGATCAGCTCACGAAATCTCGAATGACCATAGGCGCCCGCCACGATCAGGCCGGCATCGACGTCGCCGGCGACTTTCTCCAGTTGCGCGGCGGCGCTCTCGTTCCGGGCGCCTTCGCAGATGCGCGCCGTCGCGGTGACACCGTGGCGGGCGAGCCAGGCGGCAACGTCGGTGACGCCTGCCGTCACGATCGCACGATCCTCGTCGCGCTCGGGAACGGCGGCGATGGTGACGTCCTTCGCCTTGCGCAGCATCGGCAGCGCATCGGCCACCGCCCGCCGCGCTTCCGGCGTGTCCTTCCACGCCACGAGCACGCTGCGCAGGTCGAGCCAGTTGACCCGGTCCGGGACGACCAGAAGCGGCCGGCCGGCCTGCATCACCAGATCCTTGGGGCTTGCGAGCGCGAACGCATCGGAGAAGGCCGGGCTCTGTCCGCCGCTGACGACGATGTCGGCGCAGCGCGCCTGCGCCAGAGCGAATCGCGCCGGAAAGTCCATGGCACTGCGCCACTCCGCATGCCCGCCGCGATTCCTGGTCGCGGCCCGGAATTGCGCCTCGAGGCCGGCCAGCCGCCGCTTGACCGAGGCTTCGCCCTCGTCGATCAGCGCTTGCGCCTCGGCGCCGTCGGTGAAATAGAGCGGCGGTGCGAACTGTGCCGCGGCGACCCCGACGATGGCCGCCTCGAATCGCTCGGCGAGCTCACCGGCAACCTGAAGACGCGCCTCGTTGAACTGATCGAGCGCCAGGCTGACCATCACCGTCGCGTATGTCATTGGAATTCTCCAGTGCAGAAACCTTGGTGAAATCTACGCCGGCCTCCGCACTTGGGGATGAGATAGATCAAGGAGGCCGCCGGTGCCCGGCTTGCCGTCAATCCGCAAGCGACGGAACTTGCCACCGGCCCGGCCTTGAGCGACATTAGGGGAGCGGTAACCGCGTCCGGAGCCACCGCATCAGGATAGGAGCATGATTTGTCGCCGACCCGCGTAACGCACCTGCATGACGATGGTCGGGGCGAGCGTTTTCGCGTTCGGATCGAAGGGTTTGGCGTCGGCACCTGGGATCTCGATCTCGCGACACAGGAGTTGGACTGGTCCGACACCGCCAGGGTTTTGCTCGGCGTTGAGCCCGGTCAGCCGGCGAGCTACGAGCTCTTCCTGTCGCGCCTTCAACCTGCGGACAGGGAGCGGGTCGAGAGCGCGGTCAAGCGCGTCTCCGAGCGTGGTGGCAGCTTCGACGTATCTTTCAGGGTGGCGAACGCCTCCGGCAACGGGCAGTGGATCCGCGCCCGAGCCGGGCTCATCAGGGACGAAGCCGGCGCGGCCCGTCATCTCAGCGGCATCTTTCTCGACATCGACGAGGAGAAGCAGGTCGAGGAGGCACTACGCACCCGTGAAACCCACCTCCGCTCCATTCTCCACACCATTCCCGACGCCATGATCGTGATCGACGGCCACGGCATCATGCAGCTTTTCAGCACGGCCGCGGAGCGCCTGTTCGGCTGGTCCGAGCACGAGGCGATCGGGCAGAATGTCAACATTCTGATGCCGGAGCCGGATCGCACCCGCCACGACGGCTACATCGACCGCTACCGCACCACCAACGATCCGCACATCATCGGCATCGGCCGTATCGTCACCGGCAAGCGCCGCGACGGCACGACTTTTCCAATGCACCTGTCGATCGGCGAGATGGAATCCGGCGGCGAGCCCTATTTCACGGGCTTCGTGCGCGATCTCACCGAGCACCAGCAGACCCAGGCCCGGCTCCAGGAATTGCAGTCCGAGCTCGTCCACGTCTCGCGGCTGACCGCGATGGGCGAGATGGCCTCCGCGCTCGCCCACGAGCTCAACCAGCCGCTGGCCGCGATCAGCAACTACATGAAGGGCTCGCGGCGGCTGCTCGCCGGCAGCACGGACGCGAACACGCCGAAGATCGAGAGCGCGCTGGATCGCGCGGCGGAGCAGGCCTTGCGCGCCGGCCAGATCATCCGGCGCCTGCGCGACTTCGTCTCCCGCGGCGAATCGGAGAAGCGGGTCGAGAGCCTGTCCAAGCTAATCGAGGAAGCCGGCGCGCTCGGGCTCGCCGGCGCGCGTGAGCAGAACGTGCAGCTTCGCTTCAGCCTCGATCCCGACGCAGACCTCGTCCTCGCCGACCGGGTGCAGATCCAGCAGGTGCTGGTCAATCTGTTCCGCAACGCGCTGGAGGCGATGGCGCAATCGCCGCGCCGCGAGCTCGTCGTCGCCAACACCCGTGTCGCCGACGACATGATCGAGGTGGAAGTGTCGGACACCGGCTCCGGCTTCCAGGACGACATCATTCCGAACCTGTTTCAAACCTTCTTCACCACCAAGGAAACCGGCATGGGCGTGGGATTGTCCATCAGCCGCTCGATCATCGAGGCTCACGGCGGGCGCATGTGGGCCGAGAACAATGCATCGGGCGGCGCGACATTCCGCTTCACTTTGCCGGCGACCGACGAGAACTGACCGACGAGAACCAATTCATGACGACCAAGGGACATGTCTACGTCATCGACGACGACGCGGCGATGCGGGATTCGCTGAATTTCCTGCTCGATTCCAGCGGCTTCGGCGTCACGTTGTTCGACAATGCGCAGAGCTTCATCGACGCCCTGCCCGGCCTCGGCTTCGGTTGCGTCGTCTCCGACGTGCGCATGCCGGGACTCGACGGAATCGAGCTGCTCAAGCGGATGAAGGCGCAGCAAAGCCCGTTTCCGATCCTGATCATGACCGGCCACGGCGACGTGCCGCTCGCGGTCGAGGCCATGAAGCTCGGGGCCGTCGACTTTCTGGAAAAGCCGTTCGATGACGACCGCCTCACCGCCATGATCGAATCCGCGATCCGCCAGGCCGAGCCCGCCGCCAAGAGCGAGGCCGTCGCGCAGGACATCGCCGCCCGGGTGGCCTCCTTGAGCCCCCGGGAGCGCCAGGTCATGGAAGGGCTGGTCGCAGGCCTGTCCAACAAGCTGATCGCCCGCGAATACGACATCAGCCCGCGCACCATCGAGGTCTATCGGGCCAACGTCATGACCAAGATGCAGGCCAACAGCCTGTCGGAGCTGGTCCGGCTGGCGATGCGCGCCGGCATGCTCAACGACTGAGAGGTCGATCGGTTTTGCGCCCAATCGGTTTTGGGCAAATCGAATTGAGGCAGGTCAAGGCCGCTCCCGGGCGCTGTGCTAGCCAAGTGGTATGATCGAGGTCGGTTCACATCATGAGCGGCCGTCGTCCTCAGCGCTCCCCACCGTCTATGTGGTCGATGATGATGCCGCCGTTCTGGGCTCCCTGCGGTTTCTGCTGGAAACCGACGGCTTTGCCGTGCGGACTTTCAGGAGCGGCACCGCGCTGCTCAATGCGGGCGGCGCGCGCGGAGCGGACTGCTACGTCATCGACTACAAGATGCCCGACATCAACGGCATCGAGCTGGCCAGCCGCCTGCGCCAGGCCGATCGCGGCACACCCGTGATCCTGATCACCGGCTATCCGGACGAAAACATTTCGGCCCGGGCTGCCGCAGCTGGCGTCAAGGACGTGGTCTTGAAGCCGCTCCTGGACGAAAATCTGGTCAAGCGCATCCGCCGGGCCATCCAGGATCGCCCCAGCTAATTATTTGATAAAACTTGGTTTTTATGAAGGTCGCGGGACGCATTCAACGCGCGCGGCCGAGCGGATCCGGACCGGAAGATCACCTCCGGACATCTACGTAAGGCGACCCCCTTAAGATATCGCTCGAAATTTTCGAAGCCCCCGATACCGCGTACCAAAGCGTCATCACAACGGAGATGGCGCAGATGCTGACCCAGACGATCAACACCCAGGCGATCAACACCCAGATTGTTGGCAAGATTGCCCCTGCCCATCCCGTCACCGACCAGTTCGGCGCCATCACCGGCCACGTCGGTCTGGTCGCCACCGAATTCTCCTACCGCAAGGACGAGGAGATCTACGGCGAAGACGAGCCGGCCGAGTATGTCTACCAGGTCGTGTCGGGTGCAGTGAGCAGCTACAAGCTGCTCTCCGACGGCCGCCGCCAGATCGGCGCCTTCCATCTTCCCGGCGACGTGTTCGGCCTCGAATCCGGTCCTGCTCACCGCCTTGCAGCCGAAGCCATCATCGACACCACCGTCCGTCTCGTGAAGCGCGCCAGCCTCGAGAAGGCCGCCGGCACTGACGTCCAGGTCGCCCGCAAGCTCTGGGCGATGACCGCCTCCGAGCTGCGCCATGCCGAGGACCACATGCTGCTGCTGGGTCGCAAGACCGCGATGGAGCGCGTTGCGACCTTCCTGCTCGAAATGGACCGTCGCCTCGCCGTTGCCGGCATGATGGCCCTGCCGATGTGCCGCCGCGACATCGGCGACTATCTCGGCCTTACGCTCGAAACCGTGTCGCGCGCGCTGTCGCAGCTTCACGCCCAGGGCATTCTCGGTTTCTCAGGCGCCCGCCAGATCGTGCTGCGCAATCGCCAGCGCCTGCAGCATCTCGACGCCTGATCGGTTTCTCCCCCGTGACTTGGCCGGCCGAACTCGCTTCGGCCGGCTTTTTCTTTTGCGGCTATCGCACCGTGCGCCGCGTCTCCGGCATCACGAAGAGAATCAGCAGGAGCCCGGTCGCGGCAACGCCGGACAACCCGATGAAGGCGGTCGCGTTGCCGAACTTGTCGCTGACATAGCCGCCGAGCACCGTGCTCAGCGACGCGCCGATGCCGGTCGCAGTACCGACGATGCCCTGTGCCAGGTTGAAATGTCCGCTGCCGAAAGCAACGTCGGCGACGATCAGCGGGATCATGACCGCGAACACCGCAGCCGTGATGCCGTCGAACAGCTGGACCGCGACCAGCAGATACGGATCGCGCACGGTCGCAAACAACAGGCCGCGAATCGCCAGAGCGCCGAACCCGATCAGCAGCAGCGGCCGGCGGCCCCATGCCTGCGCCTTGCGGCCGACCGCCGGCGACAGCAGCGCCACGATCGCCTGGGGGACGACGATGCAGAAGGCGACGAGCACCGTCGCCCATTGGGCCGACCGCGCCGTCACGGCGCTTGCCATCAACGGCATCATCGAAGCGTTCGCGAGCTGCAGCAGCAGCACGCTGAGCGCGAAGACGATCAGCGGACGCTGCCGGACCAAGTGCCAGATATTGGTGTCGCCGCGCTCGGCCGCTTCAGGCGGCATCTCGCCGTGACACCGCCTGATGTCGACCTCGTTCTCGCGGATGCGCGAGAGCGCGAGCAGGGTTGGAATCGCGAGCAGGAAGGTGACCAGGAAAACCGAGCGGCTCGACAGGAGATAGCCCGCGGTACCCATCACCGCCGCCGCGACGCCGTTGCCGAGGGAGGCGAAGCGCGCGTTGCGGCCGAGCCGCTCGCCGATCGCGAGCGGGCCGACCAGGCCGAGGCTGATCGCCGCAATTGCCGGCCCCAGCACGCAGCTCGCCGCCGCGTGCAAGGTGGCCGCGGCCACCACGACGGGGAAGATCGGCATCGCGGCATAGGCCAGCGCGCAAGCCCCGATGGTCGCGATGGCGAGGGCGGCGACCAGGCGCTCCGATTTCGCGGCATCGATGATCGCGCCGCCCGGCATCTGCCCGATCAGGGCGACGATGCCGCCGATCGACAGCACGAGACCGATCTCGACCTGGGTCCATTTCTGGGTGGTGAGATAGACCGCGATGAAGGGGCCGAATCCGGTCTGCACGTCGGCGAGGAAGAAGATGAACCAATCGAGGCCGCGCAAGCTCTGGCGCGACGGCGCCGGAATGCCGGCGGCCGGTGGCGCGGCGACGTCGTCCTGTTCAACGCGGCCTTCGCGATCTGCATGGTTCGGCTTCCTCGACAACAGCACAGGCGGTCACCCCTCCCTGCACCTCACTGGATCGCTTGCAGCGGTTGAAGGCTGCCGGACGCGCCCAGCACGACGATCGGCGTGTCTTCCTTGTATTCCGGCGCGGCCGCCACCTGCGCCTTGGTCAGTTCCAGCGTGATGCTGTCCTTCTTGTTGGCGATCTTGCCGAAGCGCAGCGCGTTCCAATCCACCACGATCTTGCGGCTGCCGACGCCGAGAAACCCGCCGAAATCGATCGCCGCGGCGCGGACATGGCCGGTGCGATCGACGATGACGTCGACGATGCGGCCCATGTCCTCGCCGGCGGCGCTGCGCACGTCGCGGCCGAGCACGCCATGGGCCTCGCTCGCGCCGATGATGGTCACCGACGGCGGAGGGGCCGCATCCTTCGGCGTGACCGTAACGGCCGAGGCCGGCGGCTGGCCCGTCGCCGGCGCATTCGCCTCGGTCTGGCTCACGGGCTGATCCTCCGCGGCATCTGATGACGCAATCGCAAGGCCCGCAACGAAGGCCGCCCCCAGTAGCAATGCTCGGATCGCACGCATGACACCCTCCTTGCGCGCCGCTAGCGCGCCAGCACGATCGAGACCTGGATCTGGCCGCGTGTGCGCAACACCTCCAGCGCCACGTCGTCGCCGTGACGACTGACGCGAAGATCGACGCTGGATTCGCCGAGGCGCAGATCGCGCAGGATCACCTCGTTGAGGAACGCCGGCAGATGCGGGTTGCGCAGGCGAATCTCGCCGCGCGCCACGTCGAACTCGAGGCCGAGCGCCGCTTCCAGCAGCGTGAACGGCGTCGCGCTGGCCCAGGCCTGCGGCGCGCAGGCGACCGGATAGAGCGTCGGGCCGCGCCGTTTCTCGCGCCGGAAGCCGCAGAACAATTCGGGCAGCCGGCGCAGATCCATGTAGGTCGCCGCGTCGAACAGTCCCTTGAAGACATGCGCCACCGAATGCTTGAGACCGTAGCGCGCGAGCCCGAGCGCGATCAGCGCGTTGTCGTGCGGCCAGATCGACCCGTCATGATAGGACATCGGGTTGTAGCGCACCTCGCCGACGGCGACCGTACGGATACCCCAGCCCGAAAAGAAATGCGGCCGCATCAGGTCGGCGGCGACGAGGCGGGCGCGGTCGTCGCGGATCATCCCGCTGAACAGCACCTGACCGGCGTTCGAGGTCCGCACCTTGCATGGCCGTTTCTTGCCGTCGAGGGCGAGCGCGTAGCTGCCGAGCTCCTCGCACCAGAACGCCTTCTCGAAGCGCTCGGCCAGCGCCCTGGCGTCGGCCTCGAGCTTGCGCACGCGGTCCGGCTTGCCGAGCCGCAAGGCGCAACGCGCCGCGAGCTGCTTGGCGGCGTAGACATAGCCCTGGACCTCGGCGAGCGCGATATTGCCCTCGGCGAGCTTGCCGTCGGCGTGGAAGATCGCGTCATACGAATCCTTCCAGCCCTGGTTGGCGAGGCCCTTCTCGGTCGCGCGCTGATATTCGACGAAGCCGTCCTGATCGGGATCGCCGGGACCGTCGATCCAGGCCAGCCCCGCCTCGATCGCCGGCCACAGCTCCATCAGGGTCTTCTCGTCGCCGGTGCGTTCGAAATAGCTTCCTGCGAGCAGCACGAATAGCGCGGTCGAGTCGACGCTGCCGTAATATTGCGCGAACGGCACCTCGCGCAGCGCCGCCATCTCGCCGCCGCGCATCTCATGCAGGATCTTGCCCGGCGCGGCATCGGCGAGCGGATCCGCCGCTTGGGCCTGGAAATGTGCGAGGCGCCTGAGCACGCCCTTGGCGACGCGCGGATCGACCCACAGCATCTGCAGCGCGGTGATCAGGCCGTCGCGGCCGAACGTCGTAGAGTACCAGGGAATGCCGGCATAGGGGTAACGCCCCTGCGGCGTCTCCGTCGTCAGCATGTTGAGGTCGGCCATGGCCTGGCACAGCACCTCGTTGAAGATGTTGTTGGAGGTCTCGATGCTGGCAGCGCCCATCGTGGACTGGCGCATCTCGCGGCGATGGGCGAGCAGGCCCCGGAAGAAGCGCGCCGGCTTCTCGCCGGCCGGCCGGTTGCACGACACGGCCACGAACAGAGATTTCGATTCATGCGGATCCAGCTCGAGCTGCCAGGTCGCGGCATTGACCGACAGTCGTGTCGGACGCGGATCGAAATGCAGGCCCGTCGTGCGCTCGACGTCATCGAGGCCGCGATATTCGAACAGCACGTCGGTCGGCCCGAGCAGCTTGCTCGTGCCTGCCCCGCGGCGCGGGCGCCGTTCGCCGCGAACCTCGAACAGATCGGCAAAATCGTTGTCGAACAGCAACGTCAGCTCGAAGCTGGCCCGCCCGTCGCCGTGGTTCTGCACGCCGATGCGCTGATAGGCGGTGCCACGCCAAAGGAAGATCGTGCGCACGATGTGCAACAGATCCTTCTGGAAGACGAGACGGCCCTGACGGTAGATGTCCGGATTGGTCAGATCGACGGTCAGCGCCGAATTGTCGTCCCGCAGATTGGAGCCGAGCAGCAGCGGCTGGAGATCGTCGAGCACGAGCTCCAGCCGCGCCAGATAGCGCGTGTCGTAGTGGAACAGACCGTCCGGCCCGCCGGCGGAGGCGCCGATGTCGCCATGGCTGTCGAGCACGATGAACATGTCGTCGTGCTTGAGCGATCGCCGCGGCCGGGCCGACGGCCCGGTCATCGGAATGTAGAAGGGTTGCTCCGCGACCTGCTCGGAGGTCCGCGGCACAGAGACGAGTTGGGTTACGGCTTCGGCCGACATGAGCTGCTCCCCTGCGCTTGTTCCTGGAAACGCGACCGACTCGAGAACGCGACTGTTGGTTTACGCGGCGGCTTGCGCGAGGCGGCTCATTTCCTGAGTCACCAGCTCACGATACGGCCCGTGACCCTGCATCAGGCGTTCGGGCGAGCCGTCTTCGATGATCTTACCATTCCTGAGCACCAACACGCGGTCGAAATTGCGCAGCGTTGCCAGCCGATGCGCAATCGCGATCACGGTGCGGCCGCGCATCAGGCGCGACAACGCTTCGCGGATCGCCTCCTCGGACTCGCTGTCGAGCGCAGCGGTCGCCTCGTCCAGTAACAGGATCGGCGCGTCCTTCAGGAAGGCGCGCGCGATCGCGATGCGCTGGCGCTGGCCGCCGGACATCTTGACGCCGCGGTCGCCGACCATGGTGTCGAGACCCTCGGGCAGGCTCTCGACGAAATCGCAACGCGCTGCGATCGCCGCGCGCAGCACCTCGTCGTCGGTCGCGTTCGGGCGCCCATAGCGGATGTTCTCGCGAATCGAGCGGTGGAACAGCGAGATGTCCTGCGGCACCACGGAGATCGCCTCACGCAGGCTCTGCTGGGTCACCATCGAGATATCCTGGCCGTCGACGGTGATGCTGCCCTCGTCGGCATCGTAGAAGCGCTGCAGAAGCGTGAACAGCGTGGACTTACCGCCGCCGGACTGGCCGACCAGGCCGACGCGCTGGCCGGGCTGTAGTCGCAGGCTGAAGCGCTCGAAAATCTTGTCGCCGCCGGGATAGCCGAAGGTGACGTTGTTGAATGCGATCGCCGCACCGCTCTTCACCAGCGGCTCGGCCTCGGGGTGATCGCGCAGCTCGTGGGGCACCAGCAGCGTGGCGATCGCCTCGGTCAGCCGTGCGACATGCTGGGTGACGTCGACCAGCGCGACCGCGAGATCGCGGGTCGCACTCAGGATGGAGATGCCGAGGGTGCAGACCAGCACGACGTCGCCGGTGGTCGCTTCGCCCTTCTGCCAGAGTGTGACGGCCCAGGCCATCAGCGCGATCGTCAGAAGCACCGTCACGGCGGCATGCAGCAGCCGCAGCTTTTCCAGATAACGCAGGCTGCGGCTTCGCGCGGTCAGCTCGCGGTTCACCGTTGCGTCGAACCGCTCGTGCTCGTGGCCGATGCCGCAGAAGGCACGGACCAGCGGCATGTTGCTGATGACGTCGATCATCTCGCCGTCCACCGCCGCGGCCTTGTCGGCAAAATCATCGTGAAGCGGCTTGCCGGCAGCGGCGAGGTGGAACATCGCGATCACCATGCCGCCCGCGATCACTGACAGGCCGAGCGCCATATAGGGACTGACGGTTCCAATCAAGGCGATTGCCGCAATTGTGGCAATGCAAGGCGGCAACACATTCCAGACGAACATGTTCTCGACCGTGAACACCGCGTTCGATGTCGCCGTGATGCGGCTCGTCAGCATTCCCGGCATCCGGTCCGAGAAGTAACTCGGCGCGTGACCGGTCAGATGACGAAATATGTCACGCCGTAAATCACCCGTGACCCGAACAAAGGTGAAGCTCGCTGTCCAGCTTGCGATGCGCCAGAGAAAATTGTCGGCAGCGATGAGTGACATGAGCAGAATGAATGCCAGCCATACGCCTCCGGCTTGCGAAGGGCCCGCAGACAAGGCGTCGACCAGGGATTTCACCCCATACTGCGTGCCTACAGAGCAGGCAACCGCTGCAACGACAGCGGTCAGGATCACGACATGCGATGCCATTCGCATCCGAAGATAGCGCAAGACAAAGGCAAATGGCCTGCGCGCGTATCCAGAAAGATGATCCATATGGCTATCGCCCCGTTATGTTGGTCTTTGCTTTGTTGCTGATCGACTGAACATCGACCAGTTCGCCTCGGTTCCCGGCCGAGTGATCACGACACGCAGATGCGGACGATGTGAGAAGAGGTGATGGCATCATCGCGGCCACGCCACAGTGTGTCGAAGAAGTAACGTTCGAAGGACGGAACTTCGCAAATGCGAGAACGTTCCCAGTTCGGCATGCCGGTGCCGAGACACGGCGGGGGCTTTAACTCCATGATCGCAGAGGAGATGGTGAGATGCGCATCGCGCAGATAGCTCCGTTGACGGAGGCTGTTCCACCCAAGCTTTATGGCGGCACCGAGCGGGTGGTGCACTGGCTGACGGAAGAATTGGTAGCCTTAGGTCACGACGTGACACTATTCGCCAGCGGTGACTCGCAGACATCGGCGAGGCTGGATGCGCTATGGCCGAAGGCGCTTCGCCTCGACGGTTCTGTGCGTGATCCCAACGCGCTGCACATGGTGCTGCTGGAGCGCGTGCGGCAAAAGTGTGACGACGAGGAGTTCGACTTTCTCCACTTCCATCTCGACTATTATCCCTGGTCGCTGTTCCACCGGCAGCCGACCCCGTTCTTGACCACGCTGCACGGCCGGCTCGATCTGCCGGAGCATCAGCCGGTCTTCAACACCTTCTCCAAGATGCCGGTCATCTCGATCTCGAACGCGCAAAGGCGGCCGGTGCCGCAGGCGAACTGGGTCCAGACGATCTATCACGGCCTGCCGGAGAACCTGCTGACGCCGAAGCCGGCGAAGCAGGAGTACCTCGCCGTGCTCGGCCGCATCGCGCCCGAGAAGGGCGTCGACCGCGCCATCAAGATCGCGTCCCATTGCGGCATTCCGCTGAAGATTGCGGCCAAGGTCGATCGCGCCGACCAGGATTACTACGACGAGCTGATCCGTCCGATGATCGAGAACAATCCGTTGGTGGATTTCATCGGCGAGATCAGCGATCACGAGAAATCGGATTTCCTCAGCGGTGCGCTCGGGCTTCTGCTGCCGATCGACTGGCCGGAGCCGTTCGGCCTCGTGATGATCGAGGCCATGGCGTGCGGAACGCCGGTCGTCGCCTTCAACCGCGGCTCGGTGCCTGAGATCATCGACGAAGGCCTGACCGGCTTCGTGGTCGAGGACGTGCTCAGCGCAGCCGGCGTCGTCGGCCGCCTCGCGCAGCTCGACCGCGCCGCAATCCGCAAACAGTTCGAGACGCGCTTCACCGCGCGGCGCATGGCGCTGGACTATCTCGCGGCCTACCGCAGCCTCGCCGAGGAAAAGGCGCCGCGGATCAAGCTGGTGAGCAGCGCGGAGTAAGGGCTGCGATCCAACGGTATCGCAGACCAACCAACAGTGTCGTCCCGGACAAGCGCGCGCCGATCCGGGACCCATACTCCGCAGCATTGGTTTTGCGAAGGCTTGGAGTTAAGAGCTCGCGCCTAAACCTCTCCCTGTGGTTATGGGTCCCGGGTTCGCGCTACGCGCGCCCCGGGACGACAGCGGAGTATGACGCGCGGTCAGCGTTTTCTACTTCACCACCGCCCGCTTCGGCTCCACGATCTCGAACATCCGCGGAAACTCGTCCATCAGGCCCATCAGTTCGGCAAGCTTCATCGGGTTGCCCGACAGCTTGACCTTGCCGGCGGCGACGGCCTCCGGGAAGCTCGTCAGCTTCGCGATGACCTCATCGAGCGTGGTGCGCGCAAGCGTGAAGCTGGCGTCGGCGCCTTCCGCCTGCACGCCCTCGGTATACGTGAGCGCGCAGTTCTCGAGGTTGAGCACGAAGCTCTCGCCGGTGTCGGAAAAGCGCCAGTTCAGGACGATATGCTTGCCTTCCGCCTTGGGGCCGTTGAGGCGAATGCCCAGCACGTCCCAGAGCTGGGAGGTGCGCAGCGCCGCCAGCGTCTCCCGCGGCATCGGCGGTCGGGCCGGCACCTTCGGCATGCCCTGGCGCAATTCCTGCGCACCGAACAGATAGGCATTGCGCCAGGTCGCACTCTCGGCGGCGTAGCCGAGCTGCTCCAGCGTGTCGGCGAGCAAACCGCGGGCCGCCGCATGATCAGGTTCGGCGAAGACAAGATGACTGAGCGCCTGCGCAACGAAGCGAAACTCCCCCTTGTCGAAATCGGTGCGCGCCCGCGCCAGGATCGCGTCCGCGCCGCCCATGTACTCGACATATTTCCTGCCGGACTCGACCGGCGGCAACGGATCGAGATTGACGGGGTTGGCGTCATACCAGCCGAGATATTTCTGGTAGATCGCCTTCACATTGTGCCTGATGTGGCCGTAATAGCCACGTCCATGCCAGGCGCCTTCCAGGCTGTTCGGCAGCCGGATGGTCTCGGCGATCTCGGCCGCGGTGAGACCGTGGTTCATCAGGCGGATGGTCTGGTCGTGCGCGAATTTGTAGAGGTCGCGCTGCTGGCGGATCATCGTGCCGATGCGCTCGCGTCCCCACACCGGCCAGTGATGCTGGCCGCACATCGCCTCCGCCTTGCCGTCCCAGAGCTGCAATGCCTCGCCGAGATATTTCGACCACGCCAGCGCATCGCGCACATCGGCACCGCGGAACGGCAGCAGATTGTGGAAATTGTGCGTGCAGTTCTCGGCGAGGTTCAACAGCTTGTAGCGCGGGATGAAAAAGTGCATCTCCGCCGGCGCTTCGCTGTTCGGCGCCATTTGGAATTCGAATTCGACGCCGTCGATGACGCGCTTATCGCCCGTCGCCATGATCAGATCGGTCGGGCGCAGCAGCGCAACCGATCCTGCCGCCATCGACTTGCCGAGCCCGCAATCGACCTGCCCCCGCGGACCCTTGGCGAGCAGCGGCCCGAACTGATACTGCGCCCGGCGCAGCATGGCCGGTCCCGCAATGATGTTCTCGGAGACCGCATGCTCCATGAACAGATTCGGCGCGATGATGGGCACGCGGCCGGTCGCCAGCGCATCCTCCTCCAGCACGCCGCGCGCGCCGCCCCAATGGTCGGTGTGGGTGTGCGTGAAGATGACGGCCGCAACCGGCTTCAGGCCGCGGTGCTTGAAGTAGAGATCGAGTGCAGCCCGTGCCCCCTCGATCGAGGTCAGGGTGTCGACGACGATGACGCTGTTGTCGCCCTCGATCAGCGTCATGTTGGCGATGTCGAGCCCGCGCACCTGGTAGACGCCGGGCACGACCTCGAACAGGCCATGCTGCATGTTCAGCCGCGACTGCCGCCACAGGCTCGGATTGACCGTCGGCGGCGCCTGTTCGGCCGACAGGAAGCCGTAGGGCTCGAGGCTCCAGACCGTCCGCCCCTGCGGATTTGATATCTTCGCGTGCTCGATCGTGCCGAGAAAGCCGCGCGCGGCATCGTCGAAATCCCGCCTGTCGGAAAACGGCAGCGCGTTCAGCATCGCCGCCTGCTGCGCGATGACGGACGGCGTCGCGTCCTTCGGCTCGCTGGAAATCTCGGTCATCGGCTGGCTCCTTCCCTGCTCTGGTTGGAACCATCTAAGCGCATCTGATAGTGGATTGCCATTGTCGAGGGAGCAGCGCAGACGCCCGCCCTCCCCCGCGAGGGGAGAGGGTGCATCGTTCCTGCCGCTTACTTCTCTACATCCCCAGCAATCGCGGCAGCCACAGCGACAGGCCGGGCCAATAGGTCACTACCGCCAGGAAGCACAGCATCGTCAGCAGCCATGGCCACACCGCGACCGTGAGCTCGGTGATTCCCATCTTGGCGATGCCCGAGGCCACGTAGAGATTGAGGCCGACCGGCGGATGGCACAGGCCCACCTCCATGTTGACCGTCATCAGGATGCCGAAATGAATGGGGTCGATGCCGAGCTTGGCCGCGACCGGAAACAGGATCGGCGCCATGATCAGGATGATCGAGGACGGCTCCATCACATTGCCGGCCACCAGCAGCAGCAGGTTGACCAGCAGCAGGAAGCCGATCCATCCCAGACCCTGATCGATCATCCATTGCGCCAGCGCCTGCGGCACGTTCTCGTAGGTCATCAGGAACGAGAACAGCACGGCGTTGGTGATGATGTAGAGCAGCATCGCCGAGAGGTTTGCCGACGACAGCAGCACCCGCGGCACGTCCCGCAGCTTCAGGTCCTTGTAGATGAACACCGCGACGATGAAGGCGTAGACCGCGCTGACGGCGGCGGCCTCGGTCGGCGTGAACAGGCCGCTGTAGATGCCGCCGATCACGATCACGATCAGCAGGATGCCCCAGATCGACTTGCGGAACGCATCGACGCGCTGCATGAACGTCGCCTTCGGCATCCGCGGATAGTCGTTGCGCCAGGCCCGATAGAAGGTCGTGGCCCCGAGCAGGAACGCGAGCACAAGCCCCGGTATGATGCCCGCGATGAACAGCTTGCCCACCGAGCTGTTGGTCGAGACGGCGTAGAGCACCATCGGGATCGACGGCGGAATCAGAATTCCGAGCGAGCCCGACGTCGTGATCACGCCCGCGCCGAACCGCTTCGGAAACCCTTGCGCGACCATCGCCGGCAGGATCACCGAACCGATCGCCACCACGGTCGCCGGCGAGGAGCCGGAGATCGCGGCAAACAACGCGCAGGCGACCACCCCGGACAGCGCCAGACCGCCATACCAATGGCCGACCAGCGAGGTTGCGAAGGTGATCATCCGCCGCGCCACCCCGCCATGGGTCAGGAAATTGCCGGCGAGGATGAAGAACGGGATCGCCATGATCTCGAAATTCTCGATGCCGGTAAACAGCTTCAGCGCCACCGATTCGGTTCGCACGTCGGTCAGCGTGAACATGAAGCTGAGCACGGTGAGACCGAGCGCGATCGAGATCGGCATGCCCGTCAGCATCAACGAGAGCAGGAGCGCGAAGACGACGACGACGCGCAGACCCTGCGGCAGCGTGATGACGTGGCCAGCATGCGCAAAGCAGATGGCGACGATCAGCACCGGCAGCAGCATCAGGATCCAGCCGAGCGGGCTGCGCTCGTCCCGGACCACCTGGGTCGGCGTCACCGGCGCCGGATGCACCGGGTCCACCTCGACGCCTTCGACGCCGGCCATGTCGTGATGCGGCAGTTCGCCGGTGCGATAGAACGACCAGGCGACCTGCAGGAAGCGGAAGCACATCAAGCCGGAGCCGAGCGGAATGGTGAGGTACACCATCCACATCGGGGCTTCCAGATCGTTGGACTGCTGGCCGGTCTGCCACATCTGGCCGACGAAGGCGGCACCGAAATAGGCAACGATGGCGGTGAAGAGCGCGCCGCATAGAAGACCGAAGGTGATGACGCGCCGGCGCGATCCGCCGGGAAGGATGTTGACCAGCACGTCGACGCCGACATGGATGCCGGTCCGCACGCCGTAAGCGGCGCCGAACTTCGCCATCCAGATGAACATGTAGATGCAGAGCTCCTGCGCCCAGGAGAGGTCGAGCGCCGCAAGCCAGACGAACGTCGCGCGCGCCGGCACGGCCAGGAAAGCCAGGTTGCGGGCTTCCGCCCATTTGGCGATGTCGATCGACAGCCCGGCGCCGTAACGGTGCAGCACGGCAACGAAGATGAGCGACGTCGCGGCCGCGATCATCGTCGCGATCAGCCATTCCTCGAGATGGTCGAGCACACGGTTCAGCACACGCAGCAACTTGGTCCCCCCAGCATCGGCTCGTCATTCTGATGCGAAACGGCCGGGAGTGTGATCACCCCCGACCGTTCGTGTTGTTCTTATTGGGCCGCGGCCGTCAGTTCATCTTGACGTCGAGTTCCTTGGCGACGAGATCGAGCACCTCCTGCCCGACTCGCCCCTTTGCCCATTTATACGTCGGCTGCATCGCTTCCTGCCACGCCTTGCGATCGGCATCGGTCAGATAATGCAGATTGGTCTTTCCGGTCTTCTTGATCGCGACCAGCGCGTCTTCGTTCTCCTGGTGCGCGATCTGGTTGGTGTAGTCGGTCGCGTCCGCCATCGCCTTGTCGAGCTGGGTTCGAATGTCGGGTGGCAGGCCCGACCAGAACTTCGAATTGACGATCACGGCATATTGCAGATGCGCGTGATAGGACACGGTGATGTCCTTCTGCACCTCGTAGAATTTCTGCGTCAGATAGTTGGACGCGGTGTTCTCGCAGCCGTCGACCACGCCGGTCTGCAAAGCTTGATAGACTTCGGAGAACGCCATGATCTGCGGGATCGAGCCGACAAGGCGGAAATACTGGTCGGCGACCTTCGAGCCGGAGATGCGGAACTTGAGGCCCTGGAAGTCGGTCGGCTTTATCAGCGGGCGATTAGAGGAGACCATGTGGAAACCATTGTCCCAATAGGCGAGCCCGGTGATGCCCTTGGCCTCCAGCTTCTGGAACAGCCACTTGCCGACCGTACCCTTCATCGCATTCGCATAGGTCTGGTCATCCTTGAACAGCCAGGGGAGGTCGAGCGCTTCGAACTCCTTGACGCCGAGCGGCGCGAACTTCGCGGTGGAGGGAGCGAGCATCTGCACGGAGCCGAGCTGCAGCGCCTCGATCTCCTCCTTGTCCTTGTAGAGCGTGGAGTTCGGGTACACTTCGACCTTGACCTTGCCGTCGGTGTATTTCTCCGCAAGCTCCTTGAACTTCAGCGCGCCTTTGCCTTTCGGGGTGTCGTTGGCGACGACGTGGCTGAACTTGATGACGATCGGAGTCTGAGCCTGGCCAACGGCAGGAGCGAGAACGAGCGCGGCCGCCGCGACCGCGAGAAGCAGTTTGCGCATGAAGACCTCCCCAACAACCCCAGACAAACCGGGTGCCTTTTTCTTTTCCGGTTTGAGTAGTGGCAGTAATCCGCGAGCCGAACAACTAGACCTAAGCCCAATTTGCCGCAGCCAAGTTATCTTGACGAGCGCTGTTAACGCAACCTCGCACCCGCACCCGTCCCGGGGAACGAGCGCTTATGCCGCATTGCGGCAGCGCATCAATCCTTGCGCTGGGCGACCATGAACAGACGGCGGAACGGGAACAGGGTCTGCCCCGCCGCATTCTTCGGATAGGCCTTCGCCACGCGCGCGCCATAGGCGGCTTCAAATGCGACCTTCTCGTCTCCCTCCAGCACGTCGAGATAGCGCGTCAGCCAAGTCCCCTTGGTCCATTCCTTGACCGGGTTCTCGCCTTCGAGCACCTGCAGATATTCGGTCTCCCAGATGTCGATATTGGCCGACATCGGCGCGAGAAGATCATGATAACAGGCCGGCCCCTCGACCGGCGGCGGCGTGACGAGGTGCTCGACCTTGGAGCGCCACGGACCGTCGAGCGCGGTCTCGCCGATCAGCACATGCGACGGCGCCAGGAAGTTGCGCGGCATCTGCACCGCAAGCATGCCGCTAGGCTTCACCTTCTCCATCACCGAGGGAAACAGTGCCGCATGATTGGGCAACCAGTGCAGTGCGGCATTGGAATAGATCAAGTCGTATTGCCTGCCGGGGCGCCAATGGCCGAGATCCTCATGTGACCATTCCACCTCGGGCGCAGCCTTGCGGCCGGCGGCGACCATCTCGGCCGAGCCTTCGACGCCTGTTACGCTCGCCTCCGGCCATCGCTCCTTGATCAGCTTCGTCACGTTGCCGGCGCCCGCGCCGAGATCGGCAATCGTGCGCGGGCCAAAATCCGGGATCCGCATCAGGAGGTCCACAGCAGGCCGGAGCCGATGGCCGGAGAATTTCAGATATTGCTGCGGATCCCAGACCATCGCTCAACGCCTTTTCTTTTTGCTGTTTCCTTCGCCAAGGCTCTTGTCCTTGGTCAAGGCTCTTGGTTACCACTGCTCGTCCCGGTCGGGCAAATCGCCCCGAGCGGGACGGGACGGGAACGAGCAGCAACAAGCAAGAAAACAACCAAGAGAGCGTGCGACCATGGACCTCGGGCTCAAATCGAAAACCGCAGTCGTCACCGGCGCGAGCATCGGCATCGGCCGTGCCATCGCCAAGGGCCTGGCCGCCGAAGGCGTGCGCGTCGTCGGCGTGGCGCGGCGCACCGACCTGCTTGCAGAGCTGGTGAAGGAGGTCGGTGGCGGACTGATCACGCCGCTCGAGCAGGACGTCATGGCGAAGGACGCGGCGGAGCGGATCGCGGCCTTCGCGGTGAAGGAGCTCGGCCATGTCGACATCCTCATCAACAATGCCGGCGGCAGCCGTCCCCTCCCCGTCGATGCGCCCGACAGCAAATGGGACGAGGCGATCGCGCTGAACTTCACCAGCTACCGCCGCATCGCGCATGCCCTGCTGCCGCAGATGATCGCGCGCAAATGGGGCCGCATCGTCAACATCACCGGCAAGTCCGAGCCGGAAGGCCTCAACGCCGCCTTCGCTGCCAAGGCCGCCGTACACGCCTGGGCCAAGGGCCTGTCGCGCGAGATCGGCGAGCACGGCATCACCATCAACTGTATCCCGCCCGGCCGCATCATGAGCGAACAGATCCGCCGCAACTACGCACCCGACTATCGCGAGCGGTTTGCGGAAGAGGAGATCCCGGTCGGCTATTGGGGCGAGCCGGAGGATCTGGCAGCGCTCGCGGTGTTTCTGGCGTCACCTGTCGCAAGGTACATCACGGGGACAGTGATCCCCGTGGATGGGGGCCTGCGGCGGTATCAGTTTTAGAGGCACACTCGCTGGGAATGATGGGAACGCCCGTATCATCTGCATTCGCGAGCAGCGGGTTCCGCGCAAAGCGTCGGTTCGATGCAGGAACGGTCGGTCGGCCAACACGTTGTCTCCTATATAGAAGGAGAAAACCATGAGCGTTGAAGGCAAGATCAAGGAAGGCGCAGGTTACATCAAGGAAGAGATGAACGAGCACGGCAAGGATCCCGAGAGTCAGCGCAAGGCTCAGGAGGGGCGCGACCTCCGGAACGAGGGCCGGATGGAAGACGGCAAGCCCCCGAAGACCACAAAGCCCGGCACCGGCCACTAGTCCGATCCGATTCAGAACCGCCTCCGACCGCCGTCGGGGGCGGTTTTAGTTTGGAGCCTGGAGGGGCGCAGGAACATGGGCCTGATCCCGTCGTTGCTCCAGCCTCACTCGAGGAAAGTTCATGTCCAGGAAACCGCTCGCCGAGATCGCGAAAGAAATGGCCGGGATCGACATCGCCATTCTTTCCACCCATACCGAGAACGGCGAGATCGCCAACCGTCCGATGAGCAACAATGGCGATGTCGCCTATGACGGCACGTCCTACTACTTTGCGTATGAACAGACGCGCACCGTCTCGGACATCCAACGAAACCCGAAAGTCGCGCTCGGGTTTTCGTCAGAAGCGGGCCTTTTTTCGAACGGCATCTATGTCGCCGTCGAAGGGACCGCCGAATTGATCCGGGACAAGGCGGCCTTCCAGCAACATTGGACCAGCGATCTCGACAAATGGTTCGACCGCGGCATCGACACGCCGGGCATCGTGCTGATCAAGGTCAAGGCGAGCCGCGTCACGTATTGGCAGGGTAACCAAGAGGGTCAAGTCCGGCTCTGATCGGCACGGTCGATGCGGCGTTTCCTTCAGTGGTTCTTCCGCAATCGCGAAACAGGCGCCATCACCATCGCGCAATGGCCCAATCTTCTGCTTTGGATCGTGCTCGTCGCAGGCGTTCTGCTCTGGCTCTGGCCTTCCGCAGGCAAGGCGAGCGTCGGCTTGACCATCGTCGTGAAAGGCGGACTCATCATCTGGGGCGCGGACGAGATCATCCGCGGCGTCAACCCTTGGCGGCGCTGTCTCGGCGCTGCCGTGATCGTCTACGAACTCGTGACCCTCCTGCCGTGAACGTGAACATGAGTGATCGGCAACGCCGCTCGGCGTACGTCATCCCTGTCCCGCCGGCGGGACCACATACAGCGTCAGCGCGAACACTGCGTAGATGAAGACCATCAGCGCGCCGACGAACCATGCCGAGCGTCCGCTTGCCGTGATGAAGGCCGACGTGACCGTCGCAATCATCACCATGGTCACGGCTCCCGGCCAGAACTGCAGGTCCAGCGGCTTCGGCCCCACGACATAGCTGAGCAGCACCAGCGCGGGCGCAACGAACAGCGCGATCTGCGAGGCGCTGCCGAGCGCGATGCTGACGGCCATGTCGAGCCGGTCCTTGCGGGCCGCGCCGAAGGCCACGGCAAATTCCGCGGCGGCGCCGACCAGCGAGACGACGATGAAGCCGACGAAGGCCGGGCTCATGCCGAAGGTCTCCGCTGCCTTCTGCACCGATTCCACGAAGATCTCGCTGACGAGCGCGACCAGCACCGTGACGACCAACAGCGTGCCCACGGCTACTCCGATCGGCCAGTGCGCCTCCTTGTCGTCGCCGTGATCGGCGCTTGCGAACAATTCCTTGTGCGTCACCAGCGAGAACCACAGGCCGAGCGCGTAAGCGAAGATCAGCAGGATTGAAATGCCGAGGCTCAGCTTGTTGAGGACGGCCCCGCCCTGCGGCAGATGCTCGAGATCGGCGACCGCCGAAGGCGCAAGCAACGCCACGGTCGCCATCAGCAGCAGGCCGGACGAGAGCCGCGCGCCGGCGCGGTTGTACTCCTGCACGTGGTAGCGCAGGCCGCCGAGCAGCAGGCAGGCCCCCAGCATGAAAACCGCGTTGGTGACGATCGCGCCCGCAATCGAAGCCTTCACGAGCATGTACTGGCCGGCGCGCAGCGCCGTGATGGCGATGATCAGCTCCGTCAGATTGCCGAGCGTGGCATTGAGCAGCCCGCCGACAGCATCGCCGGTTTTTGCAGCAACCGCTTCGGTGGCATGGCTGAGCAGAGCCGCCAGCGGCACGATGGCAAGCACGGCCAGCACGAACAGCAGCGTGTGCGAATGCGGCACCGCCGCCTCGGCCACCAGCACGATGGGGACGAACACCAGCATCCAGAGCAAAGGTGTATTCCGGATCTCCCTGAGCAGAGTTCGCATGTCGGCCCCCTTCCATCGGTACGCTCATGGAAAGGTCCGCGGACGTGCTCCGGGAGTATTGATCTGGCTCAACGGGAGGCTGGCAGATGCGCCCCGCCACGCGGCCTGACGAGCACATCGCGGAGGACGAAAGCGCGCTTTGGCCCACCCCCGCTCGCAACCAGTGCCTCGGTGTTTTGCCCGACGGGTCAACTTCATCGCCGCCGCGAATGTCGCTGCAACGTGCTTTCAAAACCCCTTATGGATCAAGGGCCTTCTACTGTGCATGGGGTTGTTTTTCGATTTTTTGCTTGGCCCCCGAGCAAAAAAAAGTACACCCAGCCTCTCACCCCGCCTGCAGGATCTCCGCAATCGCCGCGCCCGCGGCGATGGTGCCGAGCTTGCCGCCGACGTCGCGTGTCGCGCGGCCCTCGCCGATCGATCTGGCCACCGCCGCCTCGATCGCGCGCCCGGCCTCTTCGTAGCGGACGGCGCCGGTCCTCTCGCCGTGCCAGCCGAGCAGCAACGCGGTCGACAGGATCAGCGACACCGGATTGGCGACGTCCTGTCCGGCGATATCGGGCGCCGAGCCGTGCGCGGCCTGCGCCATGGCGTAGCGGTCGCCGACATTGAGCGAACCGCCGAGGCCGAGGCTGCCGGAGAGCTCGGCAGTGAGATCGGACAGGATGTCGCCGAACATGTTGGTGGACACGATGACGTCGAAACGGTCGGGGTTGCGCACCACATGCGCCATCATGGCATCGACCAGGATGTCGTCGACGGCGAGCCCGGGATAGTCCTTGGCCGCCGCGCGGCAGATGTCGAGGAACATGCCGTCGCCGATCTTGAGCACATTGGCCTTGTGCACGATGGTGAGGTGCCTGCGCCGCTTCATCGCCAGCCGGCAGGCGGCGTGCGCGATGCGCTCGCAGCAGAGGCGCGTGATCCGTCGCAGCGAGATCACGACGTCTGATGTGACCAGCATCTCGCCATTGCCTTGCTCCAGATTGCGATCGGCATAGAAGCCTTCGGTGTTCTCGCGAACCACGACGAGGTCGAAGTCGCCGAGCCGGCCGGGCCGCCCCGCATAGGTGCGCGCCGGCCTGACATTGGCGTAGAGGTCGAGGTTCTTGCGGAAGTGCTTGGACGGATTGATCTCGCCATGCGCCTCGTCCTTGAAGTCGAAGGTCGCGGTCGGCCCCAGGATCAGGCCGTCGGCGGCGCGGACGATGTCGAGCAGCTCGGGGCGCACCGTCGTGCCAAACTGTTTCAGGCTGGCATGCCCGACCGCATGCTCCTCCAGCCGAAGGTTGAGCTGGAAGCGCTCGGAGGCCGCACGCAGCACGCCCGTTGTCGCGGTCGTGATCTCGGGTCCGATACCGTCACCGGGCAGAACGACGATTTGCATGGCGTTTCCCCTGAATTTGCAATCGCGCCGCGATCATACGCCGGCACGCGGCCACATCGCCTTCCCTTCGCGCATACACAGCATGCAAGCATATGCCTGTGGAAGGTGGCCCCACCGTAGTACATGCCGGATGTCCCTCTTGAGCCGCGCCGCCGGAGCCACGCGCCCACGCAATGACAATCACGTTACCCGCCGCCGCGCGCGAGCCCGACCACCCCGTCACCGATGGACTTCCGGCGGCCCAGCGTCGCTGGGCGATCGCGGCGATCTTCACCGCGCTGGCGATGGCTTCGCTCGACACCGCGATCGCCAACATCGCGCTGCCCGCCATTGCCGCCGATCTGCACGTCTCGCCGGAGCAGTCGGTGTGGGTCGTCAATGTCTACCAGATCGCGCTGGTGGCAACGCTGCTGCCGCTCGGGGCGCTCGGCGAGATCGTCGGGCACCAGCGGATCTATCTCGGCGGCCTGATCCTGTTCACCATCGCCTCGCTGCTCTGCTCGGTGGCGTGGTCGCTGGACAGCCTGCTGGTCGCCCGCACGCTGCAGGGCCTCGGCGCCAGCGGCATCATGAGCGTCAACACCGCGCTGGTGCGCTTCGTCTATCCCGGCAGGATGCTCGGCCGCGGCTTCGGTCACAACGCGCTGGTGGTCGCGACCGCCTTCACGTTCGGGCCGTCGATTGCGTCGGCCATCCTCGCGATCGGGCCGTGGCCGTGGCTGTTTGCCGTCAACATACCCTTTGGCCTCATCGCCATCGGCATCGGCGTTGCGATGCTGCCGAAGACGCCGCGCGCCGATCACGGTTTTGATTTTCTCGGCGCGGTGCTGGCATCGGCCTGCCTCGGCCTGTTCATCACCGGCATCGGCAGCGCCGCGCACAATCTGTCGCCGGTGGTCGTGGGCATCGAGCTGGTCGCCGCGCTCGCGCTCGGCTTCATCCTGACCCGCCGGCACGCCGACCATCCGGCGCCAATGCTGCCGATCGACCTGTTCGCGCGGCCGATGTTCGCGCTGTCGGCAGCGACGGCCGTCTGCTCCTTCGCCGTGCAGGGCCTCGCCTTCGTCTCGCTGCCGTTCTACTTCGAGGACGTGCTCGGGCGCTCGCAGGTCGAGACCGGCTTGTTCATGACGCCATGGCCACTGGTGGTCGGCATCATGGCGCCGATCGCGGGGCGCCTGTCCGACCGCCACGCGGTCGGCCTGCTCGGCGGCATCGGCCTCGTGCTGCTCGGCCTCGGCATGGCGCTGCTCGCGATGCTGCCGTCCAATCCGGCCATTCCCGATATCATCTGGCGGATGGTGATCTGCGGCATGGGTTTTGGTTTTTTCCAGGCGCCCAACATGAAAGCCGTGATGTCCAGCGCGCCGCCGCACCGTAGTGGCAGTGCTTCCGGCATCGTCGCCACCGCGCGGCTGACGGGGCAAACGACGGGGGCAGCGCTCGCCGCCGCCTGCTTCGCACTCGCGGGCCACGACGGCGCGACGGTGGCGCTCGCGCTTGGAGCGGGCTTCGCCGCGCTCGGCAGCGTGATGAGCTTCTTGCGGCTGGCGGTGAAGTAAGCCCTTCAGACCGGGTGCCGGGCAGCGGTCGCGTCGATCGTCGCAGCGGCCGGGATGACCGCCTCGTCATCGAGCGCGGCGAGGCGCGCGTCGATGGCATCGATGACCTTGCGCGAGAACGGCCCGAGATGCGCATAGGCCGCGATCATCTGCACCGCGATGCGCGCCGACGAGGTATCGCGCTTGGCGCAGTTCATGAAGGTCTGCCACAACGGCCCGCGCGCCTCGGGGATCGCGGTGATCACGCGATGCACGGTCTCCATCGCCCCGACCCGCGAGCGGATGTCGCCCTCCGCAAGCTCGTGACGCTGCCGCGAGCGGTCGAGCAGCGTCATCAGCTTGTCCACGCGTCCGGCATAGGCGGCCGGGCTATAGACGCGCTCCAGCACGGTCCTGTAGTCCATCAGGATATCCCGCAACGGCCGCACCGGATCGAAATTGATGCCGCTGGTGCACTGGTCGCCGCCTTTCGTCGACGCCAGATCGTGGTCGGCGTGCAGCCGTCCCTCCTTCTCCAGTCGCCGCGTCAGCTGCGTGTTGGGCAGCGCATAGAGCAGCCCGACCATGGCGACGGGGATCGCGGCCTCCTCGATGAAATCGATCATCGCCTCGGCCATCGAGACCTTCTCGTTGTCGAAGCCGACGATGAAGCCGGCGGTGACCAGCATGCCCGCCGCGTAGATCTTGTGGATGCTCTCGGCGATGTTGCGCCGCGTGTTCTGCTTCTTGCGCATCGCGACCAGCGTCGCCGGATCCGGGCTTTCGATGCCGACGAAGATGCCGAAGAAATTAGCCGCGCCCATCAGTTCCAATAGCTCGGGATCGTCGGCGAGATTGACCGAGGCCTCGGTCGACAGCTCGAAGGGATAGTTGTGGGCGCGCTGCCATTCGGCGAGCTGGGGCAGGAACTGGCGCAGCGACTTCTTGTTGCCGATAAAGTTGTCGTCGACGAAGTCGAGATGGCCGCGGTAACCCATCTGGTAGAGCGTCTCGAGCTCGACGAACATCTGCTCGGTCGTCTTGGTCCTGGGCACGCGGCCGTAGAGCTCGATGATGTCGCAGAACTCGCAGGTGAACGGACAGCCGCGCGAATATTGTACACCGAGATAGAGATAGTCTTCGAACCTCAAGAGGTCGAAGCGCGGCACCGGCGTCCTGGTGACGTCGGCCTGGAATTTCGGCGCGGTGAACACGCCGGAGCGCTGTCCGTTCTCCCAGGCCGCGATGAACTCGTCGATGACGCCCTCGGCCTCGCCGAGCACCTGGAAGTCGGCCTTCTCGTAGATGTGGGGGCTGGAGGTCGGATCGGGACCGCCGACGACGACCGGCTTGCCGGCCGCGCGGCACTGCTCGATCAGGCGCAGGGTGTCGGCCTGCTGCGGCAACATGCCGCCGGTGAAGACGACATCGGCCCAGGCGAGATCCTCGTCACCGAACGCTTGCGTGTTGCAGTCGATCAGCCGGATGGTCCAGCTCTGCGGCAACATCGCAGCGACCGTGATCAGGCCGAGTGGAGCCGCAGGCCGCCGAACGCCCATCAGCTTGCAGGATTCGCCAAAGCTCCAGAACGACTCCGCCGTGAACAGCGGATAGAGCATCAGCACATTGCAGGGGCTCGGCACGATCATGGAACTCCTAAAAGCGTCGCCCCAGTGTAGCAAAGCATCGCGGCGTTGCACCCCGACAATGGTGGCAAACTTCGCCGATAGATGCGACGGGAACATGCCGGGCGTCGCCTCAGACCGCGTCCCTGGCGGCGAGAGAGGATCTCGCTCGGGCCGGGCTCGTTCCGGCCGCGACACCGCTCCTCCCATCATCTTCCCATGCCGCGAAAATATTCGGCATCGACCCCTCGGACTGTTGATTTGAACAGTTCCAGTTTGCCGGACAGATTGCGCCCCGGAGTTCAATCGGTGGATTGGGCCAATCAGGGGACTGCGATGGCAAACCTAATAATCAACGGAAAAACCTTCACCCTCGACGTCGAGCCGGATACGCCACTGCTCTGGGCGATCCGCGAGAATGCCGGCCTGACCGGCACCAAATACGGTTGCGGCATTGCACAATGCGGCGCCTGCACCGTTCACATCGAGGGCGTTGCCACCCGCTCCTGCGGCGTCTCGGTCAGCGAGGCCGAGGGCAAGAAGATCACCACGATCGAGGGACTTTCTTCGGGCGACACGCTGCACAAGGTGCAGGAGGCCTGGATTGCCCAGGACGTGCCGCAATGCGGCTATTGCCAGAGCGGCATGATCATGGCGGTGGCGGCACTGCTGAGCGAGAAGCCGAAACCGACCGACGCCGATATCGACGAAGCCATCACCAATATCTGCCGCTGCGGCACCTTCCAGCAGGTGCGCGAAGCGATCCACACGATCGCAAGCGCTTAAGGGAGCCGCCCCATGAACAAGCATGTTTCTCCCAAGATGAACCGCCGCGCCTTCGTCATCGGCAGCGCCACGCTGGGTGCAGGCCTTGCTATCGGCCTCGACATCCCCTTCGGTGGCCCCGCCGTGGTCCGTGCGGCCGACGGCTCGCCGGAAATCGGCGCCTGGGTCGTGGTCAGGCCCGACGACACCGTGGTGATCCGCATCGCCCGCTCCGAGATGGGCCAGGGCTCGCTGACGGGCCTTGCCCAGCTCGTCGCCGAGGAACTCGAATGCGACTGGACCAAGGTCACGACAGAATATCCGACGCCGGGCCAGAGCGTCGCCCGCAAGCGCGTCTGGGGCGATTTCTCCACCGGCGGCAGCCGCGGCATCCGCTCCTCGCAAGACTATGTCCGCAAGGGCGGCGCCACCGCGCGCGTAATGCTGATCCAGGCCGCCGCCGACGCGTGGAAGGTGCCGGCCTCCGAATGCGCCGCCGAGAACAGTGTCATCACCCATAAGCCCTCGGGCCGGACCACGACCTACGGCAAAGTGGCTGAGGCTGCGGCAAAGCTGACGCCGCCGGCCGAGGTCAAGCTGAAGGATCCCAAGGACTGGAAGCTGATAGGCAAAGGCGTGAAGCGGCTCGACACCGTCGACAAGACCACCGGCGCCATGATCTACGGCGCCGACGTCAAGCTGCCGAACATGCTGAACGCCGCGATCAAGGACTGCCCGGTGTTCGGCGGCAAGCTCAAGAGCTATGACGAAGCCAAGATCGCCGGCATGAAAGGCGTCAAGAAGGTCGTCAAGGTCGGCGACACCGCGGTCGCCGTGGTCGCCGACACCTGGTGGCACGCCAAGACCGCGCTGGAGGCATTGCCGATCGTCTGGGACGAAGGCGACAACGCAAAAGTCTCCAGCGAGTCGATCGCGAAATGGCTGGCGGAGGGCCTCAACAACGATCAACCGGCCTATGTCGGCAACAAGAACGGCGACGCCAAGGCGGCAATTGCGAGTGCGGCGAAGAAGATCGAGGCCGTCTACTCCTATCCCTACCAGAACCACGCCACGATGGAGCCGATGAACGCCACCGCGCTCTACACCGCGGACAAATGCGAGGTCTGGTGCGGCACGCAGAACGGCGAAGCGGCGTTCGCCGCGGTGCTGGAGGCCTCAGGCCTGCCGGCCGACAAGTGCGACGTCCACAAGGTGATGCTGGGTGGCGGCTTCGGCCGTCGCGGCCAGACCGACTATGTCCGCCAAGCCGTGATGATCGCCAAGCAGATGCCGGGCACACCGATCAAGCTGTTGTGGTCGCGTGAAGAGGACATGGCCCACGGCAGGTATCACCCGATCACCCAGTGCAAGATGACCGGCGCGTTCGATGCCAACAACAATCTGGTCGCGCTGCACTACCGCCTGTCCGGGCAGTCGATCCTGTTCTCGCTGCGCCCCGAAGCGCTGCAGAACGGCATGGACCCCGCGGCATTCCAGGGCGTCGCCCAGTCGGGCGAGGCCGCGTTCGGCTATTCGGTGCCGAACCTGCTGGTCGAGCATGCGATGCGCAACCCGCACGTTCCGCCCGGCTTCTGGCGCGGCGTCAACGTCAATCACAATGCGATCTACATGGAGTGCTTCATGGACGAGCTGGCCCAGGCCGCAGGCCAGGACCCGCTCGAATTCCGCCGCAAGCTGATGGGCAACCATCCCAAGCATCTGGCGGTGCTCAATGCGGTCGCCGAGAAGATCGGCTGGGACAAGCCGGCGCCGCAGGGCGTCTATCGCGGCATCGCCCAGGTCATGGGCTATGGCAGCTATGTCGCCGGCGCCGCCGAGATCTCGGTGACCGACGGCAACAAGATCAAGGTGCATCGCATCGTCGCTTCCACCGATCCCGGCTACGTCGTCAATCCGGCGCAGGTGGAGCGGCAGATCGCGGGCTCCTTCGTCTATGGCCTCTCCGCGCTGTTCTACGGCGGCTGCACCGTCAAGGACGGCAAGATCGAGCAAACCAACTTCGACACCTATAACTCGATGCGCATCAGCGAGATGCCAAAGGTCGAATCGGTGATGGTGCCGAGCGGTGGGTTCTGGGGCGGTGTCGGCGAGCCCACCATCGGCGTCGCAGCGCCCGCCGTGCTCAATGCGTATTTCGCCGCGACGGGCAAACGCATCCGCTCGGTGCCGCTGCGCGACCAGAACATCACCTTCGCCTGAGAAACTCCGCGGCGGTCACGACGGCCGCCGCGGCACACTTCCTTTTGGACAAGCCTCATGAATGTGCCGGTGACACGGCGGAATGCCGTTCTCGGCATCACCGCCGCGGCCACATCGCTCGCCACACCTTCGATCCTGCGTGCGCAATCGGCAGGCCGCATCGTCGTGATCGGCGGTGGCTTCGGTGGCGCGGCCTGCGCGCGTGCGCTCAAGCGCGCCGACACGAAGCTGCAGGTTGCGCTGATCGAGCCGAACAAGGTCTTCACCTCCTGCCCGTTCAGCAACGAGGTGATCGCCGGCCTGCGCGAGATGGAGGCGCAACAATTCGGCTATGACAAGCTCGCCGCCGACGGCATCACCGTGATCGGCCAGGCGGCCGCGAAGATCGAGCCGCAGCAGCGGAGCGTCACGACGGCCGATGGCACAGTGTTGACCTATGATCGTCTCGTGCTCTCGCCCGGCATCGACTTCCATGGCGAAGCCCTGCCCGGCTACGACGACGCCGCATCGGAGAAGATGCCGCACGCCTGGAAGGCCGGCGCACAGACATTGCTGCTGCGCAGGCAGCTGGAAGCGATGGCCGATGGCGGCACGGTCGTCATTGCCATCCCGGCCAATCCCTCGCGCTGCCCGCCGGCACCCTACGAGCGCGCCAGCCTGATCGCGCATTACCTGAAGATGAAGAAGCCGCGCTCGAAAGTACTGATCCTCGATGCCAAGGATAGTTTCTCCCAGCAGCGGCTGTTCGAGAAGGCGTGGAAGGAGCTCTACGGCGACATGATCGAGCGCATCGGCTTGTCGCAGGGCGGCCGCGTCACCTCGGTCGATCCGGCGACCATGACCATCGTCACCGAATTCGGCAATTACACGCCTGACGTCGCCAACGTCATCCCGCCGCAGCGTGCAGGCCGCATCGCCGAGATCGCGGGTGCGGCGGACCACACCGGCTGGTGTCCGATCGATCCTGTGACGTTCGAGTCAAAACTCGTCAAGAACATCCATATCATCGGCGATGCCTGCCTCGGCGGCGGCATTCCCAAATCGGCGTCGGCCGCAAGCGGTCAAGGCAAGGCCTGCGCCGCGGCCATCGCGAGTCTCCTTGCCGGCCGCGCCCCAGAGGCGCCGCGGCTCACCGGCGTCTGCTACAACATCGTTGCCCCCGGTTACGGATTTTCGCTCGCCGGCAATTACCAGCCGAAGGGCGACATCTATGCCGAGGTCGAGGGCGGCGCGACCAGCCCGGTCGATGCGCCGCGCGAGTTGCGGGCCCGCGAAGCGACTGAGGCGGAGCGCTGGTTTCAAACCCTCACGGCGAACACCTTTGGCTAGAGCATCCGTCCATATCGCTGCGCTGATCGCCGCAAGTCTCGCTCTTTCGTGGACTGCACGCGCGGAAGGGCTTGTCCCCTTTGAGATCATCGGCGATGGCATTCCAATCTCGCTCACCGGCGCGCCCGGCGAGGCTGCGCGGGGACGGGCGCTGGTGCTCGCGCGCACCACGACCTGCATCCTCTGCCATTCCGGCCCATTCCCTGAAACCCGGTTCCAGGGTGATCTCGCGCCCGACCTCACCGGCGCCGGGAACCGCTGGACGGCAAGCCAGTTGCGACTTCGACTGGTCGATGCGTCGCGATTCAACGCACAGACCATCATGCCGTCCTACTATCGCAACGACGGCCTCGTGCGCGTAGGCCGCAATTTCACCGGCAAGCCGATCTTGTCGGCCGCGGAGATCGAGGACATCGTGGCCTTTCTTGCAACGCTTCGCGACTAGGACTGTTCATGCCAACCACGCGACGACAATTTTTGAACCTTGCCGGAGGTGTGACGGTCGCCGGGACGATCCCCATCGTCACCCTGCGTCCGCTTCACGCAACGCCCGCAATGCTCAACAACGCGATCCGCAACGTCGTCGGCGAAGCACAGATTCGGACCGGCAGGGTGAAGCTCGACATTCCACCGCTGGTCGAGAACGGCAACACGGTCCCGATGACGGTGAGCGTCGCGAGCCCGATGACGGCTGACGAATACGTCAAGAGCATCCACGTCTTCAACGAGAAGAACCCGCAGCCGAACATCGGCAATTTCTATCTCACCCCCTCCTCCGGCCGGGCCCAAATCTCGACCCGGATCCGTCTCGCCGACACCCAGAAGGTGGTCGCGATCGCCCGCCTGTCCGACGACACCCTCCGGCAGGTCGCCGCCGACGTCGTCGTGACGCTGGCCGCCTGTACCGAGGAGATGAATTGATGGCCGCGCTCATCAACGTTCCCGCCAAGGCCAAACGCGGCGATGTCATCGAGATCCGCGCGCTGACCTCGCACATCATGGAGACGGGCTTTCGCCACACAGCCGACGGCAAGCTTGTGCCGCGCGACATCATCACGAGCTTCACCTGCCGCTACAACGGCACCGAGATCTTCCGTGCCGATCTGTTTCCGGCGATCGCCGCGAATCCATACTTGTCTTTCTTCACCGTGGCCAAGGAGAGCGGCAAGTTCGAGTTCGAATGGATCGGCGACAACGGCTATTCGTCCACCGCATCGGCATCGATCACCGTCGAATGAGCGATTGGCGCGCGATAGCGGCGGCGGCATTGTTCGCCGCGGCCCCGGCCCTGCTCGCCGGCGAAATTCCGCCCGATGCGCGCCGGTCCGGCTATTCCTTCATGGGGCCGGAGACGCGCGCGATGCAGGATGACGACACCTCCAATCCCGGCATGCTGTTCGTGCTCGACGGCGAGGCGTTGTGGGCCAAGAAGACCGGCAGCGCGGAGAAAGCCTGCGCGGATTGCCATGGCGATGCGCGCGGCAGCATGAAGGGGGTCGCGGCGCGCTACCCGGCCATCGACAAGGCGCTCGGCCGCCCCGTCACGCTCGACCAGCGCATCAACCTCTGCCGGGCCAATCACCAGCAGGCCACGCCCCTGCCTTACGAGAGCCGCGACCTCCTGGCGCTTTCCGCTTTCGTCGCCCATCAATCGCGCAGTGTCGCGATCACCGCTGGCGATGATCCGCAGGCAAGGCCCTTCGTCGAGCAAGGCCGCGACCTGTTCATGCGGCGGGAGGGGCAGCTCAACCTCGCCTGCACCAATTGCCACGACGACAATTTCGACAGGCGCCTCGCGGGCGCACCGATCACGCAAGGACAGCCCACCGGCTATCCGCTCTACCGGCTGGAATGGCAAACGCTGGGCTCGCTGGAGCGGCGCTTGCGCAGCTGCATGAGCGGCGTGCGCGCCCAGGCCTATGATTACGGCTCGCCCGAGCTGGTCGCGCTCGAGCTTTATTTGATGTCGCGGGCACGCGGCCTGCCGATGGAGACGCCTGCTGTGCGGCCCTGAAGCGAAAGCGGCCGGCACTTGCCGGCCGCTTCGCGGAAGTTCGCGCCGTCTTCTACTCCGCCGGCGCGGCCGACATTTCCGGATGCGCGGCATAGGGTGCGCTGGTGCCGAGCCTGCTGGCCGCGAACAGGCCGGCGGACATCACGGCGTAGGCGAGCGCAACCGCGGGCGTGACGCCGAAGCCACCGCCGATGCCGACGGCCTCGCCGTGCATGAAGCCGAAATAGGTCAGGACCGCACCGACCAGCGCGAAGGCGGACGCCTTCTCGAAATCGCGCTCGATGACGAAGACACCGATCGCACCGAGAATGAGGCCGCCGAGGATGGAGCCGCCGCCCATCACTTCGAGGCCGTGATAGAACACGCCCTGCTGCGGCAGCGCGGCGATCGCGGCAGCTTTGACGGCGTCGGCCTTGTCGGCGGCCATGCCGCCGACACTCGCCGCCGCATTCATGGTCGAGCCCAGCATGGTGTCGATCTGCAGCTTGGCCCAGGCGGCCAGATGCGGCGTCAGCGCCAGCACGATCGCGGGCGCGTGCTTGACCGGCGTGGTCTGGAACGCCTGCGCGCCGATCAGCATGCCGATGTAGAGCAGGATCGGCGAGATCGCGACGACTGGCACGAGCGCCAGCAGTACCGAGATGATGCCGAACCAGGCCAGCACGATCACCATGAGGCCGGTCGCGGCCGAATAGCCGATCCGGCCGCCCATCGCCTTCCAGCCGGGATGGCCGATATAGACGGCGTTGATGAAGGGATTGCCCATCAGGCAGCCGACCAGGCTGACAACGCCGTCGGCGGTCAGCACGCGCGTGGTCGGATATTCGTCGCCGGCGGCTTCCGCGCTCTCGACATTGTCCATGGCCTCGACGAGGTCGTAGATGCCGAACGGAATCGCTGTGACGAGAATGACGCCCAGGAATTCGAAGCCGGAGAACACGTAGCCGACGGCGGGAATCGGCACCGAGAAGCCGAAATTGGCGAAAGCTGCGCCGACGCCCGCGACGCTCAATCCGCCGAGGCCGAGCCCGAACAGGTTCGATCCCCAGGCGATGATCATGCCGGCGGCGATGGCGACGAGGCCAGCAGGTATGCCGCGCCAGTATTTGACACCGCCGAACCAGCTCACGAGGATGATGGCGAAGCAGACGAGGCCGATCTGCGGCGTCATGTACATTTCCAGCGCCGGCCGCATCGAGATGAAGGTGACGGAAACGCCGGCGAGCGTGCCGAGCAGCGCCGCGCGCGGCGTGATTTTTCGAATGAACGGAGCAATGAAGCCGCCGATCATCAGGATGAAGCTCTGGAAGAACACCCAGACGAGCCCCGCCGACCAGCCCTTGAGCGGATCGCCCGTCTTCAGCGTGATCGGCAGCATGATCACGAAGGTGACGATGAACATGTGCGGCACGCTGACGCCCGAGGGTAGCGCGCAGACGTCATCGCGGCCGGTCTTCTGTGCGAGGCGATAGGCGAGATAAGCGTAGTAGAAGGTCGACAGGCACATCATCAGCCCGAGCGCGGGCAGGATGCGGCCGAACACGAGGCTGTCAGGCATCTTCAGAACGAAACGCAGCAGGCCCGTGAGCACCAGCATGTTGACGAGGATGTTGGTGCCGAAGCCGAAAAACGCGTTCCAGTCGCCCGATGTCCAAAGTGCCGGCTTGAATCCGGGTTTGCCGGCCGTCCCCGTCAATGTGCTCATGATGTCACCCCTGAAATGGTCGAAGTCTTCATTGCCTCCAAGACTTCGGCGGAGCCCGCGACCCAGCCGAAAATGCCGCCCTGGGCCTTGATCATCTTCAGGCCCATCTCGTGAAACTCGGGGAAGTAGGACGCGCAACCGTCGGAGATGACGACGCAGCGGTAGCCGCGGTCGTTGGCCTCGCGCACGGTGGTGTTGACGCACACCTCGGTGGTGACGCCGCACACCAGGAGATTCTCGATGCCGTATTTCTCCAGCACGTCCGTGAGCTCGGTGGCGTAGAACGCGCCCTTGCCGGGCTTGTCGATCACGATCTCGCTGTCGAGCGGATAGAGCTCGGGGATGATGTCATGGCCGGCCTCGCCACGAATGAGAATGCGGCCCATGGGACCGGGATCGCCGATCCGAAGGCTCGGCGCGCCGCGTTCGACCTTTGCGGGCGGCGCGTCGGAGAGATCGGGCAGATGGCCCTCGCGGGTGTGGATCACCAGCATGCCGGTGTCGCGCGCGGCTTGCAGCACCGCGCCGATCGGCTTCACCGCGCGCGCGAGCTGGCTGACGTCATTGCCGAGTGTCTCACCGAAGCCGCCGGGCTCCATGAAGTCGCGCTGCATGTCGATGATGAGAAGCGCGGTAGCAAGCCAGTCGAGCCTGATCGGCTCGGGCTCGGCGCCGATGACGCCCCATGTCCGCTTGCTCGAGTCCAGCATGACGCCCGCCCCTCGCGAGAACTCTCTTTGTCAGGAGTTCTGCAAGCGCCGTGCCATTGTGTACAATTGCGATGGAGCGCCGTTCGCTGGGGAATTCGTTGTGCAGTCAGAAACTTACGCCGAAGATCGGTGTATGCTCATTCGCTGTGCGACGGCTTTGCGAACGGCATTTGCCTAAGGGATGGGCGGTCTCGCGTGTGGCGACGACACCTTGCGGCTACCGCGCCGCCCCATACAGCCGCCGATACTCTTCCTCATACGGCGCATAGGACTCCTTCAGCGTCGCCATGTTCAGCAGCATGGTCGCGACCACCGCGCCGGCCTTGTCGAACACCCGCGTCCTGGCCCAGGCGCTTTCGGTGCGGCGGCTGCCGGAGAGCGCGACCACCTCACGCTCGACCTCGTACTCCTCACCCTCGAACAGCGGCCCCTTCATCAGCCGGATCTCCTGGTCGGCGAACAGGCCGACGGCCGGGCCCTTGGTGGGCAACGGATCGTCCTTGGAGCGGTACTGGAACAGCACGCTCAGCATCTCCATTGGAATGATCGGCTTGCCCCACGGATTGTCGGCGCCGGAATAATAGGGCGAGTTCTCGGTGATGACGGCAAGCTTCTGGCGCAGCGAGAAGGGATAGAGGTCGCCCATCATCTGGTCGAACGCCATCCGCACCGTCTGCCGCTTGCTCGTGTGCGCGACCTTCACATCGCGCAGGATCACGGGGTCGGTGAGCGGCTTCAGTTCGCCCAGGCGTGCCTCGAGCGCGGTTGCAGCACGCGATTCACCGACGGATGCGGTGCCGCGCAGCACCTCGGTGCCGTCGCGCTTGACCATCTGGATCTGGCACTGGCTCGTCCCCTGCAGCGGCTTCAACAGGATCGCCTGCACCTCCTCGCCCTCGTAGCAGACGCTGCGGTAATGCGCCGACAGGCAGCCGGTCTCGAACCAGGCTTGCCCCCACAATCGCGCGCCGAGCGGAGCGAACTGGCTGAAATGGGTGGGCCCTTCGATCGTGCCGCCCTTGAAGCCGAGCTTCTGCGCGGTGGCGTCGTCGTGGATGGAGGCGTGCGCGTCGTAGGTTTGCGCCTGAAGCATCTGGCGCGGCTGGCGCCACGGCCCGATCAGGGCCTCGGCTGTCTCGGTGATCTCAGTCTCGAATGCGTTCGCAGCCATGATGTCCTCCACAGACAGCCATGACTAGCAGGAGCGCCACGGATGCGGCTAGCCGTATTGACTTCGCCCACCCATGCTTTTGACTGCAACCATCCGCTTCGCAAGCCGCGTCTCTTTTCGCGGCGCAAAATCCCCGCCAGACCAAGAAGAACAAGGACTTCCGAAATGACGCTGTTGCAGGTCGAGCTGGACGACAAATACCGGCTCGAATCGAAGCGGATCTTCCTGTCCGGCACGCAGGCTCTGGTGCGACTGCCCATGTTGCAGCGCGAACGCGACCGGCTCCAGGGGCTCAACACCGGCGGCTTCATCTCCGGCTATCGCGGCTCTCCGCTTGGCATGTACGATCACGCGCTGTGGCGCGCGAAGTCGCACCTCCAGCAGCACGACATCGCCTTCGTCCCCGGCCTGAACGAGGATCTGGCGGCGACCGCCGTCTGGGGCAGCCAGCAGGTCGGGCTGTTCCCCGGCGCCAAGGTCGATGGCGTCTTCGGCATCTGGTACGGCAAGGGTCCCGGCGTCGACCGCTCGGTCGATGCGCTCAAGCATGCCAATGCGGCCGGCACCTCGCGCAATGGCGGCGTGCTGGCGCTGGCCGGCGATGACCATGGCTGCCAGTCCTCGACGCTGGCGCATCAGAGCGAGCAGGTGTTCGCGGCGGCGCTGATCCCCGTAATCAATCCGGCAACGCTGCAGGATTATCTCGATCTCGGCCTCTATGGTTTTGCGCTGTCGCGCTTCTCCGGCTGCTGGGTCGGCTTCAAGGCCATCAGCGAAACCGTGGAAAGCTCCGCGTCGATTGACAGCGATCCCAAGCGCATCAAGATCGTCATGCCCGATGATTTCGAGATGCCGCCCGGTGGCCTCAACATCCGCTGGCCCGATCCGCCGCTCGAGGCCGAGAAGCGCCTGTTCGGGCCGAAGATGGCCGCGGTGCAGGCCTTCGCCCGCGCCAACCAGCTCGACCGCATCGTGCTCGACTCCAAGCCGGCGCGGCTCGGCATCGTCGCCACCGGCAAGGCCTATCTCGATCTGCGCCAGGCGCTGGCTGACCTCGGCATCACCGACAAGGACGCGCAGGATCTCGGCCTGCGCATCTACAAGGTCGCACTGACCTGGCCGCTGGAGGAAAGCGGCGCCAGGCGGTTCGCCGAAGGGCTTCAGGACGTGCTCGTGGTCGAGGAGAAGCGCGGCTTCATCGAAGACCAACTGATGCGCATCCTCTACAACATCGACGCCTCGAAGCGCCCGACGATCACGGGCAAGCGCGACGAGCGCGGCGCACCGCTGTTGCCGAGCGAGGGCGAGCTGACGCCGACCATCGTCGCCGGCGCGCTGGTGGCGCGCTTGCGCAAGCTCGGCCATCACAGCCCGGTGCTGGAGCAGCGCCTCGCCCGGCTCGAGGCCTTCGACAATCCCGTCACCACGAGCACGCAGATCAAGCTCGCGCGCACGCCGTTCTTCTGCTCGGGCTGTCCGCACAACACCTCGACGCGCGTGCCCGAGGGCAGCCGCGCCATGGCGGGCATTGGGTGCCACGGCATGGCTCTGAGCATGCCGACCCGCCGCACTGACCTGATCTCGCATATGGGCGCCGAGGGCGTGAACTGGATCGGCCAGTCGCCCTTCACCAGCGAGACGCACATCTTCCAGAATCTCGGCGACGGCACCTACACCCATTCCGGGCTTCTCGCCCTTCGCGCGGCATCGGCGGCCGGCATCAACATCACATACAAGATCCTCTACAACGACGCCGTGGCGATGACCGGCGGTCAGCCGGCCGAAGGCGCCTTCAACGTCGCGCAGATCGCGCACCAGGTCTGGGCCGAGGGCGTCAAGCGGCTCGCCATCGTCTCGGACGACCCCGGCAAGTACCCGGCCGGGAATTACTTCCCGCAAGGCGCGACCATCCACCACCGCCGCGAGCTCGATGCGGTCCAGCGCGAGCTGCGCGACGTCAAGGGTCTTAGCGTCATCGTCTACGACCAGACCTGCGCCGCGGAGAAGCGTCGCCGCCGCAAGCGCGGGCTCTATCCCGATCCTGCCAAGCGCGCCTTCATCAACGAGCTGGTTTGCGAAGGCTGCGGCGATTGCTCGCAGGCCTCCAACTGCGTCTCGGTGCAGCCGCTGGAAACCGAGTTCGGCCGCAAGCGCCAGATCGACCAGTCGAACTGCAACAAGGATTTTTCCTGCGTCGAAGGCTTCTGCCCGAGCTTCGTCACCGTGCATGGCGGCACGCTGAAGCGGATGAAGACCTCGGCGGTGGATTCCGGCCAGCTGTTCGCCGATCTGCCGCTGCCGCCCGCGCGCGAGCTTGACGGCCCCTACAACATCCTCGTCACCGGCATCGGCGGCACGGGCGTCATCACCATCGGCGCGCTGCTCGGCATGGCCGCCCACGTCGACGGCCGCGGCTGCTCCGCGCTGGATTTCACCGGCCTGTCGCAGAAGAACGGCGCGGTGATGAGCCATGTCCGCATCGCGCCGAGGCCGGAGGACATCTCCGCGGTCCGCATTACCACCGGCGGCGCCGACGTCATCCTCGGCTGCGACATGATCGTCTCGGCAGGTCCCTCCGCGCTCAGCCGCGCCGAGCGCGGCGTGACCAAGGCGTATATCAATGCGGACCTGCAGCCGACCGCGAGCTTTGTGCAAAACCCCGACCTCGACTTCGAGATGGGCACGATGCAGACCGTGCTGCGCGACGCCATCGGCGACAAGAACCTCGACATCATCGACGCCACCGGCATCGCCTCAGCGCTGATGGGCGACAGCATCGCGACCAATCCCTTCATGCTCGGCTTTGCCTTCCAGAAGGGCGCGATCCCGCTGTCGCTGGAGGCCCTGCTCCGCGCCATCGAGATCAACGGCGCCGCGATCGAGATGAACAAGCTCGCCTTCACCTGGGGCCGCCTCGCCGCCCACGACATGTCGCGGGTGCGCAGTGTGCTGCAGTTCAAGAGCCGGGCCGCCGCGCCGACCAAGTCGCTCGACGACATCATCGCGACCCGCGCCGAATTCCTGACCTCCTATCAGGACAAGGCTTACGCCGACCGCTATCTCGCGGCCGTCGCCAAAGTGCGCAAGGCCGAGAGTGCGGCGTCGCCCGCGTCCACGGAGCTGGCCGAGGCCGTCGCGAAGAACCTGTTCAAGCTGATGTCGTACAAGGACGAGTACGAGGTGGCCCGGCTCTATACCGACGGCAGCTTTGCCAGGAAGGTGTCGGAGAAGTTCGACGGCGACTTCACGCTGAAATACCACTTGGCCCCGCCGATCTTCGCCAAGCGCGACAAGACGACGGGACGTCTCCAGAAGCAGGAATTCGGCGGCTGGATGCTCCACGCCTTCCGCGTGCTGGCGAAGCTGAAATTCCTGCGCGGCGGCACGTTCGATCCGTTCGGTCGCACCGAGGAGCGCCGGACCGAGCGCAAGCTGGTCGCGGATTACCTTGCGATGATCGATCAGCGGATGACCGGACTGAAGGCCGAGCAGATCCCGCTGCTGGCACGGCTCGCCCGCGTGCCGGAGACCATCCGCGGCTTCGGGCACGTCAAGGAAGCCAATGTCAAATTGGCGGCAGCCGAAAAGGCGCGGCTGGAGGCGGAGCTGGAGAACAGCCGCTTTGCCGCGGCGGCGGAGTAGCAGTTAGGCGCGAGCCCCTCTCCCCGTCATTGCGAGGAGCCCTTGCGACGAAGCAATCCAGAGTCTTTCCTCAGAGGCAGCCTGGATTGCTTCGCTGCGCTCGCAATGACGGAGGTGGTGGAGCGCGCTCGCTACACACTCAGGGTCATCGCCCGGCTTGATGACCGGGCGATCCAGTACTCCGAGACAGTTGTGGTTGAATCGATAAGTTGTGGCGTACTGGATGCCCCGCTTTCGCGGGGCATGACAGTGGTGGGGATGGCTAGACCGACGTCGTGGCGACGCTCGGCATCGTCGGCGCCCCGCTCCCCTCCGCCAGATGCCTTCCCGCGATATACCCGAACGTCAGCGCCGGCCCGAGCGTGATGCCCGGCCCCGGATAATTGCCGTTCATGATCGAGCCCATATCGTTTCCGCACGCATACAGCCCTGCGACCGGCGTGCCGTCCGCGCGCAACACGCGTCCTTGGGCATCGACTTTCATGCCGATGGCGGTGCCGAGATCGGCGGGGTAGATGCGCATCGCGAAGAACGGCGCGTGGAGGATGGGCGCGACGCAGGGGTTGGGCTTGTGTCGGGCATCGCCGAGGTGCCGCTGGTAGATTGTGCTGCCGCGGCCGAACTCGGGATCGCGCCCCTCCTTCGCACCTTCATTGTAGCTCGCGATCGTTGCCGAAAGCACGGAAGGCTTGATACCGATCTTCGTCGCCAACTGCACAACGTCAGCGGCCTCGACCAGTTCGCCGCTCGCCACATAGCGCCGCACACTCCGCGTGAACGGCTTGATGCGGCCGAGGCCATAAGCCCACAGGAACGGACGGTCGCAGATCAGATAGAACGGCCGATCCGGCTCACCATTGCCATCGCGCAGCATGGCCAGCCCGAACTCGTGGTACGACAGCGCCTCGTTGACGAAACGCCGGCCCGCGGCATTGACGGCAATCACACCGGGCTTGGCGCGGTCGGTCACCGTATGCGGGAACACGCCACGGCTGCCGTCGGCCCTGGGGAATAGCGAGGCCGGCACCCAATAGGCCGGGCTGGTCGCATCCGTATTCAGCGCGGCACCCGCCGTGGCCGCAAGGCGAAGCCCATCGCCGGTGCCTGATGTATTCGTCGCCGAAACATGACCGGCCGCCGGGGGGAAGAAGCGTTTGCGCAAGGCAGCATCATGCGAGAAGCCGCCGGTCGCCAGCACCACGCCGCGGCGCGCCGCTATCAGCCGATCGCGCGCGCCATGGCGTATCAGAACGCCTGCGACACGGTCGCCCTGCATCGACAGATCCTCGACATCAGCGCTGAAGAGGATCTCGACCTGCCGCGCCAGCAGCGAGGCATAGAGCCGCGCGGCGAGCGCATTGCCGAGATGCAGCGTCGTCCCGCGCGGGCTGCGCAGCCGCTGCAACGCGTATGCCGACACCAGCCGCACCGCGCGCAAGGTCGAACGCAGCGATTTTCCGACGCGCCGAAGATGCGGAATGTCGAGCCGATTGACCATCATCCCGCCGAACAGCGTGAACTCCGGCAACGGTGCACGCAGCCGTGCAAAGCCTTCACCCAGCCGCTTGCCGTCGAACGCCACCGGCTCCAGCACGCGCCCGCCGGATGTCGCCCCCAATCGCTCCGGGTAATAGTCCGGATAGACCGTCACCGGCTGGAGCCGCACTTCGGTGTTGGCCTCGAGCCAGGAGATCGCCTCCGGCCCGCGCGCAAGGAAAGCGGCCCGAAGCCCCGCATTCGCAGGCTCCGGCACGGTGCTCGACAGGTATTGGACGGCGTCGGTGACGCTGTCCGACAGCCCCGCTTCCTTCATCCTGGCATTGGCGGGAATCCAGACCATGCCACCGGACCAGGCGGTGGTGCCGCCGACGAACGCGGTCTTCTCGATCACCAGCACGCGCAGGCCTTCGGTCGCGGCCACGGCCGCCGCCGTCATGCCACCGGCACCCGCGCCGATGACGATGACGTCGTAGGTCTCATGCGCCGGCATCATGCGGCAAGGGTCCGAGGACAAGGCATAAACCGTCATACCTCGCCCGGAGGGGCCAACGCTAGCGCGCCGGCCTCCGCTCGATCGGATCGATGTCGATCGCCCGCAGCCGGCCGAGCCGCAGCACGTCCATGGCGAGCCGCCGGCCGATGCGATCGCGGTCGAGCACCCGGATCAGATCGTCCACGCCGTTGATCTCGACGCCGTCCAGCTTGATCACGACGTCACCGGGCAGCAGGCCAGCCTTGGCCGCCGGGCCGTCGGGCTCGATCTGCATCAATAGCGCGCCCATCTTGTTCTCGACGCCGGCCAGCACCGCATGTCGCCGCGGTACCGGCGCGGTCTGGCCAGCAACGCCGATAAAAGCGCGCCGAACGTAACCGTGACGGATGATCTCCGACAGCACGAACTGCGCGGTGTTGCTGGCAACCGCAAAGCAGATGCCCTGCGCGCCGTTGATGATGGCCGTGTTGATGCCGATCACCTCGGCATTCGACGACAGCAAGGGCCCCCCGGAATTCCCGGGATTGAGTGCGGCATCGGTCTGGATCACGTCCTCGATGGTGCGCCCGCTCACCGAGCGGATCGAACGTCCGAGCGCGGAGACCACACCGGCGGTCACGGTCGATTCAAAGCCGAGCGGATTGCCGATCGCGATCACCAGCTGGCCGCGCCGCAGCGTCTTGGAATTGCCGAGCGCGGCATAAGGCAGATGGCGCACGCCGTTGGCGCGCAACAATGCAAGATCGGTGTCGGGATCGACGCCGAGCACCTGGGCCTCGCCGACATGGCCCTCGACGTCGCGCAGCCGGATCTCCCTGGATGTGCCGACGACGTGGCTATTGGTGAGGACGAGGCCATCAGGCGAGATCACGATGCCTGAGCCGAGCCCGCCGCGCTCGCGGCCGTTTGGCACTTTCGGCCCGGTCTCGACGCGCACGACTGCAGGGCCGACGCGGTCGGTCACGTCGATCACGGCGTTGGAATAGGCATCCAGCAGCGCCCGGTCGTCGGCCGGGGCAGATGTGGTTGTTCGCGATGACGGGGTGTCATCGACGATATCCGAGGTGAAATCCAGCATGGCAAGAGTCCTTGAAGGCTCACACAGATGGTGGCCTGCTCACTGCCGCGCAAGGTGCCCCCCGGATGCGCGGGGCTGGACTGCCGGGTCGTGACTGCCCATGTGGCTAGGGGGCCCGCCTCAGCGTGCCGCCCCTCGCCTTGACCGGATCGAGCAGGGACCAGTCGCCGTCCGGGAGCACATGGCCCTTGGGGAACGGCGCGCGCTGCTCGATCCCGAGCGAGCGCAGCACCCGGTCGTCCCGGTAGTAGCATTGCAGGACGACCCGAACGAGCGTTGCGGCAGCCGCGCCGCCCGCCTTGCGGAACTCCTGTGCCACCGCGTCGCGCCTGTCGGCATCGAGCTCGGCGAACGGCCCTCCGGCAAGCCGCGCCAACTGATCCAGTGCCGCCGCCACCAATTTGGTGTCACGGCCTAGCGTTGCAAGGATGTCGGCCTGGATTGCGGGATCGTCGGCACCGGGCACCTTGTACGCGTCGCTGGCCGGGATGATCATCGCGGCGACGGTGCGGAGATCGTCGCGTTGGGTACGCGTGAGATTGTCTGCAGACATGACGGCCTCAGTCGAACAAATTGGCGAGGCGCTGCTTCATCTGGTCGGCGATGTAGAGCGCGAGGGCCTGGATGGTGGAGGTCGGGTTCACGCCGCCCGAGGTGACGAAGATACTGCCGTCGACGATGAAGAGGTTCTTCACGTCGTGCGTGCGGCCCCATTCGTTGACCACGGAGCGCGCGGGATCGGTGCCCATCCGCGCCGTGCCGAGCAGATGCCAGCCGCCCCAGGGGATCGGCGAGTTGACGCAGATATCGGTCGCGCCCGCTGTCTCCAGAACCTCGCGGCCACGGGCGAGCGCGTGATCCATCATCTTCCGGCTGTTCTCGCTGATCGTGTAGTCGATCTTCGGCGCGGGAATGCCGTGGCTGTCTTTCAGGACGGGATCGAGCGTGACTTGATTATGCTCCTCCGGCAAATCCTCGCAGATCGCGGAGAAGCCGAGCCGATGGCCGTTGAGCTTGCGGAAGACGCGGTGATGATCCTCGCCCCACGGCAAAATGCCCTTTTGCTCGCTGATGACCGCTTCGAACACGGGACCTGCGCCGCGCACGAATTGCACGCCATAGCCGCGCACGAAACCGCGCGACAAGTCGGTGTCGTACCACTCCTTGCTCCACAGGCAGGTCGGCGGCGCGCGGTTGCTGTCGGTCGGCTCCTTCACGTAGCCGTAGATCTGCGCGTAGGGGTGGAACATCAAGTTCTTGCCGACGAGGCCCGATGAATTGGCAAGGCCATTCGGGAAGCGGCTCGACGCGGAGTTCAAGAGCAGCCGAGGCGTACCGACGCCGTTGCAGGCGATGATGACGACATGCGCGGGCTGGAACTGCTCGACGCCGTCCTTGTCGTAATAGACCACGCCCGAGGCCATGCCGTTCTCGTCGGTGGTGATCTCGCGCACCCGGCAATGCGTGCGCAGCTCGACGCCGGCGCGGATCGCGTGCGGCCAATAGGTGATGTCGGTGGAGGATTTCGCGCCTTGCGCGCAGGCCGGCGTGCAATGGCCGAGATTGATGCAGCGCGCCCGGCCCTCGTAGTCCATGGTCGCGACCGTCGTGTCCGACGGCCACCAGTGCCAGCCGAGCTTGTTCATGGCCTTGCCGACGATGGCGCCGGACAATCCCATCGGCTGCTGCGGCATCGGCGGATGCGTCAGCGGCGAGAGCGGATCGCCCGAGAGGCCCGACGTGCCCATCATCCGGTCGTTCTCCTCGAAGAACGGCGTCAGCGCGTCGTAGTCGATCGGCCAGTCGTCCGCGACGCCGTCGAGCGTCTTCACCTTGAAATCGGAAGGATGCAGCCGCGGCCAATGCGCGGTGTACATCACGGTCGAGCCACCGACCGCGTTGTAATTGACGACCTTGATCGGCGAATTGTCGTCATTGATCGGATAGTCCTCGGGTCGGCCTCGGATATTCGGGCTCGACGACCACTCACCAAAGAACTTGGCCTCCCAGTCCCGGCCCGTGCTGGGATATTCCGCCGGGTTCATCCAGCCGCCCTGCTCCAGGCAGAGAATGTGCATCTTGGTCTCGGCCAGCGACCACGCCACCGCCGCGCCCGACGCGCCGGCACCGATGATCAGGACGTCCACGGGCTCTTTCATCGCAACCTTTTCCTCCCGCCCTCGCCGCTTACCGGGCGATTCGGCCTGCTCTGTCGGCAAGGCACGCGAACGATAGGATCAGAGCGGGCGGGGAGTAAAGCCGCGAGGCCGGAATGTCGCACTTCGCAGGGTGCAGACCATTGGTATAGCCACATCCGGATGCTAGGAACAGGCGACCGAGCAATCGATAGCGAGACCGTATGTCCTTCCGAAGTGCTTTTGCCGCCGCCCGCGCGTTTGCGCTTGTTTCTTTCTTTGCCTTGTCCGGAGTCCTGGCGACGTCAGGGGCCGCCTCCGCGCTGACGGCTGCCGCGACGGTCCGCGACGGCAACTCCATCCAGCTTGGCGACGTCACCTACCGGCTCGACGGTGTCGACGCGCCCGAGCTGGACCAGGTCTGCATCGACGATCACGCCGATCCCTGGACCTGCGGTATCGAGGCCCGCGACCAGCTGGCGAAGCTGATCAACAAGCGCTCGGTGCGCTGTGACGATGTCGGGCCGGAAAAGAGCTTCGGCAAGCGCCATCGCGCCATCTGCACGGCCGAGGGCGACAAGACGACCTTGAACGAGCAGCTGGTCAAGCTCGGATTTGCCGTCGCGCGGGAGCCGATCAAGGCAAACGTCAAGCCGGCGGCTGGCGAAGCCAAGACGGCCTCGGCCGGAATCTGGAAGGGCTGCTTTGTTGCACCGCAAGACTTTCGCAGCGGCAAGAAGGACGGCGCCCTCCTGGGCGCTGCCTGCCGCCAGGACCGCGACAAGGAAATTCGCGCCGTGCTCTTCCCGGAGGAGCTGACGATGCCGCCGAGCTGCAGCATCAAGGGCAAGCTTGCAGTGCGCGCCCGCGTCACCGGCAATATCGGCATCTATCATTTGCGGGGTTGCCCGAGCTACCCGGCCACCACCAAGCCGGACCGCTGGTTCTGCTCGGAGGATGACGCCCAGGCGGCCGGATTCCGCAAGGCCTATAATTGCCGCCGGCCGAAGTGAACAAAGCCGTTCACGCATCCGTGAGTGGTAGTCCGGGACCGTATTGATCCGGAATTGAACAAAGCCCGAAGTTGCTGCATTTGTATGCGTACGCAAGCGCTTGCGCATGCGTTTCCTTGGCAGCAATCCGGTTTCGGCCGATTGCCTTGCTTGGGCGTTTCCTCCCTAGACTTGGGCCGCTTGTCACAACAAGCGGCTCTTCTTTTTTGTGCGGTGCTGTCACTGCATCCGCATGATCTGGTCCATCGGCGGCATGTTGGCGTTCAGATGCGCCATGATCCAGACCGTGCCGCCGACCACGAGGAAGACCACAAGAAGGCCGAAGGCGAGCGCCAGCACGTTGTTGGTGTTATCGGGGCCGGTTGTGATGTGCAGGAAGAACACCAGATGCACGCCCATCTGCGCGATTGCGAGCACAATCAGCGCGACGGGAATCGAGGGCTGCCAGACCAGATCGGTGCCGGCGATGAAGAACGATGTCCCCGTGAGCAGCAGCGCAAGCGCAAGCCCGATGACGTAACCGAGGATACGGACCCCGACACTATGTTGTTCCTCGTCGCCCGGTGCGAGGTCGTGTTCGGCATGCATGTGCATCTGATCGCTCATACGCCACTCCCAAGCAGGTAGACGACGGAAAAGACCCCGACCCAGATGATGTCGAGCGCATGCCAGAACAGCGCAAAACACATCATCCGGCGCAAGACGTCGGCGCGAAAGCCTTTCGCGAAGACCTGGGCCATCATGGTGAGGAGCCACAGCACGCCGGCGGAGACATGCAGGCCGTGGCACCCGACCAGCGAGAAGAACGCGGTGAGGAACGCGCTACGCGACGGGCCATAGCCCCGCGCGACGAGGTCGGCGAATTCGCGAAACTCGATGACGAGGAAGATCACGCCCAGCACGCAGGTCACGGCCATGCCGAGATAGAACCAGAAGCGGTTGCGGACGTCAGCGGCAATACTGGCCATGCCGCAAGTGAAGCTCGACAGCAGCAGGCACACCGTCTCGATTGCGACATTCCCCTGCTCGAAAATCTCCGAGCCTTTCGGGCCGCCGGCGGTTTGGCCGGACAGCACCGCATAGGCGGCGAAGAAGCAGGAGAACATCACGATGTCGGAGAGCAGGAAAATCCAGAAGCCGTAGGCGGTGACGATCCGTTTCGACGCAGGCCCGGGATGCTCGATCACGACGCCGATGTGATGAGGATCGGCCTGCGCACGGCCGGCGGTTGCGGTCATCGACATCAGGTCGCTCCCGCCATGCTGACGAGCCCGCGCCGCTCCTCGAGATTGACGCGGTCGATGCGGGCGACCTCCTCGGCCGGGATGACGTATTCGTCATGGTCGCGCCAGGCGAACACGACGAAGGTCGCGAACGCGCCGAGGCCGCCGAGGATCACCATCCACCAGATATGCCAGATCAACGCAAAGCCCATGATGGTGGCAAAGAACGCGCAGACGAATCCCGTCGGCGAGTTCCGGGGCATCTCGATGTCACGATACTCGGGCACTTCATGCTCGAGCGATTGCTGCTGGGCACGGGCTTTCATGTCCCAATAGGCGTCTTCGCCGCGCACGTCGGGATTGAAGGCGAAATTGAATACGGGCGGCGGTGACGACGTCGCCCATTCCAGCGAACGCCCGTCCCAGGGATCGCCGGTGCGGTCGCGCAACGCCTCGCGATTGCGGATGCTGACCACGAGCTGCACGATCTGGCAGACCACGCCGATCGTCAGCACGGCCATGCCGAATGCGGCCACGATCATCCAGGGCCGCCACGCCGCGACATCATAGTGCTGCATCCGTCTGGTCATGCCGAGCATTCCGGCGACATAGAGCGGGACGAAAGTGGCGAAGAATCCGAGGAACGTGAACCAGAACGCGGCCTTGCCCCAGCGCTCGTCGAGGCGAAAGCCGAACGCCTTCGGAAACCAGTATTCGAAGCCCGCGAAGGCGCCGAACAGCACGCCGCCGATGATGACGTTGTGGAAGTGCGCCACCAGGAACATGCTGTTGTGAAGCATGAAGTCAGCCGGCGGCACCGCGAGAAGCACACCCGTCAGACCGCCGATGATGAAGGTGACCATGAAGCCGACCGACCACAGCATCGGCGTCGCGAAACGGATGCGGCCGCCATACATCGTGAACAGCCAATTGTAGATCTTCACGCCCGTCGGTATCGCGATGATCATGCTGGCGATGCCGAAGATGGCGTTGACGTCGGGCCCTGCGCCCATCGTGAAGAAATGATGCAGCCAGACCATGAAGGAGACGACGCAGATCGCCATGGTCGCGAGCACCATGGAGCGATAGCCGAACAGCGCCTTGCCGGAGAAGGTCGAGACCACCTCGGAAAAAATGCCGAAGGCCGGCAGCACCAGGATGTAGACCTCGGGATGCCCCCAGGCCCAGATCAAATTCATGAACATCATGACGTTGCCACCGGCTTCATTGGTGAAGAAGTGGAAGCCGAGATAGCGGTCGAGCAGCAGCATCGCGAGCGTCGCGGTGAGGATGGGGAAGGCTGCGACGATCAGGAGGTTCGAAGCCAGCGTGGTCCAGCAGAACATCGGCATGCGCAGATAATTCATGCCTTTGGTGCGCAGCTTCAGCACCGTCGTGACGAGATTGATGCCGGCCACCAGCGTACCGACACCGGAGATCTGCAGCGACCAGGCGTAATAATCGACGCCGACGCCCGGCGAATAGGACAATTCCGACAGCGGCGGAAAGGCGAGCCAGCCGGTGCGCGCAAACTCCCCGATCACGAGGGAGAGATTGACCAGCAGCGCACCGGTCGCCGTCAGCCAGAAACCGACCGAATTGAGTGTCGGAAACGCGACGTCGCGCACGCCGAGCTGCAGCGGCACCACGAGGTTCATCAACCCGATCACGAACGGCATCGCCACGAAGAAGATCATGATGGTGCCGTGCGCCGAGAAGATCTGGTTGTAGTGCTCCGGCGGTAGATAGCCCTGAGACTGGTAGGCGACCGCCTGCTGGATCCGCATCATGATGGCGTCGCTGCCGCCGCGCAGCAGCATCACCGACGCCAGCAGGATGTACATCACGCCGATCCGCTTGTGATCGACGCTCGTGATCCATTCGTGCCAGAGATAGGGAAGATGCCCCTTCACCACGACCCAGATCAGCACGGCGAGGATCGCGACCAGCACCACCGCGCCTGCGACGAGCGGGATCGGCTGATCGAACGGGATCGCGGACCAATCGAGCTTACCGAGCATCGTGGCCTCCACTGTGCGGACGACCGGCATCGGAGATCAGCTCCGGGCCCGGCCCCGGCGGAATGTGCTGGTTCGCAATCAGGTCGAACAGGCGCGGGTCTTCAAGACGATAGGCCGGCCTGCCCTTCTCGATCCCCTGCTGCATCAGCGTCCTGTAGCTGGCCTCGTCCAGCACCGCGTCCGTCTTGGCCGTCGTCGCCACCCAGTCCGGAAAGGCGAGCGGCGAGATCACGTTGACGTCGAACATCATGTCGGGAAAGCCGTCGCCGGAGAAATGCGCCGACAATCCTTGCAGCTTGCCCTCGTTGTCGGCGCGCAGGTTCAGCTTCGTCACCATGCCATTCATGGTGTAGATCATGCTGCCGAGCTGCGGGATGAAGAACGTGTTCATCACGCTCGACGATGTCAGCTGGAAGTTCAGCTCGGCGCCGGCCGGCACCGTCAGCGTGTTGACGGTGGCGATGCGCTGGTCGGGATAGATGAAGAGCCATTTCCAGTCGAGCGAGACGGCCTGGATGCGGACCGGACTGCCGGTGCCCGGCACCGGCGCTGCGGGGTCAAGCTGGTGCGAGCCGATCCAGGCGACGCCGCCGAGCAGGATGACGGTGAGCGCCGGGATCGACCACACCACCATCTCGACGCGGCCGGAATAGACGAAGTCCGGCTGGTAGCGCGCCTTGCCATTCGAGGCGCGAAACCAGAACGCAAAGGCCAGGATCGCGACAATGGTCGGCACCACGATCGCAAGCATGATGAAGACGGAGTCGATCAGGATGGTGCTGTTGGCCGCAGCCACGGGCCCTTGCGGATCGAGCAGATTCATCGGCAAGCCACTGGCGGTTGGGAAGCCCCGGGGAAGAGCCTAGCGCGGGACAGGCTCCGCAACAAACGCGATCGCGTGAGGTCGGTTCCAAGACGCGCGATCCTGCGGTCGCCAATCTCGTGCAGCGGCATGCAATTCCACGCGATGTCAATGACATGAGCGCGGGACCACCGGCCTTCTCTCTCATCGTCACGATTGCTAGTCTGCACGAAAATAGCGGGATGAAATGACATGCAGGGCCCTGAGGACGATGCCGGCCTCGCCGGCAAGGTGGCGCTGATCAGCGGCGGCGGCGCCGCGGGCGATGGCATTGGCAACGGCCGCGCTGCAGCAATATTGCTGGCCCGAGCGGGCGCGAGAGTGCTCGTTGCCGATCGGGACCTCAAGCTCGCCGAACGCACCGTGGAGATGATCGCCGCCGAAGGCGGCACGGCGGCGGCACATGGTGGCGACGTCACCAGCGAAAGTGATTGCAAGACACTGGTGGAAGCCGCGCTCGACCGCTGGGGCCGGCTCGATTTCCTCGACAACAATGTCGGCATCGGCAGCCGCGGCAGCGTCGTGGACGAGACACCCGAGCAATACCGCCGCGTCATGCAGGTCAATGTCGAGACCATGTTCCTGCTCTCAAAGCACGCGATCCCCGCCATGATCCGAACCGCCGGGGGCGGCGCGATCGTGAACATCTCCTCGATCTCGGCGCTGCGGCCGCGCGGGCTCACGACCTACACGACCTCGAAGGCCGCCATCATCGGCCTCACCCGCGCCATGGCAGTCGACCACGGTCGCGACAACATCCGCGTCAACTGCATTTGCCCCGGCCCGATGTACACGCCGATGGTCTATGCCCGCGGCATGAGCGAGCAGGCGCGCGCCAATCGCGCCAGGGCCTCCCTGCTCAAGACCGAAGGCACCGGCTGGGACGTCGGCCACGCCGTCAAATTCCTGCTCAGCAATTTTGCGCGCTACATCACCGGCCAGGTGCTGGTGGTCGACGGCGGCGTGACGCTGCAAGCCCCCGAACGCGAGTCACAGGAACACTAGAGGAAACATGGAAATGGCCCGCCTGCCCTATCTCGAGGCCGACCAGGTCGCGCCCGAATATCGCGACATGCTCAAGCGCAACACCAATCTGCACAAGCTGCTGGTCAACTCGCCGGAGATGGCGCGCGCATTCAACGGCATCGGCGGCTATATCCGCTTCAAGAGCAAGCTCGATCCGCGCCTGCGGGAGCTCGCCATCCTCCAGGTCGGCTGGATGGAGCGATCGGAATACGAATTCACCCACCATGTGAAGATCGGCAAGGAATTCGGCGTCACCGACGAAGACATCGCCGGCCTGATGGCGGAGACCGAAGGGCGGCCCTCGAAGCTGGAGCCGCTGGCAAGAGCGATCCTGAAGGGCGCCCGCGAGATGGTGCGCGAGCTCGCGATGTCCGATGCGACCTTCGCCGAGATCAAGAAGGATCTGTCCGACGAGCACATGACCGACCTCGTGCTCACCATCGCCTTCTATTGCGGCGTGGTCCGCGTGCTCGCGACCATGAAGATCGACAACGAGCCGTATTACAAAGAGGTACTCCAGCAGTACCCGATCCCGGGAGTGAACTGACATGCGCTTGAAGGACAAGGTTGCGATCGTGGTCGGCGCCGGGCAAAGCCCTGGCGAGGGCATGGGCAACGGCCGCGCCACCGCGCTGACCTTCGCGCGCGAGGGCGCCAGGGTCCTGTGCGTCGACCATCATCTGGAATCCGCACAGGAAACGGTTGCGATGATCGCGGCGGCGCAGGGCACGGCCGCGGCCTTCAAGGCCGACGTGACCAAGGCTGCCGACATCAAGGCGATGGTGAAGGACGCGCAGACCCGCTGGGGCCGGATCGACGTGCTTCACAACAATGTCGGCGTCAGCCTGTCCGGCGGCGATGCCGAGCTGCTCGATATCACCGAAGAAGCGTTCGACCGCGTCGTCGCCATCAACCTCAAGAGCTGCGTTCTCGCCGCGAAGGAGGTGATCCCGATCATGCGCGCGCAAGGAAGCGGCGCCATCATCAACATCTCCTCGATGGCCGCGATCACCACCTATCCTTACGTCGCCTACAAGGCGACGAAATCGGCGATGATCGCCTTCACCGAGCAGCTTGCCTACCAGAATGCGGAGTACGGCATCCGCGCCAACGTCGTCCTGCCCGGCCTGATGAACACGCCGATGGCCGTCGACACCCGCGCCCGCGAATGGCACAAAACGCGCGCCGAGGTCGAAGCCGAGCGCGACAGCAAGGTGCCGCTGCGCAAGAAGATGGGCACGGGCTGGGACGTCGCCAACGCCGCGCTGTTCCTGGCGTCGGACGAGGCCAACTTCATCACCGGCGTGACCCTGCCGGTGGATGGCGGGGCCAGTGTGAGACGGGGGTAGCTGTTTCCTCCCCCTCTCCCCGCTTGCGGGGAGAGGGTTGGGGTGAGGGGGAGTCTCCGCGGGGACGCTGGCAGATGGACTCGTGGAGAGTCCCCCTCACCCGGAATTTGCTCTCGCAAATTCCGGCCTCTCCCCGCGAGCGGGGAGAGGCGAGGGACTACATCCCCGGCCAGTCTTCGGCGGTGAGCGTCGCCGCATCGGCGCCGACGATCTCGGACAGCGAATCGCGCCCGGTGCGGAGCAGCGTCGAGGTGAGGTCGCGCTTGATCTCGTCGACGAGGCCGAGGCCCTTGTAGACCAGCGACGAATAGAGCTGGATCAGGCTGGCACCCGCGCGGATCTTGGTCAGTGCGGCGCCGCCGGAGTCCACGCCGCCGACGCCGATCAGCGGGAATGCGCCCTCGACGCGCACATAGGTCTCGGCGACCATCCGCGTCGACAGCCGGAACAGCGGCCGGCCGGACAGGCCGCCTTGCTCCTTGGCGCGCATCTCCTCCCGCAGCGTGCTCGGCCGCGAAATCGTCGTGTTCGACACGATCATGCCGTCGACCCTGCGCGAGCGCGCGACCTGCACGACATCGTCGAGCTGGGCGAGGCTCAGATCCGGCGCGATCTTGAGCAGCACCGGCGTGTCGCCGGCCTTCTGCCTGACACGCTCGCGGGCGTCGATCACGCGTGCGAGCAGCTCGTCGAGCAGCGCGCCTTCCTGCAAATTGCGCAGGCCCGGCGTGTTCGGCGAGGAGACGTTGACGGTGAAATAGCTCGCGACCGGCGCGAAGGTCTCGATCAGCTTGACGTAATCGGCGACGCGATCCGGCGAATCCTTGTTGGCGCCGACATTGACGCCGACGATGCCGCCGTGCTGCGCGCGCGCGGCAAGCCGGCGCAATGCGACGTCCGCGCCGTCATTGTTGAAGCCCATGCGGTTGATGATGGCTTCGTCGCGCTCGAGGCGAAACAGCCGCGGCCTGGGATTGCCGGCCTGCGGCTTCGGCGTCACCGACCCGATCTCGACGAAGCCGAAGCCGAGCCGCAGCAGCGCGTCCGGCACCTCCGCGCTCTTGTCGAAGCCGGCGGCCATGCCGATCGGGTTGGGAAAGTTGAGTCCGAAGGCGCGCATCGCGAGCTTGGGATCGTCGGTGCGCGGCTTGATCGGCGGCAGGAAGCGCAGGCCCTGGATCGCCAGGCGATGCGCATCTTCCGGATCGAGCCAGCGCAGCACGGGCAGCGAAAAGGCGTCGAAAGCGCGGATCACGGGGCAAGCTCCGGAACGTCGTGGCCGCCGTCGGAGCGGATGTTGAGATTCATCACCATGATGACGGCGCCGAGATCGAGCTCGCCGTAGAGATGCGGAAACAGCTCCTCATTGCGCGAGCGCTCCCAGCGCAGTTCGCTGCCGAGCGCGTCGCTGTCGATCTCGACCAGGAACAGCGCGCGCTGCCCGAAATAGTGCTTGCGCAGGGTCTCGGGAACCTGGGCGGCGGTCGAGAAATGGATGAAACCGTCGCGCGCATCGTCTGCGCTGCCGAGGTAGACACCCTGCCGTTCCGCCTCACGCCAGGCCGAGGCCGGACAGATTTTGTAGATCTTGACCACCGCTTGCGCAGCCCTGTTGCTCTTTGAGTCTTTTGGGTTTTTTCGTCTATCGCGGGTCTTCAAAAGCCCCGGCGCGACCGTAAAGGCCGCCCCTGCCGAACTCAAGACCTCAAGCCATTTCCGGTCCGATGAAATCGAAGCGGGGCTCCAGATCCTCGTTTTGACGCGTTTTCCTGGCGCGAACCGGTATCCGCTTCGCTTGAAAACGCCTTCTCCCGCCGCCTCTTGCGCGAAAAACAGAAAACCGGTTGATTTGAGGACAGTTTTCCTGGGTTGCGACAGGCTGGACCTTCCATGGTCAGACAGGCCAAAGCGCAGAGGATACTGACTCACGACCAGATCTGGGTCGCGCTGGATCGGCTGGCGGCGCGCGCCGGTCTGTCACCGTCCGGCCTTGCCAAGCGCGCCGGGCTCGATCCCACCACGTTCAACAGGTCCAAACGCGTCACCTCGGACGGCCGCGAGCGCTGGCCCTCGACCGAATCGATCGCCAAGGCGCTCGCCGCCGCCGACGCTTCGATCGAGAGCTTTGCGAAACTGATCGACGACGACGCCGGCGATTCCCGCTCGGTCCCGCTGCTCGGCTTCGCCCTGGCCGGCGCGAGCGGGGCCTTCGACGAGTCCGGTCTTCCTTCCGGCAAGGGCTGGACCGAAACGGCGCTTCCCGCCACCGAGGACAGCCGCACTTTTGCGCTGGAGATTTCCGGCGATGCGTTCGCGCCTGTTTATCGCGACGGCGACATCGTCCTGGTGTCGCCCGATGCGCCGATCCGCAAAGGCGATCGCGTGCTGGTGAGGGGCAGGGCGGGCGAGGTGACGATCGCAACGCTGAGGCGCCGCACCGCGAAGGCACTGGAGCTGCAATCGCTCGATGCACCGCAGGCCGCGCGCACGATGGCGGCGGACGAGGTGGCGTGGATTGCGCGGATCGTGTGGACGAGCCAGTAGCTATGACCTTAACCGCAACATGACCCCCATACCGGCGCCGCGTCCGATTCGGATCGCCATTGCGACTCACCGGACCTCTCGCATAGGTTGCGGCCGATACTACCGCTCCAGCTTTATCTTAGGGGAATACGATGAATCGCCGTCATGCATTGAAGGCCCTCGCGGGTCTCGCACTTTGTCCGCTCTGCAAGCCGGCCTTCGCCGCCGAAGGCGCGCATTGGAGTTACGAAGGCGCCGGCGGCCCGGCCAAATGGGGCGATCTCGACGCGGCCAACAAGGCCTGCGCGGTCGGCCTTCAGCAATCGCCGATCGACATCGAGGGGACGATCAAGTCGCAACTGCCGGTCCTGAAGCTGAATTGGGGCAAGAGCGCCGACACCATCGTCAACAACGGGCACACGATCCAGCTCAACTTCGCCGAAGGCAGCACGCTGATGCTCGGCGACGTCAAATACAAGCTGCTGCAGGTACACTTCCACCGGCCGAGCGAGCACATGATCGGCGGCAAGAATTTTCCGATGGAGGCGCATTTCGTCCATCGCAACGAGGCCGGCGGGCTCGCCGTGGTCGGCGTGCTGATGGCGGAGGGCCGGGCGAACCCGGCCTTCGGCAAGATCGTCAAGACCATGCCGGCGGCGGAAGGCCCGGCGGTGAAGGCCGATGCCGGCATCGATCCGCACGCCATGCTGCCAACCAAGCTCAGCTACTTCCGCTATCCCGGCTCGCTGACGACGCCACCCTGCTCGGAAGTGGTCGAATGGCTGCTGCTGACCACCCCGATCCAGGTCTCGGCCGCCGACGTCGCCGCGTTCGCAAAGCTCTATCCGATGAACGCGCGCCCGGTGCAGAAGGACAACAGACGGTACGTGCTGAAGTCGATCTGAGCTGGCGCTCCAATCAACGGTGTCGTCCCGGCCTAGTGCGCAATTGCGCACGGGCGCCGGGACCCATACCGCGTGGTGTATCGGAAGGTGGCGGTCTTCGTACCGACGCAAGCGCAACTATGAATCTTCGCCCCACTTCTCCCTGGGGTTATGGGTCCCGGCGCCCGTGCGCAATTGCGCACTAGGCCGGGACGACAGCGGAATGTGGGTCGTAGAGCAACGCGTTC
>NZ_CAKZJO010000083.1 GCF_936943645.1 uncultured Bradyrhizobium sp. | reverse complement strand
AGACGGGTGAGGGTCTTTCTCCGCGAGTCCTAATCTTGTTTGAGTGCGGGGATAGATACCCCTCATCCGGCGCTTCGCGCCACCTTCTCCCACAAGGGGAGAAGGGGTCACCGTCTGCGTCGCTTCCTTTGAATTACTTTCAGTTTGCCATTTCCCCGTTTGTAAACCGCAGCCCGACTCTTCATAATCCGCCGGCGCGTTCCCTGCTTAGCGTTTTGCCAAGAGGCCGATCATGCCAGCGTTCGTGACTTTCGGGCGGATCCTGTTCGCCGTGCTGTTCATCTACACGGGCGCGACCAAGCTCTTTGCCATCCAGGCGACGGCCGATTTCATCGCCACCAAGGTCGTGGTGCCCGACGTCATCGCGCCCTACGCCAAGCAGATCGAGACGGCCACTGCCATGACCACGCCGCAACTGCTGGCGATCGCGGTCGGCGGGCTCGAGATCATCGCAGGCCTGATGATCGCGCTGAATTTCGGCGCACGGTTCTTCGCGCTGTTGATGATCATCTACGTCGCGGTCGCGACGGTGCTGTTCGACGACTTCTGGAACCAGACGCCGCCCGAGAACGCGAAGATGGTGGTCGACGCGCTGAAGAACCTTTCGATCATCGGCGCATTGTTCATGCTGATGGGATACGGCCGCACCACGCGCCCGGCCGAGGCGGCTTACGGGGACGTGTAGTCGCTTGTGCTGCACGTTGCGCGGAGCAGGGCAGCCTTGGCTTCGTAAGATTTCGCCAGTGTGACGAGTTGCTCGATCAAGTGTTCTTCGACCGTGGTGGCGGAGAGTTGGCGGCAGTGCCGGGCCTGGCCCAGCAGCCGCGCGCGCTCCTGATGGGGATGGTCGGGAAGAAGGATGTGGGGCATGTGGCGTGCCTATCGCATGTGAAGTCCCGGCACGGCGATGATCGAATGACTCGCGGCGGGGCACATTGATGCGGCTCAACCGCCGCTGACCAATCCCCCGCTACTTTGCATGGGGTTGTTTTAGACTTTTCACATCTTGCCGCTTGCCCGTCGCCACGGGGTCACGGTCACCCTATGCGCGGCGTCGAGCAGGTAGGGCGCGCCGGCTTTCATCCCGTGCGACGCCAGCACGTCGTGCGGCGTTCGCTCGGGCACCTCGACAAAGCAGCCTTCGCCGCCGGGCAGGCGCACATGCGGCGCTTCCGACAGCCAGAACGTGTCGTAGCGATTCATGAAGATCTCGAACACGGCGGGGCCGCCGATGATGGCGACCATGCCGGAGGCGACGTCGGCAAAGGCGCAGGCCTGCTCGAAGCTTGCATGTTCCGGATTCCACAGCGTCGCGTTCGGCATCTCCGGATCGACGGTGAGCGCCTCGATCTTGCGGGTCAGGATCAGCCGCTTGCGCTTCGGCGAGTTCGTCTGCTGCTCGTGCGAATTGCGACCGTGCACGATCAGCGCGGCGCGATCGAGCGCCTGCTCGAAGAACAGCTTGTCGCCGTCGAATTTCAGGCTGTCGGGCATGACATGGCCGGCGTCGGCAAGCATGCCGTCCGCCGAGACGATGACGTAGCCTTCAAACCGGAAAGACAATGGCCGGCTATTCGTTGACCGTCGTGACGACGCTGTTGACGGGGCGTTGGCTCACCGTCGGCAGCTTGACGTCCTTGAGCAGCTCCTGGTCATATTCAGGCAGCGTCGATGCCGGGAATTTGGCGCGCATCGCCACCACTTTGTAGCCGCCTGCCTTGAGGCGCTTGAGCAGTTCGGGCAGCGCCTCCGCCGTGTGCTTCTGGAAGTCGTGCATCAGGATGATGCCCTTGCCCTTGCTGTCGAGCTTCTTCATGACGGTTTCGACCACCTTCTCGGGCTTGGAGGCCTTGAAGTCGAAGGAGTCGATGTCGCAGGAGAAGATCGCGGTGTTGCGGTTGCCGAGATAGGTGACCATCTCCGGCGGATGCTGGAGCGCGGGGAAGCGGAAGAACGGCGAGGGCGAGATGCCGCCGAGCGCCCATTTCACCGCGGACAGGCCCTTCTCGATCTCTTCCTTGCGCTGAGCTTCCGTCAGCTTCTTGTTGTTGAGGTTGGCGTGCGACCAGGTGTGGGTGCCCACGGTGTGGCCGGCCGCATAGACCTGCTTCAGGATCTCCGGCTCGTAGGTCGCGTGCTTGCCGATCGAGAAGAAGATGCCGGTGGTGCATTCATCGGCAAGCGCCTTCAGCACCGCGGGCGTGTTCTTCGGCCAGGGGCCGTCGTCGAAGGTCAGCACGACCTCCTTGTCGCGCAGGAAGTCGAGCTCCTTGAAATGCTCGAAGCCGAAGCCGGGACCGCCCGTGGTGTCGATCTCGACGGTGCGGGCAACGCCGAGCGCGCCGGGCGTGTTGCAGGCCGCGCGCGCCGGCTGTGGCGCCTGTTGCGGCGGGGGCGGATTGACGAAGCCTGCGGGCGCGGCGGCTGCCGCGGGCGGGGCTGCAGGTGCTGCAGCCGGCGTTACTGCGGCCGGCGTTGCCGCCGGTGCGGCTTGCGTCGCGGCTGCGGGCTTCGCCGGGGTCTGCGACCATGCTGCGCCGGTCATCGCAACCGACATCGCGCTTGCCAAAATCAGTCCTGCCGCCACACGCATGGTGATGTCCTCGAGATTGATCCCGTTGTTCCGCCGTGGCTTTTCGCCTCCGGCCGAACCGTCCTGCCCCAAACGATCCTAGCCTAGATGGTGGGCCATCGCCATTGCAACGGCTGTTTGGCACCTCGCCACAATTGTGCCCAGCCCGATAGGGCGCATGTGAGCGTCAACTGTCGGCCAGCGCCCTGGCAATGGCCGTCTTGATTCGCGTGTCGGCCGGCTCGACCGCGGATGGAAAGACCTCGGCGATATAGCCGTCGCGGCCGATCAGGTATTTGTGGAAGTTCCAGCGCGGAACTTCCCGCGGTCGCGCCTCGGCGGCCCATTTGTAGAAGGGGTGCGCCTTGGCGCCGACCACGACCGCCTTGGCCGTGATCGGAAAGGTAACACCATATTGGTGGTGCGCCGTCTGCGTGATCTCGCTGGTGCCGCCGGGCTCCTGGCCGCCAAAATCATTCGAGGGCACGCCGATCACGGTGAGCCCGCGTTCGCGAAACTCGTTCCAGAGCTCCTGCAGGCCGGCATATTGCGGCGTGTAGCCACAGAGCGAGGCGGTGTTGACCACCAGGAGCGGCTTGCCAGCGAACGCGGCCAGACGGATGTCGTCGCCGGACAAGGCGGCGAAGGAGAACGCATAGGCCGGGATCCGGCTCATGCCGCCCTCGGCGAAAGCACGCGTTGCCGGCGCCAGCGTGCCGGCCAGCATCGCGGTGAGCATCGTTCTGCGATTCATCATGACGGCGTCCCCCGAAATGATCCGGGGGGCATATTACTCCGCGGCCGCGCGGCGCCTCGTCAACACCGCGTTATCCGGCGCCGGTCAGGCGGCTAGTAAAGGCGGACGATGAAGTCGGTGCCTTCGCCGGTCTCGCCCTGGTTGATGCCCTGGTCGGAGATGATGATGGAGCCGCCCGACGTCAGCATCTCGTTGATCTTCGCCATGGTGTCGGCGGGAATCGAGATGCGGTCGAGGGCTGCCGCCGGGCTGTCCGGCGTGACCACGGGCTTGGCAACAACGGGCTTGGCGGCCACGGGGATCACGGCAGCGCCACCCTTGCGGCGCGTGAGGCGGCTGTCGTCCTCGCGTGCGGCGGAACGGGCGGAGACGGGCAGCGACACCACCGACCAACGCAACGCATTGGAGTCGGTCTTGTCGAGCTCGGCCGTGAAGATATGCGTGCCGAGCGGCCGGTCGCTCGTGGCGATCGTGACCGGGACCTCGAACAGCGGCGCAAAGTTCTGCCGCACGTAGAGCTTGGAATCCTTGCGGCTGATGAAGACGGCGATCTGGCCGGCCCGCTTGGGTGCTTCCGGCTTCGCGGCGGGCGCAGGCTCAGCCAGGCGGCTCTCGTCCTTCTTCGCCTCCGGCGTGGCGGCGATTGCCGGTGCATCCGGCTTCTTCGCGGCGTCGGCCGCTTCAGTCTTTGCGGCTTCGGGCTTTGCAGTCTCGGGCTTGGCAGCTTCAGCCTTCCCAGCTTCAGTCTTCCCAGCTTCAGCCTTGGCAGGCTCGGACTGCGCCGGTTCGGACTTGGCGGCTTCAGTCTTGATGGCTTCCACCTTGTCGGCGGGCTTCTCGGCTTGGGCCGGAGTGGCCGTGCCGGCGGCCTCGGCAGTCTTTGTCGCATTGTCGGCGGGCGTAGCCGCTTCTTCGTGGGCCGCCGCATTGCCCGTGGTCACATCCGACATCACGGTATGTCCGACGGACGTGCGCAGCTCGAGCACGCTGTCGGCGCTGGCGGTCTTCGTTTCGATCGGCCTGGCTTCGGCGGCCTTGGTGTCCGCGGTGCCCTTGTCGGCCTTGTCGCCGACATTGCTCTGCGGCTCGAGGCTGGCGGTGGGCTGCGGCGGCATGCGCATTGACGCGAGCAGGGGATGCGCGAAGCTGTGCGGCGACATCTCGCCGGGCGCGACGATGACGCGCGCACCCATCTTGGTCCAATTCCACATCTTCATCGCGAACGACATCGGCATGCGGATGCAGCCGTGCGAGGCCGGATAGCCCGGCAGCACGCCGGCATGCATGGCGACGCCGGACCAGGTGATCCGCTGCATATACGGCATCGGCGCGCCGCTATAGATGTTGGAGTGGTGGAATTTGTGCTTCTGGATGACGCTGAACACACCCATCGGCGTCGAATGGCCCTTCATGCCCGTCGACACCGGCGATTCCGCGAACACGCCGTTGCTGTCGTAGACGGTGACTTTCTGCCGTTCGATCGAGACGACGATGACCAGCGGCCCCTGGGGCTTGGTGCCGGCTTCCTTCTCGGCGACAATTGCTTTCTTGCCGGTCGCGCTGCGCTTCTGCGGCTTCTGGCGCGGTATCTCGGGACGCCGGTCCTGCCGGGCGTAGTAGGATCCGTCGGAATAATCCGTCCAATAATAGAATGCTGCGTCTGCCTGGCTGGTCGCGCCGATCGCACCCGCCGCCGTCAAAATGGCGACCTGCCAAAGCCGCGCCGGCTTGGCAGAAAAACCCGACCCGTTCACGCTGTTCATCCTCGAATCCATAATCCAAATCAGACGTTAGTCTCGCAAAGGGGATACGCGTTCACCAGCTCAGTGGTTCTGCCGTGAGCTACTTTTGTTCAAGGCGTAACAAAAAAGCCTCACGGAGCGGTAAACGGCGGCCGCGTTCGTGCGCCGTCGTCTTCCTGAGCGGCTGTCGCGTCCCTACATTGCAGAGACTTGTTACCGGAGAACTTCATGTCATCTCGTTTCCTCGGTCTTTCCGGCATCCGCTTGAAAGGCTTTGCTTTCTTCCTCTTGGCTCTGGCCTTGCCGACGGCGTCCGCTCAGGCTGCCGACGAGCCCGATCTGATCTTCCGCCGCTCCACCGTGTTCAAATGGATGAGCCCGAACGACAAGCTCGCGACCTACGGTCTGGACGATCCCGAAGTCGAGGGCGTCGCCTGTCATTTCACGGTGCCGGAGAAGGGCGGGTTCAAGGGCTGGCTGGGCCTCGCCGAGGAGGTCTCGGACATCTCGCTGGCCTGCCGCCAAGTCGGGCCGATCAAGTTCAAGAACAAGATGGAGCAGGGCGACGACATGTTCCGCCGGCGCCGCTCGCTGTTCTTCAAGAAGATGCAGATCGTGCGCGGCTGCGACACCAAGCGCAACGTGCTGGTCTACATGGTCTATTCGGACAGGATTATCGAGGGGTCGCCTAAGAACTCGACTTCGACCGTGCCGATCATGCCGTGGGGACCTGCAGACGCGAACGTCCAGAAGTGCGGTGAATTCTTCACACAGTGACCCGCTTGCGCGTCACTCGATGACGACAGCGCGGCGGGCCTGCGGTCTGACAAGATGCGAGCCGGTCAGCCGCACGAATGCCTGTGGCGCGGCCTCGAAGCCGCGACCGGACTGCAGCGACATCGCGCCGGCCGAGGCGACGTGGCTCGGTCGTTGAACTCTGCGGTCCGTCCGTTGGTCCGTCTCGCGCGGCGTTGCGCGATCCTGCGTCGTCATGGCCATCCCTCAACTGACTGCGTCCGGTGATTCCGGCGTCTCGGATTCGATGGCTTGGGTCGCAGCCGCAGCGCCCCCGGTTCGACCGGACCCAGCCTTCGTTCGTCACTCTCTTCAGCAGAAAATCGTAAAATGCGTGTGAAGCACGCAAGGCGGGACCGTGACGGCGGCGGCATGCGATGCGGTAGCGCCGCCGAACCGGAACCTGACAGGCCACTTCGGGCGCCGGCGAGACGGGCTTGAAATGATTGGCAGTTTTCGAGAATTGTGTCGTCGGCCTCGATGCGACGAAACAATTCTCACGCAAGATGAAACCATTTTGCGCTTTTGGCGCATCACGCGCGAAACCGCCCATGGTTATCAGCTTCACAACGACGACGGCGGTGCCGCCGGCCACGGAATTCGGAGACAAGACCATGCGCGCGCTCAGCTTCATCCTTGCTTTCGGCTTCGTGATCGTCGGCTCCTCGTTCGCGGGTGCGCCGGACGGCAATCTTCCCGGCGTCGGCACCTTCCAGTACAGCGGTTCGCCGATCACCACCGCGTCGTCGCAGCCGATCGTGGTTGCCACGCGCTTCTGATCGACAACAAGAAATCAGCCGATAAAGGCCGTCATGTTCGTCCGATTGTGCGCCGCTGTGTTCGTAACCCTTCTGACGATCAATGCCGCCGAGGCGCAGGTGCGCGCGCCCTCGCGGTTACCCGATCCCCGCAGCGAGTTCGTGCGTCAGTGCGCACCGCGGATGATTGGACGGTGGGAACATCCCGAGGAAGTTTGCGGCTGCCTGCACGACCACGCTGCAGCCGCGGTCGAGGATCGCGACCTGCGCGAGGCGCTGTTGCGCGGCATCAGCGAGACCGGTGTGCCCACGATCGAGACCGACTGGGTGCCGGCGTCCAAGCAAAGCGAGATCGGTCCGACCTTCACCAAGATCGCCAAGCCGACCCTGCAGTGCATGTTCGACCCGGCGAAGCAGTAGTTATTTCGTCTTCGGACCGTAGCGCGGCACGCAAGTGGCGGTGCGCACGACGCCCTTGTCGGACATTCGCGCCCCACGCACTTCCTTGACCTGTCCGGCGGGACAGGTTCCGTCATCGACCTGAACGCGCTGCCCCAGCTTGAGGTCGACGATGTCTTGCTCGCGTCCGACCGTGGCGGCATGCGCCGTCGCGGCAAGTGCGGTGGAGATCAGGAGCGCGAGGCTGGTCGTGCGGCGTAGCGGCATGGTGAGAGGTCTCGGCGATGATGCCGCAATGTAGGCATCGGCTCGCGATTCTCATAGTGAACGTTCGTTAAGCGCTGCGCGCCGGCTTGTTCCTCATGCGCAAGGCTGCGCGCGATTCACGCGCCAGATGTTCCGCGGAGGCGACGAGTAGTGGAACCGCATGCCCGGAAAATCCCAGCACGAAGCCGGGCAGAGGCCGCGCGCGCGAATAAGTGTCGGCCAGGAGCCAGCCTTCTGCGCCGGCCGTCTGCTTGGCCCGCGCGGCCACCGACAGGTCGACCGAGGGATCGAATCGGGCAACGAGATGCAGGCCTTGTGACGGCACCGGCACCGAAAGCGCGCCGTCGGATGCGGTCTCCAGCGTTTCGGCCAGCACGTCGCGAGCCTCGCGATAGAGCTTTCGCACCCGCTTGAGATTGGCGGCGAACGCGCCCGAATTGAGCATGTCGGCCACCGCGCCTTCCATCAGCGTGCCGGGGAAGCGGTCGAGCGCCGCGCGCGCAGCCGTCACGTCAGCGATCAGGCGCTCGGGCAGGGCGCAATAGCCGATGCGCAGGCCCGGAAACAGCGTCTTGGCGAATGTGCCGAGATAGATCACGCGCTGCAGACGGTCGATGCCGGCGAGCGACATCAGCGGTGCGCCGTCATAGCGAAACTCGCTGTCGTAATCGTCCTCCAGCACGAAGGCGCCGGCCTGCCTGGCCCAGTCCAAGAGCTCGAGCCGCCGCGGCATCGACATCTGCACGCCCAGCGGAAACTGGTGCGATGGCGTAACATAGGCCGCGCGTGCGTTGGGACCTGCAGTTCGTCCCTTGGCGACCCGCATGCCGTGCTCGTCGACAGGAACGGGCACGGCGCGATAGCCGCAATGCGCGATGGCTTTTCGCGCGGTCGGATAGCCGGGATCTTCGCACCAGACCTGGTCGCCCGCTTTGAGGATCGCGCTCAGTACGATGCGCAGCGCGTGCAGTGTGCCTGACGTAATCACGATCTGATCGGGATCACAGCGCAGCCCGCGCGCCGACAACAGATGATCGGCGATCGCCGCGCGCAGCTCGCGGCTGCCGCGCGGATCGGCATAGTGCAGATGTTCGGACCCGAAGGCGCGCATGCGCCGGCCGACGAAGGCGCGAAAACGCTGCACGGCGCGTTCGTCGATATGGGTGCAGCCGAGCGCGAATGCGCCTTGTCTCGGTGCATCGACCACCACCTTCGGCTTGCCCGGCGCGGCCGCGCGCGCCGGGATCCGCGCGGCGACGAAAGTGCCGGAGCCGACTCTGGCCTCGGCAAAGCCGTCGGCGATCAGGCGTTCATAGGCGATCACGACGGCGTTGCGCCGGAAGCCCGTCTGCTTCGCCAGTGTGCGCGACGGCGGCAACGGCTCGCCGGGCTTGACGAGGCCGGAGACGATCATCTCGCACAGCGCCTGATAGAGCCGGTGCGCGGCGGAGGCGCCTGCGGTGACGTGCGGGCCGGTGAGGTCGAGCGGCAGCTCGGTCCTTGTCGGCAAGGGCGTCTCGGCCGATGAGGGCAGGGAATTGGTCGGAATTTTTTGCATGGAATTGGAACTATCGCAGACCAAATGCGAAGCTACAACTGCTCCAGATCTTTTCCAATCCGATCAGGAGCAGCCGTGAGCCAGGCCGAGACCACCAATTCCTACCCGACCTCCGCGCGCAACCAGGTGAAGCGACGGCATGACCGCGGCTTCTACGATCACGAGACGGTGCATCGCATCCTGGATTCCTCGATGCTCTGCCACGTCTCCTACGTGATCGACGGCCAGCCCTATTGCACGCCCACCTTCTTCTGGCGCGAGGGCACCAAGCTGTACTGGCACGGCTCGAGCGCCAGCCGCATGCTGCGCAACCAGACCAAGGGCGAGCGCGTGTGTCTCACGGTCGCGCATCTCGACAGCCTCGTGCTGGCGCGCTGCGGCTTCAACCATTCCGCCGACTATCGCGCGGTCATGGCGTTCGGCACCGCCTATCTCGTCACGGACCCCGAGGAGAAGGATCGCGCGGTGATCGCGATGGTCGACCGCTTCTTTCCGGATCGTACCGCGAGCCTTCGGGCCAGTAACACGCAGGAGATCAAGGCGACCTCCTTCATCGCGATGGAGATCGAGGAGGCCTCGGCCAAGGTCCGCGCCAAGGGTGTGGCCGACGACGATGAGGACTACGAATTGCCGATCTACGCCGAGCGTATCCCGGTGCGCTCGGTGCTCGGCGCGCCGGAGCCCTGTCCGCGCCTGCTCGATGGGGTGAGCCGCCCTGCGACGCTGAATGGCTATTCCGAAGGCCGGCTGCTCGAAGATGCATTGCGGGATGCATATTTTGTGGAGTACCCGAACGGCTGAAATCGGCTAGCTTGCGCGCTCCTTGGGACCATTGGAATGCCTGGAGTTGCCTGATGAATGCCGAAACGCAGCAGAGGATTCTCGACGCCGTCGATGCCGGCTTCGAGGCCCAGCTTGCCACCACCCGCGATTTCGTCGCGATCCCTTCGACCCGCGGGGCGGAGGGACCCTGCCAGGACATGATCGGCGACCTCCTGCGTGCACGCGGCTATGAGGTCGACGACTGGCACATCAAGGTCGACGACCTCAAGGAACTGCGCGGCTTCGGCCCGATCGAGCATGATTTCTCCAAGGCGCGTTCGGTGGTGGGCACCTACCGTCCCACGACCGAAGCCGGCAAATCGTTGATCCTGCAGGGCCACTGCGACGTCGTGCCCGCCGGTCCCCTCGAATTGTGGGAGACGCCGCCGTTCTCGCCCGTCATCAAGGACGGCAAGATGTTCGGCCGTGGCGCCTGCGACATGAAGTCGGGCACCATCGGCGCGCTCTATGCGCTGGACGCGATCAAGGCCGCGGGGCTCAAGCCGACGGCGCGCATCCACTTCCAGTCCGTGATCGAGGAGGAGAGCACCGGCGTCGGCGCGCTCTCGACGCTGCAGCGCGGCTATCGCGCGGATGCCTGCTTCATTCCGGAGCCGACCGGCGGCAAGATGGTGCGCTCGCAGGTCGGCGTGATCTGGTTTCGCCTGCGTGTGAAGGGGCATCCGACCCACGTGGCGTTCGCCGGCTCCGGCGCCAATGCGATCATGGCGGCCTATCACCTGATCCAGGCGCTGCAAAAGCTGGAGATCGAGTGGAACGAGCGCGCCAAGGCCGACAAGCACTTCAAGACCCTGAACCATCCCATCAACTTCAATCCCGGCATCATCAAGGGCGGCGACTGGGCCTCCAGCGTGCCGGCCTGGTGCGATGTCGATTGCCGGATCGCGGTGCTGCCGGGCTGGTCGATCGCCGATCACCAGAAGGAGATCATGGCCTGCGTCGCGGCCGCCGCGCGCAACCATCGCTTCCTCGCCAACAATCCGCCTGAGATCGAATGGTCGGGCTTCTTGTCCGAGGGCTATGAGCTGACCGACGCCGCCGCACCGGAAGCCGCGTTCGCCAAGGCATTCGGCAAGGTCTATGGCGGCATGCCTGAGGACCTCGTCTTCACCGCGCTCACCGACACCCGTTTCTACGGCCTCAACGAGGGCATTCCGAGCCTGTGCTTCGGCGCCAGCGGCGGCGAGATGCACGGCTTCAACGAATATGTCGATCTGGACTCGCTGAAGAAGACCACCAAGGCGATGGCGCTGTTCATCGCGGAATGGTGCGGGGTGGAGAAGGCGTAGCGTTGCCTCGGGCCGCAGCTCTCGTAGGGTGGGCAAAGGCGCACCCGCGCCGTGCCCACGAGTTGTCTCGAACATGACAAAATCGTGGGCACGCTCCGCTTTGCCCACCCTACGGCACCGTGTTTGAGGCGCTTGCTTGCGCAATCCACCAGCCCTCCGAAATCCTTTAAGCTTAAAAGAAAGACTAGGATGCCGGGCGTCCCGGTGGCAGACTGGCGTCCGGTTGCTGGACGAGTCCCCCGGGAGTGACGATGCGCGATTGGGATGATGCTTACGCCAATTCGGCCCATATCCCGGGCTCGGACAAGATGCCGGGGCTGTGGGCAGAGCGGGCTGCGGCTTACCGGGCCGCGCTGAAGGATCTCCGCGCCGACATCGCCTATGGCCCGGGTGAGCGTCAGCGTTTCGACCTGATCCTGCCCGACGGCGACAGCAAGGGCCTCGTCGTCTTTGTGCACGGCGGTTACTGGATGCGCTTCGACAAGTCGACCTGGTCCGATCTCGCCGAAGGCGCGCGCCACCATGGCTGGACCGTGGCGCTGCCGAGCTACACGCTGACGCCGGCTGCGCGCATCTGCGACATCACCGCCGAGATCGCCGCGGCGATCGCCAAGGCGGCTTCGCTCGTCGCAGGACCGATCCGGCTTGCCGGCCATTCCGCCGGCGGTCACCTCGTCACGCGCATGCTGTGCGACGACAGCCGGCTGGAGCCCGCTGTCTTCAACCGCATCGCCGGCACGCTCTCGATCAGCGGCCTGCACGATCTGCGTCCGCTGCTCAAGACGAAGATGAACGACACGCTGCGCATGACCATGGAGGAGGCGACGCTTGAAAGCGCTGCGCTGCATCTGCCGCGAGGACATTCGCCCGTGACCGCCTGGGTCGGCGGCGGCGAGCGGCCGGAGTTTATCCGCCAGTCCGACCTGATGGCCAATCTCTGGACCGGTTTCGACGTGCCGACACGCCTTGTCGTCGAGCCCGGGCTGAACCATTTCACCGTCATCGACGGGCTGAAGGATCCGTCGTCCCACATCACCGCGCGCCTGATCGGCCTCGACTGAGCAAAGCCGGGAAAGATCGATCGAGAGGGCCTGTTCATGTCGTCCAGCGATTACGATCCCACGAGCGAAGGCGCCGAGACCGATTTCGCCCGGCGTATGTCCTATGGCGACTATCTGGCGCTGGATGCAATCCTTGGCGCTCAGCACCCGCTCTCGGAAGCGCATGACGAGATGCTGTTCATCATCCAGCATCAGACCACCGAGCTGTGGATGCGCCTTGCCATTCACGAGCTCAGCGCTGCGCGCCGCTCAATTGCCAGGGACGAGGTGCAGCCTGCAATGAAGATGCTGGCGCGGATGTCGCGCATCTTCGAGCAGCTCAACAACGCCTGGGACGTGCTGCGCACGATGACGCCGAGCGAGTACACGCGCTTCCGCTCGCAGCTCGGGCAGTCCTCGGGCTTCCAGTCGCGGCAATATCGGTTGATCGAATTCCTGCTCGGCAATCGCAACCAGGCCATGCTGAAGCCGCACGCGCACGATGCGGAGACGACGAAGCTGCTGGAAGCCGAGCTTGCGACGCCGAGCCTCTATGATGAGGTGCTGCGTCTTGCCGATCGCAATGGGCTGAAGATGCCCGCGTCCGTGCTGGCGCGTGACGTGCGCGAGACTCACAGCTTCAACGAAGGCGTGCTGCAGGCCTGGCGTGTCGTCTACGAGGCCCCGGAGACGCACTGGATGCTCTACGAGCTCGCCGAGAAGCTGGTCGACTTCGAGGACTACTTCCGTCGCTGGCGCTTCAACCACGTCACCACGGTCGAGCGCGTCATCGGCTTCAAGCGCGGCACCGGCGGCACCGGTGGGGTCAGCTATCTCAAGCGCATGCTCGAGGTCGAGCTGTTCCCCGAGCTCTGGCGCGTGCGAACGATTTTGTAAGAATGACCATGACCAGATATCGCGTCTATGACGACACCAAAGCCCTGTTTCACCTGCCTGACGGCGTGATCTATCTCGACGGCAACTCGCTCGGCGCGCTGCCTCGCGGCGTTGCCGAGCGGGTCAACCGCGTCATCACGACTGAGTGGGGCAATGAGCTGATCCGCGCCTGGAATACCGCCGGCTGGTACGTCCAGCCGCGCCAGCTCGGCGATCGGATCGCGCGGCTCATCGGTGCGGAAGCCGGCTCGGTGATGGTCGGAGACACGCTGTCGCTCAAGGTCTATCAGGCGCTCGCCGCCGCGCTCGACATGAATACATCCCGAAAGGTCGTCCTGTCGGACACCGGCAACTTTCCGACCGACCTCTATATGGCCGAAGGCCTGATTGCGACGCTCGGGCGCGGCCATCAATTGCGTCTGGTCGCGCCGGAGGACATCGAGGCCTCGTTGTCGGAAGAGATCGCGGTACTCTACCTCACCGAGGTCGACTATCGCACCGGCCGGCGCCATGACATGGCGGCTCTGACCGCGAAGGCGCATGCGCTCGGCATCGTCACCGTCTGGGATCTCGCGCATTCGGCCGGCGCGCTGCCGGTCGATCTTGCCGGGTGCGGCGCGGACTTCGCGGCGGGCTGCACCTACAAATATCTCAACGCGGGTCCGGGCGCGCCGGCCTTCCTCTACGTCGCCCCGCGCCACGCCGACAGCGCGCGCGCTGCGCTGTCGGGCTGGATGGGTCACGCCAAGCCGTTTGCGTTCGAGCTGGCCTATGCCGCCGCCGGCGGCGTCGAGCGCATGCGCGTCGGCACACCTCCGGTGCTCGCGATGGCGGCGCTGGAGGCTTCGCTCGACATCTGGGACCGCGTCGATATCGCGGAGGTTCGTGCGCGCTCGCTGGCGCTCGGTGATCTCCTGATCGCCGAGGTCGAACGCCGTTGCCCGTCCTTGAAGCTTGTCACCCCGCGTGCGCACGACCAGCGCGGCTCGCAGGTCTCGTTCGCCTTCGACGGCGGTTATGCCGCCATGCAAGCACTGATTGCCCGCGGCCTGATCGGCGATTTTCGTGCGCCCGACATCATGAGGTTCGGGATTACCCCGCTGTACATTGGCGAGAACGACATCGTGCGGGCGGCGGAGTTCATCGAGGAGGTGATCGCCGGCGATGTATGGCGGCAGCCGGAATATCAGGTCGTGAACGCCGTGACGTGAGGACGGTCTCGTGCCCCGGACGCGGCGCAGCGCTTCTTGGCGGTGCGCTGCAGAGCCGGGGCCCACGCCGCATCGTGCTCTGTTGCGAGATGGGTCCCGGCTCGGCGCCGCAACGTTGACGCGTTGCAGCGCGTCCGGGACACGATAGCGGTGGCGGCCTCGCTATTCGCGCTCGCCCCACAGCGCCGCGACGATCGCATCGAGCCCATCCGTCAGCGCCGCCGGCCCCGGCTGCAGGATGATCGGTGACTTGATTTCGACGATGCGGTTGTCGCGCACGGCGGGAATTTCGCCCCATCCATCGCGCGCGCAGATGCGAGCCGGGACGACCTTCTTGCCGCACCACGAGGCGAGGATGATGTCGGGCGCGGCCTCGCGCACCGCCTCTGCCGAGACGATGCGATCCCTAGCCGCCTGCTGATGTCGCAGGTCCGCAAAGACATCCGTGCCGCCGGCGATCTCGATCAGCTCGGACACCCAGCCGATGCCGGAGATCAAGGGATCGTCCCATTCCTCGAAATAGACGCTTGGCGGCGGCGAGGGGCGGGGCGCTACGGCAATCGCCGCCAGGCGCTGTTCCAGGCCTTGCGCGAGGCCCTCCGCGCGGTCCGTGGCGCCGACCAGCGCGCCGAGCGTGCGGATCATCGCAAGGATCCCCGCGATGTCGCGCTGGTTGAAAACGTGGACGTCGACGCCGGCGCGCACGAGGTCGGCGACGATGTTGGCCTGAAGGTCGGAAAAGGCCAGCACCAGATCGGGTTCCAGCGCTAGGACCTTCGGAATGTCAGCCGAGACGAAGGCCGAGACCCGCGGCTTCTCGCGACGTACCTGCGGCGGACGAACCGCGTAGCCGGAGACGCCGACGATCCGGTCCTGCTCGCCGAGCAGGTACAGTGTCTCGACGGTCTCCTCGGTCAGGCAAACGATGCGGCGGGGCGGGAAGTGGCGCATGGACCGAGCCTATGCACAATGTGCGCGCCGATGTCAGCCTGGCGATTACCTCGGACGTCATTGCCTTGCCGCACGAAGCAATTCACGTTGAGGCAACAAGGAATTGGGAGGAGATCTGATGACGCCGCTCGAGAAACTTAAAGCGATGAAGATGCCGTTCGCCGAGCTCAAGGGCGTCGAGTTCATCGAGGCCGGGAAGGAGCGCGTGGTGGCGCGGATGACGGTTCGGCCCGACCTCTGCACGCTGCATCACACCATCCATGGCGGGGCGGTGATGGCGCTCGCGGATTCCGTTGGGGCCGCGGCGACGGTCATCAATCTGCCCGAGGATGCCAAGGGCACGACCACGCTGGAGAGCAAGACCAATTTCATCGGCGGGGCCAAGGAGGGAACCACGGTGATCGCCACCGCAACCCCGGTCCATCGGGGCCGGCGGACCCAGGTCTGGACCACCCGGCTGGAAACCGAGGATGGCAAGCTGGTTGCCGTGGTCACCCAGACCCAGCTGGTCCTGTAAGACTACGGAGCTTTGATTTTATTAACGAATTGGTCGTTTCCCATGCCTTTAAGTTGGGCAGGTCCTCGTCTTGCAAAAGATGTTGCGATGCACAATATAGGGGGCCTAGGGATTCGAACGCCTCCTCGAGGGACACCAAGAGGAGTTTTGACGTGGTACTTGAAGAGACCGTCCGCACTGCCCCTGGCTATGTGCGGACCCTGATCCAGCAGGAAGAATTGCCGCTTCTGCGCGATCATCTGCTGAGGCTCGATGCCGAAAGCCGGCACGACCGTTTCAATGGCTTTCTCGACGACAGCTTCATCGAGCGCTACGCCGCCCGCTGCGCCGAGGACGGCACCGTAATCGTCGCCTATATCGTCGATGGCGTGGTCCGCGGTGCGGCCGAGCTGCATCCGGCGGAAGATGATGCCTTGCCTGAAGTTGCCTTCAGTGTGGAAGCCTCCGCACGACGCCAGGGTGTCGGCACCGTGCTATTCCGCCGCCTGATCGCGGAGGCGCGCTGGAAGGGCTACAAGAGCCTGCGCATCACCACCGGCGCCGAAAACCACGCGATGCGGGCGCTCGCCAGGAAGTTCGGAGCGCATCTGGCTTTCCGTCACGGCGAATCGACCGGGACGATCGATCTTGCCAAGACACCCGAAGCCGAGCTCGCCGATCTCGCGGCTTCGCCCTTCACGGCCGGGCGCGCACTGCTCAGCTTCAACTCGACGTGCTGGAAGATCATCTCCAGCATGTATGGCAATCGCGCCGCCTGATCTGAGATCAGCGGGCTGAATCAAAAAGCGGACCGGCATGGCCGGTCCGCTTTCGTATTTCTCGGGATCGAAGCGAGCGTGCTAAGTGCCGGTGCGCTTGTCGTTGCCGAAACGGCGGACGACGCGGCGTTCGACCACGACAGAGCGCTGCGCGCCCTGTTCGCCGGCGATCACGCGCGTGGCGGTGATGCGGCTGTTGGTGCGCGCCTGCTTCTTCACTTCGGCCTGCACGACATCGAGCGGCATCCCCATCAAGGCTGCGGCGATCTCGGCCTGCTGCGCCTGATCATCGGTGATGCCGATGGCGGCGAAGATCGCCTCGTCCAGGGTCGGCGGATCGTGGCGGACGCGCCGCGTGCCGTACTTGGTATTCCAGTCTGCGCTCATGGGGGCCTCGTTTCGATTCTGGATACCTAGTGCCGCCTATGTTGCATTGCAATATGAATTTGGTGTGGCATCTCAGCTATTCACCGGTTGCATCGATCAACCCTCAGGGCGGAGACGGAGCACCTGCTTCCACCTCGGTCCGCTGCTGTGGCCAGCGCTTCAGAGCCGCGTGTCCGGCCTCCGTAAGCCCGTAGATTCCCCGATCCGCCCGTTCGAACCAGCCATACACATTGTTAAGCAAGATCTTGCCGGCATCGGGACAGCGCTCGCGCAAGTCCCGCACGCGCTGCGGCCCGTCGGCGAGGGCCGAGGCGCAGGCCAGCGCCTGCTGCCGATAGGCCGTCATGATCGGCGCGCGGGTGCTGCCGCCGAGCACGGGATCGCCCTGGCGACGCTGGTGCTCGGTGACGAGGCGGGAGCGCAGCTTCGGCTCGCGGCGCGGCGCCGCCGTCGGCGGCTTCACGAGGACCTCGACCTGGCCGCGGTCGGTGACCCCCAGCATTCCGAAGCCGAGCCGGCGGCAGAGGTTGCGATAGCGCGCATCGCTCTCGCGTCCCTTGCCCCGGATCGACATCTTCGCCGCGATCCAGACCTCGTCGGCTGCCGACGCGCGATCGACCGCCTGCAGGATCAGCTCGAGATTGAAAGCGAGCTTGAGCTCGCCGATCACCACGACCGGCGGATCGCCGGCGCTGAGGCCCACGAGATCGCAGCCGCCGATCTCGCCCTTGACCGTGAAGCCGAGCTCTTCGAGGAAGCGTTTGACGGGCAGGTAGAGCGTGGTTTCCACGGGGCGTCCGATCGGAGAATCAGTTGCGGCAGTCTAGCCCGGATCGTATCTCGGCCTCTGTGCCATTTGCCGGGAAGGGAGCGGTACGGCTATCCTGCAGCCGGGCAGGCGGGCGCTTTGCGAACATGACGATCAGGAACGGGCTCTATCACATCCGCATCGAGATGCTGGATGCCGTGCAGGGTGGCAACCAAGGCGTCATGGTCCTGCGCGACGGCACCATGCGCGGCGGCGATTCATTCTTCTTTGCCTACGGGACCTACACCTCGGCCGACGGCAAGTGGAAGGGCGAGCTGACCAACGAGGAGCATTCGCCCTCGTTCGACGAGCGCCCGGTATGGGGCCGCAAGATCGTGACCATCGGCTTCAGCGGCACCTACGACGAGGAGACCGCTTACGGCGAAGGCATCGCGCTCGCCGGCAAGCAGAGCATCCGCTTCAAGGGCAATCTGCGGCTGCTGGTGCCGGATTGACGCTTCAGCTCACGAGGCGGTCGTAATCTGCATGGGAGCCGATCCAGAACCAGACGTAGGTATCATCAGACTCGACGGCGAGGGCGCGATAGCGAAGTCCAACCCTTGCGGACCAAAATCGTCCGATCCGTTTGAACTGGAGCGAGGGGTGAGTGGGGTCGCTTTTCAGCAACTGGAAATTGGCATCAGCCAACTCCCGGACCTTGAGGGGCAAAGCCGCATAGGCCTTCCAGAATCTGGGCGACGCAGCGTGCTTCACAAGTCGCGAATTTGGCCAGCACGATAAGCGCTCAGCGCCTCCTCGGCAAAGGCGTCGAGCTTGCCCGCTTTGGCACCTTGCTCCAGGGCCTGATCGAAGCGTTCGGCGTCGAACTGCTCGAACCATGCACGAAATCGTGCCAATTCGTCAGGCGTAAGTCGCTGGATTGCTTGCTCGATATCTTCTGTCGTCATGGATCGAATATAGCAATGCAGCCCGCTTTGGAAAAGGTTCGCGACAGGCGGACTAAACCCGTCCGCCCACCGGGATCAGCGCGCCGGTGACGCCGCTGGCGGCATCGCTGGCGAGGAACAGGATCACTTCCGCAAGCTCCTGCGGCGTGACCCATTTGGAAAAATCCGCCTTCGGCATGTCGGCGCGATTGGCCTTGGTGTCGATGATCGACGGCAGCACCGCGTTCACCGTCACCTTGCCTTTCCACTCGTTGGCCAGCGCCTCGGTGAGCCGATGCACGCCCGCTTTCGACGCCGCATAAGGCGCCATGCCGGATCCGGCCTGGAGCGCGCCCATGGCGCCGATATTGACGATGCGGCCGGCCTTGGACGCGGCGAGATGCGGCAGCGCTGCGCGCGAGGTGTTGAGCGCGGTCATGACGTTCAGCGCATGCATGCGGTGCCAGGTCTTGATGTCGCCGTCGCCGACCGTCTCGAACGCGAAGCCGCCGGCGATGTTGATCAGCGCCTCGAGCTTGCCGAAATGACTTGCCGCCGCTTCGATCGCGGTCTTGGCCTGCGCTGCGTCGGACAGATCGACGCCGCCGATCTCGATGCGCTCGGGCGTCGCCGGCAGTTGCGAGGGTGCGTGGTCGATGCCGGCGACGCGTGCGCCGCGCGACTGCGCGATTTCGGCAACCACTCTGCCAAGCGCGCCGAGCGCACCGGTGATGACCAGGACCTTGCCTTGCATTGTCGATCTCCCGGCGCTGCGGCCTATGATTCCAGATAGCGCGCCTTCAGCGCGGCGCGCTCGGTCGCGCCGAGCTTGAGCCCGTCACGAAGATAAGTTTCGACATCGCCATACTCACGGCCAACGGCCTCGAACGCCGCGGCAAGATACGAGGCCTCGACGCTGCCGATGGCGTTGCGAACGTCCTCTGGCAGGTCGATGGCTGCCGTTGCATCGCGCCTGTAGTGCTGGTTGGTCAAGAGATAGTCCTCGACGATGACGTCATCGGGCACGCCGAGGGCATGCAGGATCAGCGCGCTGGCAAAGCCGGTGCGGTCCTTGCCCGCGGTGCAGTGGATCACCAGCGGTGCGCGGTCTTCCAGCAGGTGGCCGAACAGGTTGCGAAAGCTGTGCGTGTTGTGGCGGACATAGTTGCGGTAGGACTCCCGCATCAATTCTAGCGCCACCGGCGCGGTCAGCGTGCCCCTGGCAAGCTCGGTGCGGAGCGCAGCGACGACCGTCGGCTCGATCGGCAGCGAGTGCACCGTGATCTCGTTCACGACGCAGACGCCGGCCGCACGCTCCTCCAGTCCGCGGAAATCGAACGCGCTCCTGACCCCGAGCGCGCGCACGATCGCCACATCATCGGCGGTGAGCTGCCCGAGATGGTTGGAGCGGAAGATATGCCGCCAGCGCGTGGTGCGGCCATCGGAGGCCTTGTAGCCGCCGAGATCGCGAAAATTGCTGGCGCCTTGCAAGGCGAGGTGGCGGGCAGGGGAGGCCTTGAGGGAGGAGTCTTGCATGGGATCAGCTTGGGTTATGGTTCCAGCGGGCGCACGGCGGGCGTCCTTGAGATCTATTACAGGGGGCGATCATGGATCGGTACAAGGCCATTGTTTTGGCGATCACCATGCTGTCGGGCGGAATTCTCGGTGTGACGCAGGCCGATGCGCAGACCTTCCGGACCTATCGCTGCGCCGATGGTACGCAGTTCATCGTCGGATTTTATGACGCCGACAAGCGGGCCTTTCTCCAGATCGACGGCGAGGCGGTCACGCTGGCGAAGCGGCTGTCGGTCTCGGGCACGCGCTATTCGGGGGCCGGGGTCACGCTGAGAATTCCCAAAACGGGGCCTACCACGGTGAAGCACCTGAGGCGGCCGGTTACGGCCTGCGCGGTGATGGAAAGGCCCGGGATCTAGCCGGGCGGCGCTTGCAATCAAAAAGGGTCGAAACACCGTTGTTTCGACCCTTTTTCAACTGCCGCCATGCGCTTGCGCGAGCGCGGCGGTATCAAACCAAGCCCAGGCATCAGCGATCCCATTTCGGCTTGGCCTCGTCGACCGCGTCCTGGTGATACCAGCTCTCGCTGCAGATCGAGACGTTCGCGGGAAGCGAGGCGTGATCGGCAGGAAGGCGGGTCTCGCCGTAGCGGCGTCCGGCAAGAGCTGCGCGGCCCCCGACCGGGAATTGATAGATCGTTGCCGATCCATGACTCAGACCATTGTTCATCATTGCGATTCTCCTTGGTCGAAGCGCCTTGGCCTCCATGGTGCGCCCGACTCGTTCGATTGTGGTTACCGGAATCCCCATATCGGCCGCGGCTCCCGAATTGGAAAGTGCTGAAAAGGAGATCAGTTGCCGCCCAATTTATGGGCAGTCGAAGGTATGCATCCCCTAAGGCACGCTTTCGGTGACCAACGCTTGGGCCATTCCAAAGGTTGCTGTGGCGGGGTGGGAGACTTTGCGAATATTGCCAACGGTTGATGCGCGTTTCATCGGCAACCTCCGGCGCTGCGCTGCCTGCTTCAGAAACGGGCGATTTCCCCGGGGTTTTTGCGCTGCAGCTTCACGCAAAGGTGCGCGGCTATGACGCAGACCAGCGGGGCGGATTCTTCGCGGCGGAAGGCCCCCGGTCAGCGGTGGAAAACCCTCCGCACTGCGGCCTTTTGGCACGCAAAATGCTTGTAGAGGGCCGGCCGATGATGGCCGGGTACAAACGTGCGGGGCTCTCAACCCCACCTTTCGCATCATCTACAGAGAGGCTCAATGACCAAGTATAAGCTCGAGTACATCTGGCTCGACGGATATACGCCGACTCCGAACTTGCGCGGCAAAACTCAGATCAAGGAATTCGCGTCGTTCCCGACGCTCGAGCAGCTTCCGCTCTGGGGCTTCGATGGCTCCTCCACCCAGCAGGCCGAAGGCCACAGCTCAGATTGCGTGCTGAAGCCGGTCGCCGTGTTCCCGGACGGCGCGCGCACCAACGGCGTGCTCGTGATGTGCGAAGTCATGATGCCCGATGGCAAGACCCCGCATCCGTCGAACAAGCGCGCCACCATCCTCGACGACGCCGGCGCCTGGTTCGGCTTCGAGCAGGAGTACTTCTTCTACAAGGACGGCCGTCCGCTCGGCTTCCCCGAATACGGCTATCCCGCGCCGCAGGGCCCGTACTACACCGGCGTCGGCTACAAGTTCGTCGGCGATGTCGCCCGCAAGATCGTCGAAGAGCATCTCGACCTCTGCCTCGCGGCCGGCATCAACCACGAAGGCATCAACGCGGAAGTCGCGAAAGGCCAGTGGGAATTCCAGATCTTCGGCAAGGGCTCCAAGAAGGCCGCTGACGAAATGTGGATGGCTCGCTACCTGATGCTGCGCCTGACCGAGAAGTACGGCATCGACATCGAGTTCCACTGCAAGCCGCTCGGCGACACCGACTGGAACGGCTCGGGCATGCACGCCAACTTCTCCACCGAGTACATGCGTACGGTTGGTGGCAAGGAGTATTTCGAGGCGTTGATGGCCGCCTTCGACAAGAACCTGATGGACCACATCGCCGTCTACGGCCCGGACAACGACAAGCGTCTGACCGGCAAGCACGAGACCGCGCCGTGGAACAAGTTCAGCTATGGCGTGGCCGACCGCGGCGCCTCGATCCGCGTTCCGCACTCCTTCGTCAACAACGGCTACAAGGGCTATCTGGAAGACCGCCGTCCGAACTCGCAAGGCGACCCATACCAGATCGCTTCGCAGATCCTGAAGACGATCGCGTCCGTGCCGGCTGACAAGAAGGCCGCGGCCTAAGATCCTCCCGGCCCGGGCTGGGGGGCTGGCCCGGGTTGGCTCACAATCCGCCGGAGCTGCAAGGCTCCGGCGGATTTTCATTTGGATCTCGGTCATCCCTGTGGCCCACAGGCCTTACTCTCGCGAAACTTGTCTACCGCCAGGGAAAGCGGGATAGAGTGGACCGGGATGCGCGCGAGGGCCGGGACACGGCTGGTGTTTGAAGGCTTCTACAAAACGAGATTTCAGCTCGGCCACGCGGTCGGCCGGAGCGTGATGCATGTGGCGAACGGCAAGCTGCTGGGTGGCAATTCAGCCTTCGCCCATATCGGCACCTATGAACGGACTGAAGCCGGCGTCGACATCGTCATCAAGACGGTCCGCCACAACCCCGACCCGAACTACCGCGCCATGGCCGGCACCGATGATGCGACCCTGATCGCCAAGGGCTGGGCCGACGGCGATCTCTATCGCTTGACGGGCGAGTTGAAGGAGCTGCCGGGCGTGCCGTTCCAGTCGCTCATGACGCCGATCACCGAAGACGAGGTGCCGGTCGCCGCCGGCGTCGGCGAAGCCGGCATCACCGACGGCCTCTACTCGATTCATCTGCGCATGCTCGACGGTCTCGACGGCGGCCTCACCGGCGTGATGCTGCTCAACGGAGGGCGCATCCTCGGCGGCGATGCCGCGTTCTATTATCTCGGCAGCTACACGGCCGCGAACGGCCGCTGGAAGGGCCAGATCCTCAACCAGGAGCATACGCCGGCCAAGGACGATCCGATCTTCGGCGGCCACGAGGTCGGCATCGGCTTCTCGGGCAGCTATGACGCGGAAGAGGCGGTGCTGGAGGCGACCGCGCTTGCCGGCAAGCGCTCCTTGCGCCTCACCGCCGCGCTCAAGCTGATGCATCGCGCCTGAACGCGACGGGAAAGGCTCATGGAAACAGTTCGCATGCTTTCGACGCTCGGCCTGATGGGCGCGATGCGCAGCCTGGCTTCGGCCTTCGAGGCCGAAACGGGCATCCATATCGACGCCGATTTCGCGCCGACCCTGGCGCTGCTCAAGCGCTTGCGCGCCGGCGAGGCTGCCGACCTCGTCATCCTCACGCGCGAGGGGCTGGATGAGATGATCGGCGAGGGCCGCGTACTCGCCGATGGCGCGGCCGATCTGGCGCGATCCTATGTCGGCATCGCCGTGCTAGCAGGGCAGGTGTATCGCGACATCAGCAGCGAAGCGGCGCTGCGCAAGACGCTGCTCGCGGCGCGGTCCGTGGCCTATTCGCGGCTGGGCGCGAGCGGTGTCTATTTCGCCGAGCTGATCGTCCGGATGGGAATCGCCGCGGAGATCAATGCCAGGGCGACCGTCGTCGAGCAGGGCTTCACCGCCGAACGGCTCGTGACGGGCGAAGCTGACCTTGCCGTGCAGCAGCTCAGCGAACTGAAGCAGGTCGGCGGCATCGAGGTGGTCGGTCCGATCCCGCACGAGTTGCAGACGCCGGCGGTGTTCTCGGCCGGCTGTATCGCAGGCGCAAAACATGCCGACGCCGCGGAGCGGCTGTTGCGTTACCTGGCATCGCCGGAGGTCGCACCCGCCTTGCGCCAATCGGGACTGGAGCCCTAGATTTGCCTGAGCGGGAATGCAACGTCGTGTCCATGCGGATTTGTCTCCTGACCATCCTGCTCGCGCTCGCCGCGCCCTCGGGCGCGCTCGCGCAATCGGCCGACCTCGTTCTGTGCGACCGCGTGGCAGCCGATCCCAGCGATCCCGACAAGCCGGCCGACGTGAGGGGCGTCAGCGAGATCGCATCCGCCGATGTCGCGACTGCGATCAAGTTCTGCAGGCAGGCCGCGCCGTCCTCGCGGCGCGCGATGTTCGCGCTCGGCCGTGCCTATGCGGCCAACCGGCAGACGAGCGAGGCGATCGCCGCCTGGCGCAAGGCGGCCGACAAGGGATCGAGCGCGGCCATGGTCGAGCTCGGTGTCGCCTATGGCACCGGCTCCGGTGTCGCCAGGGACGAAACGCAGGCGCGAAAGCTGTTCGAGAAGGCGGCGCAATCAGGCAATCCCCGCGGCGTCAGCAATCTCGCCGCGCTCGGCGGCGCGGGCGGCGCCGCGCCGGCCGATCCCGTGCAGGCGCGCGCGCTGCTCGGCAAGGCGGCCGAGACCAACCCTGAAGCGCAGTATCAGCTCGGCCTGATGCTCTCCGAAGGCACGGGGGGCGCGAAGGATGACGTCGCGGCGCGTGCGCTATTCGAGAAGGCAGCCGCACAAAACCATTCCGGCGCGCTGGAACGGATGGGGGCCTTCGCGCAGGAAGGGCGCGGCGGGCCGAAGGACAAGGACGCCGCGAAAGCCTATTACGAGCGTGCCGCCGCGCTCGGCGACGAGGACGCCAAGAAGGCGCTGGAACGGCTGCGCTGCCCCTATGCGATCAAGGACAAGCGTGGCAAGCTCGTCACCACGCTGTGCTTCTGATCGGAGCCGGGACCAGACGGAACCCGGCGCGCGCCTGCGCGGTTGATGCCGGGTCACAACGGAGCGCAATCATGATCCGTAAACTGGCGTCGGGCGAATACCGCCTCTATTCGCGCAAGGTGAACCCCAAGACCGGCAAGCGGCGCAACCTCGGGACCTTCAAGAGCCGTGCGGCCGCTGAGAAGCACGAGCGCGAGGTGCAGTATTTCAAGCGTGATTGACCCGCTGAGCAAGGCCGTGTGAGACCGGCCAGGCAAAAAGTGCGAAAACAACCCCATGCACAGTAGCCAAGTGCTTGAAATCGCTTGATCGCCGAAATCGCCCGTCGGCCGAAACGGCGCGTCGCGATTTGCCGGGAATGCCTTGTCTCGTCGGGCAAAACAGGGACATGATGCACTCATCGCCGCGGAGATACGCAACGGGCCTGCGCGCAAAAGCCGGGTGGCCGCGCTGCTGCGGCAATGCTAGTTAGCCGGCGGTTCTTTTTCGAATTTGCGGGCTGATTGCGTTGCTGGACGGGCTCTACAAGGTTGAATACGGCGTCAACGATGCGTTCGGGCGCAGCATCATGTGTCTGCATGACGGCAAGATGCTGGGTGGCAATTCGGGCTTTGCGCACCTTGGCACCTACGCCGAGCAGGGCGGCGAGATCGTCGCCGAGGTCATCACCGAGCGGCACAACCTCGATCCCAACTACAAGCCGCTGATGGGCGCGGACGTCGCCTCGATCGGCGCACGCGGCCGGCTGGTCGGCAACGAGATCCGTCTCGAGGGCGGTGCGGACACAATGCCCGGTGCCCATTTCTGGGCCAATCTCACGCGGCTCGACGACGGGGCGCTGCCGCCGCGCGGCACGATCGGGCAGGGCGGCATCGCCAATGGGCTCTACGGCATGAGCCTGCGCGCGCTCGACGGCGTCGATGCCGGCCTCTCCGGCGTGATGCTCTTGATCGACGGACGCATCCTCGGCGGTGACGCGTTCTTCTATTATCTCGGCTCCTATTCCTCGGCCGACGGCCGCTGGAAGGGCGAGATGCTGAACCAGGAGCACACCCCGGCGAAGGGCGAGAACCCCGTGTTCGGCGGCTTCGAGGTCGGGATCGGATTCTCCGGGACCTGCACGGAAGACAGCGGCGAGCTCGAAGGCATCGCGCTGGCGGGGAAGCGGAGCTTGCGGCTGGCGGCATCGCTGAAGCTGATGCGACGGGCGTAGGCAGCCGATAATTTCGTCGCCTTTGCTCTTCTGTCAGAAGGCGACGTTGAACGTTTCATCTGACTGTTGGTCTTGGGCTTGAACCGACCGGAAGGCTGGTAGCGCCGCGCCGGGCGGGATGCGCCCTGACCGATCTTTCCGGAAGTGGTCTCCACAACGATCTTCGCCTCGAGGCCAATCCTCTGCTAACGTCGCAATTGGGTCGTGACGGGCCGATCCCGGAAACAAGAAGATCAGCACATGATAAGCTTGCTCCTCAAGCTCGTTTATAGCGCGTTGCTTCTGGGAATCGTCGGGGTCGCAGCGCGCGAACTCTGGACCGTATGGCTCGACACGCGGGTCTATATCGGCACCTTCGATGTCGTGTCCGAGTCCGGGAAGGACGATGGTGCGAGCCAGGCGTTTTCTCAGCGGATCGTCGCGGCCCAGACGATCCTTTCGCAACAGGTGATCGACTATCAGTCCCGCCGCAGCGGCGACACTCCGAGCGACCCGACTTATGCGATTCCGGGAATGCCCGCGTTAAACCTGCCACCCGAAGCGCTGGCCGGAGTCGACATCACCGTTCAGAACATCAATGTGCGTCAGATCCTGACAGCGGTTCGGCGTGGCTTTCTCGAGCCAAATGAAGTAAGCGGCCGCGTGACTCAGCGTCCGGGGGCCTTTCTTGCGGCAGTCGAATGGCCGCAAGCGCCGAGACCCGCTGGCGGCGCCCCCGCTCTCACGAAATTCCTTGTACCCAGCCGGGCGACTGCTCAGGAAGAGGCCGCCTATATCGCCTGTTCGATTTCGTGGGCGCGAGCGGCGAGCAGCGATGCGAAATTCGCGGCCATTCCACGCACACAGTTCTGCGACTTCGCTGCCGCTCTGACCGACCTCTACGCCCTCGAGGACGCCGCCTCGACGCCGGAGGGACTGGACGAAAAGGGCCTCCAGGTCGTCCGCAAGCACGCGGCAACACTGCGTTCGCATTATGAGGACAACCATGTCCTGCCGGGAATCTATCGCCTTCGCGCGGATCTGCTGGAGCTTCTTCCTGAAAAAAAGCGGACCCAGGACGAATTGATCGAGGCGCAGGAGGCACGGGTTCGCTATGCCATGTTGAGCTCGGAATTGCAGGGCCTGCCGGAGCAAGAGAAGCGCATGGCGGCCCTTGCCATCGCGCGGCCCGCCATTCTGCTCGACAATGGCAAGCTCAAGGACCCGCCGGAGAATTGGGCCGGCGTGCTGAAGCGCCATATTGTGGAGATCGGCGCAGCAGCCGGTTCCACAGGGCTGATTTTGGACTCCGTTGGAAACCCCACTGCCACCGGATTCATCGTGGCGCCCGGCGTCATGATGACAACCTCCTACGTCAGCAATGCGCTTCGTGTGTCAAAAACGGAGCCATCCAAGCCCGCAAAGCCGCCCACCCTTTGTCTTGGGCCGAGCGCGGCCAATTGTGCCCCATCGCTTGAGCTCGGTGATGTCATTTACCCGAAGGAGACAACCGATTCACCGCTCGTGTTGATAGAGCTGCACGGTCATGATCAGGTTCTCCAGCCTCCGCTGAGCGTTGCCGATCCGCTACCCGCGCCGAACGACATCATCGGGAGCTATGTCCACGTGATCGGTTATCCTGTCCGCGACCCACGTATGCCTGAGGAGTTCATGAAGCGTCTGCTCGGGGAGACTGATGGAAAGAAGCGGTTGATGCCGGGGCGGGTGCTTGCCGTCGGTTCTTCCATGTCGATATATCCGGTCGGGGACACGACGGTGCTCACGACCGACATCAGCACGACCGGCGGCGTGGGCGGCGGTCCTCTCATCGATCTGAAGAGCGGAAAAGTCATCGGGGTTGCTCACTCGGGCAGCTGGAAAGGGGATCGCGGCAAGTTCGCCTACTCGGTGCCAATCCCACGTGCGGTTATTGACATCATCAACCAGCGAACGCGCGGAACGCAAGACAGCCAGGCTGTTCCGGGAAAGCAATCCAACAACTGAAGCCCTGCGATCGCGGGCGGTGTGCGCCTTTCGGCCTCGCTCAAGCCGATAGGTCGTGCTTGGGGCGTGTGCTGACAATGAAGGGCGCCTCACGCATGCTCGGCGCCAAGCAGCCAATGGTGCCGGCAATCAAGGTCCCGCTCTCATACGCCGGTGGACATTCCAACGCGGCCGAGGCCGGGTAGCTTGAGCGCCGGGCGTCGGATGTCGAAGCCGAGCACGGCACCGAAGAAGTTGATCTCCAGGCCTTCGATCCAGCCAATCGAGAAACCAATGTATCCGGCAAGCGACGCATAAATGCCTGTGCCGGACGCCGTCATGCCGATCCATCTGCCGGTGTACGGGAAGTCCTTGCCGATTGCGGTCGGAGGCAGGACGGCTCGGAGCTCGGGGACGGAGTCGAGTGCGGCTTGCACGAAGGTGTTGGAATTGGGACCCGGCCAGACGCTGTAGTCGCCATAGGATCGAAACTTGTAGTTTTCGATCACGTCCCGGATTTTAGGAATGAGCGCCTCCGCGCGCGCTCCGTCGACGGCTACGATGGTTTCCGGCGCAGCGCCGAACCATCGCCCGTCCGGAGCGAAACCGTTGGTGCGGATCGGCTCGCCCCAGGCCGTGTAGTCATACCTCGTGTAAGTCGCCGCATTCTCCTCTTTGACGACGATCCAGGTGTGAACCGCGAAGATGCTGCGCCATCTGACCGTTCTCGCTCCGAACACCCGGATGACGGCTGCGGGCTGATCGGCTGCGGCAGGCAGAAGACCAGCGCTCGACCGGTCGGCGATTTGCCAATTCTCGCGGCCATCGCCCAGCCAGAAATATCTTGCCGCTGACGCTGCCAGCGGTGCGAAGACGAGGAACAGAAAGATCAGCAAGGGCTTCTTCAACGGAGTGTTACGGCGGGGCGTGTGACAGACCATATAGTTCGCATGAATGCCGCTGCCAGAGCCGATCAGTTCCGAACGACCTAACCAGCAGGGCCGGACGGGCACCTGAGATCAAGTCATTGTTCGCAACCGGAGCAGGATTGGAGCATGTGCATGGACATCAAGGAAGCAGCGGCAATGACAGAAGCCTCCGGATTGACGGAAGATCAGGGCGGCATGGCGCGAACCTCGAACCAGCGGTCGAGTTCCGGCGCGAACAAAACGGCGTTCGGTGCGCAGCCCAACCTGCCTTCGTTTGACTCCACGGCGCGATGGGCTGACCGGTTGCGCGAGGTAGCGGTGAAGGCGCCGTTGCGGTCGTTGATCGTGGCCTTTCTCGCCGGAGCCTGGATCGCTCGCCGCCGATAGGCGTTGCGAGCTGGCGCTTTCGCCGACAGACCCGGCAATTTGACTGACAGAGGAGGAACAGGAAGAATGAAAGTTCTGGCGGCGGTCCTGACTATTCTATTGGGCTCCATTTCGTTTGCCTCGGCGCAAAGCTCGGGAGGCGCCTCAGGCGGCTCTTCATCGAGCGGCGGCGCGAGCGCGACTGGTTCAGGCGGCGGAGGCGGTTCGACGCTTTCGAACGGAACCACGCTGAGCGGGACGGGCGGTTCGCCAGGGCCCAACGCGTCCAATGCAAGAAGCCACGGCACGACGGGCCAGAGACTTGGCGTGGCGCCTTCTGGTCAGGACGGCGGCGGGTCCCGACCGACTTACAACACGCCGGCCGCAAACGCTGCCGTCCAGCAGCTTGGAAACACGGATACAGGCATTCTGAGGAAGTGACGACCATCGTGCGTCGGGCTTGCGGGCGGAGGGGGTAGTTTACCTTGCCGGTAGCTCGCCAGCCGACATCAAGGCGTCGAGGTTCAAACCCTTGAGCTGAGGGATGACGAGGGAATTGGCTTGCGTTGGAGGCTGGATCCCGGCCTGTCCCGGGCTTCCCCTCGCGCCCCGCATGGCCTATGACGCTGCAACGCAAAAATCCCCCAAAAGACAGTCATGATCCGCCTCGACAACGTCAGCAAGCAAGCCGGCCACCAGATCCTGTTCATTGAAGCCTCCGCGGCCCTCAACAAGGGCGAGAAGATCGGGCTCGTCGGCCCGAATGGCGCCGGCAAGAGCACGCTGTTCCGGATGATCGCCGGGCAGGACTTGCCCGACGAGGGCCAGGTCTCGATCGATCGCGGCATCACCATCGGCTATTTCAACCAGGACGTCGGCGAGATGTCTGGCCGCAGTGCCGTCGCCGAGGTGATGGACGGCGCCGGTCCCGTCAGCGAGGTCGCAGCCGAGCTGCGCGAGCTCGAGGCCGCGATGGCCGACCCTGACAAGGCCGATCAGATGGACGAGATCATCGCCCGCTACGGCGAGGTGCAGCACCGGTTCGAGGAGCTCGACGGCTACGCGCTCGATGGCCGTGCGCGCGAGGCGCTGTCCGGCCTCGGCTTCAGCCAGGAGATGATGGACGGCGACGTCGGCAAGCTCTCCGGCGGCTGGAAGATGCGCGTGGCGCTGGCGCGCATCCTGTTGATGCGGCCCGACGTCATGCTGCTCGACGAGCCGAGCAACCATCTCGATCTGGAAAGCCTGATCTGGCTGGAGAAATTCCTGCACGACTACGAAGGCACGCTGCTGATGACCTCGCATGATCGCGAGTTCATCAATCGCGTGATCTCCAAGGTGATCGAGATCGATTCCGGCTCGCTCACCACCTACACCGGCGACTACGAGTTCTACGAGCAGCAGCGGGCGCAGAACGAGAAGCAGCAGCAGGCGCAGTTCGAGCGCCAGCAGGCCATGCTCGCCAAGGAGATCAAGTTCATCGAGCGCTTCAAGGCGCGCGCCTCGCATGCGGCGCAGGTGCAGAGCCGGGTCAAGAAGCTCGACAAGATCGAGCGCGTCGAGCCGCCGCGCCGCCGCCAGACCGTGGCATTTGACTTCCCGCCGGCCCCGCGCTCGGGCGAGGACGTCGTCGCGCTCAAGAGCGTGCACAAGGGCTACGGCTCGAAGCGTATCTATGACGGCCTCGATTTCATGATCCGCCGGCGCGAGCGCTGGTGCGTGATGGGCGTCAACGGCGCCGGCAAGTCGACGCTGCTCAAGCTGGTCGCTGGCGCCAGCGAGCCAGATGAAGGCACGGTGGCACTCGGGGGCAGCGTCAAGATGGGTTATTTCGCCCAGCACGCGATGGACCTGCTCGATGGCGAGCAGACGGTGTTCGAGTCGCTCGAATACGCCTTTCCCACGGCGGGGCAGGGCTCCTTGCGTGCGCTCGCCGGCTGCTTCGGCTTCTCCGGCGACGACGTCGAGAAGCGCTGCCGCGTGCTCTCGGGCGGCGAGAAGGCGCGGCTCGTGATGGCCAAGATGCTGTTCGACCCGCCGAACTTCCTGGTGCTGGACGAGCCGACCAACCATCTCGACCTCGCCACCAAGGAGATGCTGATCACGGCCTTGGCGGATTTCGAGGGCACCATGCTGTTCGTGTCGCATGACCGGCATTTCCTGGCGACGCTCTCCAACCGCGTGCTGGAGCTGACGCCGGAAGGCATCCATCAGTTCGGCGGCGGCTACACGGAATATGTCGCGCGCACGGGCCAGGAGGCGCCGGGGCTGCGGAGCTAGTCTTTGCCCTTGCCCGCGATCCTGGCGATGGCCTCGATCTCGTTGGTCCAGATCCCGCCTGAATAGCCTTGCGGCAACCTCGCGAGCAATTCGGGCGTGTCAATGCCGGTGGAGAATTCACCGCCGCTGTAGGGACCGAGCACGAAGACCGCGCTGTTGGCGCCGGTCATCCGATCGAGGAAGCGATCGGGCCAGCCCCATAGCCAGGGGGCGACGTTGATCGGCACCAGCACCATCGCGTTGTTGCAGGCGGCCGGCATCAGGCCGGTCCAGCCATAACCGATATAGCCGATCAGGCAGCTTCGGATGGCCGCGCGCGAGATGGTGCGGACATCAGGGGTGAGGCGACGGACCATGTCGACCGGCTCGTCGCCGCCATAGACCATGATGGTCTGTCGCCGCGCGGCCGGCAGTGCGTTCAGCACGGCGGCGAGCTTCTCGCCTTCGGCCGCGTCGCGACTCTTCACGTTGATGAGGAGTTGCCTGTCCCGGAAGGTGGCGAACACCTCTGACAACGTCGGCATCATTCCGACGGCCTTGCCGCGAAACGGGAATGTCTTCCCGGCATCGGCGGTGTAGCCGTAACCGATGTCGAGGGTCTTCAGCTTCGCCATGCTCTGCTCGCGGGTGACGCCATGGCCATCGGTGCGGCAGTCGACCGTCCAGTCGTGGAACACGGCGAACTCGCCGTCGGTGGTCGGGTGCACGTCGAGCTCGACCACGTCGGCGCCGGCCTCGAAGCTCGCGCGCATCGAGCGCAGCGTGTTCTCCAGATAATCGTGGCTCGGCGGCAACATCCGCGCGGCGGTGCAGGTGTCGTTCTTCAGGTCGCGCTCGTCGAAACGTTGCGCCATGCCGCGATGGGCCAGCAGCGCAGGCTTGCCGCCCCGATGCGGCGCCAGAAGACTGGTGTTGTTGATGTAGATTCCGGCCACGACGGCAATCGAGATGGCCGCGCCCAATCTTAGTTTCGTGCCCACCAGTCATTCCTCATTCCGAGATTATCTTCTTCCGCGTTTGAGGTTGATTTGCGGCGCTCCATGCCTGCGAGGCCGATGCGCCGAATGACTTGAAGGCCTTGATCGTGTTCGCTACGCTTTCGAAAAAAGGAGGGAGCGAGCAACCATGAGGCAACTGCGGATCGGCGACATCACCATCGATGCGGTGATCGAGCGGGAGGGGCCGTGGCGGCGGCCGCAGGATTTCTTCCCGGCTTATGACGCGGGCGTGTTCGCCCGTCATTTGCCGACGATGGAGCCCGAGGTGTTCGATGCTGCACGCGGCATGATGGTGATCACCTATCAGACCTTCGTGGTGCGCACGCCGCGGTACACGATCCTCGTCGACACCTGCACCGGCGAGGACAAGGGCCATCCGCCGCCGTTCGACTTTCCCGGCAAGGAGCGCTGGCGCAACGAATTGTTCGCGCTCGGCATCTCTTTCGAGCAGATCGACTACGTGTTCTGCACCCATCTGCATATCGACCACACCGGCTGGAATACGACGCTGCGCGACGGCCGCTGGGTGCCGACTTTTCCCAACGCAAAATACGTCTTCCACAAGGGCGAGTATGCGGCCTGGGAGGTCGAGCACGCCAAGGGCAACAACCCGCCGGGCACCGTGTTTCGTGACAATTGCCTGCCGATCGTGGAAGCCGGGCAGGCGCTGCTGGTGGACGACGACTACGCGCTCGACGACACCGTCACGCTGACGCCGACGCCGGGGCATTCGCCCTGCCATTGCTGCGTGAACATCTTCTCGAAGGGCCAGCGTGCGGTGGTCGCGGGCGATCTCATGCATCACCAGATCCAGTGCCGCGAGCCGGACTGGTCGGCGCGGCCGGACTGGGATCCGAAGCAGTCGGCGGTGTCGCGGCGGAAGTTCTTTGCGTCGGTGGCGGACACCGACACGCTGATATTGCCGATCCACTTTCCGGCGCCGACGGTGGGGGTGATCAAGCCGCTCGGCGACGCGTTCGACTATCGCTTCAAGCGGACGTGACGTGTCTCCGCATCGTCATGGCCGGGCTTGTCCCGGCCATCCACGAGCTTTCAAGCGCCACGAAGAACGTGGATGCCCGGGACGAGCCCGGGCATGACGGAGTTCGTGGAGCAATTGTTCGCTAACTCAGCCGCAGATGCAGCGCGCCTTACGCGCTGACTTCGCACTTCTTCATGAAGCTGTTCTTGGCGGCGCCGGCGAGCGGCTTGCCGTCGGATCCGACGGCCTTGGGCGCGCAGGCGTCGGCCTTGCACTTCTTCAGGAACGAGGCCTTGGCAGCGCCGGCCAGCGCCTTGCCGTCCTTGCCGACCGCCTTGCTCTCGCAGGTGTCGTCCGCGAGGGCCGAGCCGGCTGCAAAGGTGGCAACGATCGCAGCCAGGAAAATCCGCTTCATCATGGGTGTCTCCCTAAACCAGAAATGGCGGAGAGATTGGAACCGCGAATCGTGGCGCAATCAAGCTGGATGAGGGCTCGTGCCCCGACCGCGCGGCGATTTTTGCGGCGGACGTTCGAACTCTCCCGCGGTCTGCTGCACTGCTCGCTGACCCGGGCGGGCGACCCTGCTAGGCTTGGTCAGCTTAGCCGGACGGAGCATCGTCATGGACGCCGTGATCCCGAAACACCAGGAAGCCGCCGATCAGCATTCTCATCTGGTTCGTCCCCAAGACATGGAATGGCAGGCCACGCGCTTTCCGGGCTGCGAGGCCAAGACGCTGCTGTTCGATCGTCGCACGGGTCTGATGACCGCCCTGATGCGGTTCGCGTCGGGATCGGTGCTCCCCGACCACGAGCATGTCGGCATCGAGCAGAGCTGGGTCATCGAGGGCGCGCTGGTTGACAAGGAAGGGCCGGCCGAGGGCATCGCCTGCAAGGCCGGCGAATTCATCTGGCGCGAAGCGGGCAGCCGACACGCCGCCTGGTGTCCTGACGGCGCCTTGATCCTCGCGATCTTCCAGGTGCCGAACAAATTCTTCGAAGCCGACGGCCGCGTCATCGACGCCGCCGGCCAGGATTGGGACGAGGCGTGGGGCCACACGGGAGCGCAGCGCCCGGGGCGAGTCTAAGCCCCTCGCATGAGCAGGGCCTTGAAGTCGGCCCGGGCGCGCTGCGCCTCGGCGCGGGCGACGTCCGAAGCATCGCCCATGCCGAAATAGCCGTGGATCAGCCCAGGGCCCTCATGGTGCTTGACCCGTACGCCGGCCGCCTCCAGAGCCCCCGCATAGGCCGCGCCCTCGTCGCGCAGGGGATCGAACCAGGCGGTGGTCACGATCGCCGGCGCAAGGCCGGCCAGCGAGGCAGCCCGCAGCGGAGAGACGCGCCAGTCCAGGGCATGGCCGGGATCGGCGAGATAATGGCCGCAGAACCATTCCATCGTGGCACGCGTCAGGAAGTAGCCGTCGGCATTCTCGGTACGCGAGGGATAGCGCGCATTCTCGCGCGCGTCGGCGTAAGCGCCGAGGACGTCGGTCACGGGATAGACCAGCAGTTGAGCGGCGAGCTTGATGCCGGCATCGCGGCAGGCGATCGCGGTGGTCGCGGCAAGATTGCCGCCGGCGCTGTCGCCGGCAACGCCGAGGCGTCTTGCATCGCCGCCAAATTCCGCGACGCGGCCAAGCACGTCGCTGACGGCGGCGAAGGCGTCCTCGAAGGCGCCGGGAAAGCGCGTCTCGGGCGGACGGCGATAATCGACGGAGACGACAACGGCGCCGGTCTCGATCGCAAGGTTGCGCGCCTGCCGGTCATGGGTTTCGAGGTCGCCCGCAACCCAGCCGCCGCCATGGAAGAACACCACGGTCGGCGCGGGCATGCTGCCGGTCCGATAGACGCGCGCGGCAAGCGGGCCGGCGCCGCCCTTCACCTTGATATCCTCGACGCTGTCGACGGGCGGCGGCGGGATGGCGGCGCGCGCGGCAGCCAGTGCGCGCAAGGAATCGCGGGCGCTCTGTGGCGTCATCACCGTGGGATCACGCATCGGCATGAGCGGAATGATCTGGGCGATGACGGGATCGAGCGGCGCGGCCATGGCAGGTCCTCCAGGGTTCTTGGTCTTGCTTGCCGCTCAGCATAGATATCGCGCGCCGCGTCGGCAACCGGCCTCGTGTCGCGGCGCCGCGTCATCAACGCGCAAAGCATCACTCGCTCGGACATCATGCGCGAGGTTGCGAAGAGTCCGGAAGACGCAATCATCATGATCTGCGTTGCGATGGGCTGTCCCGACGACGGTTTTGCCGCGAACGCGGTGCGCGCGGATCGCGGGCACAATCAGAAGTTAGTACGCCACGTCCGTTTTTTCCGATCAGCGTGTCGGACAGCAGATTATTCTCCGCGGAATTTTTTTTGGTGCGGAGCCGTCCGCGGCCTCTTGCAATCTCCGAGGTGCGGGAGGAACAATATGCGGATCAAGAGGTTTGTTGCTGGCGCGAGGGAATTGACATGCGGCGGCTGGCTAGCCTGGTTCGGCGGTTCTTCGGTCCAAGAATGCGGCGCCCGATCGATGGTGGTGATCCATCTCTTCCTTTTACATCCGAGGAGTTCGGCCGGCTGATACGCAGCGGCCGGCATGAGGACATGAAGCTGCTGGCCGAGGGGCTGGCCTGCCGGTCGATCCCGCGCCGCGCCAGCTATCGCGCGACCCATTAGGGTGCGTTCGAGACAGCGCTGTCGCGCTCACCGCGTGAGCGCGACCTGCTTGAATGAGTGGACCAGAGCCTTTTCCAGCTTGCCATTCATCCCGCACAAAACGTCGTAGGCTTCCGTACGCGGCATAGTCGGCTTGTAGTGTCGGTGCTCGATCAGGGCTGCAAAGATATCGGAGATGGTGAGAATCCTCACGATGTCGCCAATACTCTCGGCACAGAGACCATCGGGATAGCCGCTGCCGTCGAGATACTCGTGATGATGCCGAACGGCATCGAGGATTTCCGGTGAGACGTTGTGCCCCTTCAAGAATTCGTAGCCTTCGGCCGGATGGGTCTCGATCAGCGCGCGTTCCTCCGCATCGAGCCGGCCCGGCTTGTCGAGGATGGCGAGCGGGATCCGTGCCTTGCCAACGTCGTGGAACATGGCGGCCGAATATAGACGCTCCAGATCGGCTCTTCCAACCCCGAGGCTCAGGCCGAAGTCGATGGCGACGCCGGTCACGAGCAGGCAGTGCTGGTAGGTTCCCTCGTGGTGGCGCCGCACCGTCGTGAGCCATTCCGAAAGGCCCCGCTCGGTGATGCGATCGGCGATCTGGCGACCGGCCGCCTTGGTGCCGTCGATGTCGAGGGGCTGACCAAGGGTGACCGCCGTAAACATCGAGGCGATCGCGGTTGCCGCGGCCTCGACCGCGTTGTCGGAGTGTGCAGTCCCGCTTGATGAGACAGAATCCGCCGGATCGGACAGGGCCGCCAGCAGCCTGGACCGGTTGATCGTACCGGGCAGCACGAGGGTCGCCCCGAGCGCGTAGGCTTGCGAGACGCCGACGTGAGAGCTGTGTTCGAGCAGAAATATTCGCTTGCCTGCCTTGGCGAGATCGCGGGCTCGCTTCTTGATGGCCGCGATATTGTCGATATCGCGCAGGTCCGCGCGGATGACGATGGCCGCGGGGACCCGCGTCAGCCTGGCTTCGGCATCCAGCCGTTCTCCCGCGACGGCGAAGCGCTCCTCGACAATCGAGCAGACGCCGGCCAGCTTGTCGGATGTGTCGGCCAGAACATGCACGAATGAGCGGGCCGGTTCCTTCTCGCCGATGCCGGCGGGGTTCGCGTGGCGGAGCATGGTTCGCGCGTTCTGCACGGCTTGACTCGCGATCTCCTGGGGTGCGGGATGAACTGTCGGCTAGGTTATCCTGGTGCGGTCTGCGTCTTGGCTTGCGGTGCGCTCGCCGGCTTCTTCTTGCCGTCCGCCGTGACGAAGTGAACGCCCGCCGTGGTGCCGTCGATCCAGACCAGCTCGCAGCGCCGATAGGCGAGTCCGGTCGACGACAGCACCAGGAAGAATTCCTTGGCCTGGAGCACGTCCAGCGTGCCCTCGACCTCGACCTTCGCGCCCGTCTGCGACACGTCGATCAGAACGCAACTGCGCCGCCATGTGCCGTCCGAACCCATCAGGTTGACGGGTTGGCGGTGGTCCATCTTCACGCGAGACGCCTTTCGACCATCGAATTTCATCGGCTAACCCCCACTTTTGCGCCGCGATGTCCACGAAAGCTCTCCTTGGCGTTTGCGGCAATCTCTCCCCAGCGCACCGTCCATTGGCTGGTCGACAGGAGCAGTGTCTCGAAAACGTGTTGCGCGCGTTCGCGCTCGGTGAAGGAAAGCCTCTTGCCGCTGCGGTTGCTCAGAATGGCGAGCGTGGTCTGCCAGTTCAGCCGCGAAGCCCGACAGGCCATGACCAGGCCTTCGCAATCGTCCTCGGTCATGACGTGCTCGACGATTTCGATGGGCGCCCCCGAAAGCACCGACAACGCCGTGAACAGATTGGCGGTCTCGCCGCGGATCGCGAAGCGATTCACCGTGGAATCGTTGAGCTTGCCGATGCGGTTGAGCGCGACGATCTCCGGCCGCGCGCCCGCATAGGCTGCAGGCCCGGGCAGCTTGGGCACAATCTGCGGCGCCGGTTGAGGAGGCGGAACGGAGGGAGTGGTCGGCTCCGCGCGAATGGGGGCGGGGGGCGATGCCGAGAGCAATTTCCGCAGCACCGGGTCGGGCGTGGCCGGTCTGAGTGCCAGGGCCTTCGTGAGTTCGTCATCGCTCGCGCATCTCTCGACAAGCGCAACGTAAGCGGCATCGGAGAACCGGGCTCCTGAATTGCCGATCAGCGCAAGGTGGACGGTGCGGCCGCCGTGCCTGATGAGCGTCTCGGTCAATGGCGGCTCGATGAATGCGCGGGTGGCGATCGCGAGTTGCTGCCGTTCGCTGCTTGAAATTGCGATTGCTTCGAGATCGGACGTGGACAGGGCCTGCGATTTGACCAGAACGGGGCAAGCCACGCGGGTGTCGTCGTGGGAAGCGAGACGTCGCAAGGTCTCCAGCGGAGCCATCTGGAGCTCGGCAAGGGCCGCGCCGAGCTGGATCAATGCAGTGGTCTCGACCCGATCCGCCAGTCGCAGCAGGACGCCGTCGACCATATTGGCCAGCAATTCCTGCGACCGGTCGCTGCTGCCAGTGAGCAACTGCAAAATGCCCTGGAGAATGCGGTCGCAACGATCCAGCGGACACGCTGCGACCGCGTCTTCCAACTCACCCAGAATATCAGCAGGCGAATTTGCCATCATGGCAGGGGCCTGAATTGAAATGACTTTGACGATCCAATGGGTCTCATTGCATCCCAAGGCCGTTAATTTGAATTTTAGGATTGAGCATTCAGGTGGTGCGGCAGCGCCGAATTCCCGAAAATCGATATCGAAATTCGGCGAGATCCAACGTCACGGCTTGTCCCGGCATTTCGCCAACCGACCAAGACACGTTAGGATTGATTCTCTTGGTCAGACGCACAATCGAAGAGAAAGGGGACCCGGCATCGCCGCCGGACGCGCGTCAATTGCGGCGCAGCGTTTCGCACCGCCATGAACAGCATTGATGACGTGCCCGGGTTGGCACCCAGAATATTTCGCTTTTCAGACGTCGATGAATTTCGGTACGCCATCCGGGGCCTGGACTTAGAATTCACGCCTTTCGTGCAGAGCATATCGGCCGAGCAGATCATCATGTCGCTGCCCGGCTGCGATGTGAATCTGACGACTGCGTTTCCGCGCGTGGTCGACGCGCAACTCGTCGAGAATTGCACGGCGGTCGGGTTCAACATGGACGACCTTGACGTGCCCATACGCTTCAATGGCTCGCAGCGCGCGCGTCCGGCGCTTGTCATCGGCAGCGGCGGCGCGGCCTACACCATCATCGAGGAGGTGCAGCGCCAGATCGCCTCGGTGATCTTCAGGCCGGAAGTGGCGGACCGCGGCTGGCCAAGAGCTTCCCGGAGCTTCAAGATTTTCGAAACGAGCGCGGCCGGCCTGGACAGGCTGCGCCGTGTAGTGCGTGAGGTCATGGCCGCGGCTTCAGAGCCCGTCGCGGCGGTGGATCTCCCTTTCAAGGCGCGAGCAATGAAGGAATCTCTGCTCGCAGCCGTCGACCAGGCGCTGTTGGACGTCGTTTCGGTCCGCTGGACCCTGCGTCCCAACGACGAGCGGAACTTCCGGATATTTCGGGAGATCAGCTCGCTTCTATCCGACGATCTCTCGCAGCCGATCTACAGCGACGAGATTGCGCGCAAGCTCGGACTGTCCGTCCGCACCATGCACGACATCGTTCGCCGCTATCGCGGCATGAGCCTGCACCGTTACTTGCGCCTGCGCCGGTTGTGGCTGGTGCGCCGGCGGCTGCTCGCTGGCGCCGACAGCGTCAAGGCCGTGGCGCTCGCCTTCGGCTTCTGGCATCTCAGCGACTTCTCCCGAAGTTACCGCGACCAGTTCGGTGAGACGCCGTCGCAAACGCTGGAGCGGGGGCGCGGGCGATAGTTTGCCAAATCGCATAGAGCCGGCCGCCGGTTTCGTGCTACCGTTCGGTCATGAGCAACCGCATTCTCGTCCTCTACGGTTCCTACCGTTCCGACCGCATGGGCATTCGCCTTGCGAATTTCGTCATCGATCGGCTGCGCGCCCGCGGCGAGGACGTCGAGTTCATCGACGCCAAGGCGATCGGCCTGCCGATGCTCGACCGCATGTACAAGGAATACCCCAAGGGCTCGGCGCCCGAGGCGTTGGAAAAGCTGGCCGGACAGATCCGCGGTGCCGATGGCTTCGTCTTCGTCACCGGGGAATATAATTGGGGCATCCAGCCCGGCCTGAAGAATCTGACCGACCACTTCCTCGAAGAATGGTTCTGGCGCCCGGCCGCGATCGTGAGCTACTCGGCCGGCCGGCTCTCGGGCGCGCGCGCCGCGACAGCCTGGCATGGCACGCTGTCGGAGATGGGCATGGTGGTGGTGTCGAGCACCATCGGCGTCGGCCCGATCGCACAGACCTTGTCGGCGGACGCCGAGCCGATCGGCGAGGGCGGCAAGGCGCTGGAACGCTCGTTCCCGCGCTTTGCGGATGATCTCGCCTGGTGGATCGAGGCCGCGAAAGCCCAGCGAGCGCGGAAAGCGCCGCCTTATTGAACCTGCTTACGCGGCCCTGACCTCGCCGAGGAAACGGTCGAACTGGCCGGCGAGATCGCGCGACTGCGTCGAGAGCTGCTCGGCGGCGCCGAGCACTTCCCTGGCGGCGGCTCCCGTGTCGTCGGCGGCGCGCTGCACGCCTGAGATGTTGGTGTTGACCTCCTGGGTGCCGCGGGCGGCCTCCTGGACGCTGCGGGCGATTTCCTTGGTGGCCGAGCCCTGTTCCTCGATCGCCGCGGCAATCGCGGTGCCGATCTGGTCGATCTCGCCGATGACGTCGGCGACGTTGCGGATCGCGGCCACGGTCTCGTCGCTGGCGGTCTGGATCGCCGTGATCTGCTCGGAGATTTCAGTCGTCGCCTTGGCGGTCTGTCCCGCCAGCGACTTCACTTCGGAGGCGACCACGGCGAAGCCGCGGCCGGCATCGCCGGCGCGGGCGGCCTCGATGGTCGCGTTCAGTGCCAGCAAATTGGTCTGTTCGGCGATGCTCTGGATCAGCGTGACGACGTCGCCGATCTTCTGCGCGCCCTCGGCGAGCGTGCGTGCGGTGTCGCCGGTGCGGCGGGCATTCTCGACGGCGCGCGCCGCGATCTCAGTGCTTTGTGCGACCTGGCGGCCGATCTCGGAGATCGAGGAGGTCAGTTCCTCGGTGGCGCTGGCGACGGTCTGCACGTTGGTCGAGGTCTGCTCGGAGGCGGCGGCGACGACCGCGGCCTGGCTGTTGGTCTGGGCTGCCGTCGAGGTCATCGACTGCGCGGTGCTTTCCATGGTCGAGGACGCCTGGGACAGACCGCCAACGAGCTCGGTGACCTTGGCCTCGAACGCGCGGGTGAGTTCGTCGAGCGCTTGCGCGCGGCGCATCTTGCCGTCGTTCTCGGCCTGCTTCTCGGCCGCGAGCCGGTCGGCCCGGATCATGTTGTCCTTGAACACCTGGACGGCCGCGGCCATCGCCCCGATCTCATCGGAGCGCTCGGCGCCGGGGATGCTGTCCGCGACCTCGCCCTCGGCGAGCCGCGACATCCGGCCCGTCAGGTTGACGATGGGGGCGCAGACGCGGCGGCGAACCATCACGATGAGGCCGGCGCTCGCGATCAGGACCGCGGCAAGGCCTGCAAGCGCGATGATGAAGCTGGTGCGCGCGGAGGAGGAGGCGCCGGAGAGGATCTGCTCGGCGTTGTCGTAGAACGCGTCGCGAACGCCGATGATGGAGCCGAGGCCCTTTTGCGAGGCCGCGTAATAGACGTCGACGTCGTGCTCATACTTGCCGCTGACGGCACCGTCCTTGACCAGCTTGAGCTCGCGGCCGAATTCCTCGACGTAGCGCGAATTCATGTTCTCCAGCGCCGCGCCGACATTGGCGGGGGTTGCCGTGTTGCCGCGCAACTCCATCAGCGACATCACGATCTGGTCGCTGCGCCCCTGCATGCGGGCGACGTCGGCCTTTTCCGCGTCGGTTGCGACCTTCTTGCCGCCCACGAGGTTCTTGTGCACGCTGGCATTGAGGCCGCCGATGTCGCGGAGGGTCATGGCGATGTTGGCGTAGCTCGACTGCCGGTAGGCGTCGCCGTTCAGGATCGCCATCCGGCGCACCTGCTCGTTGAGCAGGGCGGTGACGCCGGCGTTGAGAACGGCGTTGTCGGCGACGACCTTTCGGGCCGCGTCCTTCCGGGCCTCGGCAGGTCCCGCGATCGCCTTGTCGATGGCTTCGCGGAGCGCCTTGAATTTCGCATTGATGCCGTCGATCTCGCTGCCGATGGTGGCGCCGTCGTCGAACGAACCGGGCAGTTCCTTGCGCAGCGCGTTCATCCTGTCGCGCGCGCCGTCGGTCTGCTTGCGCAGCTTGTCCTGTTCGGCCACCTGCGCCGGGTCCACCGTCGCAGGTCCGTAGAGGATGTTGGTCGAAAAGCCGCGCTCGGGGTTGAGATATCGCGGGATATCGCTGGCGGCACGGACGATCGCGAGTCGGCCCTGAGCCTCGCTGATCCGGTCCATCGTCTGGTACTTCGTCACGGCGACGTAGACGGCGAGGCCGCCGCCCACGGTGGAGAGCGAAACAATGGCAGTGGTCAGGAGCGTACCGATTTTCATGATCTGTCCGGCAATTGGCGCGGTGGAGAAGGATATTCTCCTGAACCTAGGATGCCCGTGTTAATCCCGGGTTTACGCTCCAAACCGGCAGAGATCCTCTCAGCTGTAGGTCGCGCTGACCGATCCGAACGGACCATAATCGGCAACGTAGGTTTCACCGGCCTTCGGCCGCAGCATCCCGGTCAGCGTGCCCGTGCTGATCGTCTGGCCAGCCTTGAGACCTATGCCGGTCCGCGACAACTCGTTGGCAAGCCAGGCCAGCGGCAGCAGCGGATGGTCGATCGCCTCCGCAGCGGAACCGCGACGCCTCTCGGCGCCATTGCAATTGAGGATGACGTCCTGATTGGCGATGTCGCGGTTGCGCCAGTCCGCGATGGGCGCCCCGATCACGATCGTGCCGGATCCGGAGCCGTCGGCCATGATCGCCGGCATCGGCGGAAACGCCGCGTCGTGAACGAAGCGGCACTCCGCAAGCTCAATGCCGGGATGCAGCGAGGCGACGGCGTCGCCGACCTCAGCCGCCGTGTACGGCCGCGCGCGCGGCGGCAGGTCGGCGCCGAGGCGCGCCTGGTACTCGACTTCCGGGATCGGACTGCACTGCCTGGCGTGCTCGACGCTGGCCGGCGAAGGCTTGATCAACGGCCCGAACACCCGCCCATAGATCGGCGTGGAGATGCGAAGCTGGCGCTGCAGCCCGGACTTCATGCCGGCGATCTTCCAGCCGACGACATCCCAGCCCAGTTCCTCTTCCACCATCCGTGCGACACGGTATGCCGTGTCCGCATCCGGCGGGACCAGCCGTTCATCGAGGCCGCTTTGCTGTCGGCCGTCGCGGCGCAGTGTGGCGAGATGACGCGCGAGTTCGCGTTGCCGGGATAAGTCCACAGTACGTCTCCAATCTATCCATTGGTGCGGGCGAGGGCGGCGGCGAGAATCGTTTCCAGCTCCGTCTGAACCTGATCGAGTGCATCGGTGCTGCGCTTGGCCCGGCACATCGCGACCGTGCCTTCGATCGAGGCGACGACGAGGGTTGCGAGTCGCTCGGCGCGCTCCTCAGCCAGCCCTTCCCGCAGCAAGGCTGCGCGCATGATCTGCCGCCACTGCGTGAACACACCGTCGGCGAGGTCGAGCAGATGCTGCTGCGCCGCCTCATCGTCCTTGTCGGAGGCCTCTCCGACATAGCGGTCGACGGCGACCGCGAGCACAGGGCATCCGGCCTCGAAGCCGGTCGCCTGCAGCCGGCGGCGCCAGGAGGCGATAAAGGCCCGCAAGCCGTCGATCACACCGCGGTCGCGCATGGCTTTCTCCAGGGGAGTGGCGACTTCTGCGCCGGCGAAGATCACGGCTTCGGCGATCAACTGCCGCTTGCCGTCGGGAAAGTGGTGGCTGATCGAGCCGCGCGGCGTCGCCGTGTGGCGGACCACGTCGCGCATGCTGGTGGCATTGACGCCGCGGCGGCTCATCAAATCGGCGGCGCCGGCGATCATCTTGTCGCGGGTGCTGGAGGTCATCGGAAATCCCGTGGTTGGCGTCCTGATCTAGACTATGACGCTTGACATAGTCAAGTGGCGCTGAAATATGACGTCTGTCATAGTTTATGAAATGGGAGCGCCCGTTGACCATCATCACCGTGACCGCGCCTGCGGGCCGGCTCAGCCTGGCGCAGGGTCGGCGCCTCGCGGAAAGCCTGACCGATGCCGTGCTCGTGCCCGAGATCGGCCAGCAGGTGGCGGCCGCGCGAATGGGGTTTCAGGTCCATTTCCACGAGCTGCCGGCTGACTGCATGGCGATCGGCGGCCAGCTCTTGTCCGATCAAGAGAGCCCGCGCGACATCATCACCGTCAGGATTGCAGTGATGAACGCGGCCTGGCCGGCAGAGGTGCGTGCCGATGTGATCCGCAACGTGCTCGCGCAGCTTGCGGAGGCCTGCGGCATGCAAAGGCCGGCGCCGACCTGGTGGGTCAATTTCGAGATCATCGCCGAGGGAAGCTGGGGCTCGCGCGGCGATGTGCTCTCGATCCTTCAACTGCTTCAGTCCGGCGTGTTCACGCCGGAGCGGATCAAGGCGATCCGCGCGGCGATTTCGCCGTCGGCCTGACGCGCCCCGACATCCAACGATCAACCACGGAGAGACACGCATGAGCGAAGGACAAATCCGCACCGAGACGCACGGCCACGTTCTCAAGATGATCATCGACAATGCCGCGAAGAAGAACGCGTTCACGCCGGCGATGATGGAGCAATTGTCCGATGCGTTGACCGTGCTGCACGACAACGAAGCCTACCGCGCCGGCGTGATTTGCGCTGAGGGCATGGACTTTACGGCAGGTCTCGACATGCCGAAATTCTTCGGACCCGCCGCGGAGAAGCGCAACATCAGGGAAGGCAATGTCGATCCGTTCAGCCTTGCCAAGCGCTGCCGCAAGCCGGTTGTCACCGCCGTGCAAGGCATCGTGTTCACCGTCGGCATCGAGCTGATGCTCGCCGGCGACATCGTGGTGGCTGCCGCGGATGCGCGCTTCTGCCAGATGGAATCCAAACGCGGCATCGCGCCGCTCGGTGGGGCGCATTTCCGCTACCTGTCGCGCGCCGGCTGGGGCGATGCGATGTATCATCTGTTCCTGTGCGACGAATTTTCGGCCGAGCGCGCCCATGCGATCGGCCTCGTCCAGGAGGTCGTTCCGGCAGGCGAGCAGATCGAGCGTGCGATGGCACTTGCCGCCATCATCGCGCGCAACGCCCCGCTCGGCATCCAGGTCACCAAGGAGGCGGCCGCGACATATATCGAGGCCGGCGAGGCGGCAGCGATCGCCTACATCCCGACAATTCGCGAGCGTGTGCTTGGCAGCGCCGATGCGAAGGAAGGCATTCAATCCTTCATCGAGCGGCGCGCAGCCGTGTTCCAGGGACGTTGATCAGCCCGGCGGGGCGCGCCCGCCCAGTTTGGCCAGGATCTCCAGCGTCGCGCTGTCGCGTTCGCCTGCGAAATAGCGGGCGAGCGCCTGGTCGAAAACGGGCTCGTCGGACACCGCGCCGAATAGTGTCATCGACGAGCGGAACTTGGCATCGTCCGGCGCGCCGAGGATCGTGTTGATGCTCCGCCCCTGAACCGCGAGCACGAGCTTGCTGCATTCGATCAGGCGCGCGCCGAGCACGGGGTGGGCGAGATAGGCCGCCGCCTCGGCACGGGAGTCGATGGCGTAGCGCTGCGACATGGCGCTGAAGCCGAGGCCGGCGATCTGCGGGAAGACGAACCACATCCAGTGAGTCTGCTTCCGGCCCCTGGCCAACTCCCCCTGGACGTCGCGATAAACCGGGTTTTGGGCCTGAACGAAGCGTTCCAGGTCGAAAGGATCGGTCATTGGATACCCCAGGGGTGCCTGTTCGGAGGTCGGCGGCCGCGATTATGCCTAACTTTTGGCTCCCAATGTGGTAGCTGGTATAGAGTCTCTGGGTGGGGGTTGGGCCCCCCGGGGGTCGATTTGGGGATCTGATGGTTTCCGACGCAGCACACGCCGAGAGGCTGTTGTCGCGCCGCCGTGTCGGGCGAGCCGAGCGCGTTCTGCTGTCTCTGGCTGCCGTCGCGCTGGCGCTGGGCGCTGCTGCCTGGATCGCTGATATCGGGGGGGCGCAACTGGGCGTTTCGACCCCGCTGGCCTCCGCCGCGCTGCCGCCTGCCAATACCCCCTCCTTTGAAGACCGTTTCGCTTCGGCGTCCGGCAATCCGCCGGCCCGGGACCTTGGCCTCAGGACGCTTGAACGTTCTGCGCTAAGTGCGGTCCAGCTCAAGCTCCGCGACGCCAAGGCGATGCTCGCCCAGAAGCTCCAGGGCGACGACTGGCGTTCGACCTTGACCGATGACGACCGGCACGTGGTTGACGAGACGAGACCCTCGCAACGTGCCGACGCCATCCCGATGCCGCGCTCGCGCCCGGCGCAGGCGGACTTCTCCGCCCAGATCGCCTCGAGCCAGGCCTATGCCGAGACCAACCCCAGGGTCGACAACCGCAACTTCTTCGAAAAATTCACCGACAAGATCAGGCTGGCCTCGCTGACGCCCGGCGACGGCCTGTTCGGCAAGGCGCCGGATCTCGCCGCGCTCGGCTATGATTCGCGCACGGCGGTCTACGACATCAAGGCCAAGGCGCTTTACCTGCCGAGCGGCGTCGCGCTGGAAGCCCATTCCGGCATGGGCGCGCTGATGGACGACCCCGACCATGTCGATCAGCGCATGGTCGGTGCGACCCCGCCCGCGATCTACGATCTGAAGCCGCGCGAAAAGCTGTTCCACGGCATCCGGGCGCTGCGCCTGACGCCGACTGAGGGCACCAGCGCCCTCGGCCGGGTCGGCCTGTTGACCCACAGCTACATGCTGGGCCCGCGCGGCGATTCCAACGGCTGCGTCTCGATCAAGGACTATGATCGTTTCCTCAAGGCCTGGGACAATGGCGAGTTCAACCGTCTTGTCGTGGTGCCGAGCCTGAGCGGAGCGGCGACCGCCTCGCAGCGTGCGAGCACCGACTCCTGATATTTGCCTGTCACGGCGGGGCTGCCGTTTCCCCTTCGTTAAGCCGTCATCGTCCAGAAGCAGCCCATGAGTGATCCATCAAGTTCTGCGACCCCGCTGCGTACGACGTTCAAGATCAAGCTGAACGGTGACACGCTGGCGATCGCGACTGTCGGCCAGGCCTACCAATTCCTCACCAACTTCAAGTCGGTCGAGTGGATGGAATTTCGCTCCCTGCATGATGAAGCCGTCACCGCCCTGGAAGGGGCTGCTGGTAACGCGATGCTGGCGGTGCAGGCCACCAACGCGGTGCGTGCGCTGTTCGTGAGCGCGAAGCTGCTCTGAAGGGCCTTCAGCTCACAGGCTCCCGGCTACGGGCCGTTCTGTCGCATCTTGAACTCTGCTTTAGGAACGGGCAAACGGTCGGCGAAGACCATCGTCGCAAAACCCATATGTTTGAAAACTGAATTCAACGGAGATTGCCATCATGAAACGCCGTACATTCTTGAAGGGCGGTGCAGTCGCTGGCGCGACGACGCTGGTTGCTGCACCTGCGATCGCGCAAAGCGCGCCCGAGATCAAATGGCGCCTGACCTCGAGCTTCCCGAAGTCGCTCGACACCATCTACGGCACGGCGCAGACCTTCGCTAAATATGTTGCTGAGGCCACCGACAACAAATTCCAGATCCAGACCTTTGCCGCCGGCGAGATCGTGCCGGGCCTGCAGGCGCTCGATGCCGTCAGCACCTCATCGGTGGAGATGGCGCAGACCCCGCTCTATTTCTACATCGGCAAGGAGCCGGCGCTGGCCTATGCTACCGGCGCGCCGTTCGGCATGAATCATCGCCACCAGGAATCCTGGTGGCACTTCGGCGGCGGCGCCGATCTCACCAACGAGGCGCTCAAGCCGTTCAAGGCGCACGCGATCCTTTGCGGCAATTCCGGCACCCAGATGGGCGGCTGGTTCCGCAAGGAGATCAAGACCGTCGACGACCTCAAGGGCCTGAAATTCCGCATCGCGGGCATGGGCGGTCATGTGCTGGCCAAGCTCGGCGTCGTGCCGCAGCAGATCGCGGGCGGCGACATCTATCCGGCGCTGGAGAAGGGCACGATCGACGCGGTCGAGTTCGTCGGCCCCTATGACGACGAGAAGCTCGGCTTCCAGAAGGTCGCCAAATATTACTACTTCCCCGGCTGGTGGGAAGGCGGTGCCATGCTGCACATGGTCGTCAACGACGAGAAATGGGCCTCGCTGCCGAAGCACTACCAGGCCATCGTCAACCAGGCCGCATCGGCGGCCGGGGCCTGGATGCTCGAGAAATACGACAGCGTGAATCCGGCCGCGCTGAAACGGCTGATCGCCAATGGCGCGGAGCTGAAGGCATTCCCGCAGCCCGTGCTGGAGGCCTGCTACAACGCGACCCAGGAGCATCTGAACGAGCTCGCCGCCAAGAGCGACCTGTTCAAGCGGACCAAGGAAAGCCACGACGCGTATATGAAGGAATTGCTGTTCTATACGCAGATCGCGGAAAACTTCTACGACAACTACCTGCTCAGCAAGACGCGCAACAAGACCTGAGCGCGAGGAGGGCGCGGTGCCGCGATTGCGTCGCGCTCTCGTAGGGTGGGCAAAGGCGCCTTTGCGCCGTGCCCACCATCTCGTCGTGATCAAGGCAGGTGGTGGGCACGCTGCGCTTTGCCCACCCTACAGGTTGTGAGCAAGTGGCTCAGGCCGCCCCCAAGCCCAGCTTCTCGTAGATCCTTCGCGCATAGGCGCCGAACGCATCCGTCGTCTTGAGCGGCAGATCGCGCGGGAAGGGCAGGTCGATCGGGAAATAGTCGGCCATCTTCGCGGGTCCCGCGGTCAGCACGGCGCAATGCGACGACAGGAACACCGCTTCCTGGATCGAGTGTGTGACGAAGATGATGGTCTTGCCGCTTTCGCGCCAGATCCGCAGCATCTCCAGGTTCATCTGCTCGCGCGTCAGCGCATCCAGCGCGCCGAACGGCTCGTCCATCAGGATCAGCTTGGGATCGTGAATGAAGGCGCGCGCGATGGCGGTGCGCTGCTGCATGCCGCCGGAGAGCTCTCGCGGATATTTCTGCTCGTAGCCGGCAAGCCCGACCAGCTTGAGCAAATCGCGCGCCCGCTCGCGCGCGGCCTTGATCGGCAGTCCCACGATCTCGGCCGGTAGCAGCACGTTGTCGAGGATGGTGCGCCACTTCAGGAGCAGGGCCTGCTGGAACACCATGCCGATGTCGCGGCTCGGATCGAACGTGCTCTGGGCGTTGCCTATCGTCACGGTGCCGCCGTCGGCGCCGTGCAGGCCGGCCAGGATCTTCATCACCGTGGTCTTGCCGCAGCCGGACGGGCCGACCAGCGACACCAGCTCGCCTTCCTGGACGTCCATGGTGACGTCGGACACCGCCAGAAATTCAGCGCCGCCGCTGCGATAGACCTTTCGCACGCCTTGCAGGCTGATGAAGGGATCGGAGCTCATGCCAGCCATTTGCTCAAATTGGCGGCGACGAACGTATCGTCGCTGAGGTCGGCATGCTCGCGATAGACGCGGTCGATCTCCTCGTTCTGGCCGGGGCTGAGGCCCTCGTTCGGGTCGAGGCACCACAAGCCTTTCATCAGGCCCTGGCGCCGCAACACTTCGTGGCAGCCGGCGATGCAGCCGTGAAAATTGTTGGCGACGTCGAAGAAGGCGCTGTTGCAATCGGTGACGCGGGCATCGAGCGCAAGTAGGTCTGCCGGCACGCTGTCCTTGTGCCGCGCCGCCTTGCAGCGCTCGAACTGTTTTATGGCGCTTGCGGTCCACACCGACCAATGGCCGAGCAGGCCGCCCTTGAAATAGGTGCGCGTGGTGACACCCTTGTCGCGAAGGTCGAACGGCAGCATCAGGTCGAGCAGGATGTGATCGTCATTGCCGGTGTAGAGCGCGACACGGTCGAGCGCGCCGGCGGCCGCGACGCCGCGCAGCACATCGAGCGTGCGGTAGCGGTTGAACGGCGCGATCTTGATGGCGACGACATTGTCGATCGCGGCGAAGCGCTGCCAGAAGCGGCTCGACAGCACCACGCCGCCGACGGCCGGCTGGAGATAGAAGCCAACCAGCGGGATTTCGGCCGCCACCACCGTGCAATGCGCGATGATCTCGTCCTCGGAGGCGCTCTTCATCGCAGCGAGGCTGAGCAGCCCGGCGTGATAGCCGATGTCGCGCGCGGTACGGGCCTCCGCGGTTGCCTGTGCGGTCGGGCCCGCAAGGCCCGCGACCATGGCCAGCGGGCGCCTGGTCCAGTTGGCTGCGGTCTCGGCGGCAAGCTCCAGTACCGGACGATAGAGGCCGACATCGCGGATCGCGAACTGCGTCGTGTGAACGCCGACGGCAAGGCCGCCGGAGCCGGCGTCGATGTAATAGCGCGTCAGCGCGCGCTGATGCGTCTTGTCGAGCTGGCGCTCGGCGGTGAGGGCGAGGGGATGGGCCGGCAGAACGGTGCCGTCGGCGATCAGCTTGCGGATGTCGGCATTGATCTGGCTGTGGTGCATGATGTCCTATCCGAATTCGGGGCCGGCGACGGCGAATGGCAGGTCCTCGGCCGTGACGGTGGCGGGCCCGAACCGCATGCGCTGGAACGGCCGCTCGATGGTCCAGCCGGCGGTGGTCAGTCCTTCCAGGAAGGCATGTTGCGATGCGACGGCGTCGAGCAGGAGCGGGCCGGTCTCGGAGCGCATGATCGCCTCGAGCAAGGCCAGTGCTGTCGCGGCATTATCGGCGAGCAGCGGCCCGATATGGCGGGCGGTTCTGCCGTCGCGAACCAGCGCGATGGCACCGTTCGCGGCGACGATGCGCGAGCCGTAGCGCTGTGCGAAGGCTTCGAGGAGGGCGGTCCGATCGAAACCGGTGGCGCGCTGGTCCCGCACGCGCAGCGCTTCCAGGGTCGCGGATGACAATGGCGGCGCTTCGGCTCGCGCAGGCTTCGCCAGCTTCAGGCGGCGCAATTGCAGGGTCGGCGTGAACCCCAATGGCCCGTAGACGGTCGCGCCGTCGGGCGTGGCGTCGAGCCAGCTCGTCAGGCCGTTCTGGCGTGCGGTTTCGAGGCAGGCATCGACGAGGCGCGTGGCGAGGCCGCGGCGGCGGTGCGTGCCTGAGACCAGCACCATGCTGATCCAGGCGTTGTTGCCGGAATAGGGCAGCAGTGCTGCAGTTGCGACCAGCCGCATGCGGTCACGAATGCCGAACACGATGCCGTCGCGCAGGAAGATGCGCCAATCCTCCTCGGTCTGGTTCCAGTGCGCTTCCGTCGACAGCGCGAGCCCCGCGATCGCGTCGTCGGTGCCGAGCTTGAGGATGGGCGCACCGTCAGTAACGGCCATCGCGCACCTCGTATTTGGTGGGCTTGCCGAGGCTCGGCATGGCGCGGGAGACCCAGTCCGCGGTCCAGGCGATCAACTGCTCGGTATCGACGACCGGAAGGCCGAACATCGCGACCGCCTTTGACGTGTCGGTCAGCCACGCCGTCGGCTCCTCCTTGCCCGTCAGCACCGGCGCGCGGCCGAACCTTGCCCCGAACTTCTGGGCGAGATCGCGCACCGCCAGGATCTCGTGGCCGCTGACATTGATCGGCGAGGTCGGCGACGTGCAATGGGCGAGACAGCGCAGCGCCTGCGCCGACGCATCGCCCTGCCAGATGAAATTGACGTGGCCGAGGCTCACGTCGATCGGCGCGCCCGTCAGCACTTTCGTCGCGATGTCGTGCAGCACGCCATAGCGCATGTCGATCGCGTAGTTGAGGCGGAACAGGCGGCCGGGCGTTCCGAACTTGCGCGAAAAATATTCGAACATGCGCTCACGACCGACGCAGGACTGGGCGTATTCACCGGGTGGGTTCGGCGCCATCTCCTCGGTCGAGCCTTTGCCGTCGACGGGGACGAACGGATAGACGCAGCCGGTCGAGAACGCCACGATGCGCGAGGACGGGAAGGCCTGCGCGACCAGCGCCGGCACGTGCGCGTTCATGGCCCAGGTCAGCGACAGATCGCCCTCGGCGCCGAACTTGCGACCGGCCATGAAGACGATGTTGGGCGCCTTCGGCAGCGCCTGAATGGCTGTCTCGTCCATCAGGTCGCAATTGATGGTCTCGACGCCGCGCGCGTGCAGCCAGTCCTTCACGCCGGCCTCGCTGAAGCGGGCGACGCCGAGGACGCGGCGATCCGGCACGGCAGCCTTCGCAAGGCCCGCCAGCGTGGGACCCATCTTGCCGCCGACGCCGAGGATCATGATGTCGCCCTCGACCTTCCCGAGGTCGTCGATCAGGGCCTGCGTTGGCCGGCACAGCAGCTCGTCGAGGGCCGCGATGTCGGGGATGGTCTTCGGCAGGGTCTCGCGGGTAAGCAGCATGGATTGGGTCCTCGGGTCTGCCGTTGTCAGGTCTGTCTGGCGTCGCCGACGACGAACATGCGTTCGAGGGCGAGCACCAGGCCATAGAGAGCGACCCCAAGCAGCGTCAGCAGCACGACCGCCATCACCATCGCGGGCGTGTCGAGTGCCGACTGCACCTGGATCATGAGGTAGCCGAGCCCGCGCTCGGAAGCGATGAACTCCCCGACGATGGCGCCGGCGACGGCCAGGATGGCGCCGACCTTCATGCCGGAGAACACGTAAGGTAGCGATCCCGGCAGCTGGATCTTGCGGAACAGCGTCCAGCGCGAGCCGCGCAGCGATTTGACGAGATCGAGCAGATCGGGCTCGACCTCGCGCAGGCCGCGCGCGGTGGTGAGCAGGATCGGGAAGAAGCAGATGCTGAAGGCGATCAGGATGTTCGGCACGATGCCGTAGGAGAACCAGACGATGAAGAGCGGGCCGAGCGCGACTTTCGGGATCATGTTCAGCGTCACGAACAGCGGCAGCAGCACGAGGCTGAGCAGCGGTGCCCAGCTGAAGATCACCGCCAGCGCCACCCCGACGAAGGCGCCGAGCGCGAAGCCGCCGAGGATCTCGACCGCCGTCACCAGCGTGTTGGCGCCCCAGGCGTAGCTCGCGGTCCCCAGGGTCTGCACGGTCGCCAGCGGGGAGGGCAGGATGAATTTCGGCACGTGGAAGGCATCGACCGCGACCTGCCAGAGCACGAGCACGGCGAGGTGCACGACCAGGATGATCGCAAAGCTGCGCCAGCCGCGTGCCTTGTCTGCTGCCACCGATTGCTCCCTGTTGGCGCGGCCGCGATGCCGCAAAATTGTCAGCCCAAGCAGTCAGTCGCAAGCCTAGCCGTCCTCGGGGAAACTTTCAACCAGTTGGTTGATTAGGGCCGGAGCGACTGCAGCACCAGGTCGGCGACATGCCGGCGGCGGGCGCGGCGTGCGGTGCGGCTCGACAGGTCCTTGCCGAAGATCGCCGACAGCGTCGGGGTGTTGGAGAAGAAGAAATAGCTGAGGCCCGCAATGGAGATATAGAGCTGGACCGGATCGATCCCCTTGCGGAACATGCCCGCGCGCACGCCTTCGTTGAGGATGTGGGAGACGCTCTTCACCAGGGGGGAATGCATCGCCTCCAGCCGCGTCGAGCCGCGGACATGGCGGGCGCCGCCGCGGTTCTCGTCGTTCAAAAGCACGATGAAATCAGGGTTGGCGGCCAGATGGTCGAACGAAGCCTCGATCAGCCGGCGGATCGCCTTCTCCGGCGGCAGGCCTTCGAGATTGAGCTTGCGCTCCTGCTCGCGGATGTCCTCATAGACCCATTCGAGCACGGCGAGGTAGAGCGCGTCCTTGTCGCCGAAATAGTGGTAGACGAGCTGCTTGTTGACGCCCGCGCGCTCGGCGATCTCGTCGACGCGGGCGCCGGCAAAGCCGTGCCGGGCGAACTCCTGGCGGGCCGCGGTGAGCAGTTTCTTGCGGGTGGCGACGGGGTCGCGCCGCTGCGGCACGGTGTCGCCAGATCGTTTTGCGGGCATTTCCAACCAAACAGTTGACAAGTGGAGGGCGGGCTTGTTGCATTGGTATCCTCACAGGGACAGAGCGACAAGCCGGGTCGCTGGCATGAGGAGAGATGCGATGAAGCGTTTGCAGGCGGCGGGCTCGGCCCTGGTCTTGTCTCTGGTGCTCGGCGTGGCCGCGGTGCCCGCGCAGGCGGGAGAGGCCGTCAACCTGATCCTGAACTGGACGCCGACGGCCGATCACTCGCCCTATTATTACGCCAAGGCGCAAGGCTGGTACGAGAAGGCCGGCATCGACCTCACCATCGAGACAGGCAAGGGCTCGGGCGTCTCTGCCGCCAAGGTCGGCTCCGGCGGCTCGCCCTTCGGCGTCGCCGATCTCGCCACCATGCTGGTGGCCAAGAGCAAGGGCGCCGACACGGTCGCGGTGATGAGCGTCTACGCCAATACCGGACAGACCTTCTACTGGCTGAAGAGCTATGGCGTGAACGGCGTCAAGGATTTCGCCGGCCACAAGATCGGCAATCCGCCCGGGGACGCCTCGCGCGTGATGTGGCCGGCCTTCGCCAAGGCCGCAGGGCTCGCGCCCGACTCCGTCGGCTTCGTCAATGTCGGTCCGACCGCGAAGATCGCGGCGCTGAAGAGTCACACCGTCGACATCATCAGCGACTTCTACAACGAGCACGATCTGAAGGTGATCGAGTTCGGCCAGGATCTCGGCTACGTCAACTGGAAGGACATCGGGCTCAATCCTTACGGCAACTCGCTGATCGTCAACGGCGCCTATCTTCAGAAGAATCCGAAGGTGGTCGAGGAGTTCGTGCGCGTCACGCAGAAGGCCTTTGCGGCCTGCGTCGCCGACGCCACGCCGTGCCTGAAGGCGCTGCTCGACCAGGTCTCCGGCCTCGACAAGGAAAACCAGGAGCGCCAGTGGGAGCGCATCAAGTTCCTGATGACGGACGAGTTCACGACGACCAAGGGTCTCGGCTGGATCGATGGCGAGCGGATGAAGAAGGACTATGAGCTGGTCCAGACCTATCTCGGCATGGAGAAGCCGTTCGATGTGAGCACGGCGTTCACGACCAAGATGCTGGATCCCGCGATCAAGATGGATGCGAGCAAGGTGAAGAAGTAGGGGACTCTCTACCCGTCGTTGCGAGCGATACTTTAGCGTTCGTCACCCTGGGGTGGCCGCTTCTTCAGCGGCCCTCGAAGGGCGACAGCCCCGCTCTTGCCGTGGCTGCATCCGGGCCGTCCATCCTTCGAGGCTCCCGGCGCGGTGCAATGCACCGCGCCACTCGCACCTCGGGATGACGGGGATGGGTGGGCCGGCCCACTCCCACGTAATCCCACGGAGAATTAACCGGCCGTTAACCATATCCGCCGCATCGTTAACCATTCAATAACAGGGAACGAGTCGGCCGCTATGGAGGCTGCAGTCAAACCTCAACGCCAAATGGTGCGCCTGCGCGGGCGCTCCTATGTGGCCTTCGTGTTTACGCCGACGGTTCCGGTCCAGGACTGGCTGCACGAGATCGACGCCACCATCGCGCGCTCGCCGGGGTTCTTTGCCGGCCGCCCGGTGGTGATCGATTTGTCCTCGGTCGATCTCAGCCAGTCCGGCATCGGCCACCTGCTCACCAGCCTGCAGGACCGCAACATCCGCGTGCTCGGCATCGAGGGCGTGGAGGAGGCGAGGCTGACCCCCATGATGCCCCCGCTGCTGTCCGGCGGGCGCAGCTGCGTGGTCGAGCCGAGCGCACCGAAGAAGCCTGAACAGAAGTCCGAGACCAAGCCGACCTCGCTGCTGCTGGAAAACCCGGTGCGCTCGGGCCAGACCGTGATCTTCCCGGAAGGCGACGTCACCATCCTCGGCTCGGTCGGGTCCGGCGCGGAAGTCGTCGCCGGCGGCTCGATCCACATCTATGGCGCCTTGCGCGGCCGCGCCATGGCGGGTGTGAACGGTCACACCAGCGCACGCATCTATTGCCAGAAGATCGAGGCCGAACTGCTTGCGATCGATGGGTTTTACCAGACCGCCGACGATATCGACGCCGCGCTTCGCGGCCGGCCCGCGCAGGCCTTCCTGCAGGGCAACACCATGCGAATTACCGCGCTGAACTGACCAGAAGGAGATTTCAGAAATGGCCAAGGTACTGGTCGTGACATCAGGCAAGGGCGGGGTCGGCAAGACCACGACGACCGCCGCCCTGGGAGCAGCGCTGGCGCAGCGCGGCGACAAGGTCGTCGTCGTCGATTTCGACGTCGGCCTGCGCAACCTCGACCTCGTCATGGGCGCCGAGCGCCGGGTCGTGTTCGACCTCATCAACGTGGTGCAGGGCGTTGCGAAACTCCCGCAGGCGCTGATCAAGGACAAGCGGCTGGAAAACCTCTGGCTGCTGCCGGCCTCGCAAACCCGCGACAAGGATGCGCTGACGGAAGAGGGCGTCGGCAAGGTCATCGACGAGCTGCGTGCCCGCTTCGACTGGGTGATCTGCGACAGCCCGGCCGGCATCGAGCGCGGCGCCTCCATGGCGATGCGCTTTGCGGATGAAGCCGTGATCGTCACCAATCCCGAAGTCTCCTCGGTGCGCGATTCAGACCGCATCATCGGCATGCTCGATTCCAAGACCGTGCGCGCCGAGAAGGGCGAGCGCGTCGAGAAGCACATTCTCATCACCCGCTACGACCCCTCGCGCGCCGCGCGCGGCGAGATGCTGACCATCGAGGACATCCTGGAGATCCTCGCAACGCCGTTGCTGGGCATCATCCCCGAGAGCCAGGACGTGCTGCGTGCCTCCAACGTCGGCACGCCGGTGACCCTGTCGAACGCCGACGGTGCGCCTGCGCGGGCCTATATCGACGCGGCGCGCCGGCTCTGCGGCGACACCGTGCCGATGCAGGTGCCGACCGAGCGCAAGGGCTTCATGGATCGTCTGCTGCGACGGAGGGCTGCATGAGCATGGGTCTGCTCCGGCTTCTCCGCGGCAACAAGGCGTCTGCACCCGTCGCTCGCGAACGGTTGCAGATCCTGTTGGCCCATGAACGCGGAATGCGCGGCCAGCCCGACCTGCTCGGCGTGCTGCGTGAGGAAATTCTCGCCGTCGTGTCCAAGCATGTGATGCTGGATCCGACCAAGGTCATCGTGCGGCTCGAGCGCGGCGACGAGGTCTCGACCCTCGAGGTCGATATCGAGGTGCCCAACGATTTCGAGCGCAAGAAAGTGGCGGTCGCGTAAGGGCGCGGCCGGCGACTCCAAGCTTTGGGGTGGGTGAGAAGGCGGTCCGCCGGGCATGGCGGGCCGCCTTCGTCGTTCCGGGGGGCGAGCTCCAGCCAATGCCGATGTGATCGGCGCGGCCGGAACGGTGATCACGGCGAGATCGTTGTCCTGGACGCGGAGCGCCGAGCCGGGCGCCGCGGTTTCCTCATAGCCGGAGAAAAGCCCATGATGTCCGAGGTCCAGGTCCATACCGTTGCGCGGCAGATGCTCGAACAGCACGGTTTTGCTGCGATCGCGAAGGCTGCCGAACAGGCCCAGGCCTGCGAGGGCCGCGGCGAGGCCGACGAGGCCAAGGAATGGCGCCACATCGCCGACGCCATGAAGATCATGCGCGGGCCCGCCCACAGCTGATCTTTTCATGACCGGTCGGTTCCGTCCTTGATCATCTCGAGGACGCGGGCAGCCAGCGCCTCGACCACGAATGGCTTTGTCAGCACCTGCATGCCGGGGGCGAGTTGGCCGTTGCCGATGATGGCGTTCTCCGCGTAGCCGGTGATGAACAGCACGTTCAGCGCCGGCCGCGTGGTGCGCGCGGCATCCGCGAGCTGGCGGCCGTTCATGCCGCCGGGCAGGCCGACATCGGTCACGAGCAGGTCGATCCTCGCGTCCGATTGCAGGATGTTCAGGCCAGTCGGCCCGTCATGTGCTTCCAGCACGTTGAAGCCGATCTCCTCCAGCGCATCGATCAGCAGCATCCGGATCGAGGGCTCGTCATCGACGATCAGGATGGTGTGGCTCGCCTCTGGGCGCACCGCACTCCTGTTGGCGTGTGGCGCAGGCTTGTCGCTTTCCTTGCCGTAATGGCGCGGCAGATAGAGGCACATGGTCGTGCCCTGGCCAACCTCGGAATAGATCCGGACCTGGCCGCCGGACTGGCGGACGAAGCCGTAGACCATGGACAGTCCGAGGCCGGTGCCCTGGCCGATCGGCTTGGTCGTGAAGAATGGCTCGAAGGCGCGTGCGATGATCTCGGGCGTCATGCCCACGCCGGTGTCGGTGACGCAGAGCGAGACGTATTGGCCGGGACTGAGATCGCGTTCTGCGGCGGCGTGCTCGTCCAGCCAGCGGTTGGCGGTCTCGATCGTGAGCCGGCCGCCGCCGGGCATCGCGTCGCGGGCGTTGATGCACAGGTTGAGCAGGGCATTCTCGAGCTGTGAGGCATCGATCAGCGTCGCCCACATTCCGCCTGTTGTGACGACCTCCACGGCGATCTCCGGACCGACCGTACGGCGGACCAGCTCCTCCATGCCCATCACGAGGCGGTTCAGATCGGTCGGCTTGGGATCGAGCGTCTGGCGCCGCGAGAAGGCCAACAGCCGGTGCGTCAGTGCGGCCGCCCGCTTGGCGGCGCCTTGCGCCGCCGTCACATAGCGGTCGATGTCCTTGATGCGGCCCTGGCCGAGCCGGACCTGCAGCAATTCCAGCGAGCCAATGATGCCGGTGAGCAGATTGTTGAAGTCGTGCGCGAGACCGCCGGTGAGCTGGCCGACCGCCTCCATCTTCTGCGACTGCCGCAGCGCTTCCTCCGCCTCGCGCAGCCGCTCCTGCTCCTTCAGGCGATCTGTGACGTCGTAGCTGAACTGGTAGGCGCCGAGCGGCTGGCCGCTGCCGTCGCGCAGGCAGTTGAAGCGCATCTCATAGAACCGGCGGGCCCGCCCGGGCGCGCCAAACTCGGCGATCTCGACGAACGCTTCTCCGGCGAGGGCCCGTGACCAGACGGCGCGGACGGCGTCGCGATGCTCGGGTTGATCCTCAAGCAGCTCAAGCATGTTGTCACCGACCTTCGGCAAGATGCCGTAGATGCGGTGAAATTCGCGCGCCGACGCCCCGTTGATGGCAAGCCAGCGAAAGTCCGGATCGACGACCTGGACGAAGGCATCGGTGCCCTCGACGAGGTCGGCCATCAGCTTGCGCTCGGCCAGCGCCGCCACCACGCGCGCTTCGAGCGTCTCGTTGAGCTGCTGCAGGGCCCGCTCGGCGCGCTTGCGCGGCGTGATGTCCTGAAACAGTACGGCGACCTGCTTGCGGCTCGCGGGCTCGACACGAAAGGCGGCGAGTTCGAGATGACGGCCGGTGGCGACCAGCTCACGCTCGAAGCGGATCGGTTGGCCCGTCAGCAGCACACCGCGATAGAGCTCCACCCAGCCATCGGCCTCGTCCGGGACCATCTCCCGGACCTTCTGGCCGACCACATCGGGAATGCCGGCGTGCTGGGTATAGGCAGGATTGGCTTCGACGTGGACGTAGTCGCTGAGCGGTCCATGCGGCCCATCGAAGAACTCGATGATGCAGAAGCCTTCGTCGATCGAGTTGAACAGCGTCCGGTACCGCTCCTCGCTCTCGGCTAGCGCGGATTCGGCCTGGCGGCGCAGGGTCTGGTCGGCTGCCCCGAGCGCCTTCAGGCGGGCGTTTTCCTCCTCCAGCGCCTTCAGACGGCGTTGGAGGTCCTCAAACTCGATCGAATCCACGAGCGCTCGCGGGGTTGGCGTTTCCAAGGGCCGCTCCTCGGCCCTGTCCACGGTATGGAACGATCATACGCACCGTGGCAAGCCAACGGCTTAACGCGGATGGAACCCGAGAGTTCCCGCGGCGCTGGCGGCTCAGCGCTCGCCCTGATCGGTGTCACGTACGCCGGACTTGTGCTGCGTCTGCGGCTGGCCATGCTCACCCGTCTCCTTGCACGGGAGCGGCTCCCAGGATCCGTCCGGCGCCTGCTGGTAGGCACTGCACGCGGACGACGCGGCTGCTTTGTCCTCCGCTTTCTGGGCACCGGAGTTCTTCGCCAGTGCCGGGGTGGCCAGCGCCGCGCCGGCAGCGAGCGCAGCGGTGAAAACGAGGTGAGCAATCCGCATGGGCTTCTCCTGTTCGAAGACGCCCGCATGCTGGCGAGGAATGTGACGATTATTGGCCGTTGCCGGGGTTCCTTTTGGCGTGCTTAACGAAACGACGGCCATTTGTTGCTAACCGCCCTTGGCGCGGATCAGGCCGGCAAGGTTGGTCTTCTGGGCCTCGCACCATGTCGGCATGCCGAGGCGGCGCTGGTTGAGATCGGTTGCCTGGGTCGCCACCGCAACCTCGGCCATCAAATCGTCGTCCTGCTTCTCGCCCATCTTGCCGCCGGTGTGCATCCAGGCGATTGCCTTGCGCACCTTCTCGGTGGTGCCCTCGGGCAGGTGCATCTGCTCCGCCTTCTGCACGAGATCCTGGTAGACGACGTCCGTGCCCGGGCATTCGACCTTGGCGGCGAAGGCCTGCAAGACCAGCGTCACATAGGTCGAGCGTGGGTGGTCCTCGGCCTGGGCCGGAGCGGCGATCAGCAACAGGCCAGCCATCAGGAAACCGTAGCGCATCCTTGGTATCTCCTCCGATTTTTTTGGGAGGCTAGCGTCCGGCGGTCGGCTCCGCAATGGTACCAGGGCGAATTTGTCGCTCCTCGCTGCGGTGCGCTATTGTGGCCCGCATCCCGGCCTTGGAGCGCGACATGAGCTTGTTCAGCACGCCGTTCGATCCCATCCGTGACGCGGCGCTCGTGACCGGCGCGGGCAACGGCATCGGCCGCGCGATCGCGCAGGCCCTGGTCGGCGAGGGCATCCGGACCGTGTTCGCAGACGTCAGCGCCGAGCGGGTAACGGCCGCGATCGCGGCCTGTGCGAAGCCTGAACTGGCGGTACCCTGGGTCGGCGACCTCGCCGAGCTCGAGGCGTGCGACGCATTGCTTACCTCCGCGAACGCTGCATTGGGCGAGATCACGCATTTCGTTCACAGCGCATCGCCGCCGCGGCGCGAGGCAGATCATGCGCTCGCGGTCGATCGAAGAACCTGGCAGCAGATGCATGCCGTCAATCTCGATGCCGGCTTCCACCTGGCGCGCGAACTCGCCAAGCGGCTGATCGCGGCGAAGCGGCCGGGCTCGTTCCTGTTTCTCACGTCGCTGCATGCGGGCACACCGCGCAACCTGCCGCATTATTCGACGGCGAAGGCGGGGATGGCGATGCTGGTGAAAGAGCTGGCCAAGACGTTTGGCCGTTACGGCATCCGCGTCAACGCGCTGGTGCCTGGCGCGATCGCGGCCGGCGGGTTCGTTGCGGATGCTTCCTTGGCGAAACACATTCCGCTCGGGCGTCTCGGCGAGGCCCGTGACCTCGCGCCGATGGCGCTCACGGTGCTGTCGGACAAGCTGTCCGGTTACGTTACCGGCGCGTCCTTCGTCGTCGACGGCGGCTTGTCGTTGACCAACTGGTTCGAGCCGCCCGCGCTGGACGAATAGTCAGCGGCGCCAGGCCGGCACCGGATCGAGCGGCGTGCGATAGATCTCGTTGTGATCGCGATCGGTGACGCGCACCGCGCAACCCTTCTGCTGCAGCTCCGGCTTCACCTGTGACAGCTCGCAGGCCAGTTGATCGGCGCGATCGGAGGCAACCTCGATGTCCTCGAGAATGATTCCGCCCTGGTTCCTGAACTCTTCACCAACCACAAGATCGAAGGAGTAGTAAGGCATCCGAATTCCCCGATGTGAGGAGCTGAGCTTCGGTGGAAGTCTCAACGCATGTCGGATGCTACCACTGAGTCGATATCCAGGGGGTGAACGGGCCGCGCAATCTCTGTGCTTATGGCGCAGAAATGATGTGCAGGGTGTGAGCGCATTAACATTTAATTAAATATGTCGGCGCGATCATAAGGCATGGAATTGCAGCAGAACCGGGCTCCGGGAACCGGCAGCTGCAAGAGAAGGCCGCCGGCATAGATCCCGACGGCCTTTTCTCATGAGCGGGAAATGATCTGCGCATCGCTTTCCGTAATTGCCCGGACTCAACGCATCACATCGACCCGGACAGCGTAGGCGGGTGCTGTTGAGCGGTTTAGCGCAGCGGCATCGGCGGACGTACGACGGGTCCGTCGTCATCGGCAACGGCTTGAGTCGTGGTGGCCGGTGGCGGCGGCATCGCGGCAGCTTGTGAAGGCGGCGGTGGAGGCGCGAGCGGTGCCGGCGAATAGGCCGGCATGTAGGTGCGCGACACAACCGGCTTCGGCTTGTGAACCGGCGCCGCCGCCGCAGGCTTCGGCGGCAGCGCAGCGGCGCGTGCGCGCGGATCAACCGGCCTCGCATCGGCAACCGGTTTCGGCGCCGGCGGTTTGGCCATCTCGCGCGCCATCTGCTCTTGTCCGGCTTTCAGCTCGGCGATGTTGGCCTTGAGCTGCTCGATCTGCTGCGCCATGGCGGCGAGGTCGCGCGTCATCGATTGCACCGACTGCGCGGCATCCGATGCTGTCGCCGCGGGCGCGGCGGCCGCAACCTGAACCGGGGGCGGCGCGACGGGTTCAGCTGCCGCTTGCTCGACAGCCGCTTGTGCCACCGGCGGAGCGGCGTGCTCCGCAGGCGGCGAAGCTTGCGCGACGGCGACCGGCGCAGTCTGCGCTGTGGAAGGCAGCAGCGACGTCAGCGATGCCAATGCAGGGGTCCATTCGGCGAGCACCTGCTTGGCCTTGTCGCCATGCTGCTCCCAGGCGATCGTGGCGGCCGCGCTTGATCCGGCAAACAGGAACGTGACGAACGCACCGCGCAGCCACTTGCGTACGGCGGATCGCTTCTGCGGGCCACGACCCTCGTTCGCCGCGACGCGTATGGCGGTGTCGACCGAGGGCGGTGTCGTCGGCTGCGGCTCCGCAACAGGACTGAACTTCGGCTCCACGGAGATCTTGCGCTCCAGAGAGGCCTTCGGCTCCGGCGCGAATTTCGGCTCAGGTCGCGGCGCGACGTCGGGCGCCAGCGCGGGCGCAACACTGATCGGGCGTGAGGCCAGCACAATGTCGGGCGAGATCTGAATCGCGTCGTGCGGATCGTTGTCCTTGACCGTGTCCTTCACGATCTCATCGACGATTTGCTTGGGGTTCAGCGTCGCGAGCATCGCAGCTCCTCTGAGGCCCAGGCGCTTGAAGCCCGGGTGTTAAGTCCTGGTCGTCCGCATTGGCGCGAGCCGATCTGTTGCAGTGAACCCACCCAAACGGATGAGCCCGACCCAAAGACGCACGAGTCCAGCCGGGTTTGACCAAAGCAAGGCGAGGGGATGGAGATGATGCGACGCTCTTCCGCCGTTTGTGGTGATGGAACCCGACCGGGCGAACACGCGCAATTGTTCCGTGTTGCCTTGTTTTCAGCACGATTTGGGCAGCATCTGGCGACGCTGGGGGTGCTGCTATCCGCTATCGGGGGCCGGCGGTGCCAAGATTCATAATTGCCTTGTTCGCTGTTGCCATGCTGCCGCTGGGCGGCTGCATGCAGGCAACGCTTTCGCCGTCGACCGACGCGAGCATGACGCCGCGCGACCGGCAGTTGCTCGCGCATACGCCTTACGCCCAGGCGAACGTGCCCGAGCAATATCTTCGTCACGTCGTCGATTACCAGCGCAAGGAGCAGCCGGGCACCATCCTCGTCGATACCGACGCCCGCTACCTCTATTACGTCCTGCCGGACGGCAAGGCGATCCGCTACGGCGTTGCGGTCGGCGAGGAAGCCATGGCGTTTTCGGGCGTCGCGCGGGTCGGCCGCCTGGCGGAATGGCCGGACTGGGTTCCGACGGCAGATATCCAGGCGCGGCTGGGACCTTATCCGGCGCGTGTTCCCGGCGGCCCGGCCAATCCGCTGGGCGCGCGCGGCATCTATCTCTATGTCGGCAACAAGGACACGCTCTACCGCATCCACGGCACCAATCAGCCCGAATATATCGGGCAGGCGATCTCGTCCGGCTGCATCCGGATGCGCAACGAGGACGTGATTGATCTCTACGACCGGGTGAAGCTCAATTCGATGGTCGTGGTGCTTCCGCCCGGACAGAGCGCGCGGGCCGAGGCGGGTGGCAGCTGGCGTGGGTAAGGCGGCGCGCGCATGAGCCGACCAGCGTCCTGGTCTGCGACAATTTTAGTTATTGCTTTGCACGGTCCCTAACGTCTCGCGCCTAGCGTGCAGCGAGCAAGGGGTTGCTCGCATGTATCTCGTGAAGAATTCGCCGCGCGCGCTGTTCGCCGCGTTGATTCCGCTGGCCATCGTCGAAGCCGTGCTGCTGGTCTTCGCTCTCGCGGGAGGACAGCTGACCGATCCCGTCGGCGTGCCGGCGCCGGATCAGATCCTGATGTCGTATGCCGGCCGCATGGCGATGAACGCGGCCTTGCTGTTCGCCGGACATATCGTGCTGCGGCAGTGGACTGTCTCGAGCCGGCTTGCCTATGGCCTGATGGGCGGCGTCATGGCGGCTTTGAGCTACGGCATTGCCATCCGCAACCACATTCAGCTGGCCGCGCCCGGCGACGGCACGGTGATGACGATCGGTCTGGTGCCGACCATCGCGGGAATGATCGCTGGATTCCTTTACGGCCAATTCGCCGGGCTGAGCCCGGTTGCGCGCGCAGCCGTGCAGTCTTCCGCCGCCGATGGATCAGGGACGCCGCCGCTGGTGTTCAACGGGCCGGTCCGGGTCCGCTCGTCCTTCGCAGGCATTGTGATCGCCGCACTGATACCGACCGTGCTCGCAACTCTGCTGCCCTACACGTTGGTGCCGTTGCTGATGAACGGCTTCGGTGACAAGAGCACCGCGCATATTTTCGCGGCGGTGATCCCGGCGCAAACCTTCATGGTCATGATGGTGATCTCGGTCATTCCTTCGAGCATCTTCATGCTCTGCGTTCACCACGTCGCGCGAGCTTCGAGCCGTCGCAATGCGTGGGAATATGCGGCGATCGGCGGCGTGGCAGCCTTCGCCTGTGCGCTGTTGCTCGCGTTTGCGGTGCCGCTGCTTGCCCTTCTCGTGGTGCCGGCGGCATTCTGCGGGGCCGTCATGGGCGCGATCTATCGCCGCTTCGCCGGCCTCGAGCCGATGCCGCTACCGGAAGCGGTGATCGCGACCGATCCGAACACTTTGGTCGATGCCGATCATCCCTCGCGCCACCAGCATGGCGTCATTCTCAGCAACTGATCGCTGGGGACAAGGAAATGAAGGAGATTGCGGCGCTCGCAGCGGGACTGGCGATCGCGGCCGTGGCGGCGCTCTGGTTCGCGACCGGTCCCGTGGTTGTGAATGCCGAGATCAAGCCGCTTCAGCCGAGCGCGGATATGCCGGTCTTCACGCCCGTTCCGACCGAACTGGCCGGCCCGACCGGGCACAACAACCAGTGACAATTGCGCCCTAGTTTTCGGGCCGGGCGACGCGCCATTGCAGTGTGGTGGCGGTGCCGTTGGCATCGCCCGGCGCCTTGTCCGCGGGCGAGGTGTAGAGCGGGCGATAGCGATACGCCCACATCCTGCTGCCGTCGTTGCGGCTGATCACGGTGAAGTCGCCGACGGCCCTGGCATCGGCCGTCGCGGCGAGCGGCACCCAGCTCTCGGTGCACTTGCCGTTGCAGTTCGACGTCTTTCCGGTGGTATCGCGCTCGTAAGTGTAAAGCGTCATGCCCTTGAGATCGACGAGCTTGGGACCTTGCTTGGTGATGACCACCTTTGCCGGCGCGGTCGTCGCTTCGGGCTTGGGCGGAGGAGGGGCATCGCCGCCGCCATGGCCGTTTGCGAGCGCAGGAGCGGCAGAGAGCGCGATGGCCGCCGCCGCGATGAGACACCTGAACATCCGAAACCCCCGAACGACAAAGTTAATCGCGCGTTAAGCGCAGAATGTTGCCGACCGTAGCAGCCGAAAGTTAGTTCCTGGTTTCGCAGGCCTGCGACAATTACGGACAAGGATACCGGTTCACGCCTGAACGTCGCGCAACGGCGCCCGGCTCAGATCGTTGCCGGCGGCAATCGCCTTGCGCAATAGCCGCATCAACTCCTCGCCCTCTTTCGCGCTGAGGCCGCGCAGCATGATGCGCTGGGCGGACTCCACGGCCGGCGTGATCTTGCGCAGCGTGCGCCGGCCCTCGTCGGTGATCTCGAGCTCACGGGCGCGGCGGTCGCGGCTGGAGGCGCGGCGCTCGGCCAGGCCCTTCTGCACGAGGCGATCGATCACGCCGGTGATGGTGGTGCGATCATAGGCGATCAATCCTGCGAGCGTCACCTGGTCGAGCCCCGGATTGGCCTTGATGGTCGCAAGCGCGGCGTATTGCACCGGCGTCAGGTCGAAGCCGGCACCTTCGACCTCGGCCAGGAACACCGCGACCGCGATCTGCTGGAAGCGGCGCGCCAGATGCCCGGGCATGTCGTTGTTGTCTTTCACCGAATTCTCCGTTGCGACAAGGACGGCGCGGATTGTTGACAAGTATACTGATAGTCAGCATACTGATCAATATCGAAGAAGTCGTTGCGGGAGAGGTGCTCATGCAATTCCATCTGAATGGATTTCAGCCGGGCGACCCGGAGATTGCCGATCCTGCCGATCCTGCCGATCCTGCCGATCCTGCCGATCCTGCCGAGCGTGTTCGGGTCTCGGGTGCGCAAGGCGCTGTGCCTGATGAGGTCGATGTCCTCATCGTCGGCTGCGGACCTGCAGGCCTCACGCTTGCGGCGCAACTGGCGCAATTTCCTGACATCACGACCTGCATCGTCGAGCAGAAGCCGGACCGGCTGCTGGTCGGGCAGGCCGACGGCATCGCCTGCCGCACCATGGAGATGTTCCACGCCTTTGGTTTCAGCGAACGGGTGTTGAAGGAGGCCTATTGGGTCAACGAGACGACGTTCTGGAAGCCGGACGAGCGGCGGCCCGAGACGATCATCCGCAGCGGCCGGGTGCAGGACGTCGAGGACGGGCTGTCGGAATTCCCGCATGTCATCCTCAACCAGGCGCGCATCCATGACGGCTTTCTCGACGTCATGCGCAAGTCGCCGGCCAAGCTCGAGCCCCATTACAGCCGCCGCTTGCTCGACCTTCAGGTCGATCCGGCCGCCGGTCCTGACGACCACGCCGTGACCGTCCGCCTCGAACGCGTCGATGCCGCGAACGAGGGCAAGGTCGAGACGGTCAAGGCGCGCTACGTGGTGGGCTGCGACGGGGCCCGCAGCACGGTGCGCAAATCGATCGGCCGCGAGCTGCACGGCGATTCCGCCAACCACGCCTGGGGCGTCATGGACGTGCTGGCCGTGACCGATTTTCCGGACATCCGCTTCAAGTCCCTGATCCAGTCGGCGAAGGACGGCAGCCTGCTGATCATCCCGCGCGAAGGCGGCTACATGGTCCGCATCTATGTCGAACTCGCCAAACTCGACATCGGCGAGCGCGTCGCCAATCGCAACATCAGCGCTGACGACGTGATTGCAAAGGCGCAGCGGATCCTGAAGCCGCATACGCTTGATGTGAAGGAGATTGCCTGGTGGTCGGTCTACGAGATCGGCCAGCGCCTGACCGACAAGTTCGACGACGTGCCGGAGGCGGAAATCGCAACGCGCCTGCCGCGGATCTTCATAGCCGGCGATGCCTGCCACACCCATAGCCCGAAGGCGGGGCAGGGCATGAACGTCTCGATGCAGGACGCCTTCAATCTCGGCTGGAAGCTTGCTGCAGTGTTGTGCAAGCAGGTGGCGCCGGATCTGTTGCATTCCTACTCGGCGGAGCGCCAGGCTGTTGCCAAGGAGCTGATCGACTTCGATCGCGAATGGGCCGGCATTCTCGCCTCTGCCGCCAAGGCCGGCGGCGCCGATGCCGCCAGGACGCAGGACTATTTCGTCCGCCACGGCCGCTACACCGCGGGCACGGCGACGCATTACACGCCGTCGATCCTCACCGGAGCGGGCTCGCATCAGCACCTCGCAGAAGGCCTTATCATCGGCAAGCGCTTCCATTCGGCGCCGGTGATCCGGTTTGCGGACGCAAAGCCGGTGCATCTGGGGCATGCGGCGCAAGCTGACGGACGTTTCCGGATCTACGCGTTTTCTCCTGCCGAGAATCCTGCAGCGTCGGACTCGGCCATTCGTCGCTTGTGCAATTTTCTCGCGGAGTCCCCCGAATCTCCGATCCGGCGCTATACGTCCGGAAACTCCGACATCGACAGCGTGATCGATCTGCGCGCGGTGTTTCAGCAGGATCATCGCGAGCTCGCGATCGAGGCAATGCCGTCCATGTTGCTCCCGCGCAAGGGCCGTTACGGCTTGTCCGATTACGAGAAGATGTTCTGCCCGGACCTCAAGAGCGGCCACGACGTCTTTGCCATGCGCGGCATCGATCGGAGTGCGGGCTGCATGGTCGTGGTGCGGCCCGACCAATATGTCGCAAGCGTGCTGCCGCTCGATGACTTTGCCGGGCTTGCGTCCTACTTCGACGCGTTCATGATGCGGATCGAATGACGATGCTGCAGCGTCGCTGACGCGTTGCACTGATGAACGGCGGATGAATATTGAACTGCACGCCGCGTGCGGTTCAGCCTTTTGACGGATGAGACCCTTCTGTGCGGAACGCCCGTTCCGCTGGCGCGTTCCGACTTGAATGAGGAGGAACACGTCATGAAATTCAGGAGCGTTCTAGTTACAGCATTGCTGCTCGCGCCGACAGCCGCACTGGCCGCGCCGGGCATCGTCACCGTCTCGACCGGCCTGCGCGCCGGGCCGGGGCCGGGCTTTCCACTGGTCGACCGAGTCCCCGAGGGTGCCCGCGTCAACATCCATGGCTGCCTGCGCGGCAATGCCTGGTGCGACGTCAGCTTCTCGGACGATCGCGGCTGGGTGTCGTCGCAATATCTCGAGTATCTCTATCGCAACCACTACGTCTATCTGCCCGACTATGTCGACGAGATCGACGTGCCCGTCGTTCCGTTCGTGCTGACATCGTACTGGTCGAGCTATTATGCGGGCCGGCCGTGGTATCACCGCCACGCCCATTGGAATAGCTACTGGAGCTCGCACCAGCGCGTCGCGACGCGGATGACGATCGACCCGCGTGCGGCGCGCATCGGTCGCGCGGCGACACGCGATGCCGCGGTTGCCCTGGAGCGGGAAGGCGTGCGCGGCAAGGGCGCCGCCGCGATCTCCGGACGTAACGCTGCGAACGCACGGCCCGATGCAGCGATCTCGAAGCGCGACGCGGCGATCGCGAAACGCGACGCGGCGATCGCCAAGGGCGACGCTGGGATCGCGACGCGTGACGCTGCAAAACCCGATTCGGCTGTTGCGGTCGACCGGACCCGCGCCGGACGGAGCGAGCGCATCGCGCATGAGCGGAGCAATGTGCACACGCGCAATCCGCGCGATGCCCAGGCACGCATGATGCATGAACGGCAAGCGAGCCCCGCTGCGGTGCGCGCCCAGCCGATGGCGCGTGCGCATGAAGCACCGCGTCTGTCCGCCGCGCCTGCCGCGCGGCCTGCGATGCCGCATGTCGCGCAGCCGAATGTGAGTCGGGGTTCGCCGATGAATGCCCATGCGCAGATGCCGGCGCCGCGAGCGGCGGCACCTGCAATGCCGCACCCCGGCGGTGGTGGCGCTCCCCACATCAATGCGGCACCGCGCGGCGGCGGTGCACCGGCCGGCGGCCCCGGGCAAAAGCACTGAAGTCTCGAGAGCCGAAGCGTCGATCGAAAAGCCCGGCCCCTCGCGCCGGGCTTTTCTCTGTCATGAGCAAGTCGAGAAAATTTAAGTCAGTTCTTCGCGGGCAGATTTCATCGATCGTAACATGTCTACCCAAAGCTGTAAGTATCCACTCGGGGCAGCGGGGCACGGGAGGATGACATGAGACAGAGCCAGGCGGAGACGCGCCGCCAGAATGTCGCGAAGCGTTCGATGACGAAGGAGGCCAAGCAATTGGCCGGACTGATTGCCGGATTGCGCGAATCCCTCGACGGGATCCTCAAGGAACGGACGAGTGCCAAGCTCACCGGCGCCGAGATGGGGCTGCTCGATGAGCGCCGCAACAATTTGCTGCTCACCATCGCAGCCCTCGACGACCGCCTCTCGGCGGTGCAGGGGCTGATTGATCTCGGCCGTCCCCACATCATCCGCGTGCATTAGCGGAGCCCGGACGTGAGACGATCGGTTCCGTCGCCGATGTGACGGGCCGGGGTCCCCGGCAGCCGATCCAGCATGACATGAAGACGGTTCGGGCCGTCGCAGGCATCAGGCCCGCGACCGGAGGAATCGCGTTCCGCAGGCACGCGGATGCCAGCCGCGAGCGACATGCTTTGCGGATGGCACCAAATTGCCACGCTCCCGGCGAATTGCCGCCAAAGCCCGCTGCCACGAGGAGGCCGGGTGCAGGGCGACGCAAGGGGACGCGAATTGGCCTACAAGATGATCGCAGAACGCGACAATGCGAAGTACAGTTTCGCCCGCGAGAGCCGGCTGCTCATCGTGGCGAAGGCGAGGGTGTGGGCGAGCGAAGGGTGGCAGGTCGTGATCACCGATCAGGACGGCAAGGCGTATGCGCCGCCCGAATTCGATCAACTGTCGGCCGCCTGACTGCCTGATGGGGCGAAGGGAACGACGCTTGACATCGCTGTTTCGACCGGGGCGCGACCGGATCGCGCCCGTGATGGGTCTTGCGGCCGCCGCGATCTTGACGGCGACGGTTGCCGCCGCTCAAAATCTCGACGCTGGCAAGCCGCCTGCGAAGCTCTTCGCTGACGGCTGCGCGACCTGCCATCGCAGTCCGCGGGGGCTCGCCAAAGGGCGCTTCAGCCTGACGCTGTCCTGGTTCCTGAAGGACCATTACGCGACCAGCTCGGACTCGGCCAAGGTACTCGCAGCCTATCTGGAGTCGGTCGACGAGCCGCCGCCGGGTGCCGCGGCCAAGCCCGCCAAGAAACCCGCCAGGAAACCCGCGCGGTCCGCACCGCGTCCACCGAAGCCGGCGCAGAGCCAGTAGGCCGCCCGGTTGCTGCTAACCGCGCCGATAGGTCTGCGCGAGCAGCCGTGCGTGCACGGCCCGCAGCTCGGCGCTCATGCGCGTCTGTCCCGTCGTGACATAGGATAGCCAAGCGCCGTCGGCAGCCAGACGCACGATTTGCAAATCGGAAGTTCCGTCGGTCGCGCGATGACGCTTCAGGCGTGCCTTGATCCAGTCGTTCCAGAGCTTGCGCAGCGGCGGATCAGTGACGACGACCATGCTCAACGCTGCCCACGGGGTCGCAAAGCCGAAGGCTTTGCCGGTGAACACCGCATTCACGTAAGCCCGCGTGAAGCTGCCGCGTCGCTTTGGATCGGCTTCGACGGCGGCGTCAATCTCGGCATCGACCCGGGCGAGGAGATCGGCAAACAGGCCGTCGATCAGCGCTTGCTTGCTGCCGAAGTGATGAAACAGCCCGCCCTTGGTGACGCCGGCCGCCTCGGCGACTGCCTGCACCGTGACGCCGGCGACGCCGTGGTCCATCGCGATCGCCGCGGCGTGGTCGAGCAGGGCGCGCCGGACCTGCTCGGGCTGCTTGGCACGGGTGTAGCGATTTTCCGGCATCAATGCGCCGTGGTCTGCGAGAACAGGTTGATGATCACGACCCCTGAGACGATCAGGGCGAGGCCGACGAAGGCTGCGGCGTCCAGCATCTGTCGGAACAGCACGAACGAGACGGTGGCGGTCAGGATGATGCCGACCCCACCCCAGATCGCATAGGCGATGCTCAAGGGGATGACGCGGATCGCGATCGACAGCGCGTAGAACGAGGCGACGTAGAACAGCACCATGGCCAGCGTCGGCCAGGGCCGCGTGAACTGCGCGGATTGCTGCAGGAAGGCCGATGCCGTGACCTCGAGAATGATGGCGAGGGCGAGCGCCGCATAGGCATTGAAGGTGGAGGTCATGGTCAGCTCGGGGCGAAAGAAAGATACCGCGCGGTAGGTATGTTTAGCACGCGGCTCTTGGCTTTGGCCCGCAGCAGGTATCACATGTGAGTGACGAGCCTGCGACAGGGGAAGACGGGCGTGAAGCCGCCGCGTGATGAATCGCGCAGCGGCTCCAGCTGGTCGCGGCGGTTCGACCCGTGTCAGTTGATCCGGACGGAGAGCTCGATGTCTTCGGCGAACGGCGTCGACATGTAGCCGCTTCCGGCCTTGCGGACGCGCGCCAGATAGTCCGGGCTGTCGTCGGCATTGTCAGCGACGATGATCGCGCCAGTCCCGAGATGGCCTTCGAGCAGATCGAGGATCTCCGGGTAGAGCGCCTTGGCGCCGTCGAGCAGCACGAGATCGATCGTGTCGGGCAGATCGGCACTGAGCGTCTTCAGCGCGTCGCCTTCACGGATTTCGACGAGATCGATCAAGCCGCCGGCGATGAGGTTTTTTCGCGCCCGAGCCGCCTTGGACGGTTCGAACTCGCTGGTGATGAGGCGGCCGCCGCCATTGTCGCGCAAGCCCGCGGCAAGGTGCAGCGTCGAGATGCCGAACGATGTGCCGAACTCGACGATCGTCCGGGCGCGCGAGCTGCGCGTCAGCATGTAGAGCAGCGTTCCCGTTTCGCGCGAGACCGCGAGCGGGACGTCCTTCAGGCGTCCGTACAGGTCGTGGTAGTCGGTCTTGCTTCGCATCATCCGCGCCCGGTCTGCGTCGGACAAGTCGGCGACGGCGGCTCGCATTGCGCCGTTTGCTGCCTCGGCCTCGTCGAACAGGCGATCCAGCAGCGGAGCAAGCGATATGATGGTCGAGGTGGTCATTCGAATTCTCCAGAAGGTGGAAAGGAACGGGTGCTTGCGTGCGGATGGAAATACGACTAATTCGTCGCATTTCCTATTCGCATTGCCGGAGAGCGCGATGGCCGAGCGTCGAAGCCGTTCAATTTCCTCGCGAAAACAGCCGCAACAGGTCCGCTCCAGCGAGCTTGTGGCGGCCATTCTCGATGCCGCTGTTCAGGTTCTGGCGATGGAAGGCGCGCAGCGTTTCACCACGGCGCGGGTGGCGGAGCGGGCCGGGGTGAGCGTCGGGTCGCTCTATCAGTATTTTCCCAACAAGGCCGCGATCCTGTTCCGTCTCCAGAGCGACGAGTGGCGGCGCACCAGCGAGCTACTGCGCGATATCCTCGCGGACCGGACGAAGCCGCCACTGGTGCGGTTGCGCGCGCTGGTCCATGCCTTCATACACTCCGAGTGCGAGGAGGCCGCAATCCGCATTGCGCTGAGCGATGCCGCGCCGCTCTATCGCGACGCCCCCGAGGCGCAGGACGCGCGGGCCGCCGGTGAGGAGATCATCGCAGCGTTCATGCGGGAAGCGCTGCCCAAGGCGCCGAATGCAACGCGCGTGCTTGCCGGCGAGCTGATCAAGACGACGCTGAGCGAGATCGGCAAGCGGTTTTCGGAAGCACCGCGGAGCGAGGCCGAGGTCGCGCGTCACGCCGACGGCCTCGCCGACATGTTCTGCGCCTATCTCGGAGAGTTGGCGCGACGCTGAAGTGCGGGCGCTGCATGAGTCCGGCTTGAAAGTGCCGCGCCATGATCGCTACGCTTGCGTCGCGGCGCGATTGTCCTTACGGACCTCTTTCATGCTCGTCATCTCCATTCAAAGCCAGGTGATCCACGGCCATGTCGGCAACAGCGCGGCCGCCTATGCCATCCAGGCGGAGGGCGTGAACGTTGCGGCGGTGCCGACGACGCTGTTGTCCAACCACCCGCGCTATCCGAGCCTGCGCGGACGGGTGCTGGAGACCGAGCTCGTCGCCGATCTCCTGAAGGGTGTGGAGGATCGGGGCCTCGTCGACGAGGCGGCCGTGCTCGTGACCGGCTATCTCGGTTCGCCCGGCAACGCCGCCGTGATCGCCGACTTCGTCGAGCGGGCGCTCACGCGGAATGCGAAGCTCGTCTATCTCTGCGATCCCGTGATCGGTGATGACGGCCGCGTTTATGTTGCAGACGGCATTTTGGATGTGGTCCGGCACCGGTTGCTGCCGGCCGCAAACCTGACGACGCCGAACCAGTTCGAGCTCGAGCTGCTCTCGGGCCTCACGATCGCTGACGCGCAGGGCCTGCGCGCGGCGTGCGCGGCGCTGGCGGGGACCGGTCGCATCGATGTCGTCGCCACCGGCTGCACGCTCGCTGATACTGCGGCGGGGCAGGTGGAGACGATCCTGTGCGCCAACGGGCAATTGTCGCGCTTTGCGACGCCGCGCCTGCCGATCCGCCCCTACGGCACCGGCGATCTCCTCACCGGCCTGATCGCGGCCCATCTGGCCAAGGGCGCGGCAATGGAGGCAGCGGTGCGGCTTGCGGTCGAGACGATCTTTGCGGTGCTGGTGCGCACACAGGACGCCGGTACGGCCGAGATGCGGCTGGTGCCGCTGCCGACGCCGAGCCGCGCGCCGTAGCGGTCTCAGGTCGCGCGCTTGCCGGCCGATTGCGCCGATTTCTGCGGTTTGGCGGGACCCTTCTGCTCGCGTGCGGCCTGGGCCTTTGGCGGCTTTGCATGGGCCGCGGCGCGCACCACCTTCCTGGACTTCACGCTGGCGACTTGCTTGCCGTCGCCGTTGCCTCGACGCGAGATATACTCGGGGCCGTCGACCGGGCCGACATGCGGCGGATCGCGGCCAAGATAGGGGCGGCCGATGCCATACGCCTTGCCATTGGCATCGACCCACTTCCAAAGAATTTCGGTCGAGACCCAGCGCTGTGCGCGGTTGTTCCCCTGGGTGCTGACGATGTCGGCCGCCATGCCGTGGCCATAGCCGCCGCGCGAGCTGCCGCCATGATAGGAACGGTCGGAGGCGGCCTTCAGGCCGCTCGCGATCGACTGGCGATAATCGTCGCGGAATGCGCTGGTGATGCCGGGCGAGAGGCCGGCGGCTTCGGCGGCGAGCAGCGTGCGAAACAGCTTTTGCTTGAAGCTCTTGTCCATGCCGCCGATCACGTAATCCATCATCGACATGCCGGCGTGTTCGGCCGCCTTCGGATCCTTCCAGCCGAAATCCTCATCGACCAGCTTGGTGAAGCTGCGCATCACCGTGACCGTCTTGCCCTTGCGCTTGATGGCGACGGCGCGGCGCTCCTGAACCTTGATCGAGTCTTCCTTTGCGGTGCGCTGATAGAGCGCCCAGAGATAACGGTCGATGCAGGCATCCATGACGAAGCATTCGTCGAGCACGGCGACGGTATCGGCTGGCGGGGATGCCTTGCTCACAGGCGTGACGGGGCCGCTTGCGATGGCCGCGGGGGACAGCTCGTCCGTCATCACGATCTCGGTGGGATCAGCGGACGCCAGCTTGACGGGTTCCGGGGCCGAGACAGGAGCAGCTTCGCTGACGACGGGCTCCGGTTCAGGCGATATCTGCGGTGCGGGCGGTGTCTCCACCGGCAGGATCAGCGCCGGATCGGCTGAGGCGAGCTGGACAGCGGGGGCGGGCGGCTCGGGCGCGGCTTCAGCGATCGTCGGGGCCGGTGCTGCGGCGACGGCCGCAGCAATGTCGGCGGTCAAGGCGATGCCGTCCTCGATCGTCGCAGCGCGCGGCACGTCGGCGAGGTCGAGCCGGCCGAGATCCTTGGCACGCGAGATCGCAGCCGCATTGGCACCGCTGTTCTCGATGAGGGCTGGAGCATAAGCGGAGAGGGAAAGCGCCAGCCAGCCGGCGAGCACGGCCGACGGGCAAGTGACCGCTACCAGAAGAGACCGCCGATCGTTCATGATCCCTGCCTCCAAACGGTTCTGCCCGAACCCGTCTTGTCCGGACCGTGATGATGCAAACAGTCTTACGCAAACAGTCTTGCACGGAAAGGCACGCAGCACGTCGATTGTTCGGAGGACCGTGTGGCAGCGCAATGGCGCAAATCGGTGAAAACGGGCTTTTCGAAGGGGTGTTGCCGAGGTGCAACGCGAGTTCCATGAAGTGTCTGACCGCCCGGGAAAGCGCGCTGGAACCGTGGCCTGGAAGGCCTGTCGGGTCGATGGCTGGGGCAACGTGCTCGGGGGCTGAGTACCGTCCCTGAGGCATTATCTTGCGGGTCTCCACGATTCGCCCAAGGCCTTGGACGCATTAAACATATCGCCATGCATAACGCGCGCTGTTGCAATGCAACAAAGCATGTCGCAATGCAGCAACTGGGGCCTAAATATGCTCCGACTCTTCCACTCAGGAGCATCACCAATGAACAAGAAGACTCTGACGATCGCCGCCACCATCCTGACGATCGCGGGCAGCACCGCGGCTTTCGCTGCTGAACTGCCGACTTACGAGACCAATGGATTTCCGGTCTCGCCCTTGCAGGTTCGCGTCCTCGGCGCCGCGCATGTCGAGCAGCAGGCTGCTGCGCCGACCACGGTCGCCTCGGTCCACCAGGCCAAGGTCCTCAGCCCTCGCAAGGTGAAGACCGCGACCGTCGGCGTGGCCCACTAAGCTGATATCGTGAATGGCAGGAGGGTTCCGCGGAAAGGCGGGATCCACTGCTTCACACGCGTTCTCGAAGTGGATGCTGCCCGCGTCTCGCGCGTGCAGGAATTGATGGAACTGCTTTGTGCGCCAGCGCCCACCCGTGCAGTGTCTCGGCACGATGAATTGACATCGGTGCGCTGATTGAGACTCCGGTCGCGAAACAAGTTCGCGTGACTATGCCGGCTATGTATGCCCGTTCATAACGGGCGTGATCTCTTTAACAGTTGTTTTGCAGACCGCATTGCTTGATGCGGCGGCCGCATCGTCGCGGCCAATTTTTGAAATCATAATGGAGGCCATCATGCCCGTTGCGCAGAAACTCGTCGCTGCCACCACGTCGCCGCGCGCATTCATTCTCAAGCATACCGCTTTGTTTGCGGCCGCTGCGTTGTTCGTGTTCGTGCTCAGCCTGACGTACGGCCTCGATCTCAGCCCGGGATTTTTCTGAGCAATCGTCGGCAGCGCGCTAAGCTCTCCGCGCGCGGACCGCGCGCAGGCTCGACGGCGAGCGGCCGTAGAGCTCGGCAAAGGCGGCGTTGAACCTGCGCAAGCTGCCGAAGCCGGCCCGAAACGCGATGTCGGTCATGCTGTCGTCGCCGGCATCGAGCAGGCGCTTGGCGCGCTGGACGCGCAGCGTCTTGGCGAGCTGTCGAGGCGTGGCACCGACGTGGCGCTCGAACAGGCGTGCCAGATGACGCGAGGAGATGCCGAGCCGCATCGCCAGATCAACCACCGAGCCTTCGTCGAGCGCGCCGTCATTGATCAGCCTCACGGCACGCGCCACCGTGGAGCGCGTGCCGTTCCAGGCCGGGCAGAACGGCGCAGTCTCGGGACGACAGCGCAGGCAGGGCCGGAAGCCGGCGACCTCGGCCGCCGCAGCGCTCGGATAATAGGCGACGTTGCGCGTCAGCGGCTGCTTGGCCGGACAGACCGGGCGGCAATAGATGCCGGTGGTCTTCACCGCCGTGAAGAAGCGGCCGTCATAGCGGGGATCGCGGCGCAGGCGCGCGGCGTTGCAGACGTCGAAGCTCAGCATGGCCGGATCATAGCGCATGAGGGCAGGGGCGGAAGGGCTGCGGGATGACCGAGTCCGATTGTGGCGAGCTGCAAGGCGCATCGCGGCCTAGAAGGCGCCCCTCAAAGACAAGGAGGAGCGGATCGTGTCCAGCCCGAAAGATATCGTCCTGAACGCCTGGAAGACCTTTTCGTCGCGCGATGCCATGCGCATCGCGGCATTGTTCACCGACGATGCTGAATGGATCGCGCCGAAGGGCAATGCCACGGCCGTCGCGCTCGATCATGCCGACCACATGGCGGGCCCGCACGAGATCGCGCGCTTCATCGCGCAGGAGATGCACAAGATGTTCTCGAACATCGATATCGCCTTCCGCGGCGTGTATGCCGACGGCGACGTCGTGATCGTGGAGGAACGGATGCGCGCGACGTTGCCCGGCGGCAGGCCGTACGAGAACGACTATTGCTTCGTGTTCACGGTGGCGGGCGACCGGATCCGGCAAGTGCGGGAATACATGGATACGCGCAAGGGATGGCGGATGGTCTTCGAGGAGGGGACGTGACGAGCGGCGCCCCCCGCGATCACGGCTGCGGGCCAGCCCTGCGGCTGCGTGGGTTGAGGCGATCGACGCGCTGACGTAAGGCTTGATTCATGGATCAGCGGACGAGCGGCGCTGACGCTCTCACTCGAACGAACGACGCCGCGCCGGCTCTGCTCGGCGTGGCCTGCGGCCTGGCTGCGGCGCTGTTCTGGGCGCTCGGCTTCGCCGGCACGCGGCATGGGCTCAAGGTCGGCTTCACGCCGGTCGATCTGCTCGTGCATCGCTATGTCTGGTCGGGGATCGTGTTCCTGCCGCTGGTGCTGCGCGCCGGCATTGGGGATCTCTGCGGCATCGGCTGGAGCAGGGGCCTCGTGCTGATGGTGCTGGGCGGCCCCGTGATGTCGCTGATCTCCTACACCGGCTTCCTGTTCGTCCCGCTCGGCCATGGCAGCGTGATCCAGCCGTCCTGTGCGACGCTCGGCGGCCTGCTGCTCGCAGCGCTCGTGCTGAAGGAGCACATCTCCGCGTCGCGCCTCGTGGGCGCCCTCGTCATCGTCGCCGGCCTTGGCGTGATCGGCGCGGAATCGATCGGTCATATCGGCGTCGACGGCGTGCGGGGCGATCTGATCTTCGTGCTGACCGGCTTCATGTTCGCCTGCTTCGGTGCAGCGCTGCGGCACTGGCGCGTCTCGGCGGTCTCGGCCGCGCTGGTCATCAACGTGCTGTCGCTGCTGCTGTTGCCGGCCTACATCGCGATTGTCGGGCTCGCCCATGTTGCGGCGATCGGCGTCACCGAAAACGCGATCCAGGCGCTTGCGCAGGGCGTGCTTGCCGGTCCCGCCGCGCTCTATCTGTTCGCGGTCTCGGTGCAGCGCCTCGGCGTTGCCCGCGCCGCCGTGTTTCCGGCCTGCGTGCCGGCGCTGACGCTGATCACCGGCTGGCTGCTGCTCGGCGAGGCGCCGACGATGTTGCAGACCGCGGGCCTGGTGACGGTGCTGTGCGGGTTTTATCTGGCGCAGCGGCAGCGCTAGAACCGCGCCGCAAAAACAGAAGGCCGCCCCACAAGGCGGCCGCTCAAGTCTGAAGACGTGACGCAATCGAACAGGTAACCCTGCAAGCCAGCCCCGGGTCGTGAAAATCGATACGCGCTACAAACGCCTGCCCGGCACGTGGCAGCTTACACCTATTTTTCGGCGGGTTAAGAGGGATTGTGCGTTCCGGAGCTGGAACCGGCGTTAGCCTTACCGCAGGCCGCCGCTGCCGCCTGCCTATGCCTTCCGCACGAACTCCGACTTCAAGTTCATCGCGCCGATGCCGTCGATTTTGCAGGCGATGTTGTGGCCGTCGCTGGCCTCCTGCAGGCGGATGTTGCGCACCTTGGTGCCGCCCTTCACGACCGAGGAGGACCCCTTGATCTTGAGATCCTTGATCACGATGACGCTGTCGCCGTCGGTCAGTGCATTGCCGTTGGCATCGCGGACGCCGGCATCCTGCGCGGTGTCCGCGGCCGCCTCCGCTGTGCCGCTCCATTCATGGCCGCATTCCGGGCAGACCCAGAGATTGCGGTCCTGATAGGCGTGCTCGGAGTTGCAGGCGGGGCATGTCATCGCGTCGGTCATCACAGGTCTCGTCAGGCGCTTCGTTCGGGGCGACCGTAGGGGCCGGAACCAGGAAAGCAAGGGAAAGCTGCGGCAGCCGGGAGCGGCGACCAGCTGAAGGTGCGATATCACCGAAACGGCGCGGCGGGCGCTCTTGACGCAAATCAACCTCGGTCGCTCCGCGCGCCCTAGGCTTTGCGTGTCGGCGGAGCAATGGCGGAGACTGGCGATGTCACACAGCGTTCGAATCTATCTCGGCCTCGCCGTCCTCGTCGCGCTGTCGGTGCTGTTTCTGCTCAGCGTCGTTCACACCGCCGCGGGCGCTCCAAGGTCCGGTCCGCGCGCAATCGCCGAAGGGCATCGCCTGGCGCAGGCGTGGTGCGAGACCTGTCACGCCGTCGAGCCGCACATGGCCGGCTTCTTCGACGAGGCCCCGAGCTTCCAGGCCATCGCCGACCGCAGCGGCACCACCGCGCTGTCGCTCAAGGTGTTTTGGCGCACCAGCCACCGCAACATGCCGAACCTCGTGATCCCTCAAGAGCAGGCGGATGTGCTGTCGGCCTATATCCTCAGCCTGCGCGACAGGTGAGGGCAGCCCCGAGGCATTTTTGCGAAAACAACCCCATGCACAGTAGGGATGTGTTTGATAAGGCTGTTGTTTTCGGTTAAGCCGAACGTTCGGTGAAGCAGAATTGAGATTGCGGCGTCGGGCAGAACAGGCGCGCGGGCCGGCACCCGCCGCCGCGCGAGCGTGCGGCATCATCCCGGGTTGCGCTGCGCGCCATCCGGGCTAGGTTGTCGCGGCAATTCGCAGACGAGCCCGCCATGTCCTTCCTGCTCAACATCGACGTTCCCGATGTGGCGCAAGCCACGCGCTTCTACACCGCCGCTTTCGGTCTCACCGTCGGCCGCCGCTTCGGCACCGATTTCGTCGAGCTGCTCGGCTGGCCCGCGCCGGTCTATCTGCTGACCAAGCAGGCCGGCACGGTCGGTGCCGGCGCCGACCGCCGCCGCTACGAGCGCCACTGGACGCCGCTGCATATCGACGTCGTCGTCGAGGATGTCGATGCGGCCGTCGCACGCGCGGTCAACGCCGGCGCGATCCTGGAGGCGGGCGCGCGCGATGCGCCCTATGGCCGGATCGCGATGCTGGCCGATCCGTTCGGGCACGGCTTTTGTCTGCTGGCGTTCAGCGAGAAGGGATACGATGCGCTGCTGGGGCGTTCGTAGGTCTACGCTTGCTATGATCGCTGGCGGACAGCGAGCCACAATCGGGATGACATGCCGGCAAAGCCGAAACGGAAGCTGAAGACCTACCGGACCTCGCTCGGCTTCTTCGACCAGGCGGTGGCCGCGCCCTCGATGAAGGCGGCGCTCGAGGCCTGGGGCGCGAGCTCCAACCTGTTCCACCAGGGCGCCGCGACGGAGACCGACGACCCCGATATCGTCGCGGCGACGCTGGACAAGCCCGGTGTCGTGCTCAGGCGCCCGGTCGGCTCGAACGGCCCGTTCACGGAGAGCGCCGAGCTGCCGACTGATCTCGGCGAGGTCGAGAGCAAGCCCAGAGGCAAGGTCAAGAGCAAATCCAGAAGCAAGACGCGAGCGAAGACGCGTCCGGCCAAGGCCGCAAAGAAAGCATCCCGCAAGACCGACGAGCAGGCCGCGCGCAAGGCTGCCGCGGCGTTCGAGAAGGAGGAGCGGCGGCGCGAGGCCGCGCGCGCCAAGGAGGAGGCCGCCCGCGCCAGGGAGCGCGCACGCCGCGACAAGGCGGTCGCCGCCGCCGAGGCGGCGCTGGACAGAGCGAGGCGGGAGCACGACACGCGCGCTGAGGAGATCGAGGCCGCCCGCGCCGCGCTGGACGCGCGCGCCGAAGCGGAACAGGATCGCTGGGACAAGCAGCGGATGAAGCTGCAGGAGGCGTTGCGCCGCGCGCGGGCGTAGGCCCGCGAAAGCGCATGGCGCGATTGTCGCGCGCAGCGGCGAGAGCGCGGTTCCATCCCTATATGAGCTGAAGGCCCCTATAGGATTTCAATGCTCGACAAGCCCGCAAAATCTGCAAGCCCGATGATCGTACGGCCGCGCCGCGCGGCGCCAGTCCTGGTGTGCCGGAAGTGCCTCAAGCGCAGCGATGAGGGGCGCGACATCAGGCGTGCGCTGAAGTCCGGATTGAAGGCGAAGAAGCGCGACGGCACCAAGCCGGCCAAGCTGGTCATGACCGGATGCTTCGGCCTGTCCCCGAAGAAGTCCATCGTGGTCGCGAGCGGCGCCAGCCTGGCGCGGCAGGAATATGTGCTGGTGGCCGACCGCGACGAGGTCCCGCGGGCGCTCGCGCTGCTCGACGACGGGCGCAGTTGATCCGTCTTGATCGTGCTGCGCCCGGCCCGCGCGAGACGCGGGAGAGACGGGTGAGATTTCCTTTACCATAGCCGCGAGGTCCTGGCCGGACGGCGGCATGTTTAGAGGTCGCGGAAAAATTCTGCGCTAGCGTGCCCCGGTCATTGCGGCGTTGCTCCCTCTGGGGTCGACGCCGCCGCATGCTTTTTGGGATCTGTCATGAGCGATCATCGCGCCGCCGTCAGGCATCACACCTTGCGCACCGGCCTCGTCGAATTCGACAACGGCGCCGGCAGCAGCGTCAGCGTGCCCTGCACGATCCGCGATGTCTCCGCCACCGGCGCGCGGCTGCAGCTCAACAGCTCCGCATGGATCGCCGACGCGTTCACGCTGGTGTTCGCGAACGGCCTGCGCAAGCCCTGCCGCGTCGCATGGCGCAAGGAGCGGCTGATCGGAGCTGCGTTCGCGGACGGCTATGCGAGCCCGGACGAGCAGGCCGCCATGATGACCGCGGACGAGCAGGCCCGGCATCGCCTCGGCATCGGCGCGCGCATCAGGGCCGCGCGCGAGAGCCGCGGCTACACGCAAGGCCAGCTCGCCGAACATCTCAGCGTCACGCCGGCCTTCGTCGGCCAGGCCGAGCAGGGTGAGGTGGACATTCCGCTGTACCAGCTCATGCACATCGCCGATCTGCTGATGGTCGGCCTCGACGGGCTGGTGGCGGGGCCCGCGCCGGAAGAGGTCGACGCGGCGTAGGGCTGTAGTGCGGAAGGCGGTTCGTCGAGCTACGTTCGCCGTTCTCTCCGCCCGTCATTGCGAGCGAAGCGACTTGTCCGCCGAAGCCGTTGTCCGCCGAAGCCTTGGCGAAGGCGGAAGCAATCCAGGACTGCTTCTGCGGAAACAGTTCTGGATTGCTTCGTCGCATCTGCGCAAAATTGCTACGCAATTTTGTCGCTGAGCTCCTCGCAATGACGGGGATAGAGCGGAGCGCCAAACCGGCCGCACGCATCCGCGCACCTCGCGCGAAATTTGCTTGCCTTGCCCGGCATCCTTTTGCACTCTTCGCGCGAAGGAGATCACGCATGACCAACAAGACCGCCGCGTTCGCGCTCGGAACCGCCCTGGCGCTGGGCAGCCTTGCGACATCCGGAGTGGAAGCGAAGACGCGCAAAGCCGTCGTCGTTCGCGCACCACAGGAGCGCCTCATCGTCACGGCGCCCGTGCTGCGGCCGACGCCGTGGGATTACAACGTCGTTCCGCGCTATCGCTATCGCCCCGAGGACGACAAGGTCGATCCCTACGGCCCGCCGATCGTGCCGTCCTATGTGCGCTATGAGGGCTGGCGCTGGCCGTATTGGTGGTAGGCCCGTGAGCTCGTAGGGTGGGCGGAGCGACTTGTCCGCCGTAGCTCCTTTAGCGAAGGCGGAAGCGTGCCCACGCGTCCGTGGCCGTCATCGGAAAAGATCGTGGGCACGGCGCAAGGGCGCCTTTGCCCACCCCACGGCACCGTGCTTTCCCGGCACCTGGGGTCGGTCGCGCGTTCGCCTGAAAAGCCTAGCATTCTTAATGACTTATCCAGTCGCGGGCAGCGACGGTCGACGATCGGGCCGAGGCGCCGGTTGAGGCTTTCGCCGAATAGCACCATATTGCTGGAATGTTGAAAGGTGCGTTCGAGAACCTGACCGCAGCGGTGACGACGATCAACACGCCGATGCCTGAACGCATCGACGAAGGTACTCTGCTGGCATGCCTGAAGGGCGAGAATTCCGAGCGAAAATGGCGCGTGCACGTGCAAGCGTTGTTCGACGAGGTCGATGTCTCCGTCATTCATAACCTCGTCGTTGATCATATCGTGACGTTCGACGAGCTATTGAAAGCCATCGACGCCTGGCAGGTCGGGGAGTCCGAGAATGAAAGATGGGTCAGGGAGATGGCTTCCTTCGCGGTGGGAAGACCTCCTGCAGAAGGCGCTGGTCGCGCTCGATAGTCTGGAAGGCGGCGGCGGACCGTGGACGTTCGGCGGCGGCACCGCGTTGGCGCAGATCCTGGGGCATCGCATCAGCTACGATGTCGACATCTTCCTGGATTCGAGCACCGACTTGAAGAACCTCGCGCCGAACACGAACCCGGTAACGAAGTCGCTGTGCGATAGCTGGCAATGGCCGGGCAAATACCTGAAGCTCATTCTGCGCGACGTCGGTGAGATCGATTTCCTGAACGCCCCGTCCTACATCGCCAGTCCGACCTATGAGCTGAAATTCGGCGACCGTTTCATCGCGGCGGAGCGCTCTGCGGAAATCGCGACCAAGAAGCTGGTCTATCGCGCATCGACCTACACGGCGCGCGACGCCTTCGATCTTGCCGCGATCTATCTGCATGATCGTTCGGCGCTGGGTGAGATCGCGCGATGTCCGGCCATCACCCACCATGTCGTGTCGTCCGCGCTGAGCCGGTTGAACCTGGCGAAAGGCCAGTATCAGGCGGAGATGAGAAGCCTGATCAACGCGACGCCGCGGGGAGAGGAGATCATCGACAGCGCTTGCGCAATTGCGCTTGAGGCACTTGCGGAGATTCGCGATTTGGTTCCCGAAAGATGAAGGCGGGCGAGATTTGCAAGATGGGTAGAGCGGCCGCGAAACCCATCGTCAGTCGCGGGCAGAGGATGGGTTTCGCGAGGGGCTCACCCCATCCTACGAGCTGCGTCTGGCAACAAGCCGGCCATCAATAGCGGCCGCCGCTGCCCTTCTGCTGCGTGATCCAGTCCGACAGTGATTTCGGCTTCGCCTTCACCATCCGGACGGGCGACGCCTTCGCATTGTCGCGGACGCCCTTCGCCGGGCCGGTGCGCGTCGCCTGCGATGCGCCCGCGCTCCTCAAGGAAGCCGCCGATGCCTCCGCGGCTTCCTTCTCCAGGCGCAACTGCTTCAATCGCGCCATCTTGAGGCGCTCGGCCTCGACCTCGGGTCGCTCGGCGAGCTGCGGCTTGGCTTGAGCAAACTCCGCCGTGACCACGACGCCGAGAATGGTCGTCTCGCCGAGCGCCTTACAAGCCTCCAGCCGATGCAGTCCCTCGACCAGGACGAGGCGGTCTCCGTCGCGCTTGACCGAAATGGGGGTCTGCTGTCCGATGTCCAGCATGCTTTCCGCGATCTCCGCGACGGTCTCTGGCTTGAGGGCTTTCTTCTGCTTCGTGGGAACGAAGATAATCTCGATCGGGAAGCTTTCCGGTTTGGGCATAAGATGACTCCGCTGCTACCGGGCCCGTCGGAACGCATGCCGGTGGTATCAGGAGTTTAGGGGTGAAGAGGTCGACCGCAAAGGCAATTCGGCTTGTAGGATGCGTTGAGCAAAGGGCCCAACCTATCTTACGGGCCTACTTCGCAGCAGGTTTTCCCCCGGCCTTGAGCTTCGCATTAAGCGAGGCCTTTTTTGCCGCCGCAAGCGCTGGGCCGACGTAAAAGTGGTCGAATAGCTCTTCAATTACCTCGAGACACCACTCCGCCTCATGCGGTTCGACCTCGATCAGCTGCAGGGTGGTCTTGTCGTCAATGGGATGAGCCGAAAAATTGCCAAAGTTGCGGATCGCATCGATCGTTTCGCGGAGTCTGCTTGGCAGCGCCTTCTTTGGATCGTCCTCGTCAAGCAACTGCTCGATCTCACGAGCTAAGTCTTTGTTCTTGTAGCCGGTGGCGCGCAATATGTTCTGAAGGCAGCGCCGCGAGAGGGCCGCGGAGGCTTTCGAACTGATCGAAAGAACATTGCACGCCTCCACGTAGTCGCTGGAGATATTCGCTGGCACTTCGGCGGGTACTGGACCTCGGTTCGCACCTATCGGAAAAATTTGACGCCATGGCCCAAGTGGTTCCCGATTTGCGCCGATAGTGACTTCGATAGTCACTTCAGAGCATTCCGGACAAACGCAGTTGCGGTACATCCACGCACCGGCAGCGTCGCCCAACTTGTCTCTCAACAAGTCCTGCCCGCGTCGGAGATAGTCCGCAAACCAGTTTTCATGGAAATGAATGGTGCAATGAGGACACTTCATGCCATCTCGCCTTGTCCTGACTTGAATTGACCGGCAGAGCGTAGGCTAGGCAGAGAGGAGCAGCCCATCGTGACCGAGCATCGATTGATGGGGTCCACAAGCAATCTACTCATTCCCACTAGCTACCGGTCCGCGGGACAATATCGCGCATTGAGCAACACGATGACAGCTCGTCGGATGGGGTGAGAGAAGCGAAACCCATCGATTGCTTCGAAAATGATGGGTTTCGCAAGTGCTCTTCTGTTCATCCTACGAGCTAATGCTAGCGCAGACGTAGCGATACCTGGGTAGCAATGCGCAATGCGGCCCGAAGCTTCGCTACGCTTATTGGTTTTGGCTAGTGTTTCTTGTCCCTCGGAGGATTGGGGTCGTTGCCATAACTGTCGCTGTCTTGGATTCTGCCGTTCCGGCCGTGCTCCACCAGCTCAGTTCTGTGCTCGCGAGCAAGCTCGCGCCCACGCTCCATAGCCTCGCTCTTTCGATCAAAATGACCACTGGAACGTTCAGCACCTTCTCGCTTTATGTCCCAGCCACCGCGATCTCCGTTGGGAACAACGTGATAGTCTTTCTTGCCGCTCATCTCCAAACCTCGTTGTAGAAAACGCTAAGGCTCCGCTAGACGCCCGAAGAAAGAATCGCTTAACTGCTCGTGCCACGGAGAGGAAGCTTTGCTTTCTCGACGTCCCCGTAAGTACCTTAGCTGGTCTTCACGGGCCCAATGCCGAGGCGCGCCTCGGCATTGGTGTCTCTAGAACTCGAATCGCCGTACCAACTGAAAATTTAATCGCCGTGATTCGATGTGGTGGCAACGGTCTGCTGCTTTCCCACGACTTTGTTTTCTTAGACGCCTACGTCTCGGTGACGTCGCCGCACTCGTCGCACTTCAGCAGAACTCCGATATGAAGCAACGTAAAGCTGCGGCATTTGTCGCAAGCGTCTCCCGTATACTGAGGGAATAGCGGATGCTTGGTGGCCAGTGCATCTTTCAAGCGGCGCTTTGCCACCGCGTCGCTTACGACGCAAAGACCCGCAATGGTATCTTGTTCACGCAAGCGGAGCACCACGTGATCCGGCGCAAGAAATAGGTCTGCGAAGGCATTTGCTTGGGCCTCAGCAGATTCTTCCTCCTCGACGAATTTGAGAACGGCTTCGTTGTCATTGGAAAATGCGACGGCGAGTCCATCGTGTAATAAGATATGCCCGATTTCATGAGCCACTATGAAGCGTGCATATGTTTCACCCGCGCCGGCGTCGTCCCAAATCCGCTTCACGATGTGCAAGGTTAGGGGATTGAACGTGACGCAAGCGCCCTCGGGTAAATCCTCGGGACTATAAAATTCTATCTGTAGTTTGCCCTTGCCGCGAAGCCGTTTGGCAAGGACTTGCAGCACAAATGAGCAGATGTTGAAGCTATTGCCGCCGCGACGGTCCGCGATCAACCACCAGAACAATGCTACGCGTGCGATATGCTCGCGAGATTGATGCCGGACTTTGTGATCGCGGAGCGCCATGCTTGAGATGCCTCAGCTACATCCGGTCGTGCTTCCGCAGGTGTCGCACTTCATACACGTGCCGTTGCGGACCAGGGTGAAATTGCCACATTCGGAGCACATCTCGCCTTCGTAGCCCTTAGCCTTCGCTTCGGCCCTGCGTTCGGCCTTGGTGGGGGCTGCGGTAGCGGCGCTTCCGGCCTTGCTCCACTGCAGCGCTTCCAGCTTCTCCGTCGGGGAGAGGTCGTGATGCACTTCCTGCTTAAGCGCTATAGCTCCTTCGACAACCGCCTCGGATCGCGCTTCCGGGGGAGAGAAGCCCATACGTGGTCCATCCGAAGTCTTCGCGAGTTCGGCTATGTTCGAGCCGCCGCGCATCACGACGAGGTTGTCGGTCCGCGAGCGGGTGAGGCCGCGCGAGACCAGGCGGGTGGCGTGGTGGCCGCCGTCCTCGTCCGGCTCCTTGCCTTCCTCGACGCCCTTGCCGAGCGCGTCGAAGCCGGTCTCGTTGGGATCGACATGGGCGAGGTCGAAGCGCGACATGTAGCTCACCGCGAGCTCGCGGAAGACATAGTCGAGGATCGAGGTCGCGTACTTGATGCTGTCGTTGCCCTGCACGGGGCCCGCCGGCTCGAAGCGGGTGAAGGTGAAGGCGTCGACATACTCGTCGAGCGGCACGCCGTATTGCAGACCGAGGGAGACCGCGATCGCAAAATTGTTGATGAAGGAGCGGAGCGCGGCGCCTTCCTTGTGCATGTCGATGAAGATCTCGCCGAGACGGCCGTCGTCATATTCGCCGGTGCGCAGATACACCTTGTGGCCGCCGACGACGGCCTTCTGGGTGTAGCCCTTGCGTCGGTCAGGCATCTTCTCGCGCTCGCGCATCACGATGATGCGCTCGACCAGCTTCTCGACGATCTTCTCCGAGACCTGGGCGGTACGGGCCGCCATCGGCTTCTCGTAGAGATGGTCGACCGCATCGTCCTCGTCCTCATCGTCGCTGATGAGCTGCGAGTTGAGCGGCTGGCTGAGCTTGGAGCCGTCGCGATAGAGCGCGTTGGCTTTCAAAGCGAGTTTCCACGAAAGCATGTAGGCGGACTTGCAGTCCTCCACCGTGGCGTCGTTCGGCATGTTGATGGTCTTGGAGATCGCGCCCGAGATGAAGGGCTGGGCCGCCGCCATCATGCGGATGTGGCTCTCGACCGACAGATAACGCTTGCCGATCTTGCCGCAGGGATTGGCGCAGTCGAACACCGGATAGTGCTCGGCCTTGAGGTGCGGGGCACCTTCCACCGTCATCGCGCCGCAGATGTGGACGTTGGCCGCCTCGATCTCGCGCTTGGTGAAGCCGACGGCCTGGAGCAGGTCGAAGCCCGGCGCCGCAATGGCTTCAGCGCCGATGCCGAGCTGGTCGCGGATGAAGTCCTCGCCAAAGGTCCACTTGTTGAAGGCGAACTTGATGTCGAAGGCAGTCGGAAGCGCCTTCTCGACCTTGGCGATGGCCTCATCCGTGAAGCCCTTGGACTTCAGTGTGGAGGCGTTGATGCCCGGCGCGTTGGACAGCGAGCCGTGGCCGACGGCGTAGGCCTCGATCTCGGCGATCTCGCTCTCGCGATAACCGAGCGCGCGCAGCGCCGCGGGCACCGCACGGTTGATGATCTTGAAGTAGCCGCCGCCGGCGAGCTTCTTGAACTTCACCAGCGCGAAGTCGGGCTCGATGCCGGTGGTGTCGCAATCCATGACCAGGCCGATCGTGCCGGTCGGCGCGATCACCGTGGTCTGGGCGTTGCGATAGCCGTGCTGCTCGCCGAGCGCGAGCGCCGCATCCCAGGCCAGCTTCGCCCGCTCGACGATGTCGGCTTGCGGGCAGGAGGCGTGGTCGAGCGGCACCGGGTTGACGCTGAGCGCCTCGTAGCCGGAGGTCTCACCGTGCGCGGCGCGGCGGTGATTGCGGATGACGCGCAGCATGTGCGCGGCGTTCTTCTTGTAGCCGGGGAAGGTGCCGAGCTCGGCCGCCATCTCCGCCGAGGTCTTGTAGGTGATGCCCGTCATCACGGCGGTCAGCGCGCCGCAGAGCGCACGGCCTTCCTTGCTGTCATACGACAGACCCATGGTCATCAGGAGGCCGCCGATATTGGCGTAGCCGAGGCCGAGCGTGCGGAACTCGTAGGAGAGCTCGGCGATCGCCTTCGACGGGAACTGCGCCATCATCACCGAGATTTCGAGCACGATGGTCCAGAGCTGGCACAGGTGCTCATAACCCCTGACGTCGAACTGCTTGGTCTCGGTGTTGTAGAAGGTCAGCAAATTGGCGGAGGCGAGGTTGCACGCCGTGTCGTCCAGGAACATGTATTCCGAGCACGGGTTCGACGCGCGGATGTCGCCGGACGCCTTGCAGGTGTGCCAGTCGTTCATGGTGGTGTTGAAGTGCAGGCCCGGGTCGGCCGACGCCCAGGCGGCGTAACCGATTTTTTCCCAGAGGTCGCGCGCCTTCAGCGTCTTCGTCACCTTCTTGGAGGTGCGGGCGTTCAGATTCCAGTCGCCGTCGGTCTCGACCGCGCGCAGGAAGTCGTCCTTCAGCGAGACCGAGTTGTTGGAGTTCTGGCCGGAGACGGTGAGGTAGGCTTCGCTGTCCCAGTCGGTGTCGTAGGTGTCGAACTGGATGTCCTTGTAGCCCTGCTTGGCGAACTGGATGACGCGCTTGATGTAATTGTCAGGCACGAGGCTGCGGCGCGCGAGCTTGATCTCGCGGCGCAGGGCAGGGTTCTTCTCGGGGTCGAAGCAATCATCGCCCGAGCCTTCGCAGTTCACGCAGGCCTTGAGCACCAGCTTGAGGTGCTTCTGGTTGATCTTGGATCCCGTGACGAGGGCGGCAACCTTCTGCTCCTCCTTCACCTTCCAGTCGATATAGGTCTCGATATCGGGGTGATCGACGTCGACGACGACCATCTTGGCGGCGCGGCGCGTGGTGCCGCCCGACTTGATCGCGCCGGCGGCGCGGTCGCCGATCTTGAGGAAGCTCATCAGGCCGGAGGAGCGGCCGCCACCCGACAGCTTCTCGCCTTCGCCGCGCAGGCGCGAGAAGTTGGAGCCGGTGCCGGAGCCGTATTTGAACAGGCGGGCTTCGCGGACCCAGAGGTCCATGATGCCGCCTTCGTTGACGAGGTCGTCACCGACGCCCTGGATGAAGCAGGCATGCGGCTGCGGATGCTCGTAGGCGGACTTGGACTTGGTCAGCTTGCCGGTGAAGGGGTCGACGTAATAGTGGCCCTGGCCGGGGCCGTCGATGCCATAGGCCCAATGCAGGCCGGTGTTGAACCATTGCGGCGAGTTCGGCGCGACCATCTGCATGGCGAGCATGTAGCGGAGCTCGTCGTAGAAGGCCTGGGCGTCCTCGTCGGACGAGAAGTACTTGCCCTTCCAGCCCCAATAGGTCCAGCAGCCGGCGAGGCGGTCGAACACCTGCTTCGACGAGAGCTCGCTGACATAGCGCTCCTTCTCAGGCAGAGCGGCGAGGGCCTCGGTGTCGGGCACGGAGCGCCACAGGAAGGAGGGGACGGATTCCTCCTCGACCTTCTTCAGGCGCGCGGCGACGCCGGCTTTGCGGAAATACTTCTGGGCGAGCACGTCGGAGGCGACCTGCGACCATTCGGTCGGGACCTCGACGCCGTCCATTTTAAACACGACCGAGCCGTCGGGATTGCGAATCTCCGACGTGGTCAGCCGGAATTCGATCCCGGCGTAAGGTGACTGTCCCTGGGTGGTGTGGCGCCGCTCAATCCGCATCGTCTTGCCCCGTCCTAAGTTTGACCGGTCCCGCCTCCGTTCAGGCGTGCCGGGTCGACATTTCGTTTCGCGGCGCCCCTTCGGCCATCGGCCGGACAGGCTCCGCAGTTCAGCCGGTGGACCCGGCCCTGTTTTTCCCGACGCGATGGGTTGATGCGTGCATCGATCCATCCCGCCGGCATATCCACACCCATCCGCCCCCAAGGGGATGTGCGCGACATGCGTTCAACGCCCCACTGTCACAACGTCTATCGATGCCATCCGAGCCTGTTGCCGGCCCGTTCTGGCGCCCGAAGAGTCCGCCTTTCGAGGACAGACAAGCCCTCATCCGCTGCCTTTGGCTGGCCGGCGGAGCTGAAATTTGCGGTGCCCTTTGGGGGAGTGCCGGCGGGACGCAAACTCACTCGCGCCGAACGGATCGGAAGCTAGGACTCTCCGTTGCGCCCGTCAAGAACTAGTGCGGGTTCCTGAATCAAATACTAAATATGGTGGATTGTGGGGGATAACAGGGGTCTTCGCCGCGCCTGTTGTGGGGGCAAGTATCAGTGAGTCCTGAAGGATTCCCAACTGAAAAAATTTGCATCCCGTGGTGATCCGGAGCCTTCATCCCGCTGTTCACAGGGCAGGTATATTTTTGAGCAACGGGATTGCGTCAGCAGGACTCACGTAGCCCTACGGAAGGTGAGGGCAGGCATGCCCGCCGAGGTGGTGGTCTGGGCTGCGAATCCGCGCCAAGCTGACCGCAGATTTTGCCGGACTACCCACATGCTTGATTCGACTCGCCGGGATGCGCGACCGCGCATCGCCCCGGCCGGCCTGATGTTCCTCGCGATCACTTCGATCGGCTGGGGCTTTAATTGGCCTGTCACGAAATTCCTGATCTCCGAGCTGCCGCCGCTGACCTTGCGCGGGGTGACAGGCGTGCTGGGCGCGCTGCTGCTGGCGGCGCTGGCGCTGGTTCGCCGGCAGAGCCTGCGGGTCGAGCCCGGAATCTGGCCGCGCCTGCTCACCGCCGCCGTGCTCAACGTCACCGGCTGGATGGTGCTGATGGGCCTGGCGCTGCTCTGGCTGCCGGCGAGCGAGGCGGCACTGATCGCCTATACGATGCCGGTCTGGGCCTCGATCATCGCCTGGCCGGTGCTGGGTGAGCGCCCGACCGTGCTGCGCACGCTGGGGCTGGTGATGGCCTTCGTCGGGCTTGCCTCGATCATGGGCGGCAACGGCATCACCGCCAGCGTCGAGAAGCTGCCGGGAATCATCATGGCGCTGTGCGGCGCGCTCGGCTTTGCCGTCGGCACGGTGTTCTCGAAGAAGTACCCGATCCACCTGCCGCCGATCACGGCCGCGGCCTGGCAGATCGGCATCGGCTGCCTGCCGATCTCGATCATCGGCCTGTTGGTCGAGACCACGCATCTGGACAAGGTGACGCCGGTCGGCTGGTGGCTCCTGGTCTATTCGACCGTGGTGCAGTTCTGCATCGCCTATGTCAGCTGGTTCGCAGCGCTGGCCCGCCTGCCGGCATCGGTCGCCGCGATCGGGACCATGGCAGTGCCCGTCATCGGCGTCGTTGCCTCGGCGATCGCGCTGCACGAGCCGCTGGGACCGGGCCAGATCGCCGCGCTGGTGTTCACGCTGGCGGCGGTGGTGCTGGCGACGCGTTGAGGCGCAAGGGCATGTAGGATCGGTTACCCATCCGACTACGATCTCAGCCCAGCGCCTTCCGGATCATCTCAGCCAGCTGGTTTCTCCGATACGGTTTCGTCAGCAGCAGCACGCCGTCATCGAGCTTGCCGTGGTGGACGATGGCGTTGTCGGTGTAGCCGGAGGTGTAGAGCACTTTCAGGCCCGGCCGGAGCTTGGCCACCTCTTCGGCGAGCTCGCGCCCGCTCATGCCGCCGGGGATCACGACGTCGGTGAAGAGCAGATCGAACGGCTGGCCGGCCGCGATCAACTCCAGCGCCACCTTGCTGTCGGGGGCGGCCACGGTCTTGTAGCCGAGGCTCTGGAGCTGCGCGGTGACGAAGGTGCGCACGAGATTGTCGTCCTCGACCACGAAGATGGTCTCGGCGCCGCCCTCGGCCGGCGGCACGGCGGCGGCGGCCTCCGTCATGCCTTCGCCCGGCGGCAGATAGAGCTTGATCGTGGTGCCGTGGCCTTCCTCGCTGTAGATCTTGATGTGGCCGCCGGACTGCTTGACGAAGCCATAGACCATGGAGAGGCCGAGGCCCGAGCCCTTGCCGACCTCCTTGGTGGTGAAGAACGGCTCGAAGGCCTTGTGCTGGGTCTCCACCGACATGCCGGTGCCGGTGTCGCTGACCGCGAGCATGACATAGGGGCCGGCCGCCACGTCCGCATGGGCCTGCGCGTAGGCCTCGTCCAGCACGACGCGGTGGGTCTCCAGCAGCAGCTTGCCGCCGTTCGGCATGGCGTCGCGCGCGTTGATCGCCATGTTGAGCACGGCATTGGTGAGCCGGGACGGATCGATATGCGCAGTGATCGGACCCTGTTCCAGCACGGTCTCGATCTGGATCTGCTCGCCGAGGGTGGGGCGCAACAGTTTCGCGATGTCCGCGATCGCGGCGTTGATCTCGATGTTGCGCGGCTGCAGCGGCTGCCTGCGCGCAAAGGCGAGCAGATGCTGGATCAGCTCGGCGCAGCGTTCGGCGGCCTCGTCGATCAGCCGCGCCACGTGCTGAAGCTCGGGCTGCTGCTTCAGGCTCGCCACCAGCGTCTCGGTGTTGCCGGAGATCACCGTCAGCATGTTGTTGAAGTCGTGCGCGACGCCGCCGGTGAGCTTGCCGATCGCGTCCAGCTTCTGCGACTGGTACAGCTGCCGCTCGGTCTCGCGTGACATGGTGGCATCGTGATAGACCAGCACCGCGCCGGATATCTCGCCTTGCCCGTCCAGCATCGGCCGGCCGCTGATCATCAGATGGCGCGGAAGATTGCCGCTGTGCGGGCGGACGATCATCTCCATGTCCTCGAACTTTTCGCCGCGCAGCACGCGCGCCGAGGGCAGCTCGTCGGCCTTGAGCGGCGTGACGCCGTCGCCGTGAAACACATCCGACAGCGCGCGCAGATTGCGCAGGTTCATGCCGGTGCGATGCAGCAGCATGCGCTCCGCTGCCGGATTGGACAGCAGGACATTGCCGTCGGCGTCGATCACCAGCACCGCCTCCGCCATGCTGTGAAACGTGCTCTGGAGCACGTTGACCGACAAACGCAGCTCGTCATGGGCATCCACCAGATGCTGCGTGCGCTCGGCGACCGCCGCCTCGAGCGCCTGCTTGGCAGCTTGTGTTTGCTCGAGCGAGGTCTGGAGCTGCACCGTCGTGCGCTGGCTTTCGCGCATCACCATCACGACCAGCAGCAGGATCACCAGAGCACCCGCGACATCGATGCCGAGCAGCACAATGCCGGTGCGGCGGGAGTCCTGGGACCGCGCGGCAAGCAGGGCCTCCTCGTCCGCGCTGAGCTGGTCGAGGTTGCCCATCACCGCGTCCATGAGGCCGCGGCCTTCGGCCTTGCCGTTGAGCGCGGCTATGCCAGCCTCGTCGTTCGCCGCGCGCAGGCGCATCGCTTCGGCGGCGATCTCGACCCGGCGCAGCGCCAGCGGCTCGATGCCCTCCAGCCGCGTGAGCTGATCGGGATTGTCGCGCAGGCCGCGCTTGAGTTCGGCGAGGGCGGGCGCGATCTGGCCGTGGACAGATTCGAATTCGGCACTGAAGGCCGGGCTGCGGTAGAGTTCAAAGCCGCGCGCGGCGCTCTCGGCGCGGCGCAGCAGCACCCGCAGATCGGAGATCTTCTTCTGCACCTGGACGGTGTGGTTGACCCAGGCCGCATCGGACCGCGACTTGACGTCGAGGGCGATCGAGGCTGCGGTGATGATCAGGAGGATGGCAAGTCCAGCACCGAGAATGACGCGCTGCGTTGGAATCAAGGGGCTTCTTTCTTGTCCTTCGGCTGCGCGTTCTCGCCCGCGAGGCATTCCCGGATCGTGGTCAGCAGCGTTTCCGGCGTGAACGGCTTGCGCAGGCAGCGCGTTGCGCCGAGCTCGAGCGCCATCCGGAGAAAATCGGGAGAGGGCGAGGCGGATGATGCGAAGGCGTAACCGGACATCGCGATCAGCGGAGTAGCCGGCGCGCGCTCATGAAAGATGCGGATCGACTCGAAGCCGCGCATATGCGGCATGAAGATGTCAACCAGCATCACCTCGAAGGTCTGCGCTTCCAGCGCAGCCAGTCCTGTTTCACCACCGTCGGCAAGCGTGACGTCGAAGCCCTGACGTTGGAGGAGGACCTCGATGGTCGCGCCGACCATCGGATCGTCATCAACCACGAGAATACGCGGCATGACACTTCCCAGTAGATCGAAGTCCCCATTGTGATTGGTGATATCCGCGAATCGTGTGTCGGGTCAATTTTGGATTGGATCAGGGGAGATATGCACGGTGCGGTGAATACAGGTCCGTTTAGGTCGATTTGTACGCATCATCGACGGCGACGGCCCGACATGGGCGGCACCGCTGTGACGCATGAATGCGCGAAAAAAAGGCGTCGCAGCGCTGCGACGCCTTCCTTCAAACCTGACCTGAGTCGTTACGGGCAGGGATGCCGCTGGCCGTCATAGCCGAGATAGGTGCCCGAAGCCGGGTCATACGATTTGTAGCGCTGCGCGCAATACGCCGCGGAGTCGCCGCCGCTATCGGGGACCACCGCTACTGACGGCTCATCATAGTAGCTGTCGCCATAGTAGTAGTAGGGGTCATCGTAGTAGCCGCCGCCGTAATAGGCGTAAGAGCCTAACCCGCCGATCGCGGCGCCGGCCGCGAAGCCAGGCCAGAAACCGCCGTGACGGTGATGGCGCCAGCCTCCGCCGTTCCAGTTGCCACCGTGCCCGTTCCAATTGCCGCCGCGGCCCTGCCAAGTGCCGCCGTTGGCCGCTGCAAAGTTACGCGCTGCGCCGCCGGTGAAGGACGTGCCGCCGCTCGGACGGACCGCTGCGCCGGCCGCGAAATTGCCGCCACCTCCGTGGAAGGCGGCGCCGCCGCCACCCATCCGCGCGCCGCCGCCGAAGCCGCCGCCGCCCATGCGCGCACCGCCGCCAAAGTGGGCGCCGCCACCGCCGCCGCCGATATGTGCACCGCCGCCACCGCCGAAATGCGCGCCGCCGCCGCCACCACGACCACCGTGGCCCTGTGCGAAGCTCGGTGTTGCCAGCGGGAGAACGAGGGCCACCGCTGCAGCGGCACTCAATACTTTCAGACTTTTCATGATCAAACTCCTTTCCCGGGAGCAAACCCTATGAAAGGGCCGGGGTTCCTGGGATCACGCCGGTTTGCGCGTCAATGGAAGCCTCGCTCGCGTCGGCTGTACCCGGCATGAACGGATCGCGCCGGATTTGCGGCAGACGCCGGTGCCAAGTCCGCGCATTCGAACAGGGCACAGCCGCCCCCGCCGAACTGGACATTTTGCCGCCCGGATGGCATCAGGGCCCGACGAAGCAGGGCCCTTGCCGCATGAAACAATTCTTCCTGAAGTTCTTCACCTGGTGGAATGGCCAGACTTTTGGCACCCAGCTCTGGACCAAGCGGTACGGGGAGCTGGTCGGCCAGGACGAGCAGGGCAATCTCTACTATCGCACCCGCGGCGGGGCGGTCGATCCGACCCTCGGCTTCGAGCGGCGCTGGGTGGTTTACAACGGCTATGCCGAGGCCAGCCGGATCCCGCCGTCCTGGCACGGCTGGATTCATCACGTCGTCGATGTGCCGCCGACCGAGGCCAACTACCAGCCGCGCGAATGGGAAAAGCCGCACCAGCCGAATCTCACCGGCACGGCCATGGCCTATCGTCCCTCGGGCTCGACTCTCGCCAGCGGCAAGCGGCCGAAGGCGACCGGCGACTACCAGCCCTGGACGCCTGGCTAGGCTTTCCAGCCTCAGCCTCTTCATCGTTGAATTGGATGCATGCGCATCCGCCGCGTCTTGCTGTGGACAACGGGAACAGCGGGGACGGCGCCCGCGCGGCCGTTGCGCCGACGCGGGCGATGCGGCTCAATGAACCCATCTTACGGAGATGGGAAACCATCGCGCTCGGTTCGGGCAACAGCTCGCGACTGTCCCGAGATGCAGCGGCCGCCGAGGAAGGACTCGATCGGGAGATAGGCCCCCGGTCTGGAAGCTCCGAAATCGCCCGATGTGAATGTGCAGCCGCCGTGAGACAGGAAAGGCCGCTCGGGAAACCGGGCGGCCTTTTTCTGTTGGGACGGGCTCGTCTCCTGGACGCGGTGCAGCGTGCAACGCTGCGCCGCTGAGCCGGGACCCATGTATCCAAGAGCACCCCCGTAGCGTGGGTCCCGGCTCAGCGGAGCGTCACTGCGTGCCGCACCGCGTCCGGGACACGAAGTCAGCGCTTGTCGTCCCTCAAAGAGATAAATGAAGCGGCGGAGAGTTGCCGAGCGGCATCATCTCATAAGGCGGCTTCCAGCCCGGCAGTTCGGCAACACGCCGGCGCCACGCATCGATGGCAGGAAAGGCCGTTGCAAGGTCGAAGCCCGTCTCCTCGCGAGGATAATAGAGATAGCCCAGCAGTGAGAAATCCACGATCGTCGGCCGCTCGCCCAGCATGAAGCTGCGGTCGGCGAGGTGTTTGTCGACGATCGCAAAGGCGCTTTCGGTGCGCCCGCGCAAGTAGGCGAGCACGGCCGGATGGACAGGCTCCGGCATGAAGCATCGTTGAAAGCGATGCTGCGCGAAGCTTGACGTGAATTTGTGATTGTCGAACAGCAGCCAGCGCATCGTCTCGAACGTCTCCTGGCGGGTCGGAGCAAACACGCCGTGAGCTTCGGCGAGCCACATCAGGATCGCGCCTGACTGGCTCATATGCCGGCCATCGACTTCGAGGACAGGAATTTCGCCCATGACGTTGGCTGCAGCCCGCCAGTCAGACGTGCGGGTCTCACCGCCGGCGAAATCGACGCCGACCGGCTCCCAGTCGAGCCCGGCGCAGTTGAGGAAGAGCGCAACCTTGAACGAATTGCCCGACGCTCCGACACAATGCAGCCTGTACCGCGCCATGGTCAGATCCTCCCTTGCGCGCGCGGCCGGGAAGCCGGAGCGGCGCGTAATGCGGATTGTCGCGGCGGGCTCCTGACAACGTCATGTCAGCAGTGCAGCCATGGGGGAACGCAGCTGTGCGACCAGCCATACCCCGGACGCAGCGCAGCGTCACTTCGACGGTGCGCTGCAGAGCCGGGGCCCATTGCGCCACGCCGTATCGCCTGCTGGGTCCCGGCTCTGCGCAGCAGCGCTTCGCGCGGCGGCGCGTCCGGGACATGAGAGCGGAGACTATGCCACCCGTTCCGCCGCGCGTTTCACGGCCTCGAGGCGCCGCGCCTGGTTTTGCGCGCCGCGCTCCCGCAGAAGGGCCATCACTTCGGGCGAGGCCGTATCCGGCGAGCCGGAATTGAACGGCGGGGCGGGGTTGTATTCCATCTGAAGCTGGATCGCTTCGGCCGTGGTGCGATCGACGAGGATCGACACCAGCGTCAGCGCGAAATCGATGCCTGCGGTGACACCACCGCCGGTGATGCGGTTGCGGTCGATGCAGACGCGGGTTTTCGTTGGCGTCGCGCCGAACTGGCTCAACATCTCCATCGCGCTCCAATGGGTGGCGGCCCGGTAGCCCTTCAAAAGGCCGGCGGCGCCGAGCGCCAGCGATCCCGTGCAGACCGAAGTGACGTATTGCGCGCCCGCAGCCTGCTTGCGCAGGAAGTCGAGCACCTCCTCGTCGTTGAGAAGATCGTTGGTGCCGCCGCCGCCGGGCACGCAGATCACGTCGAGCTGCGGGCAATCGGCGAATGTCGTGGTCGGTGTCAGCGTGAGCACGGAGTCGCTCGGCACCGGTTCGATCCGTTTCCAGATGAGGTGCAGCGTCGCGCCCGGAACCATGGCGAACACCTGCAAGGGACCGGTGAAATCGAGCTGGGTGACGCGCGGAAAGATCAGGAGACCGATCTGGAGGGGGGATGACATCGGCGGATCCTTTCAAAGTTGGGCTTGACGGGCGGAGACTGGCATGCTGCCTTCGTGTCTCAAATGGCATAATTCCCACTATTTCGGACATCGTCCCATGATCGGCATCCTGATCTTCCCGGATTTCCAGTTGCTCGATGCGGCCGGCCCGATCTCGGTGTTCGAGGTCGCGGCGCGTTGCGCCCGCAAGCCGCTGGCGCTGCGGGTGCTGGCGCTGAACGCGGGGTCGGTGCGCAGCTCGTCTGGCGTCGAGATGATGGCGCGTGATTTCAAGTCGGCGAATGCGATCACCACCCTGGTCATCGCTGGCGGCGCGGGCGTGACCGACGCTGCGCGCTGCGAGGCCACGCGCGCCTTCGTGCAGCGGCTGGCCAGGCGCGGCGTGCGGATCGCCAGCGTCTGCTCGGGCGCTTATGTGCTGGCCGAGGCCGGCCTGCTCGACGGCCGCCGCGCCACCACGCATTGGGGGCGCACGCGCGATTTCGTCGCGCGCTATCCGAAGGTGAAGTTCGAGCCGGACCAGATATTCACCCGCGACGACAACGTCTGGACGTCGGCCGGCATCACCGCGGGCATCGACCTTGCGCTCGCCATGGTGACCGAAGATCACGGCGAGGAGATCGCGCAGGAGGCCGCGCGCCACCTTGTGCTATATCATCGCCGCAGCGGCGGCCAGTCGCAGTTCTCCTCGCTGCTGGAATTGAAGACGCCGAACGGCCGCTTCGGCACGCTGCTGTCCTGGGCGCGCGAGAATCTCGACACCAGGCTGACCGTCGAAGATCTCGCCGATCGCGCCGGCATGAGCGCGCGGCATTTTGCCCGGGCCTTCGCCGCCGAGACAGGCACGACACCGTCGAAGGCGATCGAGCGGCTCCGCCTCGAAGTGGCGCGCGAGCGCGTGCAATCTTCGCGTGAGGGCATCGAGCTCGTCGCAGAGGCGACCGGCTTCGGCGATCCCGAGCGGATGCGCCGCGCCTTCATCCGCGCTTTTGGCCAGCCCCCGCAGGCGCTACGGCGCGCGGCGCGGGCGGAGTAGGGCATCGGATCATGTGGACGAAGTCGATCGGCTTGGTCTTGTTCGTCACACTCGCGATGACTGCATTTTGCCTTGGGCAGATCGCGCGACGGCGCTTTCCAAGAACCTACACCACGATCGATAAAGCCCTGTCCTCGCTCGAACTGGTGTTTCTGGCAGCCGTGTTCTTTGGACTTTTTTATCTCACGCGCTGAAAGTACGTTACGGCCGAGCCTCCAGCTTTCCGTCAGCCGTGCTCGACATATCCGCCCGCGCCGCCAGCCGCCGCGCGATCGGCATCAGCATGTACGGCGCAAGATGGATCGGAAACTGCGTCATCGCGAAATAGAGCCAGGTCGTGGGCGGCAATGCGCCGGCTGTCGCGGCCAGCATCAGGCCGAGATTGCGCTGTGACACCATCAGTCCGAGCGCCAGCGCGCGTTCGGTGCCGACGCGGCGGAACAGCAGCGTGGTGACGGCGAGCAGGGTGAAATAGATCGCGAAGGACAGAGCGGCGAGGCTGAGGGTGAAGAGCGGCTGCGCGAGGAGGTCGCTGACGACATCACCCATGACCGCGGCCGCGAAGATGAAGAGGATGATGATGTTGAGGCCGTCGATCGGTGCCTTGTGACGCTGGATCGCCGCCGCGCCGAAGATCCAGCGGATGGCGGTCGCGGCCAGCAGCGATGTCGCGAGGATGCCGAGCAGTTTCAGGCCCAGCGTCAGCGGCGTGAGGCTCAGCATGTCGCCGAGGAAGAGGCCGGCAAACAGCGAGGCGGTGAAAGGCACCAGCGCGGTCGAGGTCACCAGCGTGATCAGCACGAGCGTGGCATCGAGGCCCATCAGCGCGGCGAGCGCCGGGGAGGCCATCATCGGCGAGGCCATGCTCTGGAGCATCAAGGCGAGCGAAAGCCCGGGCGCGCGCGCCGCGAGCCCGGTTGCGTGCGCGACCAGGCCCACGATCAGCGGCACGCCGATCGTGGTCCAGGCCGTCGCGGTTGCAACCAGCGCCGGCCGGCGCAGATGGCCGTAGAGCGCGGCCAGATCGACCCGCATGAAGGAGATGCAGAGCAGGCAGAGGATGGCCTCGGTGAGGTAGGGACGCAGCACTGCGCCGAGCGGCGGGACCGCCGCCGCGATGAACACGATGGCGGCGACCGCGCGGGTGCCTTGGCTGCCGAGCCAGGTCAGGATGCGCAGCGGAAGGGCAAAGATAATTTGGAGAACGGGAGGCATCTGAATCAGGGCATCAGCGCTGTAGGCCGGATGAGCGCAGCGATATCCGGGACAGGTCTCTTTGCGTTCGGTGCGAGGGGTCCCGCATGTCGCTGTCGCTCATGCGGGCTACCGGCCTTTCATCCCAATCCCTGCAGCCACGCGCCGATATCGCCGATAGCGACATTTGCCTGTGGCAGCAGCTTGCCCATCGTAAAGAAGCCGTGGAACTGGCCGGGGTAATGCTTGTAGGCGACGGGCACGCCGGCCTGCTTCAACCGCGCGGCATATTCGTCGCCTTCGTCACGTAGCGGATCGGCGCCGGCGGTCAGCACATAGGCCGGCGGCAGGCCCGCAAGGTCTTGTGCCCGTGCCGGCGAGGCGCGCCAATCGTGGATGTCGGCGGCGCCGTTGAGGTAATGGTCGCGGAACCAGCGGATGACCGAATGCGTCAGCAGCACGCTGGTCTCGGGCTCGCTGTGGGAGCCGTGAGTCATGGCGAAATCGGTGGCGGGATAGATCAGCACCTGGCCCGCGAGCGCAGGGCCGCCGGCATCGCGCGCGGCGAGCGCGACGACCGCGGTGAGATTGCCGCCGGCGCTGTCGCCGCCGATCACAAGGCGCGTTGCGTCGATGCCGAGTTCGCGTGCGTTGGCGGCAACCCATTTGGTCGCCGCGATGGCGTCATCGGCCGCGGCGGGAAACTTGTGCTCGGGCGCGAGGCGGTAGTCCACGGAGATCACGATCAGCGCGCCCGCGTCGGCGAGCTGGCGGCAGGCGACATCGTGGGAGTCGAGATCGCCGATCACCCAGCCGCCGCCATGGAAGAACACAAGCGCGGGCGACAGACCGTCGTGCCGGCGCGGCTCCTTCGGAACGTAGAGGCGGGCCGGAATCTCCCCGTGCTGCGCCGGGATCGCAAGCTGTGCGATGCGGGCAAGTTCGGGCGGCTCGGGGTTGGTGGCAAAACGGGCCTGCGCGTAATAGGCGCGGGCCTCGGGCGCCGTCAGGGTCTCGTAGGCCGGGCGGCCGGCGTCCTGGAAGGCCTTGTAGACGGCAGCAGCATCGGGATCGAGCACGACGGGCATGGGAGGTGACCTTGGGGTGTTTCCGGTCGGGGGACATTCGGAAGGCGATGCCCGCCTCGGCCCCCGGGAGGGGGCGTTCAACTATCCCATTCGGCGGCCGTTCTGGCCAGACGGGCCCGGGAAGGGCAGGGTTGCCGCCCTTCCCCCGCCGTATTCGCCGTGTTAACCGGAGGGCCTGCGAGCGGCGGTATCCTCTATAGAATGTCCAACAAGCCCGATTCGCTGTTGAAGCCGCGCGAGATGTTTCGAACCATTACCCTGACAGGTCTTGCGGCGCTTTTGGCCGCCACCGCACTGACGGTTGCGACGCCGGCGCAGGCGCAGATCGGCACGATCTTTTCCGATCCGCCGCCGCTGCGGCCGCCCGGGAACATTCCGCGTGGCCAGCCGCAACCGCAGCAGATCCCCGACGACGACGAAGAGGTGCCGGAGCTGCCGCCGCAGGGCCGCGTGCTGCCGTCGCGTCCGATGCCGCTGCCGCCTCAGGGTCGGCAGGGCAATGTGATGCCCGGTCCGGTCGAGAGCCAGCCGCTGGCGCCGCCGCCGGGCTCCACTGTCGCCCCACCCAACCAGCCGCCCGTGGCGGTCGTGCCGCCAGGTGGCGCCCAGCCGGGCGCGCCGGGGCGTCAGCCGCAGCAGAAGGGCGGGCCGGGCGGCGCCGTGCCGCAGACCCCGGCGAGCCTGCAGCCGGGCGACGAGGTGGTCACCGAGCCGCCGGCCCAGAAGATCGTGAACAAGAAGGCGACCTTCTCCGGCCTCGACAAGATCACCGGGCGCATCATCAATTTCGACGAGGAGATCGGCGAGACCGTCCAGTTCGGCGCGCTCAGGGTCAAGACCGACGCCTGCTACACACGGCCGGCGACGGAGGCCGCCAATACCGACGCCTTCGTCGAGGTCGACGAGATCACCCTGCAGGGCGAGGTGAAGCGGATCTTCTCGGGCTGGATGTACGCGGCAAGCCCGGGCCTGCACGGCGTCGAGCACCCGATTTACGACATCTGGCTCACCGACTGCAAAGAGCCGCAGCAGACCATCGCGACCGCCGCACCGGATCCTGCGACCAAGCCGCCGCCTCCGCCGCCGCCCGCACAGAAGAAGGCCGCGCCGAAGCAGGTGCAGCAGCGTCCGCCGCAGCCGCTGCCGCCGATCCAGCCGCAGCAACCGGCACCACCGCCGCCTCCGCCACCGGAGCAGCGGCCGGGTCTGTTCGGCATTCCCGGGTTTGGCCGCTAGGCCAAATCTCGCGGGTTCGGCAGCCGGTAAACCTGGATTACTGCCGCGCGGCGATGATCTCGAGGGCGCGTGCCCCCGGGATGGCGTCGCCGGACGCGAGCCTGAGGAAATCGCCGGGCTCGCCGGCCAGCGCCTTGTCGAGCAGCGCGGTGTAGCGCCGCCGCGAGATCTCGACCGCACCGAAGCTCTTCAAATGCTCGGTGACGTATTGGGTGTCGAGCAGCTCGAAGCCGCCATGGATGAGCCGCGCGACCAGATGCACCAGCGCGACCTTGGAGGCGTCGCGTGCGGTGTGGAACATGCTCTCGCCGAAGAACGCCCGCCCCAGGCTGACGCCGTAAAGTCCGCCGACGAGGTCCTCGCCCTGCCAGGCCTCGACGCTGTGGCAATGGCCGAGCTCGTACAGGCCGCCATAGAGGTCTCGGATGCGCTTGTTGATCCAGGTGTCCTCGCGTCCTTCCTGCGGCGCGGCGCAGCCGGCGATCGTCGCCTTGAATGCGGTGTTGACCGTCACGCGAAACGCATCCGAGCGGACGGTGCGTGCGAGCCGCGAGGCGATGCGAAATCCAGCGAGGGGGATCACGCCGCGTAGCTCCGGCTCGACCCAGAACAGGGTCGGATCGTCGGCGCTTTCCGCCATCGGGAAGATACCGCAGGCGTAGGCGCGCAGCAGCACGGCCGGGGTGATTTCAGACGAAGCGGAGTCGCGCGAAGTCATGGTGCGCAATCATAGCAGGATCGCGATGTCGTTGCGATGGGGCGCAGCGGAGCGCCAGCTCAGCCCGCGGCGGCGGTGCTGGGCTTGCCGAGGCTTGGGGGCACGCGACCGAACTTCAGCACAATCCGGGTTCCCGAATGCGTGGGATCGCGCTCGACCGAGGCGTCGAGCTTGGAGGCCATAGCCGCGACGATGCGCTGGCCCATGCCCGTGGAGCGCGGATCGGCCTTGACGTTGTCGCCGACGCCGTTGTCGGTGATCGACAGCAGGAGATCGTCGCCATAGGCGTTCAGCTCGACATGGATCGGGCCGGCGCCGTCGGGATAGGCGTATTTCACCGCGTTCATCACCAGCTCGTTGACGATGATGCCGACGGCGACCGCGCGGTCCGGGTCGATCTCGATCGGCTCGGCCTTCAGCGTCAGGCGAGACATCCGGTTACCTTCGGCCGAGCGGCGGAGATCCTCGAGGAGCGAGTCCAGATACTGGTTCAGGACCACGCTCTTCAGGTCCTGCGAGGTGTAGAGGCGGCGGTGCACCTGCGCGACCGCGGCGACCCGGCCCATCGCATTGGTCAGCGCCGCCTTGACCTCGTCCTGCGCGGCGGAGCTGGCCTGCAAATGCAGCAGCGAGGCGATGATCTGAAGCGAATTGCCGACGCGGTGATTGACCTCGCGCAGCAGCATCTCGCGCTCGGCGGCCAGCGCAGCGTAACGGTCGCGCGAGGCATGGATCTCGGCTTCGGCTTCCTCGCGCGCCTTCTGCAATTCGGCCTGGCGCAGCGCGCCTTCGGCAGCGACGTGGAGCAGGGGGATGAAATCGCCGGTGACGTCCTTGACGAGATAATCGGCCGCGCCAGCCTTCAGCGCGGTGACCGCGATGTTGGAGTCCTGCGAGGCCGTGACGAACACCACGGGCGGGGCGCCCGGGATCGCCATGATCTGCTCCAGCGTCTCCAGCCCGTCGAGACCAGGCATGTACTGGTCGAGCGCCACGACATCGATACAACCGTCGGCCCCGGCACGGCGGATGCGCTCCAGACCTTCCTCGCCGCTGGCGGCATGGACAACCTTGTAGCCGCGCCGCGTCAGGCCGCGATCGACCAGGCGCGCCAGTGCACCGTCGTCATCGATGTAGAGCAGGGTGGGCGTGCGCTGGTTCATGGGGCGGCGGGCGGGACCTGGATGACCGAGAAGAACAGGCCGAGCTGCCGGATGGCATTGGCGAAATTCTCGTAGTTGACGGGCTTGGTGATGTAGACGTTGCAGCCGAGCTCGTAGCAGCGCTTGATTTCCTGGCTGTCGTCGGTGGTGGTCAGCACCACCACGGGCGAGGCCTTCAGATATTTGTTCTCCTTGATCTGCCTGAGGATGTCGATCCCGGTCATGTCGGGCAGGTTGAGGTCGAGCAGGATCAGGAGCGCGTTGCCCTTCTGCACGAGCCCGGAGCCGTCGGCGCCGAACAGGTGCATCATCGCGTCCGTGCCGTTCTGGAAGGAGACGATCTCGTTGTTGACCCCCGATCGGCGGATGTTGCGCTCGATCAGGCGGGCGTGGCCCTCGTCGTCCTCGATCATGATGATGGTGACAGGCTGGGTCATCGATCAGAGTTCCGGTTGTTCACATTCCAGGCAATCGGCAGCGTGATCGTAAAGGTGCTGCCCGCGTTAAGTTCGGATGATACCGACATGGTGCCGCCGAGGCGACGCACAAGTGCACGCACATGCGCAAGACCAATGCCCTGGCCGGGTTTGTCCTGGGTTCCGGCCCGGCGGAACAGGTCGAATATCCGCTGGTGGTCCTTCGGATCGATCCCGCGGCCATTGTCGCTGATCTCGAAGATAGCGTAGCCGAGCTTGGTGCGCCCGCGGATTCTGATCTCGCCGGGCACGCCGCTTTTCAGATACTTAATGGCGTTGTCAATCAGGTTGGAGAAGATCTGCTCGAGTGCGAGCCGGTCGCTTACGATATCCGGCAGCGGTTCGATCCGGATTTCAGCCTGTGCCTCAGCCGCCTGGTGTGCCATCGTCGAGGCAATAGCCCCAATCAACTCGCCGGTATCGACCTTGACGGGCTGGAATTCGCGCCGTCCCTCGCGGGTGAGGTTGAGGATGGCCGAGATCAGCCGGTCCATCTTGGCGATCGACGTCTTGATGAAGCCGAGTGCTTCGGAAAAATCCTCCGACAGCTGCTTGTCGGCGCCCTCGAGCACGATCTCGCCCGGCCCGGCGGGGGCCAGCGGCGCACCGTTCGCAGAGACCTGAGCGAGGCCGCCGATACGGCGGAAGATGTCGCCGCCGAGCTCTTCGAGCTCGCTGGTGAAGCCCATGATGTTGACGAGCGGCGAGCGCAGATCGTGGCTGACGATATAGGCGAAGCGCTGGATCTCGTCGTTGGCCTCGCGCAGGTCCGCCGTGCGCTCGTCGACGACGGATTCCAGATTGACGTTGGCATCGCGCAGGCGCGCTTCGGCGTCGTCCCGGGCGCGGGCCGAGCGCCGTACCAGCCAGGTCGAGATCAGCGCCAGCACCACGACGAGACCTGAGCCGATGCCGGTCATCGAGGCGGCGAAGGTCTGGCTGCGGTCGGCATTTTCCGAGCGGACCCGAAATAGCCGTTCCTCTTCCTGGATCATGCCGTTCCCAATCTTGGCGATTGCGGCCGTGGCGTCCGTGGACACGACTTCGCGGATCAACGCGGCGGCCTTGTCGGGCTGGCCTTGGCGGATGAACTCCATTTCCTGAGCGAACTGGCCGAGGCGAGTCTCGATCGCCGCGCGCAGCTTTTCGACGTTCTCGCGTTGCGCGGGATTGTCGCCGCTTTGGCGTGTCAGCTTGTCCAGCGCCGGGACGATCCCCGCCACGGCTTTTTCGTGGTCGGTTTTGAAGCTCTCTGCCTGCGTCAGCAGGAAGCCACGGGCGGAGCTTTCCGCGCGCCGGATTTCCAGCAGCAGGCTGTTGATCTGGTTCTCCACCTCGAGGGTGTGAACCACCCATTTGTTGTCCTCGCGCGCCTGGTTGACGAGATAGACCGAGCCGGCGCTGATCCCGGTCAGTACGAAAAGGCCCGCCGCAAACAGCAGGATCTGCCAGAATGTGCGCCGCCGTTGGGCTTCAGCCGTCACGACGGTTGGCCTGTCGATGTGCAGTGGAATTTCAAAACGCCCCCTTGGAACCAAGCCCCAACCGTTCAGAACGTGATTGAGGCCAAAGGGTTCCATGAGAGGGCAAACATTATTGCGGGGCGGGTTCCTTGCCGGCCAGATACTGTTCCAACCAGTGGATGTGGTAATCGCCGTTGATGATATCGCCTTCCCGGACCAACGCGCGGAACAGCGGCAGCGTGGTCTCGATGCCTTCCACCACCATCTCGTCCAGGGCCCGGCGGAGCCGCATCAGGCATTCGGCGCGGGTCTTGCCGTGCACGATCAGCTTTCCGACCAGGGAATCGTAATAGGGCGGGATCGTGTAGCCCTGATAGACGGCGGAATCGATCCGCACGCCCAGTCCGCCGGGCGGATGGTACTGCAATATGCGGCCGGGTGAGGGGCGGAAGGTCTGGGGATGCTCGGCGTTGATGCGGCACTCGATGGCGTGGCCGATGACCTGGATCTCGTCCTGCTTGGCCGGCAGGTCGCCGCCGGCGGCGATGCGGATCTGCTCCAGCACGAGGTCGATGTCTGTGATGCTCTCGGTGACGGGATGCTCGACCTGGATGCGCGTGTTCATCTCGATGAAGTAGAACTCGCCGTCCTCGAACAGGAATTCGATGGTGCCGACGCCGAGATATTTCATCTCGCGCATGGCCTTGGCGCAGGTCTCGCCGATCTTGGCGCGCGCGGCGGCGGCCAGCACCGGCGAGGGGCCTTCCTCCCAGACTTTCTGGTGGCGGCGTTGCAGCGAGCAGTCGCGCTCGCCGAGATGGATGGCGCCGCCGCGGCCGTCGCCCAGGATCTGGATCTCGATATGGCGCGGCTTCTGGAGGTATTTTTCGAGGTAGACGGACGCATCGCCAAAGGCGGACTTGGCTTCGTTGGCGGCCGTCGACAGCGCCACCTGGAGGTCGGCCTCGCTGTGCGCGACCTTCATGCCGCGGCCGCCGCCGCCGGCTGCTGCCTTCACCAGCACCGGGAAGCCGATCTGCTTCGCGATCGTCATGGCGTCATCGTCGGGCCCGACCGCGCCGTCCGAGCCCGGCACCACGGGGATGCCGAGACGCTTGGCGGTCTTCTTCGCCTCGATCTTGTCGCCCATCAAGCGGATGTGCTCGGCCTTCGGGCCGATGAAATGCAGATTGTGCTCGCCGAGGATCTCGGCAAAGCGGGCATTCTCCGACAGGAAGCCATAGCCGGGATGCACGGCATCGGCGCCGGTGATCTCGCACGCCGCGAGCAGCGCGGGCACGTTGAGATAGCTGTCCTTGGACGCCGGCGGGCCGATGCAGACGCTCTCGTCCGACAGGCGCACATGCATGGCGTCGGCGTCGGCGGTGGAGTGCACGGCGACGGTGGCGATCCCGAGTTCCTTGCACGCTCTGAGGATGCGAAGGGCGATCTCGCCGCGATTGGCTATGAGGATTTTGTCGAACATGGTGCCTCAGGGGCGAATGGGGAATAGCGAATGGCGAATGGGGAAGAGCAGCTATTCGCTACTCGCTATTCGCCACTCCCTCACTCAATGATCACCAGCGGCTCGCCGTACTCGACCGGCTGGCCGTCCTCGACCAGGATCTGCGTCACCGTGCCGGCGCGCGGCGAGGGGATCTGGTTCATGGTCTTCATGGCTTCGATGATCAGCAGCGTCTGTCCGACCGAGACCTTGGTTCCGACTTCGATGAACGGCTTGGCGCCGGGCTCGGGCGCCCAATAGGCGGTGCCGACCATAGGCGAGCTGACCGCACCCGGATGCTTCGACAGGTCGGGTCCGGCGGCGGCAGGCGCGGCAGAGGCGACCGGTAGGGCGGCGGGAGCGGCAGCCATCGGCACCGGCATGGTTGCGGCGACGCTGACGTTGCGGGCGACGCGCAGGCGCAGGCCTGCACGTTCGATCTCGATCTCGGTGAGGCTGGTCTCATCGAGCAGCAGAGCAAGCTCGCGGACGAGCGCGGAATCCTCGCTGGAAAACTTTGCGGCTGCTTTGTCGTCTGGCTGGCGCGCCATGTTCTTTGATCCGAATGTTCTGTTTGATGAGGGGGCTTCAGGCTTTGGGCTTGATGGCAAGCTTGGCGGCAAGGCCCTGGATGGCGAGACGGTAACCCTCGATGCCGAAACCGCAGAGCGAGGCGAAGGCCGCGCGTGCCGTGTAGGAGTGGTGACGGAAGCTCTCGCGGGCGTGGATGTTGGTCACATGCACCTCGACCGTCGGGATCTGCACCGCGAGCAGGGCGTCGTGCAGCGCGATCGAGGTGTGCGAATAGCCGCCGGCATTGATGATGATGCCCTTCATCTTGCGCCGATGCGCCTCGTGGATGAAGTCGATCAACTCGCCTTCGCGGTTGGACTGCCGGCAATCGGCCTTGAGACCGAACGTCGCCGCGGTTTCCCGGCACAGTGCCTCGACGTCGGCCAGCGTCGCATGGCCATACTTCTCCGGCTCGCGCGTCCCCAACATATTGAGGTTCGGCCCGTTGAGGACGAGGATCGTGTCGGTTGCTGGTTCGGCCATTCCAATCCCGCAAAGAGGTGCTCGGCGTGGCGGCGGTTATAGGTAACAAAGCGCGTGAGGGGAAGCCTTGAAGGGCCTCCCAGAGGGCTTCAGGTACCTCATCCGGGGTGCAAAAACCTGTGCGGAAGTTACGGAAATTGCTTGTTAACCAGTCCAAAGCATGGCTGCCGGCCAACGCCAAAGGGCGGGCATTGCTGCCCGCCCCCTGAGGTTGCCGGTATCCGGCCTTAGCCTTCGATGATGTACACGATCTCGCGCGTCTGCGGGCGGACGATCACGTACTGGCCGCGGACGAAGATTACTTCATAGCCACGCCACTGCGGGTAGATCTCGACGATCCGGGGCGGCAGCGGGTGGAAGTGGACGGACGCCGGGACCGCGGTGCCGACCGAGATGTTGAAGTTGACGTTGGTGGTCTCCTCGATCTTGGTCGACTTGATCGCCGTCGAGATTTCGGTCCGCTTCTCGGCGGGCGGGGCAGCCGCGGTCGCGGAGGCGTTGCCCGTCGTGGTCTGAGACTTGCTGTCGGTGGTGGCCGGGCGGTTCTCGGCATTGTTGCTCTTGGCGGCGCCGCCGGCCTTGTTGTCCTCGGCCTTCATGTCCTTGGCGCCGGACTTGGAGTCAGACTTGGTCGGGTCCGAGCTCATGCTCTTGGACTTGTCCTGCGCACCCTGGGCGTGCTCGCCCTTCATGCCGGCCTTATCGTCGGCCGCGTTCTTGTTCATGGTGCCGGACTTGTCCATCCCGCCGGACTTTTCCGCGGCTCCGGATTTCTCCATCGCGCCGGACGACTTGCCCTCGGCGGCTCCGCCGGGCTTCATGGCGCCGCCGGACTGGCCCACGGTGCCTCGCTCCGGAGCGGCAGAGTCCTTGCCCATGGAGCCACGTTCAGCCGCGCCGCCGGAGGGCTGCGAATGCTGCATCTGCGCGCCACCGGCGCTGCCGCCGCCGTCGCGGCCCATGGTGCCCTGTGCGTTCGCAACACCGGTGCCGGCGACGAGCGCGAGTGCGGCAGCCGAAATCATAAAGCGGTTCAACATCGAAATTCTCCTCACGTGTTTATTTGCGTCATTGCCCGCGCCGACAACGAAAGCAGAATTGAGTTGTTCCGGAACATGAGCCGCCCTGCGGCATTTGTTTTTTAAACGCGAGATGAATGCGGGCGCCGGATTCGCGCCTGATTCCCGCGAAGCTGGCGGCCAACGAAAAAGGCCGGCTCTTCAGCCGGCCTCTGCGCATGCGTGAATGAAAAACGGCCGATCAGCAGGTCGCCTTGCCGCAGCGGGCAATGCCGATCTTTTCCTTCAACCCTTCGACGCCGACGGCGCCGATCACGATCTGCTTGCCGATGACGTAGCTCGGCGTGCCGTTCATGCCCATCGCTTCGGCGAGCTTGAAGTTCTCCTCGATGGTGGCGCGCACCTCGGGGCTGCTGATGTCCTTCTCGATCCTCGCGGTGTCGAGGCCCGCTTCCTTGGCCGCCTGGAGCGCGCGGGCCTTGTCGGCGGCGCCGCGGCCACCGAGCAGCTTCTGGTGGAAGTCGAGATATTTCTTGCCGGTGGGATCCTGCATGCGCACGGCGACCGCGACCTGGGCCGCTTCGACCGAGCCCTGGCTCAGCACCGGAAACTCCTTCAGCACGACCTTCAGCTTCGGATCGCCCTTCATGATGGTGAGCATGTCGTCCATCGCGCGCTTGCAGTAGCCGCAGTTGTAGTCGAAGAACTCGACGAAAGTGACATCGCCGTCCTTGTTGCCGAGCACGACCTGGCGCGGCGAGTTGAAGATCGCCTCCGCGTTCTGCGCGACGCTGGCCTCGTGCTTCTGCGTCTCGGCCGCGGCCTGGCGCTTGCTGAGCTCGGTCATGGCCTCCTCGAGCACCTCGGGATGGCTGACGAGATAGTTCTTGATGATCGCCTCGATGTCGGTGCGCTGGCTGTCGGAGAAACTGTCGGCCGACGCGGGCACGGCTGCGCCGAACAGGGCGAGCGCAAACAACGCGGGAGCAAGCAGGCGCAGCGAAGGCATAGGCAAAATCCTCTTATCCAAAGCAGGTTTCGAGAAACGTCCCGGCGGACTTGAAGCTCGGTGTCGTGACGTCGCGGTTTCGGGCGTCGTTCCAGTCATTTCACTGCGTAGCGGCTTGGCCGCCACGGTGGTCAATTGCGCGGCGGCTTCGCCGCCACGATGTCGTCGGCCTTGACCCATCCGGGCGTGCCGACGGCAAAACGGGTTTTCGCGCGCGTGGCAAGCTCGCGGGCGGTCTTGTTGTCGCCGCGCAGATAGGCGGCCTGCGCCGAGGCGAGATCGGCCTCGGCATATTCTCCCTTCCGGCCATAGGCCATCGCGAGCTGGGTATAGCCGAGCGCCGCCTCAGGCTCTCGCGCCACCGCAGCGCGGAGAATCCGAACGGCGTCGTCGGTGTAGGCCTTATTATCGGTTCCAACCAGAGCCTGCCCAAGTAACATCTCGATGAGGGGTGAATTGTTCGAGAGTGCGACAGCCTTGCGCAGGGCAGGGATCGCCTCTGCCGGCTTGCCGCTTTCCAGCAGGGCCTGGCCGCGCACCTCGTAGAAATACGGGTTGTTCGGCTGGACCTGGATCAGCGCGTCGATCTGGGTGAGTGCGCTTCTCAGATCTCCGTGCAGATAGGTGCTGATGGCCCGGGCATAGCGCGCCGGCAGGCTGTCATTGGTCTGGGGATAGCGGCGGTACACTGTCTCCGGCCGCTCCATGAAGGCGGAGATCTTGGCGCGCACCATGTCGTGGCGGAGCTGGAGCGCAGGATCGTCCTTCTTGTTCCAGTAGGGGCTGGAGCTCGCGAACTCCTGGAGCGCAGCGACGCGCTCGGCCGGCATCGGATGCGACTGCAGATACGGATCGGCGCCGCGCGCGGCGAACAGGCTCTCGCTGGTGAAGCGCTTGAACGTCTCGTACATGCCCTTCGGCGATTGCTGGGTCGCGGTCAGGAATTTCACCCCGGCCCGGTCGGCGTTCTCCTCCTGCTGGCGCTGGTAGGATAGCAACGTCCGGCGGATCACCTCCTGCGGAGCGGCGATCGCGGCGGCGCCGGCATTGGCGAGCCCGTTGTTGCCTGCGCTGCTGCGCTGGGTGCTGCCCGCGGCGATCGCGCCGGCGCCGAGCAGCATCGCGATGATCATCTGGGTCTGGGCGGCGGCGAGCTGCTCGCGCAGCTTGGACAGATGGCCGCCGGCCAGATGCCCGGTCTCGTGCGCGAGCACGCCGATGATCTGGTTCGGCGTTTCCGATTGAAGGATCGCGCCCCAATTGACGAAGATACGGCGACCGTCCGCGACGAAGGCGTTGAACGAGCTGTCGTTGAGGATCACCATCTGGATGTTCTGCTTCTCCAGACCCGCGGCACGCAGGATCGGGCGCGTGTACTCGCGCAGCAGCTGCTCGGTCTCGGTGTCGCGCAGCACCGGCGGCCCTTTGGCCTGCGCGTGCGCGGCCGAGAACGGCGTCAGCGCGACTGCCGCAGCCGTGACGAGGGCGGTGAGGGCGGAGGCCTTCTTGCGCAATGCGATTTGGAGCGACATCAAGCGGTCTTGGTCAAACGGTCTGGACAGCAGTTTCGTGATTGGTTTTTGGCGATTGGCGGCGGACCGGATACGCGATATGCCCTTATGAGCCTTACCCCTTATGAGCCGTACAATGCGGCCAGTCTGGGGCGCAAGCGCCCTGTTTTCCGGGCCGGACAGACCGACCCGCCAGCGAAATAGCAGAAATCGATGCACGATGCGACCTTGAGGAACCGGTTGGGGCAGTGGCTCTCACCCTCCCGCCGCAGTGATGTTCCCCCGTTCATGGTGATGGACGTCATGGCCGCCGCGGCCCGAATCGAGGCCGCCGGGGGCCATGTCATCCATATGGAGGTCGGCCAGCCCGCAGCCGGGGCGCCCAAAACCGCGATTGCAGCGGCGCATGCGGCGCTCGAGGCGGGGCGGATCGATTATACCTCTGCGCTCGGCATCCCCTCCTTGCGCGAGCGCATCGCGCGCCATTATCGCGATGCCCATGGCTGCGACGTCGGCCCTGACAGGATCGTGGTGACCACAGGCTCCTCCGGCGGGTTCATCCTGGCGTTCCTGTCGATGTTCGAGCCGGGCGACCGCGTCGCCGTGACGGTGCCGGGCTATCCGCCTTATCGTCACATCCTCACCGCGCTCGGTTGCGAGCCGGTGCTGATCGAGACCACCAATGACACGCGCCACGCGCTGACCGGCGAGGCCTTGCTCGCGGCCCATCGCAAGGCGCCGCTGAAGGGCGTGCTGGTCGGCAGCCCTGCCAATCCGACGGGAACGATGATGTCCCGCGAAGCGCTCGCTGGCCTGATCGCGGCGGCGGAAGACGCCGGGATCCGCTTCATCTCGGACGAGATCTATCACGGGCTCGATTATGCGTTTCCGGCGGTCACTGCGGCCGCGCTCTCCGAGCACGCGCTCGTGATCAACTCGTTCTCGAAGTATTTTTGCATGACCGGCTGGCGCGTCGGCTGGATGGTCGTACCTGAAATTCTGGTGCGGCCGATCGAGCGGCTGCAGCAGAACCTGTCGATCTCGGTGCCGTCGCTCTCGCAGATTGCCGCCGAAGCCGCCTTCGACGGCGCGGCCGAGATGGAGACGATCAAGCACGGCTATCAGGAAAACCGGCAGATTTTGATCGAGGGATTGCCGAAAGCCGGCCTCACCAAGTTCCTGCCGGCCGATGGTGCATTTTATCTCTATGCCGACGTCTCGAACTTTACTTCCGACAGTCTCGAGTTCGCCAAGCAGATGCTGGAGCAGGCGCGCGTCGCGGCCACCCCCGGCGTCGATTTCGATCCAGTGCACGGCCGCTCGTTCATTCGTTTTTCCTATGCACGTTCGCCCGAAGAGATGCGCGAGGCAGTTGACCGGATCGCTCACTGGCTTAAATAGCCGCCAGTTTTCGACCACGTCCGGAGTTCATCTTGTCTGACCGATCTGTCCCGACCGCTGCCGCGCCGCATTTTTCCCTCGCCGCATTGATGTGGCCAACCCGGCCGGGCGAAACGGTCGGCAGCTTGCGCGCTGTCGTGCTGGTTGCACTCGGCACCGCCTTGATGGCGCTGTCAGCCAAGGTCAACCTGCCGCTGCCTTACGTGCCGATGACGTTGCAGACGCTGGTGGTGCTGATGATCGGTGCTGCCTATGGCTGGCGTCTTGGCAGCGCAACCATGATCGCCTACCTCGCCGAAGGCGCCCTTGGCGCACCAGTCTTCGCAGGGCCGGTGGGTGGAATTGCACCCTTGGTCGGCCCGACTGCGGGCTATCTGTTCGGTTTCATTGCGGCCGCCTTCGTCACCGGCTGGCTCGCCGAGCGCGGCTGGGATCGCAGTGTGGTGCTGCTGTTTGCAGCGATGGCGGTGGGCCATCTCGTCATCCTCGCGGCCGGCTTCGGCTGGCTGGCGTTCGGCCTTGGCCTCGGCGTTGCCAAAGCCTGGCAGGTCGGCATCGCGCCGTTCATTGCGGCTTCGCTGGTCAAGAATGCGCTCGGCGCGACATTGATGCCGGCTGCTCGACGACTGATCGAGCGCCGTCGGTAAGCACGCAAAGAACTCGCGGTTCCAATTGACAGGGCCGGCCAAGTTGATCTTGGCTGGCCCGGTGTTTTGAGGGGGAGTGAAACGATGACGACGACAACGATGGCGGGGGCGCCGATCGCGCCGCCCGCAGCAAAGCCGTGGTACAAGGTTCTCTACGTCCAGGTGTTGATCGCCATCGTGCTCGGCGCCATCGTCGGCTGGCTCTGGCCGACGGTCGCCACCAATGATTGGATCAAGGCGCTCGGCGACGGCTTCATCAAGCTGATCAAGATGGTGATCGCTCCGATCATCTTCTGCACCGTCGTCTCCGGCATCGCCCACATCCAGGATGCCAAGAAAGTCGGCCGCATCGGCGTCAAGGCGCTGGTTTATTTCGAGGTCGTCTCGACTTTCGCCCTGGTGATCGGGCTCATCATCGGCAATCTCGTCAAGCCGGGCGCCGGCTTCGGTAATGCCGCGGCGAGCGAGGCGGCCGTTGCGAACTACGCCAAGCAGGCCGCCGGCCAGAAGTCCGTCGACTTCGTGCTGCACATCATTCCGGACACCGTGGTCGGCGCCTTCGCGCAAGGTGAAATCCTCCAGGTGCTGCTCTTCTCGGTGTTGTTCGGCTTCGCCATCATGAGCCTCGGCGAGCGCGGCCACACCATTCGCAGTTTCATCGACGACGCCGCCCATGCGGTGTTCGGCGTCATCTCGATCGTGATGCGCGCGGCGCCGATCGGTGCGTTCGGTGCGATGGCTTACACCATCGGCAAGTTCGGCACCGGTGCGATCCTCAACCTGATCGGCCTGATCGCGACCTTCTACGCCACCGCGGCGCTGTTCGTGTTCGTCGTGCTCGGCATCATCGCGCGCCTGGCCGGCTTCTCGATCTTCAAGTTCCTGGCCTACATCAAGGACGAACTGCTGATCGTGCTCGGCACCTCCTCCTCGGAGAGCGCGCTGCCGTCCATGATGGAGAAGCTGGAGCGGCTCGGCTGCTCCAAGTCGGTGGTCGGCCTCGTGGTGCCCACCGGTTACTCTTTCAATCTCGACGGCACCAACATCTACATGACGCTGGCGACGCTCTTCATCGCGCAGGCGCTCGGCGTCGATCTCAGCTTCAGCCAGCAATTGACCATCCTGGTGGTGGCGATGCTGACTTCGAAGGGCGCCTCCGGCATCACCGGCGCGGGCTTCATCACGCTGGCGGCGACGCTGGCCGTGGTCGATCCGCGCCTCGTGCCGGGCATGGCGATCGTGCTCGGCATCGACAAGTTCATGAGCGAATGCCGCGCGCTGACCAATCTGTGCGGCAACGGCGTCGCCTGCGTGATCGTCGCCTGGTGGGAGGGCGAGCTCGACCGCGACAAGCTCAACGCCAACCTCGCCAAGCGGATCGATCCGACCGACATGGAGACGGCGATCACGACGGACTGATCGGCAAGCTGCAGTCTGACGGCGTCAGCCACGCCGTCGGCCCCGGGAGTTTGAGAGGGCTGGTCGAGATCATCGACCAGCCCTTATTTCTGCGCCGGTGCCGAGCCCGTCGGAGACTTGCCGGCACCCCGACTGACGGAATTTCCCGGGTTGCACGTTTAACCCTCATCTCGGACCTCGAAGGGGCGGTATCGTGGGCGCGGCTGTGAATCGGATCGTGGCGGAGGCGGCGGAGCATTTTGGGGCAGGGCGTCCGGATCAGGCAGATGCACTCTGCGCGGAGGTTCTCAAGGCCGATCCGGACCACGTGCCGGCGTTGCATCTGGCCGCCCTGGCCGCCTTCGTGACCGACCGCGCGGCCGAGGGCGCCGCGCTGCTCGGCCGCATCTTCGTCGTCGATCCCGACCACGCGCCCGCGCTCGTCACGCTCGGAGACGCGCTCGCGGTGAAGGGCGAGCAGGAGGGGGCGGTGGCGGCCTTCCGGCGCGCCCTGATCCGGCGGCCAGGCGACGCCGGCCTGCACAACAAGCTCGGCGTCGCGCTCGGGGAGCTCGCCCGCTTCGACGAGGCGGAGGCCGCTTATCGCGGTGCGCTCGCGCTCGATGCGCATCTGACCCGCGCCAGCTTCAATCTCGCCGTTATGCTCGCAGGGCAGCAACGGTTCGCGGAGGCCGAACAGGCTTATCACGAGGTCATTGCAAGAGAGCCCTCCCATCGCGGCGCCTGGCTCAATCTCGGCAATCTCCTCGTGGACCAGGCGCGGCTCGACGAAGCGGAGACGGCCTATCGCCATGCGCTCGAGGTCGATCCCGATAATCCCGGATTGCTCTGCAATCTCGGCGCCGCGCTCTATCGGCGCGGGGCGCTGGAAGACGCCATCAGCTCGTACCGCCGTGCGCTTGCGCTGGCGCCGGACAATGCCCCGGCGCTGCGGCTGCTCGGCCTTGTCCTGCATGAGGCTGGGCATCTGCAGGAGGCCGCCACGATCTACCGGCAAAGCCTTGCGCGGGATTCCTCGGATCATGTCATCGCAAGCAATCTCGGCGCCTGTCTCTCCGAGCTCGGCGCACTGGACGAAGCGATCGTGGCTTGCGAGCACGCACTGCTGCTCAGGCCCGATCACGCCCCGGCCTGGACCAATCTCGGCATCATCTTCGAGAAGCAGGAGCGTGGAGACGACGCAGTGGCCGCACACCGAGGTGCGGTCGCGGCCGACCCTGCCTATGCCAAGGGCCACGCCAATCTTGCAGTCGCGCTGCGCAATGCCGGCGAGATCGACGAGGCGCTGGCGGTCTCGCATCGCGCGGTCGCGCTCGATCCGGAGCAGCCGCTCGCGCAGTACAACCACGCGCATTTCCTGCTGATGAACGGCGACTTCGCTGAAGGTTTCGAGGCCTATCGCTGGCGGCGCAAATGCAAGACGCTCGCGGACGGCGATCCCTCGTTCAGCGAGCCGGAATGGCAGGGCGAGCCGCTGAACGGCCGCACCGTGCTGCTGTTCGCCGAATACGGGCTGGGCGATGCCCTGCATTTCGTGCGCTACGTGCCGATGGTCGCCGCGTGCGGCGGAAAGATCGTTCTTCAGGTGCAGCCTGCGCTGGCCCAGCTGTTGCGGCAGCTCTTCGATGTCACCGTGGTCGCGCGCGGCGAGCCGCTGCCGCGATTCGATCTGCAGGTGCCGCTGATGAACCTGCCGCGGATCTTCGGCACGACGCTTCATACAGTGCCGGCGAACGTCCCGTACCTGCGTCCTGATCCTGCAAAACTGTCGCGCTGGCGAGCGGCGCTTGCGGACGTGACGGCATTCAAGGTCGGCGTGGTCTGGGCCGGCAATGCCAGGCACAAGGGCGACCGGCAGCGCTCATTGTCCGCACAGGCGGTGCTGCCGCGTCTGGTGATGCCGGGCGTGCAGCTCTACAGCCTGCAGAAGGAGCCGCGTCCCGAAGATGCTCCGGTACTGGCCGCGCTCGGTGGCGATGTCATCGACCTCGCGCCCGCGCTCGGCGATTTCACCGATACTGCCGCAGCGGTGGCCGCCCTGGATCTCGTCATCGCGGTCGACACCTCGGTCGCCCATCTCGCCGGCGCGCTCGGCCGTCCAGTGTGGATGCTGACGCCTTACGCGCTCGACTGGCGCTGGCTGCGCGAGCGCGAGGACAGCCCGTGGTATCCGACCATGCGCCTGTTCCGCCAGCGTGCCCCGCGCGAATGGGAGGATCCGCTGATGCGCCTGTCGGCGGCGCTTGCGGTGCTCGCCGCGCGCGGCGAAGGTTAGAACCGCTCCGGCCGGTACGGCGCGGGATCGATCGCCGGCGTCTCGCCGCTCATGATCTCGGCGAGCAGGCGTCCGGTCGCAGGTCCCAGCGTGAAGCCCTGATGGCCGTGGCCGAAATTCATCCAGAGGCCGGGGTGTCGCGAAGCCTGTCCGAGCACCGGCAGCATGTCGGGAGTGCACGGCCTCGTGCCGAACCACGGATCAGGCTCGACGCGCTTGCCGAGGTCGATCAGCTCGCGCGCGGAGCCTTCCGCGCTGGCGAGCTGTACGGGGGTGGCGAGTGCATCCATGCCGGTCAATTCGGCGCCGGTGGTGATGCGGATTCCCTTCGCCATCGGCCCCATGGCGTAGCCGCTGGCCTTGTCGACCAGCGGCAGATCGAGCGATGCGCCACCGCTGTAATGCATGTGATAGCCGCGCTTGCGCACCAGCGGGATGCGATAGCCGAATTTGGTGAGGAGGTCGGGTGACCACGGCCCGAGCGTTACGACAGCGTGGGCGGCGTCGAGGCGGCCCTGATCCGTATCGACCGACCATCCGGTCGCGGTCTGCCGCAGCGACTGTGCATCGCCGAGCACGATGATGCCGCCAAGGCGCTCGAACAGCTCGGCATAGGCCGTGACCAGCGCGCCCGGATCGGACACGGTCCAGGTGTCGAGCCAATGGATCGCGCCGGGCAGGTCGTCGCGCAAAAGTGGCTCGGCCTTGGCGAGCTCGCTGCCGGAGAGCACGCGGAAATTCACGCCGAACTCGCGGCGGTCTTCCTCCGCCGTCTTGATCGCGAGATCAAATGAAGCGGCGTCGCGATGCAGCATGCGATAGCCGGCGCGGCGGATCAGATTGTCGGCATGAGCCTGCCGAATGAGAATGTCGTGCTCGCTCGTCGCGTAGGCGATCAGTCGCGCCCACGCCTCGATCGCCTCGCGATGCCGCTTCGGCGCCGAGTGCCACCAGTAGCGGAGCAGGGGCTCGATATGGAGGTGAAGCGACGACAGGCTGTAGCGCACGTCGTTGGTGCGGCCGGTCGCGATCTTCAGGAGGGTCGGAAGGTCGCGCGGCATTGGATAGGGGCGGACCGCTTCGGCCTGGATCATCCCGGCGTTGCCGTAGCTGGTCTCGCGGCCCGGTTCCCTGCGGTCGACGAGCGTGACGGCCCAGCCGCGCTGCCGCAGATGCAGTGCCGCACTGACACCGATCATGCCGCCGCCGAGAACGATTGCGCTTTGCATTCCAACTCACCTCGCCAAATCAAAACCGCCCGGTTTGGCCGGGCGGTTTCATCTGGATGATCCTTCTACTCGCCGCCGCCGAAGCGGCGGGACCACCAGCCGGCGCGGCGCGGGGCGGCCGGTGTTTCGCTGGCCGGTTCCGGCGCGGGCTCAGCCGTCGGCGCCGGCGGGGCGACCGGCTCGGCCGCCTGCGCAACCGGTGCGGCCGGCTCGCTCGGGCTGCTCGACAGGAAGCTTACCTTTTCGCGGACCGTGGAGCGGCGCCGTGCGGCCTTGTCGTCGGCGGGTTCTTCCGCGGCGACGGGCTCGGGCTGGGCCGGGGCCTCGGTCTGCACCTCGGCGCGCGGCTCAGGCTGAGAAACCTGCGGCTCGGCGCTGTGCTCGGCTTGCGCAATCGGGGGCGCAGTCTCGCTGCCGAAGCCGTCGAAATCAGCGACGGCATCGCTCGCTTCCGGCGGCGCATTGACCGCGAGCTCGTCGCTGATGGAGCCGGCGAGACCGTCCTCGCCGCCACCACGCCGACGGCGTCCGCCGCGACGACCACGCCGGCGGCGGCGATCACCGCTACCCTGTTGTTCGCCGCGGGCCGCCTGATCCTCGCCTTCTTCGCCATCCTGCTCGGTGTCGGCATCCTCTTCGCCTTCGCCGGCCGCAACAGCCGCCTCAGGAAGGGTCGCAGGGCTATCCTCGCGCAACTCGCCCTCGCGCTGGCCACCGCGGCCGCGCCTGCGCCTGCGCCGCTTGCGGCGCTGGCCGTCCTGATCGGACGCGGCTTCACCGGATGCCTGCTCCTCGGCAAGGCCTTCGGTCTCCTCGGTTTCGACCTCGGATTCGGTCTCGATGTCGAAGCCGTCCTCATCATCGTAGGCGTCTTCGGCCACGGGCGGTGGGCTTGCAGCCGCCTGTGCCGCCAGCAACGCCTTGGCGGCTTCCAGCGTATGCACCTGCTCGCCGCGGTCGATCAGGTAGGCCTGCGGCCCGCTGACGCTCGGATCGGCGATCACCGACAGGGTGACCTTGAAGCCGTTCTCGAGATCGCGCAGATGGCCGCGCTTGTGGTTCAGAACATAGAGTGCGACGTCGGTGCGGGTGCGGACCACGAGATTGTGGGTCGCGCCCTTCATCAGGATCTCTTCGAGGCCGCGCAGCAGCTGCAGCGCCACCGAGGACACCGAACGGACATGGCCGGTGCCGCCGCAATGCGGGCAGGGATCGGTCGAGGATTCAAGCACGCTGGCGCGGATGCGCTGGCGCGACATCTCGAGCAGGCCGAAATGCGAGATGCGGCCGACCTGGATGCGCGCCCGATCCTGCCGCAGGCAATCGGACAGCTTGCGCTCGACCGCGCGGTTGTTGCGCTTCTCGTCCATGTCGATGAAATCGATGACGATCAGGCCGGCGAGGTCGCGCAGGCGAAGCTGGCGGGCGACCTCTTCGGCCGCCTCCAGATTGGTCTTGAGCGCGGTGTCTTCGATATGGTGCTCGCGCGTCGACCGTCCGGAGTTGACGTCGATCGAGACCAGCGCCTCGGTCTGGTTGATCACGATGTAGCCGCCGGACCGCAGTTGCACGGTCGGCGAGAACATCGCGTCCAGCTGGCTCTCGACGCCCATGCGCGAGAACAGCGGCTGGCCGTCGCGATACTGCTTCACTGCGCTGACATTGGCGGGCATCAGCATCTTCATGAAGTCGCGCGCTTCGCGGTAGCCGGATTCGCCGGCCACTTGAATCTCGTCGATCTCCTTGTTGTAGAGGTCGCGCAGCGAGCGCTTGATCAGCGAGCCTTCCTCGTAGACGAGGGTCGGGGCCTGCGACTTCAGCGTCAGGTCGCGCACCGTCTCCCACATCCGGATCAGGTACTCGAAATCGCGCTTGATCTCGGGCTTGGTCCGGGCGGCGCCTGCGGTGCGCAGGATGATGCCCATGCCCTCGGGCACGTCGAGGTCCTGCACCACTTCCTTCAGGCGGGAGCGGTCCTGGGCGCTGGTGATCTTGCGGCTGATGCCACCGCCGCGGGCGGTGTTCGGCATCAGCACCGCATAGCGGCCGGCGAGTGACAGATAGGTGGTCAGCGCCGCGCCCTTGTTGCCGCGCTCTTCCTTGACGACCTGTACCAGCATGACCTGGCGGCGCTTGATGACTTCCTGGATCTTGTACTGGCGGCGCGGACGGAAGGTGCGTTCCGGCACTTCCTCCAGCACGTCGTCGCCGCCGACGGATTCGACGACTTCCTCTTCGGCTTCCTCGCCGTCCTCGTCCTCATCCTCGTCGTCTTCACCGGCTGCGTCCGTGGCCTCGGCCTGCGGCGCCTCGATGCTCTCGCCGTAAATCGCGTCGGCCGGCTCCGCGGCAGCGGTCACCGCTTCGGCGAGGGCCTCGGCGTGCGGCTCGGACGTTGCGGCCTCGTGCTGATCGGCGACCGCTTCGGTCGCGACGACCGGCTCGGCGCCGACGGCCGCGACAGGCGCGGGCGTCTCGTCGGCATGATCGTGCTCGTGATGATCGTGCTGGTGATCGTGACCGTGCTCGTCATCATGGGCATGATGATCGTCGTGACCATGATCGTGGTCGCCGTGATCATGGTCGTGGTGGTCGTGATCATGGTCGTGGTGGTCGTGGCCGTCGTGCTCGCCGTGATGCTCCGCCTCGGCATGCAGATGCTCGCCTTCGTGCAGAGCGCCTTCCATGTACTCCGGCTGCGGCGCGCCTTCGACCGGCTGGGCGGCGGGATCGGCGCCGGCTTCGAGGCCTTCGACGATGTCACTGCGCACGCGCTCGCCGTGACCGCGGCGACGGGCGTTGCGGTGGCGCGAACGGCGGCGGCCGTGGGAGCGGTTCTCGCTCTCTTCCTCGGCCTCGCGATGGGCCTGCTCCTCGGCCTCGATCAGCGCCTGCCGGTCGGCGACCGGAATCTGGTAGTAATCGGGATGAATTTCGCTGAAGGCGAGGAAGCCGTGGCGGTTGCCGCCATATTCGACGAAAGCGGCCTGGAGCGAGGGCTCGACCCGTGTGACCTTGGCGAGGTAGATATTCCCGCGCAGTTGCTTGCGTTGCGCGGTCTCGAAGTCAAACTCTTCGACGCGATTGCCGCGGACCACGACGACCCGGGTCTCTTCCGGGTGGGTGGCATCGATCAACATCTTGTTGGGCATGTCTTAACTCTTGGCGGCGGCGGGCGCTAATCACCGTGGGCGCGTATCGCGCCGCCGGGTGACGCGACGGTCCACCTGATTCGGGGGTGAGGGGAAGGCCGAAACGCCGTCTCTCGCGCCTTGCCGAACCGGAAGCTTCAGGACCATGGCGGCGTGCGGGATTTTCACTCCGCAGCGTCGCGAATGGTCCTTCAGAATTCGTCGGCACAGTCTGGCGCATCAAGCGTCGGCCCGTATGAAACACTGGGCGGCGAGGCCGCCCTTCAATCAGTTGCTGCTGGCCAGGCATGGCGCGAGCGCGCTCGCCTTGGGGGATCACGAACCGCTCCCCTGGGATCAAGGGACCGGGTAATGGGTTACATCGCTGTCAGAACCGTCCGGGCAAGTGGAGTGGTAACCCGAGACCGTTCCGCCGCCGGCGCTCGACCCGTTCCACCTCACTGCCGCGCACCGCGCTGGCCTTAGAGGGAAATGGAAAACGCTGGAATTCCCAAACCTTGGGAGTTCCGGCGCTGCGCCGGCAGGCTGAATGCGACACAACCGGAAATATCGGCCGTCAGCATTCCGTACATACGAGGAATGAGCCATCCGTGCAAGGGAGCGTCGCACGGCGGTCACACTCAGAGAGTTTCGCGTTTCCGTCATTAAGGATCAATTAACCCTGTGGTTCTATTGCGTTAAAAGGGCTGCTCGGAGGCACGGAATCGGTGGCGAGCCGCACAAATCAACGGGTTTTGCTGGTATGCGCGCTGCTGTGCGCCGCGGCATTGCCATGTGCTGATTCCTCGCGCCTGAAGGCGGCGGAAAGCCAGCTGCAACCCACTGTTGCGGCGGCGAATTTTCCAATCGCTTCGGGCGCCCGGTTGGCCGGCGATGGCAAGCAGACCCGCTTCATTCTCGACCTCGATCAGGCCGTCACCTTCCGCGCCGTCACGCTGGCCGACCCCTATCGGGTGGTCGTTGACGTACCGCAGGTCAGTTTTCAGCTGCCCGCGGGCACGGGGGCCGGGGGGCGTGGACTGGTCAAGGCGTTCCGCTACGGGCTCGTCATGCCCGGCGGCTCGCGAATCGTGTTCGATCTGACGGGACCCGCCCGGATCGCCAAGTCCTACGTGCTCGAGGCGGCCAACGGCCAGCCGGCCCGGCTTGTGCTGGAGCTGGAGGAGGTCGACCGAGCCGCCTTCGTACAGGCGCTTGCGCCCGAAAATCGCCCCGAACTCCGGCCGACAATCGCCGAGGCACAGCCCGCCACGGCTCCTGCCGCGACAGCCCCTGATACGGCGCAGCAGAAGGCCGATGGCCGCCCGGTGGTCGTGATCGATCCCGGCCATGGCGGCATCGACAATGGCACGCAATCGAGCGGCGAGAGCGAGAAGAACCTGGTGCTGGCCTTTGCGCTGGCGCTCCGGGACAGGCTGGAGAAGGCCGGTAAGTACCGCGTGGTCATGACCCGGGACGACGACACCTTCATTCCCCTCGATGGCCGGACCAAGATCGCCCGCAATCTCAAGGCCGCCTTGTTCGTCTCGATTCACGCCGATGCGTTGCCGCGTGCCGAGGGCGATGCGCAGGGCGCGACCATTTATACGCTGTCCGACAAGGCCTCTGACGCCGAAGCCCAGCGGCTGGCGGACGCGGAAAACCGGGCGGATGCGATCGCCGGCTTCAATCTTGCGGAGGAGCCGACCGACGTCGCCGACATCCTGATCGATCTGACGCAGCGGGAAACCCGCACCTTTTCAAATCGTTTTGCCCGCCTCTTGATGGGAGAAATGAAGTCGACGGTGCGAATGCACAAGCATCCCCTGAAGTCGGCCGGCTTCCGGGTCCTTAAAGCGCCCGACGTGCCATCCGTGCTGGTCGAGATCGGTTATGTCTCCAACAAGGGCGACCTCGAGCACCTGGTCTCCGAGGGCTGGCGGTCCAAGGCGGTGGGCTCGATGGCGCAGGCGATCGACGGGTTCCTGACCAAACGGATGGCCACCGCGGGATCGTCAAACTGACGACCCGGGGATCGCCAAGCTGACGACCGTGGGATCGTCAAATTGACGACCCGGGGAGTTCCGAACTGAAAGGGTTTTTCCGTCTTGCCGTAAAAGCCCTAGTTTGGCCACAGCGGGCGCTTTATAAAAACCCGGCAGGGGGTTCCGGAATCGGCGAGAATCCCGTTCGGCAAGCGTCTTAAGTCCGGCATTGATGGTATTGTGTAAGCCGGTGAATTCGCGACGTGAGGTTGGCGCCAGTTTGAGGTGCCAAGGGACCGATCCTGGGCTGATTCAGAGTTTGAACGGATAAACACATAATGCGCTTGCTGGTGCGGTTCATGGGCTTCCTGTTCGCCGCGGGAACGGTGGTGTTCCTTGTCGGTGTCGGGGCCGTGGCAGGCCTGATCTGGCATTTCTCCAAGGATTTGCCGGACTACTCTCAGCTCCAGGATTACGAGCCGCCGGTGATGACCCGCGTGCACGCGGTCGACGGCTCGCTGCTCGGCGAATACGCCAAGGAGCGGCGGCTGTACCTGCCGATCCAGGCGGTGCCCAAGCTCGTGATCAACGCGTTCCTGGCGGCCGAAGACAAGAATTTCTACGAGCATGGCGGTATCGACTACACCGGCATGGCGCGCGCCGGATTGCTCTATCTGCAGAATTACGGCTCCAACCGTCGCCCGCAGGGTGCGTCCACGATCACCCAGCAGGTCGCCAAGAACTTCCTCTTGACCAACGAGGTCTCCTTCGCCCGCAAGATCAAGGAAGCCTTGCTGGCAATGCGCATCGAGAAGACCTACTCGAAGGACAAGATCCTCGAGCTTTACTTGAACGAGATCTATCTCGGCCTCGGCGCCTACGGCATCGCGGCGGCTTCGCTGGTCTATTTCGACAAGTCCGTGAACGAGCTGACGGTCGCCGAAGCGTCCTATCTGGCCGCGCTGCCGAAAATGCCGGCGACGTTGCATCCGGTCCGTAACCGCGACCGCGCCATCGAGCGCCGCAACTACGTGATCGACCGTCTCTTGGAGAACGGCTGGATCAAGCAGGCCGACGCCGACAAGGCCCGCAAGGAGCCGCTGGCCGTCACCAGCCGGTCCAACGGCGCGCACACCTTCGCCGGCGAATATTTTGCCGAGGAAGTCCGTCGCGACATCTTCGAGCGCTACGGCGAGAAGAAGCTGTACGAAGGCGGCCTTTCGGTTCGCACCACGCTCGATCCGAAAATCCAGGTCATGGCCCGCAAGACCATGGTCGCCGGCCTCGTGAACTATGACGAGCAGCAGGGCTATCGTGGCGCCATGAGCAAGCTCGACACGTCGGGCGACTGGGGCGTCAAGCTCGCCGAGATCAAATCGCTCTCCGACATTTCGCCCTGGCGCATGGCCGTGGTGCTGGAGACCAGCGACCAGTCGGCGCGCATCGGCTTCCAGCCGAGCCGCGAGCTTGGCGGCGCCGTCAGCAAGCAGCGCGAGACCGGCCTCGTCACGCTCGACGGCGTGCGCTGGGCGAGGGCGGCGCAGGGCAACACCAAGGGCAAGACGCCGACGTCCGTGGCGCAGGTGCTGCAACCCGGCGACGTGATCTATGCCGATCCGCTCTACAGCAAGGAGGGACAGCCGGTCGAAGGCCAGTACCGGTTGCGCCAGATCCCCGAAGTGTCCGGTGCGATGGTGGTGATGGATCCCTGGACCGGCCGCGTGCTCGCGATGGTCGGCGGCTTCTCGTTCGACCAGAGCCAGTTCAATCGCGCCACGCAGGCCTACCGGCAGCCGGGATCGTCGTTCAAGCCGATCGTCTATTCGGCCGCGCTCGACAACGGCTATACGCCCTCGACCGTCGTGCTCGATGCTCCCATCGAAATCGATCAAGGCCAGGGCGCCGGCGTGTGGCGGCCGGAAAACTTCTCGTCCGGCAAGTTCCAGGGACCGGTGACGCTGCGCAACGCGCTGCGGCAATCGCTCAACACGGTGACGGTGCGCCTCGCGCAGGACATCGGCATGCCGCTGATCGGCGAATATGCCCGCCGTTTCGGCGTCTATGACGAGCTGCCGAACTATCTCTCCTACGCACTCGGCGCCGGCGAGACGACGGCGATGCGCATGGTGACGGCCTATTCGATGCTCGCCAATGGCGGCCGCCGGGTGAAGCCGACCCTGATCGACCGTATCCAGGACCGCTACGGCCACACCATCTTCAAGCATGACCAGCGCGAATGCCGCGGCTGCGATGCGCCCGGTGGCTGGAAGAACCAGCCCGAGCCGCAGCTGATCGACCGCCGCGAGCAGGTGCTGGACTCCATGACCGCCTATCAGATCACCGAGCTGATGGAAGGCGTGGTCCAGGCCGGTACGGCGACCGTGGTCAAGGCGGTCGGCAAGCCGATCGCCGGCAAGACCGGCACCACCAACGAGGCCAAGGACGCCTGGTTCGTCGGCTTCTCGCCCGACATCGCCGTCGCCATCTATATGGGCTACGACAAGCCGCGTCCGCTGGGTAAGGGCAATGCCGCCACCGGCGGCCATCTGGCGGCCCCCATCGCGCGCGATTTCCTCCAGCTCGCGCTCGCCGACAAGCCTGCGGTTCCGTTCAAGGTGCCGGCCGGCATCAAGCTCGTCCGCGTCGTCTCCAAGACCGGCATGCGCGCAGGTCCCGGCGAGACCGGTGGCACCATCCTCGAAGCCTTCAAGCCGGGCACGGCGCCGCCGGACAATTATTCGGTCATTGGCGTTGCCGACGCCGACGGCCGCGGCGGCGGCATGCCGGCCTCACAGCAGCAGCAGCCGGATTCCGGCTTCTTCATGCGGCCGGGCACCGGTGGGCTGTACTAAGGCTTAGGACAAGACAGACGTTCGTGTTTCCGGCGGTTGCGCTTTGCAGCCGCCGCCGCTACATCCCCAGCTCAATTGAATGCGGGCTCGATCCCGCGATACGAGAACGACATGCGCGCCGAAATCGAACGGTTGGTAGAAGAGATCAAGCAGTCAGTCGGGCTGCTGAGGAGGCATCTTTGACGTCGAGAAATCGACGGCGCGCCTCGCTGAGCTGAACAAGCTCGCAGAAGATCCCAACCTCTGGAACGACCCCCAGAAGGCCCAGAAGCTGATGCAGGAGCGCACCTCGCTGGAGGATTCGCTTGGCGGCATCGGGAAGGTCGAGCAGGAACTCGAAGACGATATCGGCATGATCGAGCTCGGCGAGGCCGAGGGCGATGACGGTGTCGTGGCCGAAGCCGAAGCCGCGCTGAAGACCCTGAAGAAGGAAGTGGCGCGGCGCGAGCTCGAGGCATTGCTGTCGGGCGAAGCCGACCGCTTCGATTCCTATCTCGAAGTCCATGCCGGCGCGGGCGGCACCGAGAGCCAGGACTGGGCGCAGATGCTGCTGCGCATGTACACACGCTGGGCCGAAACGCACGGCTTCAAGGTCGAGTATCTCGAAGAGTCCGAAGGCGAAGAGGCCGGCATCAAGTCGGCGACCATCCAGGTTTCCGGCCACAACGCCTATGGCTGGCTGAAGACCGAAGCCGGCGTGCATCGCCTGGTGCGCATCTCGCCGTTCGATTCCAACGCGCGTCGGCATACCTCGTTCTCGAGCGTGCAGGTGTTTCCGGTCATCGACGACAGCATCAAGATCGACATCAAGGAATCCGACGTCCGCGTCGACACCATGCGGTCCGGCGGCGCCGGCGGCCAGCACGTCAACAAGACCGAATCCGCGGTGCGGCTCACGCATATTCCGACCGGCGTTGCCGTGGTCTGTCAGGCCGGCCGCTCCCAGCACAAGAACCGGGCCCAGGCCTGGGACATGCTGCGCGCACGTCTTTATGAAATCGAGCTGAAGAAGCGCGAGGAGAAGGCCGCCGCCGATCAGGCCGCCAAGACCGATATCGGCTGGGGCCACCAGATCCGCTCCTACGTGCTGCAACCCTATCAGATGGTGAAGGACCTCCGCACGGGCGTGCAGACCTCCGACACATCAGGCGTGCTCAACGGCGAGCTCGACGATTTCATGGCCGCGACACTGGCGCAGCGCGCCTTCGGCACCCCCGGTGCCGACATCGAGGACGTGGACTGATCATGCCGCGCGTCGCCTTCATCGGATTGGGGCGGATGGGGCACGGCATGGCCGGCCGCTATCTCGATGCCGGCTTTACGGTGACGCTGTGGAATCGCAGCAAGGCCAAGGCTGAGGACCTGATCGCGCGCGGCGCACTGTGGGCGACGTCGCCCGAGGATGCCGCGATCGATTCCGACGCCGTCGTGACCATGGTCGCCGACGACGAGGCTTCGCGCGCGGTCTGGCTCGGCCCGAAGGGCGCCGCCAAGACCGCCAAGGCCGGCACCATCGCGATCGAATGCTCCACGGTCTCCTATGACCACGCGCGTGAGATGGGCCGCGAGCTCAATGCGCGCGGGCTGATCTACATCGATTGCCCCGTGACGGGATTGCCGGACGCGGCGGCGGCCGGAAAGCTGACGCTGCTGGTCGGCGCCGATGCCGCCGACCTCGCGCGCGCCCGCCCGTTCCTCGAGCCGATCGGCTCGACCATCCGCCATTTCGGCGCGGTCGGCTCCGGCACCGTCTACAAGCTCATCAACAATCTGATGGGCGCAATCCAGATCGCCGGCCTTGCCGAGGGCCTCGCCATCGCCGAGCAGGCCGGGCTCGACATGAACCTTGTCCTGGACTCGATCCAGGCGGGCGTCGCCGCCAGTCCGCAGGTACAGCGTCATTCCAAGCGCATGGTCGCCCGCGATTTTTCCGGCGCGACCTTCACCGCGGCGCTGCGACACAAGGATGCCGCCTATGCCGTGAAGCTCGCCGAGAGCCTCCTGGCCGGCAAGCCGCTGGTCGCGCGCGCCGCGGTCGAGGCCTACGCGCAGGCGAAGGCTGCCATGCCGGATGATGACGAAGGCAAGATGATCGAGCTGGTGTCGCGGCCGAAGAAGCCGTAGCTCATCGCATCCTCGTTTTATCGGAATCCGGGTGGCGCTTTCGATCGCGCCGTTCTAGGCGGACAGACTTGGCCGCCTGGTGAGACAAATGCTTCCGAATGACAACCGGATTGACGCGCGGGACTGGTCGCTGCTCGCGGTGCTCTCGATCCTCTGGGGCGGATCGTTCTTTTTCAATGGCGCGGCCCTGCGGGAATTGCCGCCGCTGACGCTGGTGTTCTTGCGCGTCGCGCTGGGCGCGGCCATGCTGCTGCCGCTGCTGCGCATGCAGGGGATCGGCTTTCCCGATGGCCGTAGCCGGCTGGAAGCCATTCGTCGTCATCGGGCTGCTCAACAATGTCGTGCCGTTCTCGCTGATCGTCATCGGCCAGACCTTCATTCCGAGCGGGCTGGCGTCGATCCTGAACGCGACGACGCCGCTGTTCACGGTGCTGGTGATGGCTGCGGCCAGTGAGGAGAGCCTGCATGTCCGGCGTGTGGCCGGCGTGGCGCTGGGCCTTATTGGCGTGATCCTCCTGCGCGGATGGGGCGTCGAGACGAGGGCGGGGCAGGGGCTCGGCATCGTGCTCTGCCTCGGCGGCGCCCTGAGTTACGGCTTTGCGGCGCTGGCGGCGCGGCGGCTGCTCAAGGATTCGGTGCCATTGGGTACGGCGACGTTTCAGTTGATGGCGTCGACAGTCATGATGGCGGTCGTTGCCGGCGTGGCGGAGCAGCCATGGCGCCTTGCAGTGCTGGGCGTTGCGACATGGTCCGCGGTGCTCGGTCTTGCCGCTTTGTCGACGGCGCTTGCCTACATCGTCTTCTTTCAGATCGTGCAACGCTCGGGAGCGAGCAATGTCATGCTGGTGACGCTGCTGATTCCCGTCACCGCCATCCTGCTGGGGTGGCTGGCGCTGGGCGAGCCGATCTCCGCGCGTGAGATCGCGGGCGCCGTGGTGATCGGCTGCGCGTTGCTCGTCATCGACGGGCGCGCCTTGCAACTGCTGCGGCGCAGCGCGTAGTTCCATCTCCGCCGTTTCACCTTGCGGAAAATCGTCGCGCTTGCCAGCAGCAAGCTTGCTTGCGACACTCCCCAGCAAAACAAGACTACAAAATAGGGGAGAAAACGATGCCGGGTCGTCGCGAAAACCTTGCTGCCCTCGCCATGCTTGTTGCCGGAGCGCTCGCCGCGACCCCGGCCTTGGCGCAGAAGAAATACGATCCCGGCGCCAGCGACACCGAAGTCAAGATCGGCAACATCATGCCCTATAGCGGACCGGCGTCCTCCTATGGCGTGATCGGCAAGACCGAGGCTGCCTATTTCAAGATGATCAACGAGCAGGGCGGCATCAACGGGCGCAAGATCAACTTCATCAGCTATGACGATGCCTATTCGCCGCCGAAGGCAATCGAGCAGGCGCGCAAGCTGGTCGAGAGCGACGAGGTGCTGCTGATCTTCCAGCCGCTCGGCACGCCCTCGAATTCGGCGATCATGAAATACATGAACGCCAAGAAGGTGCCGCAGCTCTTCGTCGCCTCCGGCGGCACCAAGTTCGGCGATCCCAAGAACTTCCCGTGGACCATGGGCTTCCAGCCCAACTATCAGAGCGAAGGGCGGATCTACGCAAAGTACATCCGCGACAAATTTCCGAACGGCAAGATCGCGGTGTTCTGGCAGAACGACGACGCCGGGAAGGACCAGTTCAAGGGCCTGAAGGATGGCCTCGGTGACAAGGTCAACATGATCATCGCGGACAAGTCGTACGAGGTCAGCGATCCCTCGATCGACTCCCAGATCGTCGCGCTGCATGATTCCGGCGCGGATATTTTCTTCTCGTGGGCTGCACCGAAAGGCTCGGCCCAGGCGATCCGGAAAGTCGGTGAGCTCGGCTGGAAGCCGAAATTCTTCCTGGCCAATACCGCAACCTCGGTCGCATCGGTGCTCAAGCCCGCCGGGCTCGACTATTCCAAGGACATCATCTCGACGGCCTATCTGAAGGATCCCACCGATCCGACCTGGGACAAGGATCCTGCGGTCGTGAAGTGGCGGGAATTCATGGACAAATATTACCCGGATGGCGACAAGGCCAACGCCAACAATATCTACGGCTACGTGCAGGCCGAGGCGATGGCGCAAGTCTTGAAGCAATGCGGCGACACTCTCACGCGCGACAACGTCATGAAGCAGGCGGCCAGCCTGAAGGACTTCCACACCGACCTGATGCTGCCCGGCATCATGGTCAATACCTCACCGGACGACTATTTCCCGATCGAGCAGATGCAGTTGATGCGTTTCAACGGCCAGGCATGGGAGCTGTTCGGCGACGTCATCACCGGCGAAGTCGGCCACGAGCGCAGCCAGTAGTCAGGATTGGCCGGCGGTCCTCTTCAGCACGGTACCGCCGGCGACGCCGACACCCAGCACATACATCCACCCCTCGTGGAAGTCGAACAGGTGCGAGTTCAGCAAGGAACTTGTGATGTTCTGCACCACGACGACGAGGCCCATCCAGGCCGCGAGCCCTCCGCCGAGGAACAGGCGGAGATGGGCGATCCAGAGTGCGTAGAGCAGGGCGACGCCCAGGAGGCCCCACTGCACGGCGACGTTGAGGGTCTGGTTGTGCGGATTGTTGACGATTTCCGCGTCGAGATTGCTTTCGCCCGTGGCGGCGCGCTCGAACTGTCGCTTGATCGAGCCGGTGCCGTGGCCGAGCAGAGGCGCCTCGGCGAAGGCGTGCAGCGATTTGCGCCAATAGGTTAGGCGCTGAGCGGTCGAGGCGCGGCTGATGTCCTCATGGCCGTGGCGATACTCGACGGCGATATCCGTGACGCGCTGACGCAGGTAGGGCGACGTCGTCCAGGCGAAGAGGCTCGCGGCGACCGAGCCTGCGAACAGAACCAGCGCTGCCCGCCGGGCCAGATGCTTCCAGGCAAACAAGGCCAGCAGCACGCCAATGCACAGCAGCGCCGTACGGGCCGAGGCAACAAAGATCATGTTGGTGGCGAACAGCAGAATGAGTGCAAGGCAGGCGGCTGTAGCGATTGCGCGTCCGCTGCGCCGGAACGTGAGCACCGGCACCGCGAGCGCAAAAGCGCAGAGCGTGAACTCCTGGCTCTGGTCGATATAGTTCTTGACGGGAACGCCCGGTGATGCCGTCGCGGTGAGTTTCCAGGCGGGTTCGAGCAGCACGATCCAGGAGAAGACCGCAAGCACGGCACAGGAAACGAGAAAGGCGAGGCCAACCCAAGCCCCGCGATCCGAGCGGCTGAAATGGTAGAGCAGCGGCGGTATCAGCACGAGCTTTGCGACCGGCTTGATCGCGTGCAAGCGGTCAGCCCAGGCTGCGTCCGACCACAGCAGGCCCGCGAGCGCGAGCAGCAGGATTGCGATGGGCAGAGCATACGCCGGTCGCGCGAACCTGCGCGCATAGTCCGGCCAGTCGATGGTCGGTGTCACCACAAGCAGAAAGAGCCCGACAAAGATCGAGGGCGCCGTGGTCGACCACGGCAGCGAGGCCGCGGTCAGGACGACCAGCACGTCTGCCGTCCGGGCCAGCGCGGCCGACTTGCGCCAGGTTTGCCATCGGTCCCGACCGTCTCGCTGATCGGCCGGAGCGGACAGCAGTGCGCTCTCGGCGCTCATCCGTACGATGCGAGCTGTGGGGTCGCGAGGCTTTCGGCGCGCACCGGCTCGCCGAGGAAATCGCGGGCCTGGGTCTCGTAGCCAAAGCGTCGCGCGAGCGCGTGGCGCTGCGCCCGGATCCTGCCGCGCCACTCCTCCTGCCGCGTCAGCGCGCGGGTGACGGAGGCGGCGATCGAGTCCGTGGAGAACGGGTCGAAATAGTCGGCAAGTTCGCCTGCGACCTCGCGGAACACGGCGATGTCGGAGCACAGCACGGGCGTGTTCGCAGCCAGCGCCTCGATGATCGGCACGCCGAAGCCTTCGGCGAGGCTCGGCATGATCAGGCCGTGCGCCTCCGCAATCAGGGCCGCCTTTTCGTGCTCGTCGACGTAACCGGCGAACCGCACGTTCGGCGGCAGATTCCGCATTCCGCCGATCTCGCCGGCATAGCCGATCACGACGAGGTCGGCCTGGGGCACGCCACGGAAGGCGCGGACGACGGTGGCGACGTTCTTGCGCGGTTCGTTCGAGACGATGACGACAAAGCTCGGCCGCCCCGGACGCCCCGACGGGGCTGGGAGGTGCAGGACATCCGGGGCGTCGAACCGGGTGCGGGGATACACGACCCGCGCCGGCAGGTGGGCAAATTGCGGCAACAGTTCCCTGAACCGCATCATGCTGTAGTTTGAAACGAAGGCGAGCTCGTCGGCCTGGCGCAGGCTGGTGCGGATTCGCGCCAGGAACTGCCGCGTGGCGATGTCGCTGAGCTTGAGGTCGGTGAGCGGCAGCAGATCGTGCACGACGCAGATCACCTTGGCGCCGGGCTTGCGTGTGATCGCCACCCGCGTAGGGGTGTCCACGACGATGACGTCGTAGTCGCGCGCATCGATCCGCGGCGGCGGCAGCAGGAAGAAGGCCGAGGAATCCTGATAGTTGAAGAATCCCGGCTCGAGCTGGAATTCGCCGAACAGTTCGAGGTGGTTCAAATCCGGCGGAATGTATTCGAGCGCGGCCGTCCGGTTCGCGATCCGCTTCGCGTTCAAGCCCCGCAGGCCAATCGTGCGAAGGATGCAGAGAATGACGTCGCGCGACAGCAACGTGCCGGCGCGCTGGCGGAGCCAGCCGAATTTGCGGCGCGCACCGCTGAAGGTCACCGGTCCGCTCACGTTGATTTCGTCGAGGAAGCGATAGAGCGCGAGCAGCTCGATGTTGCGCGCCTGCGCCGCGAACAGCTTTGTACGTCGCTCGCGACGGACCAGCTTGCGGTAGCGCTTCGAGGTCTCCACCAGCAACGTGAGCTCGTGGCCCTCCGAAGCGAGCGAACGGACCAGTTCGCGGGTGAAGTGGAAGATGCCGCGCTTGTGATTGGGTTGTCCGAGCGACTCGGAGACGACGAGGATGTTCTGATTCATGCGCGTTGCTCGCGAAGCTGGAAGGCGTGCGTGGCCGGCGGCTCGACCGTGACGATGGAGGCGATGCGGCCGTGATCTAGATTGATGACGCTGGTGCAGATGCGGCGTAGCAGCGGCTGGTCGTGCGAGGCGATGATCACGATCGCGGCCTGCGACACGAGATTGAGCAGGCGCTCCTCGGCCTTCTCCGCGAAATGCTCGTCGACGACGCTGAGCCATTCGTCGAGCAGGAGGATGTCGGCGGGGAAGGCCGTGGCGGTGGCAAACAGCACCCGCATCAGCATGCCCGAAGAGAACATCCGCAAGGGAAGCCGCTGCATCCGGGTTTCGAGCTCGGTGAAGGCCCAGATCTCGTCGATCATCGTGCGGGTCGGTTTGCGGCCGCTGATCCGCAGCAGCAGCGCGATGTTGTCCTCCGCGACGAAATCGAGATTGACGCCGGCGTTGAGGCCGAGCAGGGGCACCACATTGCCCTGGATCGCGATGCCGCCGCTGCTCGGCGGATAGACGCCGGCGATTAACCGCAACAGGGTCGACTTGCCGGAGCCGTTGGGGCCGGCGAGCCCGATTCGGGCGCCGGTTTCGGCCTCGATGGTGACGTCATCCACGGCGCGGATGATCCGCATCTCGGCCGGCTCGCGGATGAGACGGCCGAGCAGCCGCCGTTTCAGCGAATAGTCGTAGGCGCCGTAGAGCGGATAGTCGAGACAGACATTGCGCAGACTTATCGAGACCATGGATCAGATCCAGAACGCCGCTTTGCGCAGATGGACCAGCGTCAGCAGGCTCGCACCGATCAGCAGCGCCAGCGCGACGAGGACGTAGGCGATGCTGACGGGATCGATCGGGCTGCCGGTCAGAGGCTCGCGCCATACCGCGAAGAGGTGCGTCAGCGGATTGAGCCGCATCACCGTCGAGCGATGGCTGATCATGTCCGAGGACCAGATCACGGGGGAAGCGAGAAAGGCGAGCATCAGGGTCGATTCGATGATCGGCTTGAGGTCCCGATAGCGCGTTGCCATCGCGCCGAGAACGAGGCTGAGGGCGAAGGTGCAGACCACGAACAGCAGCAGGCCGGGCAGCGCCGCCAACCCGTGCGAGAAGTCGTGCGGCGACAGGACCAGCCACAGCAGCAGCGGCACGCAGGCGTTATGAAGCGCGAACAGCGCCTGGCGAAACGTGCATTGCAGGAGGAAGATGACCGGCGGCAATGCGCGGTCGCGGATCAGGCTCGCGGAATTCTGCAGTGCCGTGGTGGCGTCGAGCACCACGCTGTTGAGAAAGGTCCAGGCCGTCATCGACAGCGCGAGCATCGGCAGACGCGATAGCACGTCGGCGTTCGACATCTGCCCGATCACCGAACCCAGCACCGCAACCACGATCGCCATCTGGAGCGACATCCAGAACGGGCCGAGCAGCGAGCGAACGTAGCGGTGGCGCATGTCCGACCAGGCCAGCGTCGCCGCGATCCGGATGCTGTCGAACCATGCGGTCGCCGGCGGTGGCTCGACATTCATCGTTCGCTGCTCGCTGGGCGCGGTGACGGCATCGCGGTAGACGGTTTCCATGCCTTGCCTGAAGGCCGTGGCCGAATAGCGGGAGAGGGCGCGCGTCCGCGCGGCAAATCCCATCTGGCGGCGGCGTTCGGGATCGCGGATCAGGGTGTCGATGGCCTCGCCCAGTTTTCCGGCGTCGCCGGGCGGCACGGTGATCGCCTCCAGGCCGTGGCGGGCAACGCGCGGCACGGCGGTGTCGAGTGCCGTGTTGACGACCGGGCGGCCCGCGGCCATGGCCTCCAGCTGAACGAGGCCGAACGTCTCGGCATTGGTGAGCGAGGGCATCACGAAGACGTCGGCGAGGCACATCAGCTTGATGCGCTCGCAATCGTTGACCGAGCCGAGCAGGCGCACGCGCTCAGAGAGACCGAGCTCCTCGATGAGCTGCGCCAGCCGGGGGCGCTCGACGCCTTCGCCGATGATCCAGAGTTCGAAATCATGTGCGGCCGCGGCGCGGATCAGCACGTCGAACCCCTTGTAGGGCACCAGCCGGCCGCAGGCGAGCACGAGCCGGCCGCGGTCGTTGACGTGGTGCGCCTCGATCTTCGGCCAGTCATAGCCGGAGGTGTCGATGCCGAACGGAACGACGTGGCATTTGTCCTCGAATTCGCGCAGCAGCGGGGTGTTGTCGACCAGCACGTGGTCCGAGACGATGATCGCCTTGGCCTGCCGCAGCGTCCGCCGCATCAAGGGTTCGATGAACCAGCGCAGGCCGGCATGGGTGACGATGTCGGCGTGCCAGTGCACCACGAGCGGCCGCTTGCGCCCGAAGCCGAACGCGAAAACGAGGTCGGCGAGCGGGAAGGGCGCGTGCAGCGCCAGCAGGTCATGCTCGGCGATCTTGCGCCACAGGCGCCAGGGATAGGTCGGGGCGGCCGGCAGCGACAGCAGATTGCCGAACGAGCGGACGCGCTCGACCGGCACGTCGTTGACGACGATCTGGCGCTTCTCGGCCGATTGCGAGCAGACCAGCACGGCGGAGGCGAAGGCGTCCTTCAAGCTCGCGCAGATGTCGCGGATCACCGTGAGCGTGCCGCCGAACAGGTCGGGATAGTAGATCTTGAAGATGTGCAGCACCGACGGGCGGCGCGGGGTGTCGTGCGAAGTCTGTTGGGTGTGATGCATGATGGCGTCAGCCTGCCAGAAGTGCCGCGACGAACGGCGCTGCCAGCACCGAGATGAAGATCACGCCGCGCAGCAGTGCCGGCAGCATCGGTTCGATCGCGCCGCGCCCCCAACCGGGAGCCGGCACGGCACGCGGTGAACTGGAAATGCGGACCAGATGGTCAGCCATGTCGTGTCCCTTTACGTCGCGCCCCTCAGTGGCGATCCGTATATGTGGGAAAATTTACCACGTCAATTGGAAATCAGGAAAAAGTGGGATTGTGTCCCACGCCGACGATCGCTACAGTTCAGACATGAACGCCAAGTCCGGGTCCAAAGCAGCGGCTCCGCAGCCGAATGCCGCCGCGAAGCTGCACGCGCCGCTGGCGCGGCTGCTGCGCCCCCTGGTGCGGCTCTGCATTCGCAGCGGCATGACCTTTCCGGCGCTGGCGCAATTGCTGCGCGAGCTGTTCGTCAATGTCGCCGAGCACGATTTCGCGCTGGAGGGAAAGGAGCAGACCGACAGTCGCGTCAGCCTGCTCACCGGCATCCATCGCAAGGAGGTGGCGCGGCTCCGTGGCGCCGGGGCTCCGGTACACGAGGCGCCGGCGGCGGTTTCGCTGACGAGCGCGGTGATCGCGCGCTGGCTGGCCGCGCCCGAATTCACGGACGCCAAGGGGGAGCCGCTGCCGCTGCCGCGTACGGCAGAGGACGATGCGCCGTCGTTCGAGCAGTTGGTCGCGTCCGTCACCAAGGACGTGCGCCCGCGCGCGGTGCTCGATGAATGGATCGACCGCAAGCTCGTCGCCATCAACGCGGATGACGAGATCGAGCTGGTCGAGGCCGCCTTCGTCCCGTCAGGCGAGGATGACAGCAAATGGCACTATCTCGGCCGCAATCTGCACGACCACATCGCGGCCGCCGCGCAGAACGTCTCGGACGGGCCGCGCTTCCTCGAGCGCGCGGTGCACTACAACAACATCTCGCCGAAGCTGGCGCGGAAACTCGAGGCGCGCTCGCGCGAGCTCGCCATGGACGCGCTGAAAACCGCCAACCGCGAGGCCAACCGCGCGCTCGCCAAGGACAAGGGTGGTGACGCCCGCTGGAATTTCGGCATCTACATCTACAGCGAGGACGCCGACGAGGAGGGCGATTCCAGGGACAACGGCAAGGAGAGCGGCAAGGAGGGCGGTTCTTCATGAGCCGGCCGCCGCTGATCTCACGCCGTCTGCTGTTGATGGGTTTCTGGCTCGCCGGTACGGCCATCGCCCGTGCGCAGGTCAAGCGCGGCACCGATCAGGGCATCGGCGGCACCGGCATCACGCGCGGTGATGATCACGGCATCGGCGGCACCGGGATCGTCGGCGTCATCCAGCGCTTCGGCAGCATCTACGTCAACGGCGAGCGGGTCACCTATGCCAGCGACGTGCCGGTGCGGATCGACGGCGAGGCGGCGAGTCCCAAGGCTCTGCGCATCGGCCAGCTTGCCCGCGTGGTCGCGGTCCGTCAGGCCGACGGCACCCTCGTCACGCGCAATATCGCGATCGCGAGCGAAGTTGCAGGTCCCGTCGAGACGGTAAAGGGCAACGAAATGACGGTGCTCGGCCAGAAGATCGTCGTGAGTGACAAGGGGAGCAGGCTCCGTCCGGGCTCGCAAGTCGCCGTCTACGGTCTGCGCCGGACCGACGGCGTCATCGTGGCAAGTCTGGTCGAACCGCGACGCGCGACCACCGAGCGTGTGACGGGCCTGGTCGAGCGTGGGCCAGACGGCTTGCGAATTGGCGGATTGAAGCTGAATGGGGTCGATCCGTTACTGGCCGGCCAGCGCGTGCAGATCGAAGGCAGCGCGAGCCAGGGGGCGATGCAGGTGGCGCGCACCCGGATCGACGATTTCTCGGATCTGGTCGGCGCAAGCCGCCTGTCGGTCGAGGCTTATGTGCAGCGCGCGGGCGCGAACCTCCAGCTTGGTTCCGGCTTCGTGGCCCGTGATGGCTCGCGGTTTGGACCCGCGGCCGGCGAAGCGCGCATGGTGGTGGGCGGTGCGTTCGACCGTTCCCGCGGCTTCCAGGTGGATACGGCTCAGGCGATCGGTCAAGGACCCGGAGCGCCTCCTTCCGGCGGCGGCAATCCCAACCGGTCGCCCGGTGGTTCGATCCTGCATCCGAATCGGAGCACGCCCAATCCGGGTGGCGGTCAGCCCGGCGCACCGGGCGCACCCGCGCCGGGATCGCCGCCGTCGGGAGCAATGCCCGGCTCTGCGCCGACAGGACCTGGTGGTCCGTCAGCCCCCGGTGGAATGGGATCGCCCGGCGGACCCATGGGACCCGGCGGTGGAATGGGTGGCGGATTCGGTGGTCCCGGAGGCGGGATGGGCGGTGGCCGGCGTTAAGCGATGCGCGGGCCGGAACTGACGAGCGCGGGATTTAGCCCGCGCTGAGGCGCACGCCGGCGCGCAGGAATTTCTGCGGATCGACCGCTTCGCCCTCGATGCGGGTTTCGTAATGAAGATGTGGACCGGTGGAGCGACCGGTCGAGCCAACCAGACCAACGACCTGGCCGATCTTCACGATCTCGCCGACCTTGACGTTGATCTCGGAGAGATGGCCGTAGCGGGTCGAAAGTCCGTTGCCGTGATCGACCTCGACCATGCGGCCGTAACCACCGGACCAGCCGGCGGAAACCACCTTGCCATAGGCGGTGACGCGAACCGGATCGCCGGTGGCGGCGCGAAAGTCGAGCCCGGTATGCATCGCGGGGCGGCCAAGGAAAGGATCGCTGCGCACGCCGAAGCCGGAGGTGAATTCGACCTCGCCGATGACGGGCTTGCGATAGGGCACCAGCGCCAGCGTGCGGTTGAGACGGTCCATCTCGGCACGGGTGACGTTGATGCGATTAAGCTGTTTCTCGAACGGCCCGGCATTGGCGGTCAGCTTGACGGGAACGAATGGTCCGCCCATTGCGCTGCGCGGCACGGCAGCCTCGAGACTAGCGAGATTGAGGCCGAGATCGCTGACCACGCCGCGCATCCGGCGCATGCGCGAATCCATGCCTTCTTCGACGGCGCTGAGCGCCGCGATCTGGCGACGCTCGACCTGATCGAGCGAGGTCGTGAGCCGGACCAGGACGTTGTCAAAGCCGTGGTTCTTGGCGAATTGATTGGCTTGGGGAGCCGCCACGATCGGCGCGCGCGATTCGAGCCGCGCCTCACGGTCCGGCGGCGCCACGAAGATGACGGTGTCGCTGATCGGCGAGGGTTTTGGCGTGCTCTGGCTCGAATCGCCGCGTTGAGGCGTCGCACGCGGAATCGATCCGGTCACGTCAGGCATGGCTCCAAGCGCCGTCGCCCGGGACTCGAGCGCCGTCTGGCGCTTCATGATCTGGTCGAGCTTCTGGTCGAACTGTTCCTGGTCGAGCAACTGGCGGCTCGTGGTGCGGTCGACCTTGGCGCGCAGCTCGGCGATGCGATCCTCATAGGCGTATTGCATCTCGGCCTGGCGCGCGATCAGCCGGGTCAGAACGTCGTCACGGAACGCAAAATAGGTGGCGGTCGCGGCCGACCAGAGACCGAGCAGCACTACCGTTCCGACAACGATCCAGAACACGACGGGCCCGAAGCGGACCTGCTTGCCGGCATGGACGATGGTGTAGGCGTCATCGGTGGCGGGAAGGGGGATCGCTACCGGTGCCGCAACGGCAGCACGCCTCTGGAAGACCCGGCCGTGATCGTGAGCATGATGTTGGGGGTACTGCGAATATTGGGCAGAACTTTTCGACATCGGCACTCCCGCGCCGGTCGGATGAGTCCGTACGGCCCTAATTGCCGCAGCAATCTGGGCCGGTCATGGTTAATTTTCCGGAAACGGGAACGCGCGAATTTAAAGGCCTGGTTAAAGACTTCTTGCCGCTTCCAGCACCGCGTCGGCATGACCGTCGACCCGGACATTGCGCCAGATCCTGACAATTTTACCGTCGGCGCCGACCAGGATCGTGGTGCGAAGAATCCCAAGGAAGGTCTTGCCGTACATGGACTTTTCGCCCCAGGCGCCATACGCTTCCAGCATCTGATGCTGCTCATCCGAGATCAGGGGGACACCGAGACTGTGTTTGTCGCGGAACTTCTCCTGGGCCTTTAACGGATCGGCGGAAATCCCGAGCACGGCGGTGCCGGCGGCCGAGAAGGCGCCGGCGAGGCGGGTGAAGTCGATCGCCTCCCGGGTGCAGCCGGGCGTGTCGGCGCGGGGATAGAAGAACAGGACGAGCTTTTGGCCGGCATAGTCCCCCAGCGTGACCACGTCGCCGCCGTCGCGGGGCAGGCGGAAGGCGGGGGCCTTATCGCCCTCGGCCAGGCCGGACTTCGCGCCGGCGGGCGAGGGCGCCAATTTGGAAGAATTTAACTGTTTCGGCGCGGCCTTATGTGATCCTGCTTTTGCTATGGTCGCAACTGATTTGCCGGCCGCTGTCCGCTGGGTTTTGGCGGACCTTGTTTGACTGGATGCCCGCGTTTTCGGGGCCTTCTTTTTAGACGTCGGACTGCCGGAGGGCGCCTTGGACGATTTCTTTCGGGATTTCTTGGACATACGCCTTCCTTTCGTCGCTTTCGGCGGGTCAACCGAAGCGGTATTGCAGCTCTTGTCCGGTGTGTCGGACCCGCGCCCTCGGCTGGGCAAGTCTGACGACGCCGGAGTATGGTTACAAGGAATTCCACGCACCACCCCACTGCTCGTTGAACGCGCTCCCGGGGCGAGATGACGAACAGCAGGAATATGAGAGGTATGGCGGCAGTGCCGGCGCAGGGAGCTTCGCTCCCCGTGGACGGCTGCGGTCCCGGCGGCGCTCAATACAACGATGGGCGCCTGTATCGAGAGGCAATGGCAAGGAATAAGTCGCCCCAGGATTACAATCGGGACTTCGATCGGCACGGCGGTCAGCAACAGCCGCAGGAATGGGACGACGCCGATTGGGATCCGGATCAGGAGGCGGCCGCGGGGCATCGCGCGCGCCGGCTGTTGTCGCGTTCCAATTCGGGCTTTCATCGCTTCGGTGACGGGTTTGGCGCCTTGCGCCGCTGGCTGGTCGCCGACCGCTGGCTGAAGCGCGTCGTCCTTGTCGTGGGGACTCTCGCCGTCGTCTTCGTGGGGTGCTTCGCTGCGCTGTGGTGGCGACTCGGAGCCGGTCCCATCAATCTCGACATCGCAACGCCATGGCTCGCGGCCGCGATCGAGGACAATATCGGTCACGGCAACACGGTCGAGATCGGCGGCACGCAGATCGAGCGCGCCGGCCGGATCCGCATCGCCGTCCGCATCCGTGACATCATCGTCCGCGACCGCGATCACGCCGTGGTCGCCAGCGCGCCCAAGGCAGAGGTGAAGCTGTCGGGCGCGGGCCTGCTGATGGGTCACCTGCGCGCCGAAAGCCTCAATCTCGTCGATGCCGAGCTCGCGATCCGCATCGCGCCCGACGGCACCGTCACCGTATCTGCCGGCGATACTGCAAAGCCGCTGGCAACCGGCGTCGCCTCGAAGAAGGAGGCGGGCCTGCCGCCGACCTTCCCGCGCAGTGGCGTCCCTCCGCCGCCCTTCGCCACGGCCCCCGCGAGCCAGGATGCATCTCAGGCCGCCTCGCAAGGCGCGCCCCAGGTGACCGCGCAAAGCGGCATCCTTCAGGGCCTCGACTGGCTCGACAGCCTGAGCATGACCGGGCTCGACGGCCAGAACCTCAACGAGATCGGCCTGAAGAACGGCAATCTGATCGTCGACGATCAGCAGCGCGGCAGCAAATGGTCGTTCGAGAACATTAGCCTCAGCCTGCGGCGGCCGAGTCGCGGCGGTGTCACCCTCAGCCTCGGCGAGGAGGGCGCGCATCCGTGGATGCTGCGGGCCACGATCGGGCCGGCCGAGAACGGCGTTCGCTCGGTCGATATCAAGGCTGACAAGGTTTCGACCTCCAACATACTCCTGGCGCTGCGCGTCAAGGACCTCACCTACACGGCCGATCTGCCGCTCACCGGCGAGCTCAAGGGCGAGCTCGGCCGCGATGGCGTGCCGACATTCTTCCGCGGCAAGATCAACGTCGGCGCGGGCCATATCATCGACACCGACACGCCCGACTATCCGATGGCGATCGACCAGGCCGAGATCAACGTCGAGTGGGACGCCAATCGCCGGGTGCTGGTCGCGCCGTTCAAGGTCCTGTCGGGCGCGAACCGCCTGACGCTTCTGGCCCATCTCGAACCGCCCAACGGCACGATCAACGACTGGCAGCTCGGCTTCAGCGGCGGCTCGATCCTGCTCGGCGGCATCGACAACGAGCCGCCGCTCGTCTTCAACCGCATCGCGATCGGCTTCCGTTTCGACACTGATCACAAGCGCTTCCTGCTGACGCAGGCCGATATCAGCAATGGCGAGATCGGCGTCGCCGGCACGGGGGCCATCGACTATTCGGGCGAGCCGCGGCTGACGCTGGGCTTTGCGGGAACGCCGATGTCGGCCTCCGCCTTGAAGCGCATGTGGCCGACGCTGGTGGTGCCCGAGCTGCGTGAATGGGTGATCGAGCGGATCGAGCGCGGGACGCTCCAACGCATCGAGATCGGCGTCAATTCGCCGACCAAAAATCTTCCGCGCAAGGGCCCGCCCATTCCGGACGACGGCCTGTCGGTCAACATCGTGGCGAGCGGCGTCGCGGTCCGTCCGGTGGACGGCATGCCTGTCGTGCACGACGCCGATCTGAAGGCGCGGGTGACCGGCCGCACCGCGACCGTGACGATCGGCCAGGGCATCGCCGATACGCCTGCCGGCCGCAAGGTCACGATCTCCGATTTCGTGTTCGAGGTGCCTGACATGGCGCCGAAGCCCTCGCCCTCGCGGACCAGATTCCGCGTCGACGGTCCGGTGCCCGCGGCGGCCGAAATGCTGGCCAATGATCGCCTGAGCGATCTGTCATCAACCGTCGTCGATCCCAACACCAGCAAGGGCACCTTCTCGGCGAACATCCAGCTCGGCATGCCGGTCAAGGGCGAGCTGACCAAGGCCGACACGACCTACGCCGTCACCGCCGACCTCAACGGCTTTGCCGCCGACAAGCTCGTGATGAATCAGAAGCTGGAGGCGAACAACCTCAAGATCGTCGCGAACAACGGGGGTTATCAGGTCAAGGGCGACGTCAAGATCAACGGGCAGGCGGCCTCGCTCGACTATCGTAAGCCGACCGAAGGCGATGCGGATGTCAGGCTGCAGGCGACGCTGGACGATGCGAGCCGCGCGCGCCTCGGATTTGATCTCAGCCCGGCCGTCAGCGGTTCGTTGCCGATCAAGCTGTCGGGCAAGATCGCCGGCGGTCCCGAGCAGACGACGAAGCTCGGCGTCGAGGCCGACCTGACCTCGGTCAAGCTCGACAATATCCTGCCGGGCTGGGTCAAGCTGCCGGGCAAGTCGGGCAAGGCCAGCTTCAAGGTCGTGCCGACGGCGCAATCGACGCGCCTGGAGGACATCGTCATCGAGGGCGGCGGCGCCTCGATCAAGGGCTCGCTCGAAGTCGATGCGAACGGCGACCTCATGAACGCGAACTTCCCGGTCTATTCGCCGTCCGACGGCGACAAGGCGTCGCTGAAGGTGGAACGCAACCAGGATGGCGTCGTCAAGGGCACGATGCGCGGCGACGTGTTCGACGGTCGCGGCTTCCTGAAATCGGCGATCTCCGGCAATTCCAAGGACGATAAAAACAACAAGATGAAGAATGTCGATTTCGACATCGACGTGAAGCTCGGCGCCGTCGCCGGCTTCAATGGCGAGGCGATGCGCAGCGTCGATGCCAAGATGTCGAAACGCAACGGTGCCATCAAGGCGTTCACGCTGAGCGGCAAGGTCGGCAAGGATACCCCGGTGGCCGCCGATCTGCGCGGCGGACGCGCGCAGGGCAACCGCGAGGTGATCTATCTCCAGACCAACGATGCCGGCGCGCTCCTGCGTTTCACCGACACCTACACCAAGGCGGTCGGCGGCCAGATGGTCGTGGCCATGGAGCCGCCGACATCCGAGCCCAACACATCGCGCGAGGGCTTGATCAACGTCCGCGACTTCACGGTGAAGGGCGAGGCGCAGCTCGAACGTGTTGCCGCCGGCGCGCCCAACGGCACCGGGAACGGCGTTTCCTTCAGCGCATTGCGTGCCGAGTTCACGCGCCAGAACGGCGCGCTGACGATCCGCGATGGCGTGGTCAAGGGACCGATGATCGGCGCCACCATCGAAGGCTCGATCGATTATCCCGGCAACCAGGTTTGCATGAGCGGCACCTTCGTGCCGATGTACGGCGTCAACAACATCTTCGGCCAGATCCCGCTGTTCGGCATCTTCCTCGGCGGCGGCAACAATGAAGGCTTGATCGGCGTGACCTACGAGGTCGTCGGCACGCCGGCAGCGCCCGTGATGCGCGTCAATCCGATCTCGGCGATGGCGCCTGGTCTGTTCCGCAAGATCTTCGAATTCAACACCGGCAAGCAGAACTCGCCGTTCGAGGAATTCCCCTCGCAATCGAACGACGGCTCGACCGGCTCAACGCGTCAGCTCTCGAGCGGCTGCAGCCTCGCGCGGCGGCAGTAGCAGGACTCTTCGCTCACGAACATTCGCGGACTGTCGCCGCGGTGGGCAAAAGCGTGAATGGCCGGGACGAGCCCGGCCATGACGCAAGTGGAGATATCGGCGTCCGAAGGTTTAAGCTGCGCGCACGCCTGCCAGGAACGTCCCGACTTCACCCGAGAGCTGCTCGGCCTGCTTGGAGAGGTTGCTGGCGGCGGCGAGCACCATGCCGGCCGCGTTGCCGGTCTCGTTCGCAGCGGTCGAGACGCCGCCGATATTGGTGGTGACTTCCTTGGTCGCCTCTGCGGTCTGGGAGACGCTGCGGGCGATCTCGGCGGTGGCTGCGCCTTGCTCCTCGATGGCCGCGCCAATCGAGGTTGCGATGCGGCTGACCTCCTCGATGGTGGCGGTGATGCCGCCGATGGCGTCCACGGCCTCCTTGGTCGCGCCCTGGATCTGGGCGATCTTGTCGCCGATCTCACGGGTTGCTTCCGCGGTCTGGCTCGCCAGCGACTTCACTTCAGAGGCGACGACGGCAAAGCCGCGGCCAGCTTCGCCGGCGCGCGCGGCCTCGATGGTGGCATTGAGCGCGAGCAGGTTGGTCTGCGCCGCGATGCTGGAGATCAGCTCGGCGACATGCTCGATCTGCTGGGCGCCGTCGGAGAGAGCACGCACGATCGTGTCCGTGCGGCGCGCGCTGTCGACCGCGCGTCCCGTGACTTCGGCAGACTGGGCGACCTGGCGGCTGATCTCGGTGATGGAGGAGGAAAGCTCCTCGGCGGCCGCAGCGACAGTCTGGACGCGCTGACTGGCTTCGGTGGCGGCGGAGCCGACCACTGCGGCGCGGCGGTTGGTGCCTTCGGCGGTCGAGGACATCGACTTGGCGGTATGCTCGAGCTCACCGGAGCCGGAAGCCATCAGGCCGACGAGCTGGCCGACGGAGGCATCGAAGCGGTCGGCAAGCGCGGTCAGGGCGTCACGCTTCTCCTGCTCGGTGCGGGTCTTGGTGGCGGCCTGTTCGGCCTCCAGCGCCCGCGCCGTCAAGGCGGTCTGTCTGAGCACTTCGAGCGTCTCGGCCATGCGGCCGATCTCGTCGCCTCGGTCGGTTTCCTCGACCGGCTTGTCGATCGCGCCTTCGGAAATCTCCTGCATGCGGGTCTTCTGGCGATCGAGCGCGCTGAGCACGTCGCGGGCGATCAGCCAAGACAGCGCCGCCATCAGCAGCATCAGGCCGACGCCGATCGCAGCGAGCTCCAGCGTCAGGGCGCGGACGTCGGCGTCGATGTCGTCGACATAGAGGCCGTAGCTGATGGTCGCGTTCCAGGGCGCGAATTTGCGCGCGAAGACGGTCTTGCGGACCGGCTCGGTCTGGCCGGGGCGGGGGTAGAGATAGGAGGTGACGCCGCCCTGGGTGGCTTCACTGCCGGCCTTGAGAATGGCGTCGGCAATCAGGACACCGTTGGAGTCCTTCGCACCGGTGACCTTGCCTTCGAGCTGCTGGTTGGCGCCGTTCACCAGGATCGACGTGTCGGCATTGTAGACGACGGGGTAGCCCTGGTTGCCGTTGAAGTTCATGCGGCGGCCGCGCTGGTGGAATTGGGCCTTGGCATCGGCCAGCGTCAGCTTGCCGGCGGTCACCTCGTCCTGGAGCGATTGCGCGTAGTTATAGAGGAGCTCAACGGCCGTCCGCATCTGCTGGGTACGGTCCTCCATCATGCGGCTCTTGCTGAGGACCGACGAGACGCCGATGATGGCCGTGACTGTGAGAGCTGCGAGGCAGACCATGCTGGCAAGCTTGGTCCGGATCTTCAAATGACTCAGCAGCTTCATCACAGCCCCTACGGAATGGTTGTTATTGCTCGCATCGGTAGCATGAAGTTCTTACCAATCATGAACATACGCCTCTGGGCTCCGCCTGTTCGGCAGATGCGGCGCAGCCATATGCGCGCGTGTGCAGGCGGAAGGCCATGCATCGCCATGCGCCCGTATTTTTGCGGGGGAGAATCGCTCTCTACTTTTGGCGGTGATCAAGCCCGGCAGGAGCGGCAATGAACCGATTCGCTCACCGCATCGTCATGTCGGTGCTGCTGGTGGCGGCCCTCGTCCTGATCTGGAACGTGCTGGGGGCGCGCTGAGACGGCGCCGGCGGGTCTGCCGGTGCCGTCCTGATTTGCGGGTCAGAGAGAGGCGCGTCAGCGCCGCGCGAAGGGGCCGCTATCGCTTACCCATCGCCGCATCGGCACTGACCGAGCCGCCGCCGGCTGCCGACAGGTAGAGGCAGGCGAAGCAGAACAAGATCGCCGCGGTGCCGCCGTTGAGCAGCGGCAGGAACACCGGCGTTTCGCCCTTGAACATGTGGCCCATGAAATATGCGAAGGCCATTTCGCCGGAGAGGATGAAGGCGGTGAGGCGGGTGAACAGGCCGAGCATCAGCAGCGCGCCGAGCACGAGTTCGAGCGTGCCTGCGGCGTAGATCAGCGGCGGGATGTTGGCGAAGTAGGGAAGCACCGGAAACTTGAACAGCTTGGCGACGCCGTACTGGAACAGCAAGAGACCGGTGATGAAGCGAAACAGGCTCAAGAGAACCGGTTGAAAGCGAGTGAGATAGGGAAAGTCCATTGGTTTGTGCCCTCCATCCAATGCGCGACTAGGATCGTATTCAGCTCTGCCTCGCAAGCCACCCCGGATCAATTCCGCGCTGACATTTTCGTCATGTCGGACAAAACACCGCAGCTCGTCCGTTCACGCAGGTTGCGCCGGATTTTTTTGCGTGAGATGTCCGCCTGTCGTCCGTAATTCCCCGGTGACATCGAGGGATGCAGGTTACGTCGGGGAGACTTACTCCCGCAAGGCGGGGACGATCAGGAATGGAATCATTCCGAGGATCACGCTCGCAAGTGCGAACACGAGCAGGAGATTGTAGCCGTGCGTGACGTCGTGAATGAGGCCGCCGCTCCATGAGCCAAACGCCGAGCCCAAGCCGCTGCCGATCGAGATGGTGCCGAAGATCGTGCCGACGCGCTTGCCGCGAAAGATCTTCATCGCGGTTGCCGTGATCAGCGGGCCGCGCGAACCCATCATGCTGCCGAAGCAGACGACGAAGCCGGTGAGCAGGATCACGTTCGGATAATATTGCAGCAGCCAGAGCAGCACGATGCCCAGAATCGAGATCGCGTAGCTGAGCAGCACCGATGGCCGCCGCCCGATCATCCCGTCGAGCGCGGACACCCCCAACATGCCGAACACCAGCACGACCCCCGAAAAGCCCCAGGCCGTCGCGGCCTGCAGCGGCGGAAAGCCGGCGTCGATCAGATAGGCCACGATCTGGGCGGCGATGGAATACATGCCGACGGCGGTGAAGAAGAAGGTCGAAAACAGCGCCCAGAACGCGTGGTGGCGCATCGCGCTGAGAAGCGTCCAGCCGTTGTCGATGAAGTCTGGATCGCTTCGCTTGGTAACATGCGGCGAGCCGGCCGCAAACATCCGCCAGGGCAGCAGCAGCAGCGGCACCAGCAGCGCGAGCGCGGCGAGGCCATAGAGCTGGTAGGTCTCGCGCCAGCCGAGCCGGTCGATCAGGACCTGCGAGGCCGGCAACAGTGCCAGCACGCCGCCGCCCATCGCCGAATACACCACCGCCATCGCGGTCGGCAATTTGGGGCCGAACCAGCGGCCGAGCAGGATCGAGTTGGGCACATTGCCGATGAAGGCAACGCCGATGCCGACGCAGAGGCCGATCGACAGCTGGAATTGCCACAGCGCCTGTGCCTGGCTCGCGATCAGGAAGGCCGAGCCGAGCAGGAACAGTCCGAGCGCGTAAACGATGCGCGGTCCGGAATGGTCGAACAGGCGCCCGACAAGTGGCGCGGTCAGTCCGCTGATCAGCCACGTCAGCGAATAGATCGAGACGACCTGCGCGCGGTCCCAGCCGAAATTTTCGGAGATCGGCTTGAGGAAGACCGTGAAGCTCTCGCTCAGGCCGCGGCCGAGAACCGCCAATGTGAAGCACAATGCCAGCACGACGAGTGCCGTGCGCACTGCGCTTTGCTGCGCGTTCGAAGCGTGTTCCCGCGACGCATCCTTGGGCGTGTTCTGATCCATTACCCGTCAGGGAGCGCGCTTCGTCGCGCCCTGACAAGCATCAAAAGCTCATACGCCTATGCAGGCTTGATCAGGACGTGCTTCTTCTTGCCGAAGGACAGCTTGATCACGCCTTCCGGCGTCAGATTGCCGGCCGACAGCGCCATCTTCTCGTCGGTGACTGCCGCGTCGTTGACGCGCAGGCCGCCGCCCTTGATCTGGCGGCGTGCCTCGCCATTGGAGGCAACGAGGCCCGCCTTGACGAAGGCATTGAGCACGCCGAGGCCGGCGTCGAGTTCGCCGCGCGGAATTTCGACCGTCGGCAGGCTCTCGGCGAGCGCGCCTTCCTCGAAGGTGCGGCGGGCGGTCTCTGCCGCTTCGTTTGCGGCATCGCGGCCGTGCAGCAGCGCGGTCGCTTCCGTGGCGAGCACCTTCTTGGCCTCGTTGATCTCGGAGCCACCGAGCGCCTCTAGCTTCTTGATCTCGGCCATCGGCAGCGTCGTGAACAGTTTCAGGAACTTGCCGACGTCGGCATCCTCGGTGTTGCGCCAGTACTGCCAGAAATCATAAGGGCTGAACTGGTCGGCGTTGAGCCACACCGCGCCTTGCGCGGTCTTGCCCATCTTGGCCCCCGACGCGGTCGTCAGCAGCGGCGTCGTCAGCGCGAACAGCTGATGCGTGCCCATGCGGCGGCCGAGATCGACGCCCATGATGATGTTGCCCCACTGGTCCGAGCCGCCCATCTGCAGCTTGCAGCCGGTGCGCTTGGCAAGCTCGACGAAGTCGTAGGCCTGGCAGACCATGTAATTGAACTCGATGAAGCTCATCTCCTGCTCGCGCTCGAGGCGCAGCCGCACGGAGTCCATGGTCAGCATGCGGTTGACCGAGAAGTGCCGGCCGACGTCGCGCAGCATCTCGATCCAGTTCAGCTTGGTCAGCCACTCCGCATTGTCGAGCATGATGGCGTCGCTCTTGCCGTCGCCATAGTTCAGCACCTTGGCGAATACGCCGCGGATCGAGGCCTTGTTGGCCTCGATCTCGGCGACGGTGCGCATGGCGCGCGTCTCGTCCTTGCCGGAGGGATCACCCACCATGGTCGTACCGCCGCCCATCAGCGTGATCGGCTTGTTGCCGGACTGCTGCAGCCAGTGCAGCATCATCATGGTCAGATAGTTGCCGATATGCAGCGAGCGGGCGGTGCAATCGTAGCCGACATAGGCGGTCGCTTCGCCCTTGGCGGCGAGCGCGTCCAGCCCCTCGAAATCGGAGCACTGGTGGATGAAACCACGTTCCTGCAGGGTATTGAGGAAATCCGATTTAAATGCAGTCATCTGTCGGCATGCCCAGAAATTCTTGGTTTACTGTTTTGGGAGCAATTTAAGGGTCTTCAATGGGAACCCGATTGCCGCCCGCCACTTGGCGCTGTGGCATTATAAGATGTGTCCCTCTGGCACAAGATCGGCATGCCGGAGGGGGTGTTTTGAGGACGCTGATCCATGATGTTGACGGCACTCGGTTTGATGAGCGGCACCTCGCTGGACGGGGTGGATGTCGCGCTGATCGAAACCGATGGAAAGCAGGTGAAGGCGTTCGGGCCGTCCGGCTACCGGCCTTATAACCCGACCGAGCGCAATCTGCTGCGCCAGGCGCTGAGCGAGGCCGTGAACCTGGCACAGCGCGATGCCCGGCCGGGCATCCTGGCCGACGCCGAGCGTGCGGTCACGCAGGCCCACGCCGAGGCGGTCGCCGCCTTCCTCGCCCAGAACCGGATGAAGCCGGAGGATATCGACATCGTCGGCTTCCACGGCCAGACCGTGCTGCACCGGCCCGAAAAGCGGCTGACGGTGCAGATCGGCGACGCGACGGCCCTGGCCAAAGCGATCCACATTCCCGTCATGCATGATTTCCGCGCCGCCGACGTCGAGGCTGGCGGGCAGGGCGCGCCCTTCGTACCCGTCTACCACCGCGCGCTCGCCAACGCGCTGGACCGCGAGGGGCCGATCGTCGTGGTCAATATCGGCGGCGTTTCCAACATCACCTATATCGACGGCAACGACACGCTGATCGCCTGTGACACCGGTCCCGGCAACGCGCTGCTCGACGATTTCATGTACCGCACCATGAACCAGGCGTTCGACGCGGAAGGTAAGTTCGCGAGCCTCGGCAAGGTGGACGAGGCCTGGGTTGCGCGCGCGCTGGAGCTGCCGTTCTTCGCGTTGCCTCCGCCCAAATCGCTCGACCGCAACGATTTTGCGGCGCTCAGGCTCGGCGATGTCGCGCCGGCCGATGGCGCGGCAACGCTCACCGCCTTCACCGCGGCGGCCATCGCCCGCATCATCCCGCTGCTGCCGCGCCGGCCACGGAGCTGGATCGTCTGCGGCGGCGGCGCCCGCAACCTCACCATGCTCAGGATGCTGCGCGAGCGGGTGGGCTCGGCCACCGTCGAGGCCGCCGAGACGCTCGGCTGGGCCTCTGACGCCATCGAGGCCCAGGCCTTCGGCTTCCTCGCCGCGCGCGGGCTGAAGGGCCTGCCGCTGTCCTATCCGGCCACCACGGGCGTGCCGATGCCGATGACGGGCGGGGTGATCGCGCGGCCTTGAGGGTAGCAAGTTCAGGTCTATCGGCATTGCGCGCGCACCATCCGCGTCATTGCGAGGAGCTCAGCGACAAAATTGCGTAGCAATTTTGCGCAGATGCGA
>NZ_CAKZJO010000082.1 GCF_936943645.1 uncultured Bradyrhizobium sp. | reverse complement strand
GCACCAGCCTTGAGCCCGTCTGATCGCAGGTCTACTTCCCTCCCAGTTGCTCTTGTCTTGAGAGGGTGGCATGACCAAGCAAAGCTCGGGCGAATTGAGCCGCGAGGCTGAGAAGCCATGTCTGCAGTTACACACGCGCTGTCATCGCCCGGCCAGTGCGCAATTGCGCTCCAGGACCGGGCGATCCAGTATTCCAGAGGCCGTCGTGATCGAACCGATAAGCCGCGGCGTGCTGGATGCCTCGCCTTCGCAGGGAATGACAGTCTGCGAGCTGAGCTGCGGGCCACAATCTCGATCTCGTAGGGTGGGCAAAGCGCAGCGTGCCCACGCCTTTGTTGCTTTATCGATGGAGATCGTGGGCACGGCGCGAGTGCGCCTTTGCCAACCCTACTGCACCGCCGCTCGGATGTGCAGAGGAGCATCGCAATGATCATGTGGAGAGAGCGAGCGCCTCGCTCGCCTCTCGTGCCCCGGACGCGGCGCAACGTCACTTCGACGGTGCGCTGCAGAGCCGGGGCCCATGTCGCCGCGCGCCTGCCGCTTCTGGGTTCCGGCTCTGCACCGCAACGCCGGCGCGTTGCGGCTTGTCCGGGACACAGCTGGTCAAACATTCGGCAATCATGCCCGCTGGCCCGATGGACTTGCTTCCTTCAATCCGCTTCAATGGATCACTCGGGCTTCACGCGGAGCTTGACCAGCCGCGGCGGATGCCTCGGCGCCCCCTTGCGCGAAACGGTCGGGAGTGCTCTTTGCTTGAGAGCTTTCCGGGGCGAAGCTCCGATCCAGAGAAATGAGATGAGCAAGCTCGTTATCCGCGCCGGCGAATTCACCTTCGATGCCCGCTTCGAGGAGCAGCTGGCGCCGAAGACCGTCGCCGCCTTCCGCAAGGCGCTGCCGTTCGAGAGCCACATCATCCACGTGCGCTGGAGTGGCGAGGGTGTGTGGATGCCGCTCGGCGACCTCGACTTCGGTGTCGGCTACGAGAACCACACCAGCTATCCCGCGCCCGGCCAGATCATCCTTTATCCCGGCGGCATCAGCGAGACCGAGATCCTGCTGGCCTATGGCAGCGTGCATTTCGCCAGCAAGATGGGCCAGCTCGCCGGCAACCATTTCATCACGCTGACCTCCGGTCTCGAGAATCTCGCCCCCCTCGGCAAGAGCGTGTTGTGGAAGGGCGCCCTGCCGATCCGTTTCGAGGAAGTCTGAGTGACCGAACCACGCTATCCGCGCGATCTCCGCGGCTACGGCCGCAACCCGCCGCATCCGCAGTGGCCCGGCAACGCGCGCGTCGCGGTGCAATTCGTCGTCAATTTCGAGGAAGGCGGCGAGAACAACATCCTGCATGGCGACCGCGCCTCGGAAGCGTTCCTGTCCGACGTGCTCGGCGCGCAGCCCTGGCCCGGCCAGCGCCACGCCAATATCGAATCCATGTTCGAATATGGCTCGCGCGCCGGCTTCTGGCGGCTGTGGCGGATGTTCGCCGCGCGCAACTGGCCGACCACCGTGTTCGGCGTCGCCACCGCCCTGAAGCGCAACCCTGAAATCGTCGCGGCGATGAAGGAAGCGGGCTGGGACATCGCCAGCCACAGCCTGAAATGGATCGAGCACAAGGACATGACGGAAGCGCAGGAGCGCGCCGAGATTGCGCAAGCGATCCGCGTCCATACCGAGGCGACCGGCTCGCGCCCGCTCGGCTGGTACACCGGCCGCTCCTCGATCAACACCAACCGTCTGCTGATGGAGGAGGGCGGCTTCCTCTATCTCTGCGACTCCTATGCCGACGATCTCCCCTACTGGATAAAGAGCGCGGGCGGCAAGCAGCTCGTCATTCCCTATACGCTCGACGCCAACGACATGCGTTTCATCAACCCGCAAGGTTTTGCCGAAGGCGAGCAGTTCTTTACCTACCTCAAGGACGCCTTCGACGTGCTCTATGCCGAAGGCGAGACCGCACCGAAGATGATGTCGGTGGGACTGCACTGCCGCCTCGCCGGGCGGCCCGGCCGCGCCGCGGGCCTGATCCGCTTCCTCGACTATATCGGCAAGCATGAGCGTGTCTGGGTGCCGACCCGATTGCAGATCGCGCAGCACTGGCACGACAAGCACGCGCATCTGGCCTCCGACGCGTTCGAGATCGGGTGAGGGCGATGCCGAAGATCTCGCTCGCCGAGCTCAACGCCGCAAGCAAGGCGGATTTCGTCGCCGTGCTCGCCAATGTCGTGGAATATTCGCCGTGGATCGCCGAGCAGCTCGCCGACAAGCGGCCGTTCGGTGGCATCAACCAGCTGCACGCCGCGTTGATGGCCGCGATCCAGAGCGCCGAGCCCGATGTTCAGCTGGCGCTGATCCGGGCGCATCCCGATCTCGCCAGCAAGACCCAGCGCGCGACGGGGCTGACGGCGGACTCGACCGACGAGCAGAACAGCGCCGGCCTCGACCGGCTGTCGGAGGCCGAATACGCGGCGTTCGAGCGCGTCAACAACGCTTATCGCGACAAGTTCGGCTTCCCCTACATCGTCTGCGTGCGCCGCCACACCCGGGATTCCGTGCTGCGCGATTTCGAGATCCGGTTGCGCAACATGCTCAAGACCGAAACGCGGCGCGCGATCGAGGAGATCGGCCGCATCTCCGCGCTGCGGCTCGATCAGCTCGTCGTGGCCGAGGACAGGCTGAAGGTGCACGGCCGGCTGTCGACCCACGTGCTGGACAATCACATCGGCAAGCCCGCGGCCGGCATTGCGGTCGAACTGATCGAGCTGGCAAATCTCGGCGAGAGCCGGGTGATCACGCGTGCGGTGATCAATGCGGACGGCCGTACCGACGAACCGCTGATCGGTGGCCGGCCGCTGCCGATCGGCCGTTACGAGCTCAGGTTCAGCGTCGGGCAATATTATGCCGAGCGCAGCGTGCCGATGGCCGATCCGCCGTTCCTCGACGAAGTGCCCCTGCGCTTCGGCATCAGCGCGCCGGAAGATCACTATCACGTGCCGCTGCTGATCACGCCGTGGAGCTACTCGACCTATCGCGGCAGCTAACCACCGAACTTGTCGAGCAGCGCCGGAAACAGCCGGTCCGGCTTGAACGGCGGCGCGGTGAAGCGGATGCCGGTGGCATTCGCGATGGCGTTGCCGAGCGCGGCGGCGACCGGATTGTACGGGCTCTCACTCATGGACTTCGCGCCCAGCGGCCCGATCGTGTCGGACGTCTCGGCGAAGAAGACGTCGGTGCGCGGAACGTCGGCGAATGAAGGCAGGTGGTAGTCGCGGAATTTCGGGTTGGTGACGCGCCCCTCGGCGTCGATCACCATCTCCTCGTAGAGCGCAGCGCCAAGCGCCTGCGCGACGCCGCCTTCGACCTGACCGCGGCATTGCATGGGATTGGCGACGACGCCAGCGTCTGCGGCATGCACGCTCCTGAGAATCCTGAGCTCGCCGGTGGCCTTGTTGACGGCGACGCGAAAGCCCTGGACGTTGAAGCCGACCGAACGCGGTGTGCCGTCGGAATTGCCGTGGCCTGCGAATGGCTGTCCGCGTTCGCGCCCGAGCTTCGCGAGCTCCGCAAAAGGCATGCGCCGAACACCGCAGACGACGGCATTGTCCTCGAGCGCGCAGGCCTTGACGTCGCACAGCCATGCATCGGCGGCCGCCGCCTTCAGCGCGGCGGCAAGCTGCACGGCCGCCGCTTGGGTCGCCTTGCCGGCCACGAACATGCCCGCGCTGCCATAGGCGCCGGTGTCGTGGCCGCCATGGGCCGTATCGGACTGGCGCAAATGGATCTTGTCGACCGTGGTCGCCAGTGTCGTGGCGGCGATCTGCCGGTGCACGGTGCTGGTGCCGTTGCCGAACTCGGCGGTGCCGACGGTGAGCTCGAAGCAGCCGTCGTCGCCGAGCGCGATCGTGGCATCGGCGAGGTGGCCGGCCGGCGGCGCCGTGTCGATCATGGTCAGCGCGACGCCGTCGCCGATCAACCAGTCCTGCGACAGCTCCGCTTGCGGACCATCGGCCTGCATCGCGCGCTCGACGAGGTCGAGGCATTGGTCGAGCCCGTAGGAGCCGTAGAGCACGTCGTGAAATTCGGACGGCGGCGGCGACAGCATGGGATCGCCGGGCCGGACGATGTTGCGCCGGCGCATCTCGTACGGGCTGATGCCGAGCTGCCCCGCCAGCTCGTCGATCGCGGCCTCGATCGCAATCTGCGATTGGGGCAGGCCGTAGCCGCGAAATGCGCCGGCCGGCACCGTGTTGGTGTAGACGGCGTGGCCGTCCACCCGCTTGTTCGGACAATTGTAGACGGCGATGGATTCGGACAGCGAATGAAACATCACGGGGCCGGCATGATTGCCGTAGGCGCCGGTGTTGGAGAGCAGGTCGAGCTGCAGCGCGGTGAGCTTGCCGTCGGCATCGGCGCCGGCCCTGATGTGGACCCGCATCGGGTGCCGCGTCGAGGTCGCGATGAACTGCTCCTCGCGCGTCAGCTCCAGCTTCACCGGACGTCCGGTCTTGAGCGCGGCGAGCGCCAGGATGTCCTCGACGAACATCTCCTGCTTGCCGCCGAAGCCGCCGCCGACGCGCTCGCAGAACACGCGGACCTTGTCCAAGGGAAGCTGGAAGATGTCGGACAGCGCGCGCCGGGTCAGGAACGGCACCTGCGTCGAGGTACGCACATTGAGAACGCCCGCCTCATCGAGCCAGGCGAGGCCGCCATGCGTCTCCAGCGCCGCATGCTGCACGCGATGGCTGTGGAAGGTCGCTTCATAAGTGACCGCAGATGTCGCGAGCGCCGCCGCGACATCGCCGAACTCACCATGCGTCTCCGCCGCGAGGTTGCGCTGGGGATCTGCGATGCGGTTCGCGGTGGTGCGATCGGGATGAAGGATGGGGGCGCCCGGCACCATCGCCTGCTCCGGATCGATGAGTGCCGGCAGAATCTCGTAATCCACCTTGATCCGTCGGCAGGCCTCCTCCGCGGCGGCTTCGCTCTCGGCGACGACGGCGGCGACCTTCTGGCCGACGAAGCGGACGACGTCGTCGAGAACGCGGGTGTCCTCGGGGTCCATCCAGTCCATCTCGTGCCGCGCAGTCGACATCAGGACAGATGGCGCGTCCTCATGCGTCAGGACGGCATGCACGCCGGGCACCTTCAACGCTTCCGACGTGTCGATCGCCACGATCCTGGCGTGGGCATGGGGCGAGCGCGCCAGCTTGACGTGAAGCAGGCCTTCGATTGCGGTGTCGAACGTGTAGCGCGCCTTGCCGCGGACGATGTCGGGGCCTGCCGGCGCCGGCAGGCTGCGGCCGAAGGCGGTGCCGGGCTCGACGCTCGCCTCGACATTGGTCTTGCCGAGCAGCGCATCCTCGATGGCGCGGTAGCCGGTGCAGCGGCAGATATTGCCCTTCAACGCGGCCCCGAGATCGGTGCGCTGCGCCTGGTTCAGGGAGGCGCAGGTCAGGATCATGCCGGCGGTGCAGAAGCCGCATTGAAAGCCTTGCGCATCGAGGAAGGCCTGCTGCATCGGATGCGCGCCGTGCTCGCCGCCAAGACCTTCGATCGTGGTCACGGTTCGCCCCTCGGCACGGAAGGCCGGGATCAGGCAGCTGTGCACCGGCTCGCCGTCGAGCAGCACGGTGCAAGCGCCGCAATCGCCGGCGTCGCAGCCCTTCTTCACGCCGAAATGGCCGAGCTCGCGCAGGAAAGTGCGCAGGCACTGGCCGGCGCGCGGCTGTTGCGCAAACGACTTGCCGTTGATTTCGAAGCTCACGGCATTGCCCCCTGGAGCTCGCCGCGAATCTCCTCGGCAAGCCGCAGCGTCATGTGCTTGCGCCAGAGCGGCTTGCCATGGATGTCGGTATGGTACAGATCGTCAGTGATCTGCTGCGCGATCGCATCGCCCAGCGCATTGGTGTCCGGGGCCTTGCGGAAGGACAATCGGATCGGCCGCACCGTGGATGCCGTCACCGTCAGCCTCAGCGTGCTATCAGCATCCAGGCTGCCGATCAGCAACGCCGCCGAGCGGCCGACCGGCGCCAGCGAGATCTGGCGAAAGGCCGTGCGGCGCTTCAGCGCAGCGATCGGGATGTCGATCTGCCGGATCAAATCGCCCGGCGTCAGGCGATTGCGCTGGTTGCCGGTGACGAACTCGATGACGGGAATCCGCTGCTCGCCGCCGCCGGCCTTCCAGATGGTGCAGACGCCGTCGAGCGCCGCGGTGAGCGAGATCATCGGTCCCGCCGGCAGCGACATGCAGAGATTGCCGCCGACCGTCGCGGTCTTCCATATCTTGAACGACGCAAGGAACGCCCGACAGCACTGGCCGATCAGCGGCGCGGCCAGCCAATCGGGCGGGCAGGAGAAGCCATCGAGCTGTGCGACGGTGCAGGTGGCGGCGATCGAAAGATGGCTGTCGGTGATCGTCAGCGCCGGCCATTTCAGGTCAGTCAGATCGATCAGCCGCTTCAGATGGGCCTGCGGCTCCGAGAACAGCCATGTGCCGCCCGCGAGCCAGGCGTCGCCGGCCGCCCAGGCCGGCAGTTGCGCCCGCGTTTGCGGACGGGCCACGGTCGTGATTGTGTTCAAATCCATGGCCGCGCCAGAGCTTCCGCCGGTGAATCGTGATGATGAGTCTTGCAAGCCCGGAGCCAAGTCGCAACAAACAAGTCGTGGTGCGAAGGCAATCGGGCCGTTACCTGGCTTGCCTGTCGCCAGCGGATATGAGGGAGAAACGGGATCATGGCCGATACAAAGCCGATCTGGATCAGGGATCCGCTGGCCATCCTCGCCGACGGGGCCGCGCGCGGGATCGTGGTGAAAGACGGTCGGATCGTCGAGCTCGTGCCGGCCGGCGGCACGCCTGCAACGGCTGACGTCGCTGTGTTCGACGCGAGCGAGCACGTCGTGCTGCCGGGCCTGATCAACACCCATCATCACTTCTACCAGACACTGACGCGGGCGCTGCCGGCGGCGATGGATCGCGAGCTGTTTCCCTGGCTCAAGGCGCTCTATCCGGTGTGGGCGCGGTTGACGCCAGAGGCGCTCGAGCTCGGCGTCACCGTGGCGATGTCCGAACTGCTGCTGTCGGGCTGCACGACGACGACGGATCATCATTACGTCTTCCCGGCAGGGCTCGAGGACGCCGTGGATATCGAGGTCGGCGTCGCGAAGCGGCTCGGCGTGCGCGTGCTGCTGACGCGCGGTTCGATGAATTTGTCGCAGCGCGATGGCGGGCTGCCGCCAGACAGCGTCGTGCAGGATGAAGACACCATCCTCGCCGACAGCGTGCGTGTGGTCGCGAAACATCATCAGCGCGGCGCGGATGCGATGGTGCAGATTGCGCTTGCGCCGTGCTCGCCGTTCTCGGTGACGACCTCGCTGATGCGCGCCACCGCCGATCTCGCCGACAAGCTCGACGTGCGCCTGCACACCCATCTCGCCGAGACCGAAGACGAGAACGAGTTCTGCGAGCAGATGTATGGCTGCCGTCCGCTCGACTATCTCGAACAGTGCGGTTGGCTCAACGCGCGAACCTGGCTCGCCCACGGCATCTTCTTCAATGCCGACGAGATCAAGCGGCTCGGCAAGGCCAGGACGACCATCAGTCATTGCGCGTGCAGCAACCAGATCCTGGCGTCGGGCTGCTGTCCGGTCTGCGAGATGGAGGAGGCTGGCGTCGGCATCGGGCTCGGGGTCGACGGCTCGGCCTCAAATGACAGCTCGAACCTGATGCAGGAGGTCCGCGCCGCCTTCCTGCTGCAACGGGCCCGCTATGGCGTAAGCAGGGTCAGCCACAAGGACGCGCTGCGCTGGGCCACCCAGGGCTCGGCGGCCTGCGTCGGCAGGCCGGAACTGGGCGAGATCGCCGTCGGCAAGGCGGCTGACCTTGCGCTGTTCAAGCTCAACGAGCTGCGCTTCTCCGGCCATGGCGATCCCCTGGCCACGCTGGTGCTGTGCGGGGCGCATCGGGCCGACCGTGTGATGGTAGCGGGACGATGGGGGGTGATCGACGGCGCGATCCCGGGCCTCGATGTCGCCGATCTCATCCGCAGGCACAGTTCCGCGGCGCGGGCGATGCAGGCGGGATAGGGGAAGAATTGAAAGAGGGGGCGACCACAAGTGCCGGGTGCTTTTGGCCACCCCCTCCGAACCTCCTCCGGGAGGAGCAGGTGAATTGGGTAAAGCAAGAAGCGTGCTACTTGCCCGGCAGCTTGTCGTCGATGCCCTTCACGTAGAAATTCATGCCGAGGATCTGCCCGTCGTCGAGGTGATCGCCGTCCTTGCACTCGACCGGCTTGCCGTCCTGCCCAATGATCGGGCATTTGAACGGATGCAGCTTGCCCGCAATGATCGCGGCCTGGGCATCCTCTGCCATTTTTTTCACGTCGTCCGGCATGTTGGTGTAGGGCGCCATGGCGAACATGTGGCTGTCGAGGCCGCCCCAGCTGTCCTCGGACTTCCAGGTTCCCGCAAGCTCGGCCTTGACGCGTTCGATGTAGTAGGGACCCCAGGTGTCGAGGATCGAGGTCAGCTGGGTCTTGGGCCCGAACTTGATCATCTCGGAATCCTGGCCGAAGGCGAGCTTGCCGCGTTCGCTGGCGATCTGCATCGCGGCGGGCGAATCCGTGTGCTGCATGATGATATCCGCGCCCTGGTCGATCAGCGCCTTGGCGGCGTCGGCCTCCTTGCCCGGATCGAACCAGGTGTTGGCCCAGATGATCTTGACCTTGATGTTCGGGTTGATGCTCTGAGCCGCCAGCATCGTCGCGTTGATGCCGGAGACGACCTCCGGAATCGGGAATGAGCCGATATAGCCCAGCACCCCGGTCTTCGACATTTTGGCCGCGATCAGACCCTGGATGTAGCGGCCCTGCCACCATTTGGCCGAGTAGGTCGACATGTTCGGGTTACGCTTGTAGCCGGTGGCGTGCTCGAAATGCACGTTCGGATACTTTTTGGCGACCTTCAGCGTCGGGTCCATGTAGCCGAACGATGTCGTGAAGATCAGCTTGTTACCGGCACGGACCAGCTGTTCGATCGAGCGCTCGGCGTCGGGGCCTTCGGGCACGTTCTCCAGATAGGTGGTCTCGATCTTGTCGCCCAGCTCCTTCACCAGCGCCAGGCGCCCCTGATCGTGCTGGTAGGTCCAGCCGAGGTCGCCGATCGGGCCGAGATAGATGAAGCCGACCTTGAGTTTGTCGGCGGCGGAGGCCGCGCTGACGCTTCCCGCAAGCAAGAGCCCGGCGGCCAGCGCAAGAAGTGATTTCCTCATCATCGATCTCCAAACATCAGGGGAAAGCCACGATCCGGACGCGCGCGCCCCATCGCGCGCGTCACAGAAATGAATTCAGCGGTCAGGTACGAACACGGTGCCGAGCGCGGCCGGCGCGGTCGAGCCGCCACTGCGCGCGCGGGAGAGCAGAACCAGAACGATGACGGTCGCAAGATAGGGCAGTGCCGACATGAATTGCGAGGGAATGCCGATGCCCCAGCCCTGCGCGTGCAATTGCAGGATCGTCACCGCGCCGAACAGATAGGCGCCGACCACGAGCCGGCCCGGCCGCCAGGACGAGAACACCACCAGCGCCAGCGCGATCCAGCCCCGGCCTGCGGTCATGCCGGGGATGAAGAACGGGGTGTAGGCGAGCGGCAGATAGGCGCCGGCAAGCCCGGCGCAGGCGCCGCCGAACATCACGGCGAAGGTGCGAATGCGCAACACGGGATAGCCGAGCGCATGCGCGGAGGCGTGATTGTCGCCGCAGGCGCGCAGGATCAGTCCGGCGCGTGTGCGGTAGAGGAACCACCAGACGCCGATGACGAGTGCAATGGAAACGTAGACGAAGCCGTCCTCGCCGAACAGAACACGGCCGACCAGCGGGATGTCGGTGACGCCGGGAATGGAGAGATGAGCGGCAGGCGTGATGCGCTCGCCGACGAAGCCGGCGCCGATCAGTCCGGACAGCCCGACGCCGAGAATGGTCAGCGCGAGGCCGGTGGCGACCTGGTTGACGGCAAGCCCGAGCGCCATCAACGCGAAGATCAGCGCCATCAACACGCCCGCGGCGATGCCGAACAGCGCACCGATGAAGACCGATCCGGTGAGCCACGCGCCGGCGAAGCCGCAGGCCGCGCCGACGATCATCATGCCCTCGACACCAAGATTGAGCACGCCGGATCGCTCGGTGACGAGCTCGCCGGTTGCTGCGATCAGCAGCGGCGTCGACGCGGCGAGCACTGAAAGGATGATGGCCTCAACCAGCTCCACGTGTCACCTGTCGGTTGGGGAAGACCAGCTTGAAGCGATAGAGGATCAGGGAATCGCAGGCGAGCACGTAGAACAGCAGGATGCCTTGAAAGACCTTGGTGACATCCAGCGGAATCTTCATCGCGATCTGCGCTTGCTCGCCGCCGATGAAGGTCAGCGCAAGGAACAGGCCCGCGACCAATATTCCGAGCGGGTTCAATCGGCCGAGGAAGGCAACGATGATTGCCGTAAAACCATAGCCCGGGGAGATGCCGGGCTGGAGATGACCGATCGGACCCGCGACCTCGATGATGCCGGCGAGACCCGCGAGCGCGCCTGATATTGCGAAGGTCAGGATGACCAGCCGATCAGCGTTGAAGCCGCCGAACCGCGCGGCACGAGGCGCTGCGCCGACGACGCGGATCTCAAAACCCTTGATGGTGCGACCGAGCAGGATTGCGGCGGCCGCCACCACGAGAAGCGCGATGATCGAGCCGAGATGCAGCCGGCCGCCCTCGATCAGCAGCGGGACCGTCGCGACGGGATCGAACTCGGCCGTGGTCGGGAAGTTGAAGCCGTGCGGGTCGCGCCAGGGGCCGCGCACGAGATAGTCGAGGAAGAGGTCGGCAACATAGACCAGCATCAGGCTGGTCAGGATCTCGCTGGCGCCGAACCTCACCTTGCAGATCGCCGGGATCAGCGCATAGAGCGCACCCGCAGCGGCCGCGAGGACGAGCATGGCGGGCAATACCCAGGCTCCGGCGTCGGTGCCTTGCGTCCTCACCGCGATCCAGCTTCCGGCGACCGCGCCGATCAGGAATTGTCCTTCGGCGCCGATATTCCAGGCATTGGCGAGATAGCACAGCGACAGTCCGATCGCGATCATCACCAGCGGCGTCGCCTTCACCGCGATCTCCTGGAGCGAATAGCCGTCGGTCAACGGCGCGATGAAATAGGCATGCAGGGCGAGCAGCGGATTCTTGCCGAGGATCGCAAACAGGACGACCATGGTCGCGATCGTGAGGCCGACAGCGATCAGCGGCGAGACCAGCGCGATCGTGCTGGACCGCTCGGCGCGCTTCTCAAGCACCAGCTGCATACGCGGCCTCCTGCGGCTCCAGACTGCTGCCGCCCATGAGAAGACCGAGCTTTTCGCGCGTCGCTTCGCTGGCTGCAAGCGGCGCCGATAGCCTTCCGTGGAACATCACGGCGACACGGTCGGCGATCTCCGCGAGCTCGTCGAGGTCCTGGCTGGTCACGAGCACGGCGGCGCCCGCGGCCGCGAGATCGAGCAGCGCCTGGCGAATGACGGCGGCGGCGCCGGCATCGACGCCCCAGGTCGGCTGACTGACCACCAGCACCGCGGGATTGCGCAAAATCTCGCGCCCGACGATGAACTTCTGCAGATTGCCGCCGGAGAGCGATGCGGCCTCCGGATCGCGCTTGGCCTTGCGGACGTCGAACGTCTCGGTCGCGAGGTCGACGGTCTTCAGTGCGGCGGCACTATTGATGAAGCCGCGATGGACCATCCCGCTCGCGGCATGGCCGGTCAGCAGCGCGTTCTCGGAGAGCTTCATACGCGGCGCGGTGCCATGGCCGAGCCGCTCTTCGGGGACGAACGCCGTGCCCAGCCTGCGTCGCTGCGTGATCGAAAGTCGGCCGGCGGGGATGCCTTCGATCACCACGGTGTCCGGGTGCTTCGACAACCGCTCGCCGGAGAGTGCGGCGAACAATTCGTCCTGGCCGTTGCCGGCGACGCCGGCGATACCGAGGATCTCGCCACCCCTCAGCTCGAACGAGATGTGATCGAGCCGTACGCCGTGCGCCTCGCCTGGTGCAAGCGACAGGTCGTTGACGACGAGCCGCGGCACGGTGGTCTTCCGGCTGGAGGCCGCGTTTACCTCCCTGATCTCACCGCCGACCATCATGCGCGCGAGCGAGGCTGCGGTCTCGCGCCGGGGATTGCAGGTCTCGACCTTCCTGCCACCGCGCAGGATCGTGGCGGTGTCGCAGAGACGCTTCACCTCGTCGAGCTTGTGGCTGATGTAGAGGATGGCGCGGCCTTCGGCCTTGAGGCGCTTCAGCACGATGAAGAGCTGGTCGGCTTCCTGCGGCGTCAGGACGGCGGTGGGCTCGTCCAGGATCAGGAATTTCGGGTCCTGCATCAAGGCGCGGACGATCTCGATGCGCTGGCGTTCGCCGACCGACAATTGCCAGACCTCGCGCCGGGGATCGAGCGGAAGGCCGTAGGTCTTCGACACCTGTGCAAGCCGCGCCGATATGTCCTTGAAGGACTCCTTGCCGTCGAGACCGAGCGCGACGTTCTCGGCGACGGTGAGATTGTCGAACAGCGAGAAGTGCTGGAACACCATGCCGATGCCGTGCTTGCGCGCATCCGAGGGGCCGGACAGCACGATACGTTCGCCCTGCCATCGGATCTCGCCGGCGCTCGGCTGGATCAGACCGTAGATCGCCTTGACCAGCGTCGATTTGCCGGCGCCGTTCTCGCCGAGCACGGCATGGATCTCGCCGGGCCGGATATCGATGTCGATGGAATCGTTGGCGAGGAAATCGCCATAACGCTTGGTCAGCCCGATCGTCCGCAGCAGCGGGGACTCGCCGGAACTCGGGCCGTCAGGTGTCGAATCCAACATTCGTTGATGCGCTTGCATGTGTGGAGGGCCTCGATAGTGGGCTAGTTTGGACCCCGGCGTAAGGTGTGAAAATGCGTCATCCCGTGCCCAACGCTCCGGCAGGCGGGCGGTGCCTGTGGCCGGGTGGCCCCGCCCCGCGTCCGGGCGCTCTGCAGGGGCCCTCGTCGGATCGAGCCTTTTGTAGATTCGTGCCGGTTCAAGTCAAATCGGGTGCCGACCGGCTGCGCCGGTGTCGCCGCCGCCCCTTTCGTCCGCTGCCGCAGGGGGCAGCCGTTACCCCGACGATGCTCCGCCGGACGCCGGCGCGTCATCTGAAGGAAATACGAATCAGCCATGCTCTGGATGGTGGCCGCACCATCGGAGTGATCCTGGCCGCATATGAATAGCGATATCTCGTTGCCTTCAGAACGCGAAAACCGATTCTACCAGGGCGCGACCGCCTCGCTCGTCGCCAACGCCCTTCAGGCGGTGAATTTTCTCGGAGATCGTTTCCTGAGAAAATTGCCTCATTCGTTGTCGGCCATCGAGGACCTCTACCGGCACGCGATGGACAGCGCGTTTTCCGCGACGGAAACCTTCCTCGTCACGGGGGCACCCCACGCATCCGCCTATTATCCCCGTGACTTCGCCTGGTTCTATCCTGATATCCTCGACCCCGAGACCATCATGGATGCGCAGGACGCGGTGCGGCGGGCTCGGCTGCTCGACAAGAGCGTGCGCTTGTTGCTGGAGGCGGTTCGCGCCGGCGTCGTCACGACGACCATCGTCCCGGCGGGGCGTGGGCGGTATCTCGGCGTGAATTATTTCTCTCCTCCGTCGGATACGCTGCTCGGCATTCTGGCCGGCCTGCAGCAAATGATCTCGGCCGATCAGCGGGCGCCATCCTATCTGGCGATGTCGCAATGCGCGCATGCCGGCCGTCTGTTGCTGGCCGAATATGGCGATGACCTGAGGCGGGCGGTTCTGAAGCTCGCAAGCGAGCTCGAGCCGTTCGACCACGACGGCGCCAGGTACCTATTGTGTGACGCACGCGGGCCACGCTCCGCCGCAACGGACACCCGCGCCGAGCGCCGTCGGTTCGTGACCAATGCCTGCGTCTACACGACGTTCACGTGGAGCATGCAGCTCGGCGTCGTCGGCGAGAACGAGCTGAAGCGGCTGCTCGGTCGCGACCTCGCGCAGTACAAGAAGGACCTGCTTCACCTGTTCGGCGGGGACGGATACATCAGGCATTCCCTGGATGGTCCGAAGGGGCCGCCGGCCTCTGTGGTCGCGCTCGATTTCGTCAGCGTGCATCGCGGCTTCTGGGATCTGAACGATGCGAGCGAGCGGGCACTGTTCGCGGTCACGGCGGATCTGATCATCGCGGAGCCGCGCTTTCGTATCCCCAGCACGTTCCACTTCCTGGTGTCCGCGGATAATCCACGCAACAAGATGATCCACAAGATTGCGGCGCCCGCCTATCAGGGACGTTCCTCCTGGCCGACATTCAACGTCGAATTCGCCGATCGCATGCTGGACTATGATGAATTCTCGGCGAGCGATACCTACCGTTCCTGCGCCCAGGGAATATTGAAGGATATTCGGACCGCGACCGAGCTGCATGGCGGATATCCAGAGCTGATCTCCGAGCAGGGCCTGAAATATCGCACCTGGGCCTATCAGGGCGCGGTGGCTCACTCCTGGTTTCCGCGCTTCCTGTCGGTTTGGCGGAGGGCATATGGATCGCCGCTCCTGAAGTGGGATGACTGACCTCCACGCTGAAAATGCCGGCGGAGATGATCAGCGCGAGCGCGTCACGCCACGAGGTCGAGCAGCCGGCACGATCCGCGCACCAGCACCTTGCGCCCGGCTGGCGTCATCACAGGCACGCCGTCATTGAGGGCGACGAGGCCGAGTGCGACGAGGCCATCGATGAGATAGGGCTTCGAGGGACGACCGTTCGACGGCGGGTTGCGAAGTGTGCGCAACGCTTCCCACTGGTCCGGGCTAAGTTCGAAATCGAGATCGTTGCTCATGTTGCCTCAAGCGATGGTGCCGTTGGCGCCTCTGTTAGCGACGCCGCGTGAAGACCGTGCGACGACAATGAGTCGGGAATTCGGTGAGCTGCTTAGAACGTCTCTTCACAAATTGCCGCACTTCGTTGCGACACGAGAAATAGATCGCTCAATCACGAAATTCGTCCACGTGCCTTGATCACTAATTGATGATCCGTAGTTGATGCTGCGCTGCAAGCTACCGCAGTGCACGGGAAGCATCGCTGTCCCATTATGCGACGGGACGGGCGCGAAATCATGAAGCCGGAAATCCGGGATTCTGATAGTTTGATTCGCGGGGAATGACTTCACGCGGCAGGAGTGGAGTGCATGAACAGGCTGGTTGAAATTCGCAGTCAGGAATCCCTATGCCGAGAGCGTGCGGCGCTCGATTTCGATCGCCGGATCTTCTGGCTCGCGCAGGCCGAAGAATGGGAGCAGCGCGCGCTCGACGAAATCGCCTATCACTTCCGAGAGTGCAACGGAGGGCAAGCGGAGCTTGCGCGAAACTGACGTAGCCGCGAGCGAGGCCTACTGATAAGTCGCCACAATGTCGGACACAGCGCGCTCGAGCTGCTGCGCGGTGGCGCATTGGCGCACGACGGTACAGAACGTCGCATAGCGCGGCATCTCGGAATCGCCAAAGCCCCAGGCGAGCCGCCCTTCCGGATTGAGCCAGACAAGCCGCTTGGAACGCTCGGAGATGCGGCGCAGGATATCGGCGCGCGGGTCGAGATTGTTGCTGCGGGCGTCGCCGAGCACGATCACCGTGGTCTGCGGCGTCAGCGTGCTCATGAAGTCCTTCTCGAAATCGACCAGCGAGGAGCCGTAGTCGGACGAACCGAAGCCAACCTTGGACATGATCTCGGCCATCGCTTCTTCCGGCGAGTTCTTCTCCAGAACTTCGCTGACCTCGATCAGGTGCGAGGAGAAGGCGAAGGAGCGGACGTCATCGACCACCTCGTGCAACGAGTGGATCAGCAGCAGGAAGAAATCCGAGACCTGGGCGACCGAACCTGAGACGTCGCAGATCGCGACGATCTTCGGCCGATTGCGATGCTTGCGCTTCCATGCGGTCAGGAAGGGCACGCCGCCCCAGGCGGCGTTGCGGCGGAGCGTGCGGCGCACGTCGAGATGGCCGCGGCGCTGACGCTTGCGCGGCTTGGAATAGCGCTCGCGCAGGCGGCGCGCGATCTGGCGGATCAGCGCGCGCATCTCGGCGACCTGACGCCGTTCGATGCGGGCGAGTGGCGCGTTGCGCAAAATCTCGTTGCGGAGGTTCTCGGCCTCCTCGCGGGCGTAGAGCGCAAGTCCCTGCGAGACGGTGTCGCGCACCGCCTCGCGCAAGGCGTCGAGCGCGGCGCGCAGCCGCTCGGCCAGCGCCGGATTGGTCGCAGTGAGTTCGTCGAGATCGTCGCGCAGCCGCTGCAGGCCCATGGCATCGAGGATGCGGCTCGAGAAGATGCCGCGCTGGGTGGAGTAGCGGATATCGGACAGGGAGGCCGCGCCGGAGGCGCTGGCGATGGCGGCTGCGATCGCGTTGCGATCCTGCGACAGCAGCATCTGCGCGAGAGGGCCGAGGCTTTCGGGCGGCTGGGCTTGGCCCGGTTCGCCGGCCGAGCCGGATGAAGACGACGGATCCGGTTGTTGGTCCGCGTCCTGCGCAGCGTCGTCGTTGCCCGCGGCTTCAGGCTGGTCCTGCCGCGGCTCTGGCTGGCTGAAGAACAGATCGAAGCAATCGCCAAGCGCCAGCTTCTCGTCCTGCGACTTGGCGAGCGTCAGGAGCAGCGCGTCGCGCAGGACGGTGCGGTCGGAGATGCCGACTTTCGCGACCGCGCGCATCGCATCGATGCTTTCGGCAGGCGAAACGTGGACGCCGACGCCCCGCGCCGCCCGAAAGAAGCGATGGAGGTTCTCGCGCATCGGCGTCAACCGAAGACGTTGGACCGGGCCGCCTTGGCAATGAAGGTCGTGACCTGCGGCGATGCGGCCTCGATGTCGGCTTCGTATTTCAGGAGCACGTTGAGCGTGTCCTTGACGATATCGGTGTCCAGCTCGCTCGCCTGGAGCAGCACCAGCACGCGCGCCCAGTCGATGGTCTCGCTGACCGAGGGCAGCTTCTTCAGATCCAGCGAGCGGATTTCGTGGATGAAGCCGACCATCTGCCGGCGCAGCGCCTGCGAGATGCCGGGCACGCGGCTTTCGACGATGCGCTCCTCGAGCCGTTGCTCGGGGAAGCCGATATGCAGATGCAGGCAGCGCCGCTTCAGGGCATCGCCCAGGTCGCGCTCGCTGTTGGAGGTGAGGATCACCGTCGGCGGCGTGATCGCCGAGACGGTGCCGAGCTCGGGGATCGTGACCTGGAAGTCGGACAGGATTTCCAGCAGAAGCGATTCGAATTCCGCGTCCGACTTGTCGATCTCGTCGATCAGCAGCACGCAACCGCCCGGCTGCTCCAGCGCCTGCAACAGGGGGCGGGGCTCGACGAATTCCTTGGAGAAGAACACGTCGCCGAAATCATGCAGCTGGTCGAGCGCGACATGCAGCGTCTGCGCGCCGCCCAGGACTTCGCCGAGCTTGTCTTTGAGAATTTGGGTGTAAAGCAGCTGCTTGGCGTACTTCCACTCGTACAGCGCCTTGGCCTCGTCGAGGCCTTCATAGCACTGCAGGCGGATCATCTTCATGCCGCGCCAGGCCGCGATTGCCTTGGCAAGCTCGGTCTTGCCGACGCCCGCGGGACCCTCGACCAGGATCGGCTTCTCGATCTGCTGCGACAAATAAACGGCGGTCGCGATCTGTCGGCTCGCGATGTAGCCCTGCGCGGCGAGGCCGCTCTCCACTGCCTCGATCGACGTCGAGGCCTTCTGATCAGCCACGAAAGGGCGCTCCCAAAGGTCTTACTTTAAGGCTTGTTCTGCCTGCGTTCCCCGCAAAGAACAAGCCTCGTTTGGGAGGCATCAGATCCGCGTGAACGGCGTTTTTTCCGCTGAGCGCAAATAGTTGAGCGCCTCGCCGTTCGCGGGGTCAGTGCCGCAGCAGCTCCGGCTTGCGGATGGTCTGCCGGAGCTCGGCGCCGCAATCGGCGCATTCATAGACGAAATCAATTCTGGCGAGGCTCCAGTGCGGCTCGACCTCGCGCACATACATCGGCAAAAACCCCATGCACGTCGGGCAATTCACGGGCGCGATTTCGACATCCTGATGATGCTGTACGTAAGCTGGCATCTCGGCTCTCCTTCGCAGGCGACCACCAAACCCCGCGCAGAAGCTACTGCCGGTCGCTCCAAGCGCGTCATCAACTCTTTCGAACGGAGCTGGAACGACGGACGTTTGTCGCTCGCTGTGACATTCTTGTTACGTGTCTGTACTGTAACGGGCGGACAGAATGCCTATTTCTGCAGCCAATCCGGCTTTTTCGGACCCGCACCCAACAAAAAGGGAGTAACGCCCATGACGCATGCCATTCGTTTTCACCAGACCGGCGGTCCGGAAGTCCTGGTCTGGGAGGAAGTCAGTGTCGGCAAGCCCGGACCGGGCGAGGCGCGCATTCGCCACACCGCCGTCGGTCTCAACTTCGTCGACATCTATAACCGCTCTGGCCTTTATCCCGCACAATTGCCGAGTGGACTTGGCAGCGAGGCGGCCGGTGTCGTCGAGGAAGTCGGCTCTGGCGTTACCGATCTGAAGCCGGGCGATCGCGTCGCTTATGGCGCCTCGCCGCTCGGTGCCTATTCCGAGGCGCGGCTGATTCCCGCCGACCGCCTGCTGAAGCTGCCCGACGGCGTCGACGACAAGACCGCGGCTGCGATGATGCTGAAGGGCCTGACGACGCAATATCTGATCCGGCAGACCTATCGCGTGAAGGCCGGCGACACCATCCTGCTCCACGCCGCTGCCGGCGGCGTCGGACTCATCCTCAGCCAGTGGGCCAAGCATCTCGGCGCGACCGTCATCGGCACGGTCAGCAGCGACGAGAAGGCCAAGCTCGCCAAGGCGCATGGCTGCGACCATGTCATCATCTACACGCGCGAGGATTTCGTGAAGCGCGTCGACGAGATCACCGGCGGCAAGAAGGTGCCGGTGGTTTACGACTCCGTCGGCAAGGACACGTTCCTGAAATCGCTGGATTGCCTCGCGCCGCTCGGCGTCGCCGCGTTGTTCGGTCAGTCCTCCGGCGCGGTCGAACCGCTCAATCTCGGCCTTTTGGCCCAGAAGGGCTCGCTCTACGTCACTCGGCCGACGCTGTTCACCTACGCCGCCAAGCGGGAGAACCTCGTTGCGATGGCAGGCGAGCTGTTCGACGTCGTCAAATCCGGTGCGGTCAAGATCGAGGTGCACCAGACCTATCCGTTGAAGGATGCCGCCAAGGCGCATGCCGATCTCGCCGCGCGCAAGACGACGGGATCGACCGTACTCACGGTTTAACCTCCGAGCAGGCGGTGACGCAGGCTTCCCGAGCCTGCGTCACGTCCGTTCGTGCTTGCGCAGGTCGTGGGCGTGATCAAGGCGGATTGCCTGGAGGTCGACCTCTTCGGGCGGGATCTGGGGCAGGGCGGCCTCGCCCAGGATGGCCTCGGTGACGTCCTCGACCGTATTCTCCGCGATCTCGTGGATGAACGAGATATTCTGGTACTCGCCCGAGGCGACGCGGGAGACGACCTCGCGTCTGGTGATCTCAGGATCGACCACGGCCTCGCGGCCGCGCCGTCCGTAGTCGATCATCACGACGAAATACTGCATGAAACGATCCTGCCGCGCTCCTGTTGTCGGGGGCGCAGCAGAGTATTTCCGAAAAACGGCATCAAGTCAAGAGCAATTTCCGAAAAACGGAAATCGACCTATTTGCCCTTCTTGCGCGGACGTGCCGATTTGGCACGCAGCCGCTCGAGCTGGCCCTTGGGCATCGACAGGCAGATCTCACCGACCCAGTCCAGCTTGACGCCGACGATCGGCTTGGCATTGAAGCTGGTGAGATTGACGACCGACGGGCTCTTGCCCCGTTCGATGGTCTTCAGATAACGCTCGCCGGTCTTGAGCCGGACCACGGCCTCCTCGCCGTAGAAGCTCGACAGCGGATGACGCTGGTCCTTGTAGACCACGATCACGTCGCCGCTTTCGTATTTGGGCAGCATCGAATCGCCTACGATCTCGAATGCGACGGTCTCCTCCATGATCGGGAAGGGCAGCGCGATGTCGCCGAGCCCCTCCGGCGGAACCTGCTCGTAATCCGGCTCGATCACGGCACCGGCGCCGACGCGGCCCATGATCGGTGCCAGATTGAGCTCGAGATATTCCATGATCGGAATGATCTCCGACGCCTTCACCAGACGCTCGCCGCCGAGGATCTCCGAGACCGCGCCGGGCCGCACGCCCATGGCCGCCGCGAGGCCGCCCTTGCTCTTGCCCGTCTTTTCCAGGCCCCGCTCGATCATTGCAACGTCCAACATGGTGATTCCCTCGCTTGCGCACCGATCTGCCTCTTGTAATCCGAAATTCGGAATTGATGCAATTATGAATATCAGAATTATTGCTTGACTTGTGCTTCGGAATACCGGAAAGTGCATCCCGCCATCCGGTCATGGGATCGGCTGAGGCGCATCACAGGACAGCATCATGGAACCGGGCCATTGGCCGTCGGAGCATTCCGACGCGCTGCGCGACTATTTTCGCAAGAGCATGTCTTATGCAGAGATCGCAGGACAGATTAACGCAAGGTTTGGAACGGCTTACACGCGCAATGCGGTGATCGGCCGCGCCAAGCGGCTCGGGCTCGTCATATCGGAATGGATCACGAGCCCGTCGCTCGCGCCCTATTTGCCGGGCGAGGCTCCGGTTTCGCCGCGCCGGGCGGTGCTGCCGAACCTGAATTTGCCACCCAAATCCGCAATGAAGCCGGCGGCGCAGGTGAAGCTCCGCTGCGTCGGCGTTCAGCCGCGCCTGCTCCAACTGGTCGAGCTCGAGCCGGCCGACTGCCGCTATCCCTATGGCGGCGACAAGGACGGGGAGGAGATCGCCTTCTGCGGTCACCCCTGCCGGCCGGGCTCCAGCTATTGCGCACCCCATGCGCGCCTGACACGGCGCTCCGGTGCTGGGTCCGCCCGCGTCCCGGGTCCTGTCGTGCTGAGGCTGGTTTCTGCGGCCTGATCTCGTGCAACCCGTCCAATCGTCAATTTCGCAAAGGAGCATCCGCTTGGCACGCGTTCGACGCAACAAGTCCTACAAAATGGCGAAGATCTACGACAGGCGGTCACGTGAGCTGCCGTTTAATGCCGACGTGACGGAGGTCGAGGTCGACAATCCGCTGGCGCTGGATTCCAGAGAGAAGATCCTGGCGATCCGGTCGATCCGTGGCGACCCTCTCGGCCGGCTGCACGCACACCATCAGATCGACGAAGCCCAATATCTCGGCGGACGCGCCTTCCAGAACGATTGGGAAAGGGCGGAGCGGGGGCCTCAGGCGATGGACCCGACAAGGGAATATGTCGATGGCGCGCGCACGCGCGAGCCGGTCACCGAGAGCCAGCGCCAGGCGGTGCTGCGGCTGAACCGGGTCGAGCGTGAACTTGGCACCGACGGCGCCGCCCTGGTGCACGACGTGCTGATACTGGGCCTGACCATGGATCAGATCGGCCTGCGTCGCGCTGTTCGGACGCAGCGCTGGAACGATTATTTTGCGCGGCGCTTTCGCGAATGTCTGGACCGGCTGGCGCTGGTCTACGGCTTTGCGACGGCAACGGGCGCGCAGCGGGCGGAACGGCGCGGATGAAGACGGCACGCCGGCGGCCATCGCCGCCGGCGTGCCAGCCGGTTGCTCAGGGATGCGGCACGATCTGGTAAGGCGTCGTGTAGGGCTCGACGCGCAGCGAGGCGTTGGCCAGAAGCCCGATCTTGGCGGTCGGGGCCTGCTGCAATTCGCCATTCGGGCCGCGATGCACGTTGTATTGCCACACCGTGAGATCGCCCTTCTGCGCCAGCGCGTGCGCGACCGCGCTCGCATCGTTGCCGCCGAGCCCCTGGAGTTCTTCCGCCGACAATCCGACGACGATTTCGTCCTTGACGGTGATGATCTTGAACAGGTTCATCTTGGTCTCCTGCGCCCATGCGCCTTGTATCGAGAGGGTGAAGAGCGCGACCGCGGCGCCCTTGATGAGATCGCAGCGAGAAAGCATGCCGTCGTCCTTTAGTGCTGACGCGCGCCCGAATCGAAGAGTTTTCAGCCATGGCGCCCGTTGTCTGCGTGGCCGTGTCGCAACGGCTTGGTCGCTCGCTCATGGACAACGGTTCATGGGCGGAAACGTTTTCGGATTGGCCGGGGCCGCGGCCGCGCCGGAATCAGGAGGCTGGAGAGACCGGTTCCGGGATCGATGCATTTCGGCGCCGATACAACCGCTGAAGCTTGACGCAACAATTGCGTGTATGCGCCGGCGAAACGCCAATTCGTCGCCAACGTCCGTTCGTATCGGAAATAAGCAGAAACGTTGTGCTAATTGACAGCGGTCCCGGCCCTGTGCGTGATGATGACGCGTCTTGACGCAGGCGGGTGACGGCGGGCGATATTCCTGTTATCCGGAATTGCCGTGGTGCGATGCGGACGAAGCATCGCTCAATCAACGGTTGGACTTGCCGGACCAGTTGTTGCTTGGCATAATTGCAACCACACGGTTGAGCCCGTCGCTTGGATATTCGTTCAGCGTACCGGCCGGCCGGGGCCACCCGGCCGAGAGTTCGCCGCGGACCCTGGTTGTGGCGTCTTGTTGGGGCGTTCGGTTCTGGAGTGGATCACGAAGGCCGATGCTTGTCATAGGTGCGAGATGAAGAACGTCAATTTCGCGGCTGAACTGCACCTCAGACTCGGCGCGCCCGCGAGCGGCACGGTCGAAAGTCTGCGCCTGCTCCGCGCGTTCCTGAAGCTCGCGCCTCGACAGCGTTTCGAGGTCATCAAGCTGGTCGAAGACCTCGCCACCGAAGAAGCTCTTCCCGAGCACCCCTTGTCCTGATCCGGCCGTCCGGCCTCACGTCCTTTCTTCCGATTTCCTGCCGGAGCCGGTCCGCCGGCGAGGTTTCCCCGATGCTGGCCGCTGGAAGGCGATCCAGCAAGTGTGGTATTCAGTCGGGAAAACGGGAGGAGTGCGACCATGATCGAACCGAAGCTCGAAGTTCCGGCCGAACTGCGCGACCTGGCCGAGAAGACGATTGACCAGGCCGAAAAGGCGTTCGGCATGTTTTTCGAAGCCGCGAGCAAGTCGATGTCGACCGTTCCGGGCGCGGGGACGGAGGTGTCGAAGCAGGCGCTGGTTTTCACCGAGCAGAATATGAAGTCGGCGTTCGAGCATGCGCGCAAGCTGGTTCACGCCACCGACCTTCAGGAAGCGATGCGAATCCAGTCCGATTTCCTGCGCAGCCAGTTCACCAGTGCCGGAGATCACATGCGGCAGATGACCGGCAGTCTCATGCAACCGGGCAAGGGTAAGTCCTGATTTGCGGCCGGCACACGGCGTCCTCGCAAGATTGAACCTGCGCGGCGTGGAGATCCGAACTTCGATGCTGGCGCAGATCCTTTGACTGACCACCGAATGAGGTCATTCGTCGTCCGTCATCTCTTTTGCTGATCCCTGTCGGTCCTCCGGCAGGGATTTGCATTTTTGGCAGGTGCCGTGCCCGGCGCGCGACTCACGCGCGATGAGACTTGGATGGACCGTCATCGCGCTCTGGGTTGTTGTTTGCGCATGTCCTCCCGGAAAACTGCCTCGCACTTTGCGCTAACGAGGCCCTTCGGGTCCGGATCATGCTTTAACGCAGCGTCGCGATGTAAGCCGCGATGTCGCCGGCTTCGGTCCGGCTCAAGGGGAAGTTCGGCATCTTCGGGTGCGGATCGAGCAGGAAGAAAGCGAGCCTCTCCGGACTGAAGTCCGGCTTGCGCGCCACGGAAGCGAAGGAGGGGACGTCGGCGCTCGCCTGGGTCTGGCCGTTCGCGACGACATGGCAGCTTGCGCACCAGCGCTTGGCGAGGTCGGCACCGTGATCGGCATCGGCCGCGAGCGCTGCCGAGGAGCCGACGCCGGAGGTTACGGCAAGCAGCAGGCCAATTCGTCTCAAATGCTGGCGCATAGGGTAACCTTCATGCATTCGTTGCGGCCGCATTTCTATCCGCAGCACGATCCCGGAAATTGCGAGAGATCAATACGAGCGATGATCGACCGCAGCAGCTTGCGGGCCGAACGATGAAGATGCCGTAAGAATGCCGGCATTCTCGCCGCGGGCAGGCCAAGACTTCCTTTATCAAGACTTCCTATATCAAGACTTCTTATATCAAGGCTTGTGGTGTCAAGACTCGTGGTGTCGAGACCCTTCGTATCAAGACTTTCGATATAGTTGGACACGTGTCTCTCCGAGGCCATAGGGCTTTGTAGCCTGCCGTCTCGGAGGCGCCTTGATCTGCCGCAAAGCGAATTTCGGCTAATAATCGCCCGGATTCATGATCATCGGGCTTTTCGTGTCGGCCGGCGCCAGCGCGCTGCTGGCGCTGTCGCGCAGGAAGCGGTCGAGCGTTTCCTGGATCTTCTCCTTGACCGAGTTGGGGCCGCGATCGCTCATTTCCGTGTGCTGGGCGCCGGTGTGGATGATGTCGATGCCGCGCGCCTTGGCCTCTTCCGGCGTCGGCAGCACGCCGGGATCGGTCACGAAATGCGGGTCCTTCGATCGGAACGACAGGATCTTCATGCCGTCGCTGAGCACGAAGGGGACTCGCAGATTGTCGAGCGTGATCACCTTCGACACCAGCTCCGGGTGCTGATGGGCGACATACATGGAGACATCGCCGCCGTTGGAGTGACCGACGAGGGTGATGTGGTCGTAATCGACGTTCTCCTGCTGTCTCCGCAGCTGGTCCAGCACGAACAGGATGTTGGCCTCGCAGCGGATGTAGACCTCGCGCCGGCCGACATATTGCTGGCCGACATGGGTCATCAGGGGCGGGTCGCTCGGCAGGTCTTGCTGGATGCTGGCAACCAGATAACCGCGCGCGGCGAGCACGTTGGCCAGGAAGGAATATTCGGTGGCCTTGACGGTGTTGCCGTTGCTGATGATGGCGAGCGGAAGTTTCCAGAGGCCGAGATTGGCCTTGGTCTCGTAATCACGCCGCACCGCCAACTCGACCGAAATCGGCCGCTGCCGCGAGGCGTCGAAAAGCGCCAAGGTCTCGTGGCGGATCGCGAGCCGGCTGACGAGGAAATACTCCCCGACGCCGAGGACGCAAAGAAACGCCAGGATTGCAAGCACCCGCTTCATGATTGGTCTCAAATCACGTTTGGCTGAACATGGTCATTGGGAACTCCCGGATCGAGCGACCGTGCGCAGGTTACGGGATTAAATTTAGGCAACTCTGTGAGCAAGGGCGCAAAAGGGCCGCATGTCGAAGCAACTTGCGCAAACGACCGGGGGGCCTAGAGGCAGCCCGACCTGCCGCGTTCGGGGCAGAGCCGGAACGCGCTCGACAATGTGAACAGGAAGCGGGGGCTGCGGCGCTCGTTGTCCGGCGCCCGGTAGCTCAGGGGAACGGCCACGCCGAGATCGGCCTGCAGATCGTCCGGCAGGAAGAAGCGCACGCCGGCTCCGGCCGACGTGAGCGACAGGCCGTCGCTCAGGCGATAGCCGTCGTTCCAGACGGCGCCGGCGTCGCCGAAGGCGTAGAGCTGATAGCCGGTCCAGTAGCGGAAATTGAGCTTCTGGTCGAAACGCAGTTCGAGCGAGCCGGCAAGGCCGTTATCGCCGCTGATCTCGGCTGCGCCATAGCCGCGGCCGAAGGCCAGGCCGCCGAGATAGAACTGCTGCGAGGTGAACAAGGGCCGCGACGCGGTCTGGCTCGCCGCAGCGAGCTTGAGCGACCAGGCATCGTTGATCGTCTGGTAACGCGTGAACCAGAGATTCAGCACCGAGAAGTTCGAGGAGGCGCCGTCGCGCGACAACAGATCGTCGTCGAAATGCGAAGCGCCGAAGACGTCGAGGCCCTGGCGATAGGTCAGCGTCGCGAAACTGGTGCCGCCGAAGGAATCCTGCAGGCGATAGTCGGCGGTCAGGCTCGCCGTCCTGATGTGGTCGTTGTACCAGGGGCCGTAAAGGTCGTGCTCGGATACATTGCTGAAGGTCGTGGCCGCAGTCAGCGTGAGCGTGGAGGATTGCGATTGCAGCGGAACGGCGCTGGCACGCAGTTCGAAGGCCTCGGTCGTCGTGATGTCGCTGTCGAGGCGGCGGAGATCGCCCGGCCTGACCGCGCTGTAGAGCACGGAGGCGCCGAGGCGCACACCATCGACGCCGACGGGCGTGTCATAGGACAGGCGCGCAAAGCCGAGCTGGCGAGGATCGTTGGCAATGGTCGACAGGTTGACCGCCAGCGTGTCTCCAGGGGCGAGGTAGGAGTTGAACGCGCCGGTGGCGTAGGTCTGCCACGGTCCGACCGAGGATGATCCGAGATTGTCCAGGCCGAACGAGGAGAACACGTGCCATGTCTTCAGGGAGAGGATGAGACGGAAGCGGCCGGAGGTGCCGCCGATTTCCTCCAGAGCACTATCGGTGATCCGAACGCCCGGCCTGCCGTTGATGAGGAAGAGCTGGCGTTCCAGCGTCGGAAGGCGCGACGGTTGCTCCGCCAGAACCGGCCCCAGCATCGGCCTGACACCGAACTGTTCGGCGCCGTCGCCTTTCAGCTCGACCTGCACGATGGCGCCTTCGATCACCTGGATCCGGACCTGGCCGTCGGCAATGTCCTGCGGCGGCACGATCGCCCGGCTCAGGTGGAAACCGCCGGCGCGGTAGAGATCGCTGATCGAACCGGCGATCCCGGCGAGATCCGCCTGCGAGACCTTCTTGCCGAGATAGGGTTGATAGACCGCGGCAATGCGATCGCGGGAGATGGCGTGGGCGCCGCTGACGTTGACGCCGCGCAGCACGAATTGCGGCTTGGTATCGCCACCGGTGTTGGGCTGGCCGACCGTCGGCAGCCTGACCGGCGGCCGGCTCAGCGTTTCCCGCTCGGTTTGGTTTTCAAAGTATTTCTCGGGCTGGCGCGGATCGAACCCGGGCTGGTTGGCCTGTTGGGCGAGCGCCTCGGAAACTCCGATGAAAATCGGTAGCAACGCCGTCAGCGCGGTAATGAGATGCCTCTTCCCAGCGTGCGCAGCGGAGCCTTCCCCGTAGTTCCACGGAGGAATTGCCATGCGGCGGTAAGGCTTCGTTAGGCGCATGATTTTTCATAGATTTTTATGGTCAATGATTGGTTAATCCGGCCGCTCCGCTGGTCGCTTCCCGCTAATTCTATCTTGAGTGATTTCGGATACCCCTCAGGCTTGGCTGTCACGCGGACTGAGGGATCGTCATGTTCGGCAAGATTGGAATGCGGTGCGCCTTGTTGGCCGCGCTGATCCTGGGAACGGCCTCCGGCGCATCTGCCGCCGATGACGGGGCCTGGTCGGTCAGCAAGTCGTCGGGCGAGGTCTGGCTTGCAACGAACGGCGCGCAGCAGGTGTCGTTGAGCCAGGAAGGGACGCTGAAGCCAGGCGATACCATTCGTACCGGGCGCAATGGACGTGTCCTGCTCGTCCGCGGCGAGGAAACGATTCTGATCTCTCCCAACTCCGTGGTCGGCTTGCCGGCCGAGAAGAAGGAGGGTCTGTCGACCACGATCATCCAGCAGGCGGGATCGATCCTGCTCGAGGTCGAGAAGCGCAACGTCAAGCATTTCGAGGTCGAGACGCCCTATCTCGCCGCCGTCGTGAAGGGAACGCAGTTCAGCGTCACGGTGGGGGCAGGCAGCACCAAGGTCGGCGTGCTGCGCGGCCAGGTCGAGGTCTCCGACTTCAGGACGGGGCAGATTGCCCAGGTCATGAAGGGGCAGGCGGCCACGGCGTTCGAGCACGGCAAGCCCGGTCTCAGCCTGAGCGGCGCCGGGTCGTTCAATGCGATCGAGCAGGGCAAGCCGCGGGCGTCGAGCATCGAGCGCATTCCCGTGCCGAAATCGGGATTGACCGCGCCGCGCAATGCGGCGAACGGCCATGCGATCCACGCGCTCGGCCCGATCGACAAGGGGAGCAAGGTGGCCGGCGCGCTGAAGCAGGCGCATCAGGCGGCAGGACGTCATGCTCCGAACACCGGCGTCGTGCGCATCTCGAGCTCGCTCGGCGAGGTCAAGCTGAACGTCCATAAGGTCACGCGCGGACTCGCCCATGGCGGGGTGGCTCCCGGCCAGGTGCGCAACGCGAACGCCAACATCCGTACCGAGACGGTCTGGAGCGACAGCAATGCGAGCACGACAGCATCCAACAGCACCGTCCAGACCGCGGTGACGACAAGCGGTGTTGCAACGGCTGGCAGCAGCAGTTCGTCGAGCGCGGCCATCGCGGCAGCGACAGCCGGTTCGTCGAGCGACAGCTCCGGCGGCAACAACGGAAACGCTGGCGGCAATGGCAATTCCGGTAACAACGGCAACGGCAACAACGGCAACGGCAACGGCAACAGTGGTGCCACCGGCAACGGCAAGGGCAACAACGGTAACGGCAATGGCAATGGCGGCGGCAACGGCAGCAACGGCCATGGTCACGCCTACGGCCGACGCTGAGGCGGTTTCCTGAGGGGACGAGGGGGCGCGCCCAACGTAGCGGGCGCGCGGGAGGATCGGAGTGAGACGCCATCGGCCGCATATCCTAGTCGTGATCGCGCTTGCGATCGTGCTGTCCACGGGATGGCATGGTGCGCTTCGCAACGCGCTCACCGATCTGCGGTTCGCCTGGCAATCGCGTGAGGCCAGCGGCGAAATCGTCGTGGTGGCCATCGACGCGCCGTCCATCGAGCAGATCGGAGTGTGGCCCTGGCCGCGCCGACTGCACGCGGAGCTGTTGCACGGCCTTGCGGCGGCGGGAGCGGGCGACATCGCCTTCGACATCGATTTCAGCACGCCGTCGGATACCGCTTCCGACGAGGCCTTCGTCAAGGCCCTTCGCGAGGTCGGCGGCTCGACCATCCTGCCGTCCTTCAAGCAGCCGATGCCGAATGGTGGCGCGGCCCACATCAATCGCCCCTTGAAGCCGTTCAGCAACCAGTCCTGGCCGGCCGTCGTGAACGTCGCCGTCGAATCCGACGGGCTCGTTCGCCGCTATCCGTTCGGCGAGAAGCTCGGCGACGCCGTGATGCCGTCGATGGCCGTCGTGCTGGCCGGGAAGGACGCCAATCGACGGCCACCTTTCCTGATCGATTTCAGCATTCGTGCGGCCTCCATTCCTGTTGTCTCCTATGTCGACGCGCTGCGCGGCAATGCCGTGGCGCTCGAAAGGCTGAGAGACAAGAAGATCATCGTCGGCGCCACCGCGCTCGAGCTTGGCGACCGCTTCAGCGTTCCCAACGGCAAGATCGTTTCGGGGCCGGTGCTCCAGGCGCTGGCTGCGGAATCGATCCTTCAGGGACGGACGCTGCGCTGGACCTCCGACATTGGCATGATCCTGGGCCTGGGCGTGATCTGCCTCTTGATGATGTATTCGTGGCGTCGCCTCGCACCGGGAATTCGCGTCGTAGTCCTCGTCGGCGCCGGCGTGGCTATCGAGCTCGCCGCAGCGCTGGTGCAGGCAAGATGGTCGCTCGTCATCGACACATCGCTGCTGCACATTGCCATTGTCGCCTATCTGACCGCGATTGCGCTGGACGAGATCGATTTTCGTGGTCTGCTCGGACGCATCGCCGAGAGCCGCTTTCACCGGATCGCGATGTCGCTCGGCGACGGTCTTGTCTGTACCGACGAGAATCACCGCATCACGGTCTGGAATCCCGGCGCCAGTGCGATCTTCGGCTACACGCCGGCCGAGATGATCGGCCGGCCGTTCGAGACGCTGTGCGCGGTGCCTGCGGCGGAGGGCGGCGCGACCCCCTCCATGCACGACGCCGCGCGCCAGGCGTTGCTCGTTCCAGGCGGGGCGGTCGTCGTCGAGTTCGAGGGCCGGCGCAAGAATGGCGAAACCTTCCCGGTCGAGGCGAGCTTTTCGGGCTGGCAGGGAACGGATGGCTTTCAATACGGCGCGATCCTGCGCGACATCTCGGTCCGCAAGCGCGAAGCCGAACGCATCAAATATCTTGCCGAACACGACGCGCTGACCGGTCTTGCCAATCGCAACACGCTGCATGCCAGGCTGGTGGGCATGATTGCGGACGCAGAGCGACAGCCTCGCGAGGTCGCATTGCTCGTGATCGGGCTCGACGGCTTCCAGCAGATCAACGACATGCTTGGGCATGCAGCCGGCGACCTCGTGCTGCGGGCCGTCGCCGAGCGTCTCCGGATCGAAGTCGATGGCAAGGCGGTCGTTGCCCGGCTCAGCGGCGACGAATTCGCCATCGCGCTCGACTGTGCAGAGGCCGGCGAACCGATCGCGGCGTTCGCCGAGCGGATCGTGCAGGCGTTCGAAGCGCCGCTTGCGACGGGTGCGCGGCAGCACCGCGTCAGGATCAGCATCGGAGTTGCAGTCTATCCCGAAGGCGGACACAACGCCGACGAGCTCCTGAGCAACGGCCATCTGGCGCTGAGCCGTGCCAAGGCGACGCGGCGGGGCAGCCATGTGCTCTTCGAGGCCGCGATAAGGCAGGAGCTGGAGAACCGGCTGACGCTGGAGAGCGAGCTGGCGCTGGCGGCGGATCGGGGCGAGTTCGAGCTGTTCTACCAGCCCCAGGTCCGCCTGATCGACGGCAGCCTGGTCGGGGCCGAAGCGCTGATCCGTTGGCGACATCCCGTGCGCGGCTATGTCTCCCCGGGAGAGTTCATGCCGGTGGTCAACAGCTCGGCTCTGTCCGAGCGGATCGCGAACTGGGTGATGGAGACCGCCTGCCGTCAGGCGCGCGCGTGGGAGCTGTCCGGCAGCAACGTGCGGGTCGCGATCAATCTCTCGCCCTCGCAGCTTCAATCCGGCGACCTCGCGCAGTCAGTCGCGGCGCTGCTCGAAGCGACGGGACTGACCGCATCTCTTCTCGAAATCGAAGTCACGGAAGATATCCTGCTGCAGGACGAAAGCCGCGTGCTCGCCATCTTCAAGCGGATTCAGGAGCTCGGCGTCCGGGTCCTGTTCGATGATTTCGGTACCGGTTATGCGAGCCTGAGCTATCTCAAGAAGTTTCCGCTCGACGGGCTCAAGATCGACCGGTCGTTCGTGTCCGGTCTGCTCTCCAATTCCGACGATGCTGCCATCGTCGGCTCGACCATTGGCCTCAGCAAGCAGCTCGGCCTCACCGTCGTGGCAGAGGGCATCGAGGACCGCGCCACCGCCGACTTCCTGGTCAGCATGGGGTGCGAGGAAGGGCAGGGATATTTCTTCGGCCGTCCGATGCCGGCGCAGGTCTTTGAAACGCAGTTCCTGGGGGCCGAGCTCGGGGCTGTCAGCGCTGCCTGAGGAATGTCACGTCGCTTCTAGCGCCGCCGCGCGACCGATACGCCAAGAAGGAACGCGACGAAGAGGCTCGCAAGCGGCGCTTCGCGCGTGATCGCTGCGACCGTGGCGAGAGCTCCGCCGGGTTTCCGCGACTCCTCGACTGCGGAGGTCAGACGGTCGACCGCTGCGTGCAGACCACCGGCGACTTCACCGATCGTGCGAGAGACGTCCGCGGCCGTATCCATGGCACGTTCGGCCATTCCGGGTTGGGAAGTGGATTGCGGTATCTCCGTGCTCAAGCGCGCGACCTCCAAGGCAGGTGATTGAGGCCGGCACCTTTGGCTATCCGCGCGAGCGCTCGTTTTGAACAGCGGGTCTGACGACCTTTGGCTATCCGCGACAGGCGCCGTCATTAACGGCGGGTGCCGGCCTTGAATGGGCAATTCAGCGCGCGGGGTTTTGTTCCGGACGATGTGTCCGCGTTGGCTTCCCCTGGGAAACGCCGGATGCGAATCTCTGTTAGGTTGGTGGCAGCCTTGCTGATTCAGGAGACAGCCGTGACCGATCGGACCATGACGGATCGAGCCCGGCGCATCGCCCTGCTCGGCGCGCCCATCGACATGGGGGCATCGCAGCGCGGCACCTTGATGGGCCCCGCGGCGCTGCGGACCGCAGGCCTTGCGACACTGCTTGAAAATCTCGATCTCGAGGTCGTCGACTACGGTGATCTTTCCGCAAGCGAGGTCCGTGACCTCACGGACAGGCCGCCGGAAAGAGCCAATCACTACCGTGAGATCCAACGCTGGACGCGGATCCTGAGCCAACGAGGCCATGAGATCGCGGCAACCGGGGCGCTGCCGATCTTCCTCGGCGGCGATCACACATTGTCCATGGGATCGGTCAATGCCATGGCACGTCATTGGCAGGAGCGAGGACGGGAGCTGTTCGTGCTCTGGCTCGATGCCCATGCCGACTACAACACTCCGGAGACGACGATCACCGCGAACATGCACGGCATGTCGGCGGCGTTCCTGTGCGGCGAACCCGGCCTCGACGGCCTGCTCGGCGACGATCCGCGCGCCTCGATCGATCCGGACAGACTCGATCTGTTCGGCGCGCGTTCGATCGACAAGCTGGAAAAGGAGCTGATGCGCGCACGCCGGATCAGGGTCGTCGACATGCGAGAGATCGACGAGTTCGGCGTCGCCGTGTTGACCCGGCGCGTCATCGAGCGGGTCAAGGCGCGCAACGGCGTGCTGCATGTCAGCTTCGACGTCGATTTCCTCGACCCATGCGTGGCGCCGGGCGTCGGCACCACGGTGCCGGGTGGCGCGACCTATCGCGAGGCGCATTTGATCATGGAGCTGTTGCACGATTCCGGCGTGGTCGGATCGGTCGACATCGTCGAGCTCAATCCGTTTCTGGACGAACGTGGCCGGACGGCGCGTACCGCCGTCGAGCTGATCGGCAGCCTGTTTGGCCAGCAGATCACCGACCGGCCGACGCCGAGCAACGCGATCGCTCCGGGCGAGTAGATCTCGGGGACGGCACTCAGCGCGCTACAAGGGCAATGGTTGAAGTGCGTGCTGGCCTTGGTGCGGGCGCTTTTGCTGCAGGCGCGCCCAGTTTGGCCCGGAACTTGCTGGACGGATGCAGGGAACCGGGAGGGGCGCCTTTGAATTAACCTGCACCAGGACAACAGCGGATCCTTCGATGACAAGTAGCCGTTTCGCAATGTCTCTCTCTACCGCACTTCGCCATCCCGGCGTGATTGCGCTCATCGTGGCTGGCGTGACGATTGCGGCAATGCTGATCGTCGACCACGGCCCGTGGAATCGTGCCAAGACCCAGCCTGCGCATGTTGCGATGTTTGCGACCACGGGCGAAGCGGCGCATGCCGCTGGCGCCAAGGTGCTGCCGACCACCCCAAAATCGCCAATCGAGCCGGCACGGCCGGGGCCCAAGACGTCCCCGACCGTCAATCCCGTGACGCCGTAATCCGTCAGCTATTCTCGTCAGCTCTTTCGACCATAATTCAGAAGTCCCCCGCTCGTCTTCGGCGGATGGGCGCGCAAGGCGTCTTCGTTCGGTTCGGTGCCCCAGCCGGGCCGGTCCGGTACGATCAGATGGCCGTTCTCGATCTCAGGCTCGTGGGTGAAGAGCTCGCGGTCCCAGGCGAGACGATCGATGTCGATTTCCATGATGCGCAGGTTCGGAACGGCGGCGCAGAAATGCGCATTCGTCATCGAGCAGAGATGCCCATAGAAATTGTGCGGGGCGACGTTGACCTCGAAAGCTTCCGCGGCGGCTGCGATCTTCATCGATTGCCAGACACCGTTCCAGGGCGTGTCGATGATCGCAACGTCCATGGCCTGCGCCTGGAAATAGGGCAGGAATTCGCGCAACGAGAGCAGCGTTTCGCAGGAGGAAATCGGATGCGGGCTCTGCCTGCGGATATAACCGAGGGCTTCCGGATTGAAGCTGTCGATCTCGACCCAGAACATGTCGATGTCGGCGATGGTGCGCAGGATCTTCAAGTAGCCTTCGGTCTTGGCGTTGAAGTTGCAGTCCAGCAGAATGTCGACGTCAGGGCCGGCACCGTCGCGGATCGCTTCCAGGTGCATGTGCAGGTCGCGCAGGATTTTGCGATCGACGTTGATCTCGGGCGCGAAGGGCGAGCCGAAGCCGGGGCGCCAGCCGGTCGGCTTGCCGCCGTCATAGGAAAAGATGTTGGTCTTGAGCGCGGTGAACTTCTTCTCGCGCACCTCGCGGCCCATCGCCTTGACGCCGTCGAGGTTTTCGATCGGCGGCTTGTACCAGGACGGATGATTGATGCGCCATGTGGCGCAATGCGACCAATAGACCCTGATGCGGTCGCGGAGCTTGCCGCCGAGCAGCTCGTAACAAGGTACGCCAAGGCACTTCGCCTTGGCATCGAGCAGCGCGTTCTCGATCGCACCCAACGCTTGCGCCACCACGCCGCCGGCTGCGGGGCGCGTCGCCGCGAACAACTCGGCATGGATGCGCTCGTGCTGGAAGACGTTCTGCCCGATGACGCGGACAGAGAGGCGCTGGATGGCGGCCCCGACACCGGGCGAGCCAAACCCCTCGTCAAACTCGCTCCAGCCAACGATGCCGTCCTCGGTCGTCAGCTTGACGAAATGGTAGTTTCTCCAGCCGGCATCGCAGGCGAGGATTTCGAGGCTTGTCGCTTTTGATGAGGCTGTCATGTCGCTCCCCTGCCGCCCGAAGCGGATTTCGTTTTCTTGTGGCCCGGTCGCAGACCAGGGCCCGGCCGCAATTGTTAGGCGAGCTGTGCCGCGCCGTGAAGCCCGACGTCATGCGGCGAGCGGAAGCATTGCGGCCGGTTTGCGGAAAAACCCCGTAGAATCCGGTGGGGATAGCCTTGATCTTCCCGGAATCGTCGCTGAATCGAACCAGAGTCTGACGTTTTGGCCACAATCGGAGGCGACGTTCCCGGCCATGAAATTCCTGGGCGTGATTACGATTCTGGCGCTGCTCACCATGAGCGGGGCCGCCATTTCCGATCAGCTTTTGACGGCCGGGCAGCACGTCGCGCAAGGGGCGGAATAGCGCGGCGGACGAGGGCGCTTCTTGTCTTTGGGGGGACAGATGCTTTCGATAGATCAGTTCTTGCGGTTCATCAGCGTGCCGGCCGTGTTCGCGGCCTTCATCATCGCCTCGCAGATCTCGGCGGCGCTGTCGCCGGTTTAGCGTCAGCCGATCAGCGACGAACCGAACATGGCGAGGACGGCCAGCGCCATCAGCGCGGTGCCGCCCCAGCCCAGCCAGATCAGCCAGGTCCGGCCGCGGAAGCGGCCCATGATCGCGCGGTTCGAGACGATCAGCATCATCATCGCCATGATCGGGACCGCGACGATGCCGTTGAGCACCGCGCTCCACACCAGCATGTGGATGGAGTCGATCCCGGTGAAGCCGAGGCCGAAGCCGATGATCGTCGCCGCGGCGATGATGGTGTAGAAGCCGGCCGCCTCGTCGGGCTTGGCCTCCAGCGTGGCCCGCCAGCCGAAGATCTCCGCAACGCCATAGGCCGCCGAGCCCGCCAGCACCGGGATCGCCAGCAGTCCCGTGCCGATGATGCCGAGCGCGAACAGCGCGAAGGTGAAGTCGCCGGCAAGCGGCCGCAGCGCTTCGGCCGCCTCGGTCGCCGAATTGATCCTGGTGACGCCGTTCGCATGCAACACGGAAGCGGTCGTGAGGATGATGAAGAAGGCGATGCCGTTGGAGAGCAGCATGCCCGAGAAGGTGTCGGTCTTGATGCGGTCGAGTTCATGGGTGCCGCCGCGCTTGAGCTCGCGCAGCGGCCTGTCGCGCTTGCCCTGGTTCATCTCCTCGACTTCCTGCGAGGCCTGCCAGAAGAACAGATACGGGCTGATCGTGGTGCCGAGCATGGCCACCACCATCATCAGATAGTCGGCGCTGAAATTGGCCTTGGGCCACACCGCGGCGAGCAGCGCCGTGCTCCAGGGGATCTTCACGGTGAAGGCGGTCGCGACATAGGCGAACAGCGCCAGGGTGAGGAATTTCAGCACCGGCGAATAGCGGCGATAGGGCAGGAAGACCTGCAGCAGCGTGGAGCCCGCTGCGAAGATCAGCGCATGCTCGTGGTTGAGCCCGCCGATGACGAGCGAGAGCGCCTCGGCCATCGCGGCGATGTCGGCGGCGATATTGAAGGTATTGGCGGCCACCAGCAGGGCGACGAGGCCGAGCACCGCCCAGCGTGGTGCGACCTTCATGACATTGGCGGCGAGCCCCTTGCCGGTGACGCGGCCGATCTGCGCGCTGACGAGCTGGATCGCGATCATGAAGGGCGTCGTGAGGAAGACGGTCCACAACAGCCCGTAACCGAATTGCGCGCCGGCCTGCGAATAGGTGGCGATGCCCGACGGATCGTCGTCGGCGGCTCCGGTGATCAGGCCCGGCCCCAGTCTTTGCAACAGCGTCGGCGCGGACTTCGTCGGGGTGAGGGCGCTCTCGCTCATGGAATGGGAGACCTCGATGGGGAAGGGTTCTCCTAGCAAAATGCAAATCGGGGAACAAAAGTTCCTCAATCTGCGCCGCGCTCATGATTTCTGAAAAGGCTAATTCGGCTTGACTGCCGGGCAAAACAAGTGTAGATTGCCGTCCTCGCAAGATCTCCCGCATTTCAATGACGGTCCGCAAGGCGCTGCCTCGCCGGCCGGGTCTCGAATGCTGCCCGATGAAGACTTGCGCTGCTTCGCTACTTGATGCTGACGAACATGCCCCAGGCCGCGGCCAGCGCCGCGCCGGTGAAGAGGACCACCGGATTGTCGCAGAACGCGCCGCCATAGCTGCACACGTCCGCTCCGAACTGGCCGAGCTCATGACGGCTCGCCGAATAAAACAGTCCCGACAGCACCAGCAATGCAGCGGCGACGTAGTACATAGGCGGTCTCTCCGAAGCTTTCCCGATTGCGCCCGCGCATGGGGCATGTCCCAGCATGGCGCGAAGAGATTGCGTTTCGCCGAATCCGCTTTGCTGCATTTAAGATAAAGTTTGACCTGTCGGGCAAAACACCGGCAGGATGCCATCATGAGCGCGTGGCGGCGCCGTGATGATCGCCAGCCTTCGACAGGAAAAAAGGCCCCGCACCGCGGGGCCTTTTCGTATTGGAGAACGCTATCGCCGCGTGCCGGCGCCGTAGAGCTCGCGCTCGCGGCCGATGTCCTCCGGCGACAGCGGGGGGCTGGCGGCATCGAAGTCGTTCCATCCGGCCTTCTGCCAGGCCGTGCTGCGCTCCTGCAGGTTCACCGCCCGCTCGTTGAGCAACGCATCGAGGCGGGCGCGATCTTGGTCGGGCACGCGCGCGGTCACCAGCGTGCCGCCGCGGCGAACACCTTCGGCATAGCGCGAGGCGTCTTCCCTGGAGACACCGGCTTCCGTCAGGGCGCCGACGATTCCGCCGGTGGCAGCGCCGGCCGCGGCACCGACGGCGGTCGAGGCAAGCCAGCCCGCCGCGACGACCGGTCCGAGGCCGGGAATGGCGAGCAGGCCGAGGCCCGCGAGCAGACCTGCCGCGCCGCCGATGCCCGCGCCGATGCCGGCACCTGTGCCGGCGCCTTCGGCACGATCGTCGACGCCGTCGCGATCACGGTCGACCTTGCCGGAGCGCGAGCCGTACCAATTGTCGGAATTGTTGGCGACGAGGCTGATGTCCGAATGCGGCACGCCGGCGCCTTCGAGCCGGGTCACGGCGCGCTCGGCATCGGTGTAATTGTCATAAAGGCGGGAGATGGTGACGGTCATTGTTCGGTCTCCTGATTGGTTGGTTACTTGGCGGGATTGACGTTGCCCTGGAAGTCCAGGCTGACGTCGGTCTTGGTGCCGGCCTTGTCGGCCTTGCCGCGCCAGACGCCCTGGTCGTCCTTCTTCAAGCCGGAGACGTTGGAATATCCCGCCTCTTCGATCTTCGATTTCGCCTGGCCTTCGGTGAAGCTGTTGCGCCCCGCGACCGGCTTGTTGGAGTTGTTGTGATCCGAGCTGTTGACGGCGTTGTTGCCCGGCCCGCTTTGCGCAGGCTGCGACTGCGCGTCGGCCTGCACCGCGCCGAGCAGCAACAGGGTGGTGGCAAGTAGAGTGAGACGTCGCATTTTTTGTCCTCCGGCAGTGAATGTGCCGGCGACAACAGGTGAGAGTCGAATTGGTTGCTTTCGTTTACATGCCGCGTGCAGCGGCTTCGCTTGCGCCGCCACCCGGTGGCGACGCTGATCGAAGCCACCTTGCTCAGCGCCACACCTCGTGATCGCAGTCGGTGCACCGATAGATCGGCACCATGCGGTCGTTCTTCAGGTCGAGCACGGATGTGGTGTAGCGCGAAGGCATGTTGCACTTCGGGCATGGTGGCCCTGGCTGCGGGGGCCGGGGTGATGGCTCAGCTTCCCTGGGTTCGGACACGACTCACCTCTTTGATAAGGCGAGTTCCTAAGTACCGAAGTGCACAAAGGTTCCGGCGGGAGCTAATTTTGCGGACCGCAGACGTGGCAGGCAATCTTGCCGAGGGCATCGAAGGTCAGGTTTGCGCTGACGACCACGCCGCGCGCGAGATACGAGACCAGCACCGTGTCTCCCGACGGCAGCAGGTTGTCGAGACCGGAGGCGGGATAGTGCGCGAACCGGTCGAGCCAATAGGCGCGCAGGCCTTCCCGGCCCGAACTCGTCTTCAGTCCGCCGCAGCCGCACTGAATCACGGCGCCGTCCGCATACATTTCGAGAACAGTGTCGATGTCGCCGGCGCGGTAGGCATCGAGCCAATCGACCGCAGCGGCCATCGGGTCAAAGGACATGGTTCACCCTGCCTGCCGTTATGTCGGCGAGGTGTTTAGGGGCGGGGCCATGAATGCAAGGTGAAGGCGATCGCGGAACAGCGCATGTGCGCAGGAGAAAGCGGCAATCTGCGCAGGGAACTCGATTGCTTCGCGCCGGGATCTCACCCTCGAGCGACAAGGCATGGAGTCCAAGCGCGGATTACGTGGCTATGAGCACACCGCGCCACTGCAAAAGCGGCAGCCGTTCACTTCGTCGATTGCGCGTCGGCTCGCACCGTGGCGGGCTGCCAGGGCGCAGGCAGGATGACGCGGATCGGGCGAGCTTCGCTGGCAGCTTCCGCGGCTGGCCGGGCCTGATCCTTCGCAGGTTCGGCCAGCGCCACCGACACCAGAGCAATCAGCATCGCCAGCGACGTCGTCACGAGTCTCACATCAAGCATCTTGGCCTCCTGTTTGGCGCATCAACGCTGACGGCGGCTTTTGGTTCTCACCTCGACCGGGAACAAGTGGCAATTTTGAAGGTTTGAAGAAGCACAGAACCGGATGACCGGGCTGCTGGAGGAGGACACGATGAAGATCAAGACCATCATTGCCGCTGCCGTGTTGACGTCGTTCGCGGCGCCTGCATTCGCGCAGTCGTTCTACGTGGTGCAGGACGTCAAGACCAAGAAGTGCACCATCACGGAGGCGAAGCCGACGACCACGGAAACCACCGTCGTCAGCGGCGACACCGTCTACAAGACCCGGTCTGAAGCCGAGACCGGCATGAAGACCGTCAAGGTCTGCACGACCAACTGAGGAGAGAAACCATGCCCGTACTTCTGATCTGGGCCGTTCCGGCCGTGCTCATTCTCGGTGGTGGTGTCTATCTGATCGGCCACATGCACTGAGACGAAAACTTGCGTCTGCCTGGCGATGCGAGCTTTCGAGCGAAGCTCGGCGAGCGGCAAGAGAAAGCCCGCGTGGAGCGATCCGCGCGGGCTTTTGGCTGATGAACGCTCTCGTTCGGGGCAGTCGAAAACCGGCTCATCTCACCCGGCGAGCGACACGGCCGTCGGCTCGAGCCCACGCACCGTCGGCAGCGACATGAAGCCGGGCCTTGCGAAATGATAGCCCTGAAACAGCGAAATCCCCGCGGCGCGCAGGGTGGTGAGCTCGGCCTCGTTCTCGACGCCCTCGGCCAGCACCGTGATATCGAGCGCGCGCGCCATTCCGGCAAGGCCGGCGACGATGACCTGCTTGGGATGGCTGAGATGGATGTCGCGCAGCAGCTCCATGTCGATCTTGATCAGGTTCGGCTGCAGCCGGGCCAACAGGCCGAGGCCGGCATAGCCCGCGCCGAAATCGTCCAGCGCCGTCCAGAAGCCGAGCGCCTTGTAGGACTGCACGATGTTCTCGACATGCGCGGGGTCGCTCATCCGCTCGTTCTCGGTGAACTCGAACATCAGATTGGCCGCGGGGAAATTGGCGCGTCGCGCGGCTTGCAGCGATTTCTGGATGCAGGCGCGCGGCTCGTAGACGGCATTCGGCATGAAGTTGATCGAGAGCCGTGCGTGCGGATCCGTAAACAGCCTGCCTGCGGTTTCGATCGCCATGACGCGGGCGGCCTGGTCGAAGCGGTAGAGCTGCTCGTCGGTGAGCTGGCTCAGCACGCTGTGCGCGCTCTCGCCGCCCGGGCCACGCACCAGCGCTTCATAGCCCCAGATCCGCTGCGCGGCGACGTCGACGATCGGCTGAAACGCCATCTTGAATTCGAACGGCAGCTCCGTTCCGTCAGCGCATCCTGCGCACTTCACGACCATCCCGAATACTCCCGCAAGTCCTGCAATGGCGTGGACGTTACGCAGCACCCGTTAAGGAACCGAGAAGCGTGCAGCGATGTTCAATTGTGTACACAAGCAGGCGGGACCTGATGCCAGGGCGCGACGAAACACGGTTGAAACAGTGCTGAAACCCGATTGCCCTGAACTCCTTCGCTCCGGGCCTCGACCAACGGAGCGAAAAGGAGATCATCATGATCCAGATCGGTTCGAAGGAAGAAGTCGCGTTCCTGCTGGCGCTGTTCGGCACCCACACCCAGCCGGTGAAGCGGCCGAAGCCGAAATCGCAGCAAAGGTGAAAGGCCGATTCCATGCCCGGCTTGGCCGAATGCCAGAGCCTGCTCAGGCTCCTGATCGCCAGGGGCGATCCCAAGGCCATCCCGCTCGCCAAGGGCGCCATCGATCAATATCTCAACACCGCGCCGGTCAGCGCCCGCGGGCGCGGCCTGCGCGTGCTCCAGCGCGACGCGCTCGACCAGCATGATGTCGCGGTCGGCGTGCAACGCTCCTTCGCCGAAACGGTGGATGCCTATATCGAGCACAAGCTCGCGGAGGAATGAGGGCGCGTGCGAGGCTGGCGCAGCCTCGCTCTTGCCGAAACAGGCCGCTTCCGGGAAGCCGTGGCCCGGCAGAATTTTTTCGCCTTTGGAAACCTTTGTCCCGCCCCGGGCCTAATAGGGCAGAGGAACATGAAAACATGCCGCGGTATTACTTCGACTTGACCGACGAGCGGGGTACGGCGCTCGACGAGGAAGGCCTGGATCTGTCCAGCATGCGGGCGGTCCAGGCCGAGGCCGCCAAATCGGTCGGCGACATGGCGCGGGATGCCATCATCTCCGCGCCGGCAGCGGGGAGGCAGAGAATGGAAATCGCCGTTCGCGACGCCAGCGGGCCCGTCATGCAGGTGACGCTGTCCTTCGCGATCGAGACCTTCAGGCCGCCCGGGTCATCGGGCGATCACTGACGCGTCAAGGGCGGCAAGGTTTGCGTCGCCGGCGGCGGAAACGATTGCCCGGACTCCCGCACCGCGATCTTGCGGCCGAGCTGCCAGACCTCGACCTTGCCGAGCCGGGTGAACTGCCGGGCGAAGGTGAGGGCGGATTCGTCGGATGCGGCCTCGAAGGCCTCGGCCGAACGGAAGACGCCGTCTTCGCCGACGAGATAAGCGCGATATTGTTGCGTCATGTCGGCGCCCTCAGGCCGGGCGAGCGCAGCCAGGCGTCGATCTGCATCGCCATTTCGTCCTGCCGCGCCCGGCGCAACAGCATCTCGCGGCGGCGACCCGGCGCGAGCGTGCGCGCCTCGTCGCGGCAGCGCGCGGCTTCCTCGCTGAGTCTTTCGGTGAGTGTCGTGATCTGTTTGAAACGACGCCGCTTCAGCATGGCGCTGCTCCCTCGTTCGAGTGGGGCGGGAGCGCAACTGGCGTTCTCATCACCGATCTCTGCCACGGGCCTTGCGGTGATGCACGAAGCCTACGCCTGCGGCGGCGGAGAGTCTGTATCTTTTGATATGGCGGTACATTAAATCTTCACCGGGAAGCTTGAGCCTTTTGAGCCACTTACTCATCTGATGCGAGCGTTGCTTAAGTGCACTTTTGAACAAAGCGTTCGTCTGTAGGAGTTGGTGGCTGAGAGAGGAAGCGTGCTCCCGCTCGCTGAGCGAAGGGAGCATGGGGATGCGACTGTCGGCCATCGCCTACCGACCATCAGCAGTCCGAAATCATGCGAGAGAATGTGCGCAAAGTCTCGCGCGCTGCTGGCACAGCCGACGCCCGATACGTCTTGGGAACGCAAGACGATGGAGCCGCCGCCGAAGGAGCGCGAGTCGGACGCGGATGCCGGGAGACGAGCCGCGGCGCGGGTTCGCGTGCGATACACGAAAGTCGCGTCGCAGATGATCGAACTAGATGTCTCCGCTCGGGGTCGAAGCCGCCGTTCGGCGAAGCATCAGTTCGAAGACAAAAAGCGCCTATTGACTGTGTTCTTCTTTTGTTCTACGCAGGTGGCGTTTCAACCTGTGGGCGAATGGCCAAGTTGAATTCGTTCACGATTTTTTGCGGGGCAGTCGATGAGTAGCTCGCTTCTCGCCGTCGTCTTATTGGACGATCCGGTGACGCCGGACATGTCAGCGGTCGCCAAAATACTTCACGACCGACACCCGGAATTGGCAACGAAGGCGGAGGACGACGGAGGTGCACACAAGGCTCCGGCAAACTCACCGCTCATTCGCTGCGGCACAGAGCTCGTTGCCGTCATGCCGATGCCGGCGCCCATTCCGCACGACCAGGGGCTCTGGGCGCGCGCTGCCACGAATTGGCCGGAGAGCAAGGCGGTGGCCGCCCGGCATCGCGGTCACGTGATCGTCTCGATGCTCGGAAAGAGCGAGCAGCCGCTGGTCGCGGCGCGCATCACGACGGCGGTCATCGGCGCGTTGATTGCGACGATGCCGGAAGCTTGCGGCGTGGTGTGGGCAGGCCGGGTCGCGCGGGCCGCCGACCTCTGGCTCGAGACGTCCAGCTATTCGTTCGCACCATATCCCGACTACCCCTTCAGGCTGTGGGTCGACATTCTGCCGTTCCGGTCAGGCGCCAAGATCGGCGCGGTCACGATGGGGCTGGCGGCCTTCGTCGACCGTGAGATCGAGTTCGTGACCGGCAAGCTCACGCTTCCGGAATTGTTCGACAAGGTGGCCGGCCTTTCCGTGTATCTGATCGAACACGGCAGCGTGGTGAAGGACGGCGACACCATCGGGGCAAGTGCGAGCGAGCGCATTCAGGTGCGTCACAGGAACTCCGATGTGTTTGGCGGACTGCCGGTGTTTTACTGCGTTGATGAGTTCAAGCACTGATGTTGACAAGCTCATGCTTGCCGTTGAATCCCGCGAGATCGATAGTTTGACACGTCGGGCAAAACACTGCCAGAGTGGCATCATCGGCAAGATTTGAAAAATGCCCGCAGTGCGCCGCGGGCTTTTTTTGTGACACGTTCAGGGCATGCGCCCATGATCGTCATCAAGTCCAAACGCTCTTTCGATTGAACAACCTCAGATGTTCATTCCGTCGAAGCCTCGAACAGCTGGTATATTCAGATGAGTAATGGACAGCCGAAGCGAAGCAAACGCTCCTCCTTGCGGGAGCGTAAGTTCTACCAGATGGATTTTTATCGAACAGGCGATGCTATTAGATGTCAAATCACTGACAATAGCCATGTTCGTCTGGGTTTGGGGCACTTGTCGAATTTTACCGGGCCGACGCCGCGTATCACACTTGATCGGAAAAGTCGTCGGCCTCGAGACTGTGAGGGCTGGTACGGGTTGTGGCTGATCTCTGACCGGGCGAAAAGCGTGTTCGAAGCCGTCGACCCCGAGGCGTTTTCTTTCCTTGCCTGCGACGTTGATGTTCAGAACGGAGTCTGGGATGGACCTCGGTACTGGTTCTGCGACGTTCGGCGTTTTCTCGACGCAGTGGACGAGGAACGATCAAAGCTGGAGATCGGGATTTCTGACGATCCGGCCGCCCGGGACTTCGGTCAGAAGTGCTACGATTTTTTTGGGGATGTCGAACTCGTTTTCAAGGAAGAACTGGTCGGTGATGCGCATGTATTTCGAATGGCGCACGCTGAGCTGCGTATCATATGCGACCAAGTTCTGAAGGACGCTTGGAAATCGGCGGGACTCAGGGGTGTGCTGTTCGAAGACGCGTCCTATCTCCCGATGCTAACACTCCCAAGGCGACGTAAGGCTTCTCCCTCCCGATGATCACTCGGCCGAGCCACGGAAGACTTTCGAGTTGGATTCGCGGCCAAGGCAGTCAAACGCATCCTAACTAAAATTCTCACGGCCCGGTGTCGCTTGTCGCGCCCGGGCGGCGGCACGGACCTTAGCTCGGCAATATCGCCCTTTGCCGAGCATAACCTAAGCGTGTCCCGGGCGACCCTCATCAGGACTTGCACTCGCTTCTAGTCAGCCTCTTAGCCGCGCCGAACATCCGCGCGCGCGGCGGCTGCATCTGTGCGTGCGGCAGTTGGACCGCATCAGAGCCAGGTCTGTCGAAGCTCAATCCTATTCATTTCACCCAGAAGCTATCGAGCGTCGTGGCAGAATGTCAATTTTAGCCTATCACCGTATGATCCCGCAATTGCTCAGAGGTCATCCTGCATTTGATGGCATCGATCAGCAGAAACTGGGGATCGACTCCATCGCCAACGGCATCTATCTGCCAGTGGGGCGCCGATTGGCTGCGGCTATGGGCTTATCGCCGCATGCCGGTGGGCACCCGGACATTTACTTCGGCACTATAAAATGCGTTCTCGATCGAATCGCAAAAATTCCCCAAGCGGACGTGCGTGAGGCGAAGATACGGACTCTATTGGACGCAATGCGCATCGGTTTCGGCAATGGTGAGCTCCATACAAATTTGCCAGATGGAAAAACACTGGAAGAGTTCAAATCGACTCTCGAAAAGGTCATCAAGCGCAATGAGGCCTATGTTGAGCATCCATCCGGATGCACGAAAAGGAATTCGGGATACTGAACAAGAGGGATTGGAGGCGGGTCACGAACATCTGCTGCTGTGGTCAACAATACGGGACGATGCGCGACGAGAGAAACTGCTGCATGACGCGATTGAGAGTAATCCAAACGTCAAGATCACGTCAGAAAACAAGAATCTGCGCGGAACGCAGTACTCCAAGTTTGCCCCCGTCGATGATGATTTCCTGGTCCCTCCGACGACGCCGGCCAACCCGCAAGACATTCCATTGCCGCCCCCCTTCTTTCCTCCGTTTCTCGGGTGGCTTAGCGAGCCAGAAGGGCTCGGACCGAGTGATCCGCGCTTCACGGGCGCGTTGCCGGCATTTCCAGCACCAGATCCCGGTGAACAGCGGCTCGGTCAGTTACCTCCGACAACAGCCACTCCAGCAGCTCCGTTTGTGCTCCAATCCGATCCGCACTCCGGAGTGATGTCTCCGTACTATGAGAATCCGTTGGCTGGAGGCGCATCTCCGGAGCGTGATATTCTCCCCTGGTTGGCCGGTGCGGCCGGGGTCGGCGTAGCGGCTGCCTTCACTCCCGCTTGGCTGCTTGGCATCATGGCCGTGTTGGCGCTCACGCGCGCTGCCACTGCGGGAGAAAGCAGTTCCGGCCCGGCGAGGGGCGCCGCCGCTCCCAGCGGAGGAGTGTTCTCGACAGGAGCCTCGCCGCTCGACACCATAGGCAACGGACTTAACGTCGACAACACAGCCGGGAACAGCGGCTCTTCGGCCTCATCGAGCTTTGGGCGGCAACTGGGCGGAGCTTCTTCGACCGATGCGGCGACCCGCGCGAGCACTTTTGCGGATCGCTTTGGCAATTGGGGCGGTACGAACGGATCTGTGCCCAACGAGACGGCAGACCCTTATAAGATGCCGGACGCTCCAGCACGCGGATCAGTCCCGCCCGAGAACGTTCGGCGCCTCACGCAGGTCAACGAGTCGAACGCGGGTAGTGTGTTCAGCGCGGGGAGTGCTCCGGTGCCATATCTGCCGTCCACGGAATTCAACGAGCGGTTTGGCAATTGGACCTTCCCGAGTGCTAGCAGCGGCCAACCGCAGCCGAGCAAGCCGGTCGGTGCGTTCGCGGACGAACCAAGCTACCTCATTCCGCCACCGATCTTCGGCGTAGATGGTCCAGGCAAGCCGAGCAATGAAGCCGAGGAGTGGTTCTCGCGCTGGGTGCGGCCGTTGCTTCCACCGCAATAAATCGTTTGATGCGTCGGGCAAAACACCGGTAAAACGACATTATTGAGAGATGTCCGGATCGAGCTCGCGGGATGCCGCGGGCGTTCTTCATTAGGACACGTTGCGAAGTCGTCTGCACTACCCAGCAGGCGGCCCGAACCACCGCATCAATGCCTTCTCGAGCCCTTGCTGGCTCTCGTCTCCGGCCCAAGCCACGTGCCCGTCGGGCCGCACCAGTACGGCGTCGGGCGCAGCGACCTGTCCGATCACCGGAAGCTCCCATGAACCGCCATAGGTGGCATCGACGACATCGACGCGCTCCGCCCATGGCGCGATGTCGATGCCGCTTCGCTGGCCGAAATCGAGCAGCACGCCCCGCGCGCCGTGCAGGAGCGTGAATAGCTTTCGCGTCTGTCCGTCGATCGTCACATCAAGATCCGGCATGCGTCGCCCGAGCAGCGCGTGGCCTTCGCCGAGATCGTAGGCGATGTCGAGCCCGCTCATCATCGCGCCGAAGCGCCGGCGCGGCTCGTCCATGGCGAGCAGCTCCGCGAGGGCGTCGCGCGCGGCCTTGCGGCCGTCGTCGCCGCGGCGGAGCAGGGCGATCTGCGCCATGGTGTGCTTCAGGACGCGCGCGGCCACGGGATGGCGCTCGGAATGGTAACTGTCGAGCAGGCTCTCCGGCGAGATGCCCTTGACCACGTGCGCCAGCTTCCAGCCGAGATTGACGGCGTCCTGTACACCGAGGTTAAGACCTTGTCCGCCGACGGAGTGGTGGATATGCGCGGCGTCACCGGCGAGCAGCACGCGGCCCTTGCGATAGGATGCGGCCTGCCGCGCCGCATCGGTGAAGCGGGAGATCCAGGCGGGATTTTTCACACCGAAGTCGGTGTCGTAGACGGCGATAAGGGCCTCGCTGAGATCGCGCAAGGTCGGCTCGCTGGTTCGCGCGATCGTTGCTTCGGTCAATACGACCAGCACGCGTCCGCTCTCGGTCTTGCTGAGGCCGTGAAAGCCGAGCCCATCGCGGCGCAGGCCGAGCTGTGGCGCCTCGCTCAGCTCGACCTCGGCCATGAGATTGCTCAGCGTCGGTGCGGCGCCGGGGAATGCGATGCCGGCAGCCTTGCGCACCAGGCTGCGGCCGCCGTCGCAGCCGACGAGATAATTGGCACGCAACGGCTCGCCATCGGATAGCGTCACATCCACCCCGGCCTCGTCTTCCGCAAAGCCCGTGACCTCGCGGCTGCGATGGAAGGTGACGCCGAGCTCTTCGGCCCAATCGGCCAGAATTTGCTCGATGCGCGCCTGCCGCAGCTTGAGCCCGTAAGGGTGCCGCGTGGGGAGATCGCTGATATCGAGCCGGGTCCAGGCAAAGCCGGCGAGCTGGAGAATCTCTCCTTCGCGCAGGAAGCGGTCGGCGACGCCGCGCTGATCGAGCAGCTCGATGGTGCGTGCGTGCAGGCCACCGGCGCGCGTCTCGACGATCGCCTGGTCGGCGCGCCGCTCGACCACGGCGACGTCGACATCGGCGAGTGCGAGCTCGGCGGCCAGCATCAGGCCGGTCGGCCCGCCGCCGGCGATCACGATGGCGTGGTCGGTCAGCGTCTCGACCGCGGCGTCAGCGCTCGGGGCGCGGCGGCGCGAACGGGATGTCGGAAGCAGGACAGGCATGTTGACCCCTCGGTTGGTTGCCTTGGATGTTCGTTGGGTCGGGGGTTCTACGGCAGGGGCGGGGACTTGAAGCAAGCCCCTTGCGCACCACATATAGAGCTGGGAGGAGGGGCTTCTCTTTCCACGATGTCTTGTTGACCCGTCGGGCAAAACACCGGCATATTGGCATCATCGAGACAAGTTTGGTTCACCCGCGCGGACGCCATCCGCCGCGGGTTTTGTTTTGGGCGCGGCGGTCAGCAAATGCCTGTTCGCTGCAGGATGTCGGCGAGTTCCTCGAACGAGAACGGCTTCCTGATCATCGGCAGGCCGCCGCGCCGCGGCTCGCGTCCCGACAATTGCAGGATTTTCAGCTCCGGGCGGGCGCGCCGCGCCAGCTCGGCCAGCTCATGGCCATCCATGCCAGGCATGTTGATGTCAGTGATGAGGACCGAGATGTCCCGGTTCTGCTCGAGCCGTTCGAGCGCATCCGCGCCGCTATGGGCGGAGATCACCTGGCAACCGAAATCCTCCAGCATGCCCACGATTACGTCGAGGACGGCGGGATCGTCGTCAACAACCAGGACAGTGTGCCTCATCGCACCAGCGTTCCTTCCAACGAGGGCATCAACGCAAGCTTGGTCGGGTAAGTTCCGGCACGTCTAGTCGTCCTTCGACAGATCGCCGGGCTTGGCGGGAAGGTCAATGGTGCCGCCGTCGCCGTGCACGAGGTCGCGATCCCCGTCTCCGGTCTCGCCGGCATCTTCAATGATTGCCTCGTGCAGCGGGCGTTTCTCCTCGATGCGCGGCGCATCTTCGTTGCGGGGCGACTTTTCGTTGCGCGGCTTGCGATCTGTGCTGAGTGTCATGACGATCCTCCTGATCGACCAACTTCCGCTCCGCGCATTCGTTCGTTTGACACGTCGGGCAAAACACCGGCAGAATGACATCATCGAGACGAGTTTGGTTCACCCGCGCGGCCACATCCGCTGCGGGTTTTTTCGTCTCGATTCCAGAATCGGACGGTGGCCGCGCATCCGGCCACGCACTCGACGTGACGTTCATGGAGCGCCGACAGGCGCGCCGCCGTCCGAACCATTGCTGGCCGTGCACGCGCGACCGTGCCGGCCCGCGGCGCCGGGCCAATCGCCCGCGCCGCTGCGGCCTCCGGAAGACACGGAGATAGGGTTCGCGCCCGAAACGATCGCGCCTCGCCTTGCGCGATCTGCCGCGCATTTCTTTTCTCGTGGAGGGAATGATGACAGCCTATCTGATATCGCTCGCGCTTGCGGGCCTCGTTGCAATCGTGCTGTGGGAGATGTTGTCGTGAGCGAGGATATGAAAAACGATCCGGAGAGCGCGCCGGCGCGTTCGTCCGCGGTCAGGAAGACGTCGAGGGCACGGACCCTGACCGAGATCCGCTCGCTGGCGCGCGGCCACACCAGGACGGCCCTCCGGGTGCTCGTCGGCATCATGCGCAGCGACGACGCCACGCCGGCCGTGCGCCTATCGGCGGCCAACGCGATCCTCGATCGCGGCTGGGGCAAGGCCGCACAGCCGATCGAGAACGGCGAAGACGGTGAAACGATTCACCGGGTCGAGCGCGTCATCGTGCGTCCGGAGGACGCCGTCAAGGGCGATGCTGGCCTCGAGGCCTGAGATGCCGGAGTATCTCGATCTGGTGTTCGTCTCGATCTTCGGTTGGTGCCGGGGGAGAGCATGCGGGCGATGGACGAGCGAGAGAAGCCATCAGAGACATGGATGGCGTCTTTCATCAAATTCTGCATGATCGCGACCCTGCGGCGAGCTAACGCATCCAGTGTGCCTGAAGCACGGCGCTATCAGGCACCTCGAACTGAAATTGGGATTGCTGCTTTGACACGTCGGGCAAAACACTGGCAGAATGGCATCATCGAAAGGGTTTGGTTCAGCCCGCGGGGAAGCATCCCGGCGCGGGTTTTTCATTTCGGTGATCCCTAGTTCTTGCTCTGCTTGCCGGTCCGGCGCTGCCCGGCATAGGCGCGCTGCACCTGGTCGCTGCAATAGGACAGCTTCCGGCCATCGCCTGTAAAGTGTCCGTTGTTGATGATCCAGAGGATGACGGTCTTGTCGTCGATCTTCTTGAACATCAGGTTCTTGCGGTCCTGAATGGTGTCCGGGTCCTGCACGCGGACGGCGTCAGGGCCTGGGGCCGATTGCAACATGCAGTCGGCGTCGATCCTGACCGTGTCGGGAAGCTGAACCTGCGTATTCCTGATCTGGCAGATATTCGAGGCCGTCGTGATCGACTTCCTGGCGAATGCAACGACCGTGTCCCTGAATCTTGCACAACGTTCCTCAAAATCAGCACCTGCCGCGGCGTAGACGCCATCCTGCGGATGAGCGCTCTTGAGAGTGAGTTCCACTTCGGCCTTCTGCTTTGCTTCCACCTTGGCTCTCAGCGTGGCCTCGGCGAGCGCGCGCTGCGTCTTCAGAGGGCAATAGGCTGCACGCCAGGGAGGGTCTTTGAACTTCCCGTTCAGGCTTTTCTGAACGGAGATTGTCGCGTCATCAATCCGCTTGACGAACATGACTTCGTTGAATTGCCTGCTCGCCCAGTTGGGATCGCGCGGGTTGAGGTTCTGCGCCAGATTGTAATCGTCGCAGACCATTTCAACCTTCAGCGAGCCCGGTCCTAGATCGGTGATTTTCTTGAAATCGCAGACCCATTCGGAACCGCTGACCGACTTTGCGCCGATCGTCATGTCGTTGCCTTCGTCGCAGTTCGACTCGAAATTCTTGCCGGGTTCGGCATAGGCACCGGCCTTCGGACGCCATTTGTCGAATGCCGGCGCGGGGCGCTCTTGTGCGATCGCAACGGGGGCGAACGCCACCAGCATCAGCATCGCATGACCTAGAATTCCGAGGACGAGGAACTTTCTCACACGTGTCTCCGTGTCGAGCAGATTGAGCGGTCACGTCCTGCGTGCCCTGCGCGCAACGTAGTTAGACAATTATCAGTGGTTGAGCAAGCCGGCTGAAACCGCACCATCGTAAGGTGTAGGCGAGCGCGCTGGCTTGCCGCTTTCGAATGGAGTTGAATATGTCCTGGGAAGATATGATGCGGAGGATCCTGCAACCCATCGGAAGCGTGCCGCCCCATGTCAGGAGTGGATACGGAGAGACGTCCAACAGACCGCCCGGCTCATCGAATCCGCATCGAGGTATCGACTTCAACTATGTCGGTGGACGAGAGGCGCGTTTGAACAAGAGCAATCCGGCGGTGCGATCGCCCGTCGACGGTGTGGTTGAAAACGCCGGTGAGGACAAGTGGGGAACGATCGCGATCAGAGACAAGAACGGCCTCCTTCATCAAATCCTCCACACCAACGCCAGACATGTGAAGATCGGCGATCCAGTGGCCGCGGGCCAGCTCATTGGGACGATGGGGAATACGGGCGTTTTCCGCCGTGATGGGACGCCGGGAGATCCACATGTTCACTATCAGATCAAAGATTCTGAAGGACGCCTCATGGATCCAAGCGCGTTTGCCGATGCCTTGGGGCCATTCGACCCGAATCCGGCATCGCCAGCTTACATCCCCGAGTATCGGCAATATCTCCGGAACGCCCGCGTGGTGCCTGCAACGTCTCCTGAACACGTGCGGATCCTGACGAGAATGCCTGCAGGAATACCAAACCGATCCGCGTTCGACACAAACCCGACGGAGGTTCCGAACGTCGGCCCCGCTTCCACGTTCCCACCAGCTGCGCAGAAACAGTTCGGAGGGCTCTTCGGGCTCTGGCCGCCATTCTCTGAAAACGCGGCCTCTCCTGACCTGGGCCAAACTCGGCAAGGGCAACCTGAAACTCCAGACATCGAAGACTGGTCCGCGATGTGGCGCAGGCGCACCGGCCTGCCCTAGGGTGAGCGAGCTTAGCCATTGTCCATCCTGAAAATTCCGACGGCGAAGATCTTCGAGCCGCTGCTGAAGCCTGCGCGCTACAAGGGCGTTTACGGCGGACGTGGCTCGGGCAAGTCGCATTTCTTCGGCGAGCTCCTGGTCGAGACCTGCCAGGCCGAGCGCGGCACGCTCGCGGTCTGCATTCGCGAGGCGCAGCGTTCGCTGGCGCAGTCTTCCAAGCGGCTGATCGAGGGCAAGATCGCGAGCCTTCGGCTCGGCCACGGCTTCAGGCTTTTCAGCGACAAGATCGAGACGCCCGGCGACGGGCTCATCATCTTCCGCGGGCTTCAGGATCACACGGCGGACTCGATCAAATCCCTGGAGGGATTTCGCATCGCCTGGATCGACGAGGCGCAATCCTTAAGCGCACGCAGCCTCGCGCTGCTGCGGCCGACGATCCGCGCCAAGGATTCCGAGCTCTGGGCCAGCTGGAATCCGCGCCGCAAGAGCGATGCGATCGACGATTTTCTGCGCGGGCGCCAGCCGGACGGCGCGGTGGTGGTGAAAGCCAACTGGCGCGACAATCCGTGGTTTCCCGATGTGCTCGGGGAGGAGCGGCTCCTGGATCAAAAGCTCTACCCCGAGCGCTACGATCACATCTGGGAAGGCGAGTACGCCCGCGCCTTCGAGGGCGCCTACTTTGCCTCGCTGCTGTCGGAGGCGCGTGCCGGAGGACGGATCGGAAAAGTCTCGGCCGATCCTCTCCTGCCGCTGCGCGCCTTCATCGACATCGGCGGCGCCGGCGCTGCGGCGGATGCTTTCACGATGTGGATCGTGCAATGGGTCGGCAGCGAAATTCGCATCCTGGATTATTACGAAAGCGTCGGCCAGGTGCTGGCGTTTCACGTCAACTGGCTGCGCTCGCGCGGCTATGACAACGCCGTGCTCTATCTTCCGCACGATGGCATGGCCGCCAACAACGTCACCGGCAAGCGCTATGAGGATCATCTGCGCGAGGCCGGCTTCAAGGTCGAGCCGCCGGTGAAGAACCAGGGGCCGGGCGCGGCCATGATGCGGATCGAGGCGCTGCGGCGGCTCGGCCCGCAGCTCTGGTTCAACACCGACACGACGGAGGCCGGCCGCGAAGCGCTCGGCTTCTATCACGAGCGCAAGGACGAGACGCGCAACATCGGTCTCGGTCCCGAGCACGACTGGTCGAGCCACGCTGCGGACGCGCTGGGACTGATGGCGATCTGCTACGAGCAACCGGGCAGGGTCGCCGCGTTCAACCGGCCGATCCGGTATGCCGAGCGGGGATGGATGTGAGACGGACCAGCAGCGGAGTAGTACCAGTGGTTGACAAGTGTTCTTGTTATGTTCTAATTGGTGTAGTCTCTATCACTGCGTGAGTTTTGCGATGCCGGCGTTGCGAATGCTGGCCGAGCTGATCGGGTACACGGTGGCGCGAGCTGCTTTGCCACTCCTTTCATCCGGACATATCTATGTCGAGCCGTTCAGCACATCGACGTCGCCGCTGCGTCGTCCCTGGTATCGTCGCGACGCGGATGGACGGATCGAGTTGCGACAGGACGCTGCGGGTTGGATCGGGTTTGCGATGTGCCTTTCGGTGCTGCTCGCGATGGCGGCGATTTGTTACGGCATGTTGTCGTGAGGACGGAGGGCATGGCCAATGGAATAGCTGCTGTACTTGCTCTTCTTCGAATTCATCGGATGTTCGATCGCGCGAATCGTCATTCCGACATTGTCGTTTGGTCGGGCCTATGTGCATTCGCCGAACGTCGCTCAAGAGCGCTTCAACTGGCTTGGTTTTTGCCGTGACGGCGCCGGCCGCGTGGTGATCGCGCGAGATGTTGCCGGCTTCATCGGCTTCTTGATCATGGTCGTTGTATTTCTTGCGATCGTCTTTGGTGCCCAGTCATTCTGATACTGGCTCCGCGTTCGAAGGTTGACGCAAGGGCCCTGTCCACCGACAGGAGGCTGCGTCGTGCTTCGGCTTTATTTTGGAAATGACACGTATGGAATTACTTGGCGCGAATAGGGGTGAATGCTGCGGCGCTTCCCTTTATCAAGGAGACGAACCCGCAGCAGGTTTACGTCGAAGACACCGTGCGGCTCGCCGATGTCCGCAGTTTGATCCGGATGGCTCCGACGTTGCTGCTATTTGGCTAATTGTTCATAGCCACAATCTGTTCGCCGTGGCGCGACCTGTGGTAGTGAGATGACTGGTTCATCCGAAGGGGGACCCATGAGACGACAAGTTCGTTGGACAGCCATCGGTCTGGTTACATTGTGCATTGCCTGTTCACCGGCAATGGCCATCGGCTATCTGTCCGGGGTTTTGCAAAAGCCTGCCTACGTTCAGAGCCTGATGACCCTGCTCGGTAACGCTCCTGGCTGGACCAGGGAAATCCTGAAGAAAAACGGGCCTTACATCAGTGGCGTGCGCACCACCGAGAACATTGCCGGCATTACCCACGAGCAATTCCACATGTGCGTGCCTCAGCCGAATTGCGACGACACCACAATTGTCCTCCTGTTTGCGCCGAATGGCGCGCAGGCGTGGGCCGGCCTGCGCGAAAAAGGGGTTGTGTCCTTCCTTGGAAATCCGACCGATGCGCAGCAGGCGGTGCTGAGAAAGCAGCTCGCTGTCCCCGAATTGCCGCCAAAGGTGACAACCCCGTATTTGTTCGACGTGCTCAAGAGGCCTGCCTATGCGCAAGCGTCAAAGAATCTGATCGAGCATGCCGGCAAGCTGCCGGGCTGGGCCCGGGATGTTCTCGCCAGGAACGATGTTGCTTATAGCAGCAGTTCCGCCGAGCTGGTCGACATACACGGAGTCAAATACGAAGTATTCACGGTCTGCGCGAAGGAATACAATTGCAGTCGCACGCACTTGGCCCTCATGTTTGCGCCGAGCGGCACCCAGGCGTGGGGTGTGCTTGTCCACGAAGGTGTCATGTCCTATCTCGGCGCCGCCACCGACGCGCAGCTTGCCGTGATGAGAGAGGCTCTCAATCCCGATGAACGCAAGTGGGGATCTCCGAGTGGCAAGTAATGCGACGACGCCGCGGCGCGGGGCAGCTCTGACCGCAGTGTGACCATTTCTGGCGGTTGCCAGTCGACAGTTACTGATCAGATCGAGTCGTTGGGTGGCTCGCTGCGCCCCCGCACGGCTCGCGCCGACAACGTCAATCCTTGAAATCAGGCAAGCGGTCCTCGCGGGCCGCCTTTCTCGTTTGTGGAAGGCAATATGGACATTCTAGACAAGATCATTTCGGCCGAGAGCAGCGGCAATCTCAAGAAGGCGAACCAGCCGAACAAGACATCGAGCGCGCTCGGGCTCGGGCAGTTCATCAACGGGACCTGGCTCGAGATGATCAAGCGCCTCAAGCCCGAGCTGGCGCGAGGCAAATCGGACGCAGAGATCCTTGAGCTTCGCAAAGATGCCGACCTTTCGAAAGAGATGACCGCCAGTTATGCGGCGGAGAACCAAGCAAGGCTTCGCCGGGCCGGCGTCCCCGTCACGCCGACATCGACCTATCTCATGCACTTTGCCGGCCCGGGTGGCGGCGTCAAATTGATGAAGGCGGATCCGAATACGCCGGTGGAGTCGATTCTCGACGACAACGCCATCAAGGCCAATCCCTTCCTTCGTGGCAAGACAGCCAGCTGGGTTATCTCCTGGGCAAACAAGAAGATGGAGCACGCCGCAGCGTCTCGACATACCGCAGCGTCCCGCCACGCGCCGTGGGACGCCGGCAGCCAACCCATTCCTTGGCTCGCGCAAACGCAGGCGGTAGAGCCGGCGTTCGGCGCCACGAGCTGGCCGCAACATCCCGCTCCGCCCAACATGTTGTCGCCGGATGCGGCCAGTCGCATTGCCGGAGCCCCGACCACTGCGCCGATCCCCTTCCTGGCCGGAACGACACGGGCCCAACAGGTGCTCGACAATTCACTTCCAGCGCCTGGTGCCGCGCCCTGGGATCTCTCCGATCGCTTCGGCAAATGGAGCGGCCTCGGTGGGGTCTTGGGCCCGGCAAGTGCAAGCTATTCGGCCATCGGAGATCGATACGATGCGCCGTGGTCTCCGGCTGCCAGCGCGCTGGCTCCGAACGCGCTCGAAGAACAGAACGCCGTCGATGCGCCCGCTATCCGTCGCAGTGACATCCGCCGGTTGACCCGGCGCGATGATTCGAACGAGGCGAATGTGTTTACGACGGGTGCTCCGCCGGTGCCGTATCTGTCGCGCCGGTGAAGCTGCGGTGTATGAGTTTTGACCAAAGGTATCTCATGACAATGATGTCGATTTCCGAAGTGAAGGCGATGCTCGCCTCCGAGAAGGCCAATGCGCTTGCCGCGATGTCGGCAGCGCGGCTCGCCGAGGAGCGGGCGGATGCGATGGACTATTATCTCGGTGACATGCGCAAGGACATGCCGGCGCAGGACGGCCGCTCGCGCGCGGTGTCGACCGACGTTGCCGACACCGTCGAAGGTCTGATGCCGCAGCTGATGGACATCTTTGCCGGCTCCGACGAGGTCGTGCGCTTCGAGCCGGTGGGGCCGGAGGATGTCGCCGCTGCGCAGCAGGAGACGGACTACGTCAATCACGTCTTCATGCAGCAGAACGGCGGCTTCATGGTGCTGTATTCCTTCATCAAGGACGCGCTGCTGTCGAAGGCCGGCATCGTCAAGGTCTGGTGGGAGGAGCGGGAGGAGGAGAGCCGCGAGACCTATTACGACCTCACAGACGACCAGTTCGCGCTGCTGGCCCAGGACGTCGCGGAATCGAACGGCGCGATGAAGATCGTCGCGCACACGGTGCACGAGGGGACAGATCAGGGAGATACTCTGCAGGCTTTGCGCGAGGTCGTTTGACGTTAGCCATTCATCGCTGTGGCCGGCCGGCCAGACATCCCTTGGAGGGCGGCCTTGGGGAGGGCGGATGCGATGGTCTTCGGCGTGTTGTTCTTGGCGGCCTTTGTTTACAGCGTGTTTTACGCCATCAAATGTTCGAGGATCTACGAGCAGAATTGCGCGGACTGCTCAATGGGCCCCAGCCGTTGCAGGCCAGCCGGCCGATCGGCGTGTTCGCAAATGAGCCCGGCTTGTCCATGGCATCGTCGATGCGAGGCGATACAAGCAATGCCGCGACAAGCGGCACGGCCGGCGGACTGCTCGGCATGATCCAGGACGACATGCGCAATAACGGCTATTCGCCGCCGGGCCAAGTCGTGGGTCAGATCTAAAAATCCGAAATCGGCTTGACGCGTCGGGCAAAACACCTCTAAAGTGGCATCATCGAAAGAGTTAAGATCAACCCGCGCGGAAAATCCGCTGCGGGTTTTTTCATTCCGATGGCCGATCGGGGTGAGCTTCTTCCACCGCTTCTTGACCGCTGCGCGAACTGCATCTCTTCACGAAAAGAAGATCGCCAGAGCCACGAGGCCGCCGAGCGTCCAGAAAAAGGCGATGACGTCGGTCTGGCGGACACGTTTCTGATATTCCCGGCCGAGGTCTGTCAGATGGGTCGGTTCGACGTAGTTGCCGAACAAGCGAAAGCGCCTGAAGCTGAAGAACAGCCGAAAATCGGAGGGCTCCCAGCAAGTCTCACCGGGTGCGAGATTGTTGAGGACGAGGCGGCTGTAATTCAAGGCGCGGGCAAATAGAAAGGCAAGGCCGGCGACCCAGATCAATGTGAAGCCGATTTGCAGCCCATTCATGTTCCACCGCCCAATGATCAGACGTTTTCTGCAATCTTAGCTCATCCGCGTGACAACTTGCAATGAGAGCAAGCGAGCGTCGTCGCCGTCAGATCATCGCAACTGACCGTCGAACGGCGCCTGAGTAAGCTTCGGCAAGCGTGCCAGATCAATCTTTGTGAAATCGCAATTGGGGTAATCATCGCAATGTCCGTCAACGAGAATGGGAATCTTCGAGCCGATGGAGTCTCACTCTCTCTGCCGATTGGTCCTTTTGGGATCGGTGGCTCATATTACTGGAATCCGGGTTCGCCGACGTCTCCGCCGGTCACGGTGACAGGTGGCTTGGGTTTGGGAGGAGGGGGGCTTGGGTTGTCGTTCCTGACGGCCGGAATCAAGTCGGATGACACTCTCGGATATGGCGCGAGTGGAAATCTCTTTCCATTCGTCCCTACCTTGAACGTATCCATTCCGGACGCGAATGGGATTCCACAGCCGTCGAAGAGCAAGGTGTCCTCTCTCGAGATCGGACCGGCGCGCCCCGGCCTGGCGGCCACATACACGTGGACCCCAGAACAGCTTGCCGAGCGCTTGAGAATGTTCTTCGCGCCTCCTGCAATGGGGCCGATCGATGAAGCATCACCACTTGTCCGGACGCTGACATCCCGCATGGGATCGATCGGCCCCGACAGCGCTGCCCCGGTGAGAAATTTGGGCATGGAGGATCGGAATTCACTCGGGAGCGGGATGGGCGACTGGAGAGCTTCGACCGGGCTTGCCGGCTTGAGAGATGGCCAATATGCGCCCGAAGAGCAGCAGCCCGGCGGACTGCTCGGCATGATCCGGGAATACACGCGCAACAACGCTTACTAGTTGGCGGTTTGATGCAATTCAGCGCCGCGCGTATCGCGCATGCCCATTCCCTTGCTAGCTCCGGCGCGTCAGCGCCGACGGGATCTCCGTCGTCACCTCGCGCAAGTTCGCGCAGGCGCGGCTGATGGGCATTGGCGATGCGTTATCCGCGGACGGACTGTGGCGGTTCGGCAGCCCAAGGTCTCGTTTGACTAAGTTCTGGCTTTGTTCTATCTAAATTAGAGATAGTGGTGAAGTGCGCGCGCGCTCATACGGCGAAAGACGTTTAGCTGTTGTTGGCCGCTTTGCATCGCGGCCGATCGAGGCAGCTACACGCGATTCCCGAAGGATGAGCAGATCAAGTATTTGCCCGGAGAAGCACTTGGAATGCCGAAGTTTCCGATACTCAACGTTCTCTCGCTGCTGGCCATTGCTTTCATCATATCCGGATGCTCCTGGTCTGGCCGTGGCCTCGCGTCGACATCGATCCTACGGGATCGGGCGAAGGCCAACTGGCGAAATTCATTGGCCGCAACTCCAATCATGACGTCGATGGTCTGAAGCAATTGACGAAACGTTCATCATCGAGCAGACGTCTGCCAGGGACATCTCTCGCGACGATGCAGAAGCTCTTGGTTTGCAGTGCGCCCCGGCACCCAGCAAGGCCTGCAGCTATTCGGGCGAATGCTGGGTCCGAGACGACCAGCGATATGTCCCGCGCGATGACCCCGACTACAGAGCACAAAAAGTCTATCATGTTGACGTGCCCCTCTCCTGTCTAAAACCGCATGACGCCGTCGTGCAAGTTCATAAACGTTACGTTCCCGATGAATGGGAGTGAAGTATGGCGGAAGGTCAATATCGTATCGTCAAGGCGGAGCTCGCCCGTGACAAGCGCTCCGAGGTCGGAGCTTCTGCGCGATACGTCCCTTTGTTGGGTACTTTGATCTTGTTCCTTTTTTGCCTGCTTGCCTCGACCGGTCGGTCATGGGCAGACGATTATGATGTTGATTTTGGCGCTGAGGTTCGAGGCGCCAAGGACGCAGGCTCAGTTAGGTGTCGATTTGATCAAGTATGTAGCGCGGACATCGAGGCGTTCGGATTGTGGCTGACGATAATCGTGCTTCCTTACGAGACTCGGAGTGCCACGATTCACTTATACGGCAGCGAACTCAGTTGCTGCTATTTCGTCGGTGCCGCGGATTTCGTGAACATAGATCCGGCCAAGCCGCTATCAATAGTTCCTTTCTATCGCGGGCGGCCGGCCCAGGGCGCTCTGTTTATTCAGAATGAGTACGCGGGCACTCTCTATATTAGAATACGACTTCATCGAAATCGTTGAAACACAGACGGATTAAGTACAGTATGGCGACCATCGAAAGGCGCCCGTTGCCCGCCTCCAGGTCATTCGGCCACAACAATCACCGAAGCCGATAGAGCGGAGATTATCGGTCAAGCGAACGACGTTATTGATCATTATCTGAACGGGTCGGGATCCTTTAATGTCGAGGGGATTCGAAAGCCGCTCAGTGACGAGCCTGGTTATGACAGTACTGTTCGAGACCTAACAAATTCCAAGAATTCGATTCTCAGCGCGCAGCAATCCGTTGACGATCAGAGTGGCGTCCTAAAATCCGTAATTGAATCGATCGACCTAACTCTCAAGCGGCTCCGGCATGCGGCAGTCGCAGGCGACTTGGGCATCACAGACAATATTACGCTTCCGCCCCCGGCCACGTCGGATTCGATCAATAGTGCTCATGTTCCCATGACGCCGGGGTCAGCAGATCCGTTTGCTCCAACAGATCCGGGAAAGAGTGCGCCTGGCGGTGAATTACATCAGATTGGAATACGCTCCGATGCCGTGGGCGGGCCGGGTGGCGCACCAACCGCATCGGGGCGTAACGCCCCGAGCTTGCGGACGCCTTCATTCGGTGCGCCGCGTATGTTTCCGGACATGCAACCGGACGCTGTACTCAGGGGGGTCGGGCCGATCGGTGACAGCAACGGCATCGGCGATCGGTGGGACAGCGTTGCTCCTGCGCCATTCCGGGACGTCTCGCCGGATTCGTTTCGTAGGCTTGCCTCGTTCATTGATGGGACTGCGCAGCCAGATACGAGTTCGTCAGCGCTGTCGCCACGACCTGCTGCACGCGGCGGCAACGCGGGCGATCGGTCGACCTCGACGTCGCTTCCAACGGAGCGGTTTCCACTCGAGGCGCTGTTTGCCTCCGCCCCCAAACGCGCGTTGGATCAATGGGCCTTGGCCTCGCCGCGGAAGGACGCGTCTCGACCTGTGCGGGATACTGCCGCTGTCCTAGCCGGCCCATCGGTTACAGCCATCGATCCATCGAGTCCCGATCGGGTGCCGGCAGGCGGCCTGCTCGGCATGATCCAGGAATATATGCGCAACAACGGTTACTAACCCGGCCCGCCGCATCGAGCGGCGAGCCTTTGCGCAGAACCGAGAGTTCAATCACACATGCCCGTTCCCTTGCTAGCCCCGGCGCAACCCGCGCCGATGGGCTCTCTCGTCACGCATGACGTCACCATCGTCACCACGCGCAAACTCGCGCAGGCGCGGGTGATGGGTGTGCCGCCCGAAGAATTCGGCATCGAGCGCGGTGCACGCAGCATCCGCGACTGCAACTATTGCTTCCACGAGGTCGTCACCAAGACCGAGGCGCAGCTGATCGCGGAAGGTTTCGAGGCCGGCCAGATCAGGGCCCTGCTGCCGCATACCGGCATGACCGAGATCGAGACGCTGGCGCGCGACACGGTGGAGGAGCATCTGTCCGCGACATCAGGCGGCGGCAGCGCCAACGCTGCGGCGCGGCTGGTGCGCATCACCGAGCACTATGTTCGCATGGACTACGAGGGCTCGGGCCGTCCCTGCCTCTACCAGGTCATCACGGGCGGCGACCAGGCCGAGATCCTGCGCAAGGACGGCAAGGACTGCATCACGCCGTTCGACGAGATGCCGTTCGCGGCGACCACGCCGGTGCCGGTGACCCATCGCTTCTTCGGCCGCTCGATCGCCGATCTCGTGATGCCGTTGCAGCGCGAGAAGACAGCGCTGAAGCGCGGCGCGCTGGACAATCTCTATCTGCACAACAATCCGCGCGTCGAGGTCGCCGAGCAGAACGCCGGGCCGAATACGCTCGACGACCTGCTGGTGTCGCGGCCGGGCGGAGTGGTCCGCACCAAGACGGCAGGCGGGCTGAACTGGCAGGTGGTGCCTGATATCACCACGTCGATCTATCCGATGCTGCAATATCTCGACGCCGAGCTCGAGATCCGCACCGGCCTCGCCAAGCAGGCGCAGGGCATCGACGCCAACGCGTTGCAGAACCAATCGGCGACCGCGGTCGCGCAGGTGTTCTCTGCCTCGCAGATGCGCATCAAGCTGATCGCGCGTGTCATGGCCGAAGGCGTGCGCGATATCTTCGCGCTGCTGCACGGCACCATCCGCAAGCATGGCCAGCGCGAGGAGACGGTGCGGCTGCGCAATGCCTGGGTCGCCGTCAATCCGCGCAACTGGAAGACGCGCGAGGACATGACCATTAATGTCGGCCTCGGCGCCGGCGGCAAGGCCCAGCAATTCGCCCAGACCATGGCGATCGCCAACGTGCAGAAGGAGCTGCTCGCCGGCGGCAAGCTCAACCTGGTCGGCGACCGTCAGCTCTACAACACCGCGGCCGAGCTGACGCGGATCATGGGGCATCGCAACCCGGACCAGTTCTTTTGCGATCCCATGGCCGTCAATCCGCAGACCGGGCAGCTGTTGCATCCGCCGCCGACGCCACCGCAGCCGCCGCCCGATCCGAAATTGCTGGCGCTGCAGGCGCGCGTTCAGGCCGACCAGCTTGCCGCCGCCCACCGGGTGCAGATCGAACGCGAGAAGGCGCAAGCGGACGCGATCCATCTCCAGGTCAAGACGCAAGGGGAGATCGAGCTGGCCAAGATCAAGGCCACGCTCGACGCCAAGATGACGGTGCTGGAGACGCATCTGAAGGCGGCGATCGAAGGGGGGAAGGTGCAGCGGTCATATCCGCCGGGCGCCCGCAAGGCGAGGGACGGCCACCACTACGTGTCGGATTCTAACCGTCCCGGCAAATATCTGCTGGTCGTTCATCATGGCTGATTATTCTCTGGTGCCGGTCGAGCATCAGCCGGACTTCGAGAATGCCTCTCTCGTTCCAGTCGACCACAACCCATTCCCTGAGGATGAGCCCCAGCAGGCGCAAAGCCCGCAAGCGCAGAGTGAGCCGGCGCTGGCGCAATCGGGGCAGAGAGTGCAGCCCCAGTTGACACAGGCTCAACCGCAAAGCCAGCCGCAGCCCGTGCTGTCCGCCCAGCCAAAGTCGGCTGTTTCCGGTGATTCTGCGGTCGGAGGTGGTTCGGGTTCGCCCTTCGTCAAGTTCTTTAATCAGCTAGCCGCTCCCGAACTCGCTCAATCGGAAGGGGTGACAGATCTTGTGCGGAATAATCCGACAGCTGCAAAGATCGAGGGAGCGTTTGGGGTCGGTTCGCTGCTGCTTCCGCCGCTGGCGATTGCGGGTGCCGAGGCGCTCGGTCTGTTTGGCGTGGGAGGCTCCGCGGTTGCTGACGGGCTGGCCGGGTCAACAGTCTCTGCGGCAGGTAGAGCTGCTGCGGGCAGCGCCGCCAGACAAGCCATTGCCGAAGCGGAAGCCACCTTGCCCGAAGGAATAAAGCGAGCGCAATTTGGGCGACTTGCCGGTTTCGAACAAGGGCTGGAAGCATCACGCGCGGCTTCCACCGAAGCGACTGCCGAAATAATATCGAGACTCAAATCGGCCGGCATTACCGCACGATCTATTGCGGCCTTCCAAAAAATCTATGAGGGTGTGGCGCGTGACAATCCATCCAACCTGTCGGCAGTCCATCGCGCAGCGTTGCTGGCGAAAATCTTGAGGAACTTCCAATGACAGATACGACCGTAAAATACGTCGTAATCAACCACAACCCCGGGCCGTTGACGGTGATCGTGGAACCTTGGGCTGAGGAGGTTGTTCTTTCGCCGGATTCTCAACTGTTGCTGACGGTCCTCTGCGACAGGGAAGGTGTGCTGGAAGTGGTACCGAGCCCCAACTTCCTTACCGTGTGGGTTTGGACCGGGTGTCGAGCGATGCTTGCTTTGAATGGTCAGGATCTGAATTTGCCATGGCTTCTAAGGCCATCTCCCTAAGTAGGTTGGCCAGCGCGAGCGTTAGAGGAGACAGGCAATGGTTGTCTTTGAGCGTACTGCTCCACCGCTTTCCGAACTGGATATCAAGCGCGTGGAGAATCGCCTCGGTATTCGCTTGCCGCAGGATCTCAAGGAACACTACCTTCGGCACAACGGCGGCACGCCCCGCCCTCAATTTTTTCCCAAGGATGGAGACGCATATGACGTCGAAACATTCCTGCCTATGAACGTAGAAGATCCCATCGGAACTACCTTCGAAGACACCTATGTCATGATGGTGGATCAAACGCCGGACTTTCCGCAGGGGCTCATACCGTTCGCGGACGATCCCTCTGGGGACAAGTTTCTTTATAGTGTGAGGCCAGAGTCTTTCGGAAATATCATGTTCATTTCTCATGAAGATTATGAGGACCCTGATCGATACATTGTGTTTCTCGCCCCAACACTGAAGCAGTTTATCGATTCTCTCACTGAACTACCTGAAGGGTTGTAGGGGCAATAAAGCCGGGCGGTTACGCGTCTTCTCGTAAGATCGTGATTGTGGGGCTGGATGCATCCAGGATGAGGGCACAAGAACCGAACGTTTGCTAATACGGCTCCCTGCCGCATCGACTGTCGCCCGATCCAAAATTACAGGCCGTGCTGGCGCGAGTGCAGGTCGACGCCGCGACCGCCGCGCATTAGGCGCAGATCCAGCAGCAGAACGACGCGATCCATCTCCAGGTCAAGACCCAAGGAGAGATCTAGCTCGCCAAGATCAAGGCCGCCCTCGATGCCAAGATGTCGGTGCTGGAGACGCATCTGAAGGCGGCGATCGAAGCAGGCAAGGTGCAGCGGTCATATCCGCCAGGCGCACGCAAGGCGAGGGACGGCCACCACTATCTGCCGGACTCGGGCCGTCCCGGCAAATATCTCCTGGTCGTTCATCATGGCTGATTATTCTCTGGTGCCGGTCGAGCATCAGCCGGACTTCGAGAATGCCACTCTCGTTCCAGTCGACCACAACCCATTCCCTGAGGATGAGCCCCAGCAAGCGCAAAGCCTGCAAGCGCAGGCGCAACAGGCGCAGACTCAACAGTCTGCGATGGGAGCAGGCAGATCCAGCGCACCGATACCTGGCGTGGCAACAACAGGCTCCACCGGATCTACCCTCGCGGCAGGGGCCGGTGACTTCTTCAAGTCCATCCCTCGCGGGGTCGTCTCTGGCTTCAACAGCGCGGCGAGCGCATTGGGACGCGCCACACAGGCCGAGATGGGGCAAGACGTCGACGCGCCGACTCCAGAACAGGGAATGCAGATTCTCGAGAAGGAAGTCACGGGGCCGATGTACAGGCCGGAAGGCCGGGCGGGCCAATTCGGTGCATCAGTCGGGGAATTTCTCGGCAATCCCGCTTCCTATGTAGCGCCTGGAGGCGTGCCTCTCAAAGTCGGAGCGGCTGTGCTGGGCGGCCTGGGGAGCGAAGCCGGAGGCCAGCTTGGCGAGGGGACTCCTTGGGAGGTGCCTCTCCGATTCGCCGGCGGCGCACTCGGCGTGCTCGGTCCGCTCGGTGCAGCCAGGTTAGGAACGGGAGCACGCGCCGCGCAGACTCTGCCGCCCGCCGCAGAAGAAGCGAGCGCGAGGTTTGGACAAGCGGCAGAGAATGCGCCACAAACTTTCTATAGAGGCGATCAAGCCGGCCTCACGGAATTCCGGTCGCATGCGGCACGAGCGGGAGGCCAAGCCTACTCCGAAGCGGTCTTGGCAGAAGGGGACCAGCACGACTTGATGACGAAGCACGCGCTTGACAGCCGCAATCCGCCGTCTCCATATATCGCCGTAACCACCGATCCTAACGTTGCGCGAATACACGGTGACACGACCTACCGGCTGCAATTGGCGCCGGGCCGAGCAACTCCAAACCCATACAGCCTATATAGCGAAAGCGAGTACCTGGTTCCGCACTACATCTCACCGGACGAAATCAAAGGTACGCTTCCGTAGGCTCAGGTACGACATGCCGACATTTCGATCTCCTCCATCTCCTCCATTTCCAGCAATCATTCCGACGAAGAGTCTCAAGCTGTCTGCTGTGCCGAGCGAATCAGAGCCTTGGCCGATCATCGGACGCTTCGCGCTGACTTTTCATCCGTCCGAGGATGACCCATACAAGCTCAACTGGCGGGACTTGCCCGCCTTGTCAGCCGACAGCGGCCTGGTGCGGCTTCGGGCACACCTGTTCTTGGAGCAGCGGCGCTGGAATCATATGAGCCGCGAGCCCGATGCCAGTACCATGTTAGCCATCCGAAGGGTTGTTGCTTTAATTCGCGCGATATTGTCCGAGCAGAGCAAAGATGCATCGGAGGCCGAAGCATGAAATATCCCGCGCCCACCTGGCGAGGACTCACCCGCGTAGAAGCGCCGGCCTGGTTTGTGGATCGGATGGCGCATTACACGGACCGGCAGAGGAGCTTTCTGGTCTACGAGCATGGGACTGCGGTTTTTGACAATGGCTCATCCGAGCCGGATATTGCCAAGTGTAATGTGTAATGCGGCGCTGCTGGACGTTGTGACCCATATGCCAGACTTTTCGGTCAGGCCGATGCGCGACGGTAACTTCGTCGTCGACTTCAAAGGGCCGGTGTACGGCCTCGTCGAGGGTACGTTCTTCAAGCAGAATCGACAGCAGCTATCGCTTGATGCGAAGAAGCATGGTCTGTTTCCCACCGAGAAACTTTTGTATCCGAGTGAAGCGAGCGTCAAAGCTGGTGAGCATGTCATCGGTCTTTACGCACGCGCCAATCTGTATCTGGATGTTGAGTCCCCGGTTGTCGTAGGACGGTTTACTCCGTCTGTCTGAACCTTGCCGGAGAGCCGCCGGGCGCAGGCCGACGCGATCCATCTCCAGGTCAAGACGCAAGGGGAGATCGAGCTCGCCAAGATCAAGGCTGCGCTCGACGCCAAGATGACGGTGCTGGAGACCCATCTGAAGGCGGCGATCGAAATGGGGAAGGCGCAGCGGGCGTATCCGGCGGGCGCACGCAAGACGAGAGGCGGCCATCAATGTCTGCCTGATGCCCCCCGCCGGAAAAGTTCTGCAGGTCGTTCATCATGTCTGATTATTCTCTGGTGCCGGTCGAGCATCAGCCGGACTTTGAAAACATCACCCTCGTTCCGGTCGAACACGATCCGTTCAGTGATAGCGGCACGTTCCCGCAGGCGCGGTTTGAACAAGCGCAAACGCAGTCAGCGCCGCAAGCCCAGCCGCAAAAGTCTGCAGCGGGCGCCAGTCGGCCCGCCGTCAATGGAGCGGCGACGGGAAACGTCCCTGTTGGATCGAGTGGCGACGTTGCCGGCGGCCATGCAGGAAGTGGCTTAGACGACGCGATCTCCGCCCCCGGGTCGGCAAGTAATGGCGATGGTTCGTTATTCGGTAAGGGTCTATTGCGAGGCACCATCAACGCTGTGGTGCCTGGTGCGCCGCGGAAACGGTCGCGCCCGCGGTTACGGACAGCTTTGCAGCGGGCCGGACGCTGGCAAGCAGGTCGATACCGGTGGCGGCGAGTCCAGCCGAAGAGTCCGCCGCCAGCGTGCGCGATAAGCTGAATCGCTATCTGCTTAGTCCGGAGCACATTAGTGGTGGTCCGAAGGCAAGATGGTTCGAACAGGCGCTCGGCTTCGGTCGCGAAAATACAGAAGACCTTGCAAAGCAATTGGTCTTCGATAAATCTCAGGCAGTCCAAAAAGCTATCACGCAGCACGGGACGGTGTTTAACCAGCCCATCCACGTCACTGGCGCCAACGGCCGCACGATCCCGGTCATCACGGGCTGGACGATCGGAAAAGACGGAGTGCCACGGCTCAACACAGCCTTCCCAAGCAGGTAGATCCAATGTTCGAGTTACATGACGTCATTATACTCAAGCATGCGATACCCGGGATACCGGTGCCGGCCGGTTCTCAAGGAACCATTGTGTACGTGCCTGACGACGATCCATCAGGATTTCTGGTCGAGTTTCCGGACGCAGTGGATGAATACGGTCGGGACGCGAACGGGGAGGATACGCTAGGAGTCTATCCCGTACGCGCCGCGGATCTAGGCGAAGGTGATAATTCCTGGAAAAATGCTAGGAAGCATCGCTAAACCAAATAGGCTTGAACTCGCTACGGTGAATGCGGTGGCATGCCTCATGGATATTCAAACAGCCGATGATGGCGAGGCAGTTGGCAGCTAGAGACAGGCCGCACAATTCACACACCCGCCGCGGCCGGCACCCGATCCGACGCTATTGTCCTCGTTACAGATGCCGAGACGGCGCTCGCAGCGGTTGGGTACGAACATCGTGCCCCTGGATGCGCACCCGAAGACGCTCAATCAGCAGCAGAAGATACAATGCGCGAAGGTGCAGCGCGGGATGGATGCTGCCAAGGCGTCGCTCGATCTCGCCGGATGCGCCATGCGCCACGATCTGAAGACGCGACGACGAAATCACGAGGAGAGGAAGCCGATGTCTGACGAGAGCGCTCTGGAGAGGGCGGCTGCGAGGGCGGCTCGTGCCGAAGCATTATGCGATGATGAAATTCTGAACGAGGCGTTTGCGGCGCTCGAGAACAGCTACATCGCGGCCTGGCGCGCAACCAGCGTAGACGACGCCGCCGGTCGCGAAAAGTTGTTCCTCGCCATCAACATCGTCGGCAAGGTACGCGATCACCTGGCTGGCGTCGTCGCCAACGGCAAGCTGGCGCGCGCGGAGCTGAAGGAGCTTGCGGAAACCGCGGAGCGGCGGAAGAGGTTCGGGATCATTTAGCTCTTGCAACCAAGGCGAGAATACTCGACAATGTTCCGTGTTTGTTCCAGAATTGTTGATGGGGGGCCATGTACACGGCCGCACCCAAGGAATGAGTGCTTGCATGCGGTTCCGTTCGATTGATCTTGATCTGCGTTCTTCGTTCTTTTTGGCTGTGCTGGGGCTGCTCGTCACGGCCACTGCGTGCCGTGCAGAAGGGGCTTCGCCTGCACCGCCAACCAAGCCTCGAGCCGTTCCGGCTTTCGAGAAATTACCGCATACGCCGCTGCCGAAAGGCGAGTTCATCGCGTGGTGCGGGGATCGGGAGCGCTATCTGCTCGCGACGGATGGTCGGTATGTCGACGCATACGATGGGAGCACGAAGATCTCCGCTCCGTCGCCGACCCGGGGTCCAGCTCAATGCGACGTGGACGGTCGCTATATCGCCTTTGTCGAGAATGATGCGGGGCGCGTAAGGAAATTCGAACTGGAGACTGGCAAAAGCGAGATCCTCGCAACATTCCAAAAGCAGTCGTACCCCAGCATCAAGGTATCATTCTCACCCGACCTGAAGATCGTGGCCTCAACCCGGCCGCTGCAACTGACGGCGGAAGCGGGAGAGTTGCGCACGATTAACCTATCGGAGGCGATTGGTCACCCCGTTTCGGAAGTCGTCTGGGCTCCCGACAGCTCAAAGTTTTTTGCAACCGACTCCGACACGATCGATGTCCTGGACATGCAGGGCAAAAAGATCGGGGGAGGCAGGCTTCTGAAGGGATCGTACGTTCGTACAGGCTGGTTTGACGTTGAACAGAAGTCGCTTTTTCTGTTCCTCGTGACGGAGGCCGACGAGTCCGGTGGTCCTCTTGTCAGATGCCGCATCGCGAATTGGCGATGCGTGCGGGTGAAGGAGCGGGTCGAGCAGGCCTCGGGCGGCGGCAAGGGTTTCATAGGCACAGTCGGGCCACTCGATCCGCGAGAGCCATCCGACCAGGAGTGGCAAGCGATCTACTCGCGTTACGCGGCAGAACTCCGCGACAATTCATTTCGTCTGCTGTTCCGGCAGGAGTTTACCTTGGCAGCCGGTCAAACCATGCCTCGGCTGTATGTGTCCCCAACGGGCGCCACGGCAGTGCTGTCCTGGAGGCTGACGGAGCGCTTATGTCCTGATCCGGCCAACAACAAATGTCGGGCCGGCTGGATATTGGATATCGGAAAGGCCATTAAATGAGTGATCCCTACAATCCCGGGCCGCCGTTTCGCCGCACCTCGGCCTATGGCAGGCGAAAAGATCCGATCACGGGCGAACTCGGAAAATTCCACTCAGGACAGGATTTCGCGGCGCGCCCGGGCACTCCGATTCCGGCGGCGACACCTGGCACAGTCGTTTATTCTGGTTTCAACGACAACTTTGGCAACACCGTCATCGTGAGGAATGAAGCGGGCTATAGCCTCTACGCTCATATGCAGGAGGGCAGCTCGATGCCGAAGCCCGGCCAGCGCGTCTGGCCCGGAGATATCATAGGCAACGTCGGAAGCACTGGTGCCCGCAGCACCGGACCTCATTTGCATTACTCGGTCATTAAAAATGAAGATGCGACCCCGGCCTTGGGAGAAAAACATCGAAATGGGGGACCTCTTGGCGTTGCCGTAAACGGCGGCACCACGATTGACCCTGCCAGATTTGACACCAGTGTCCCTCATCTGGTTCAGGCGGCGGCCGCAGCCGGGGGGCCGGTCAGTTCGGCTCCGCTGCGTGGATTGGGCTTTCCAAGTCGCGACGGTGTTGTTGCCGATCGCTACGGCGCCTGGAATTCTCTGCCGGGTGGCCCTGCCGCCGCTCAATCGGCGGCGGCACCGCAGCCCGGAGGATTGCCGGGAATGATTGCCGACTATCTGCGCCAGAGCCGGGGAACGGCAGGCACCTCGCAGACAACCAATGGCTTACCCGCGGTGCCATTCGTCAGGGAAGATGATCCCTTGTCGGAAGGTCGGTCCGCCAGTTTCAACGATCGCTTCGGCGACTGGCCTGCCATTCGCCAATTGTCGTCGCACTGGGAGTCAAGGTGACTACGGCGACGATACATTAGCGCTCGCGCGCTCGTGAGGCCAGTCGGAAACCTGGCGGCGATCAGCATGCTGGTACGAAACTTCACGCGCGTCGGTGTGATCGGCATATTTCGTTCACTCACAGCACTGCTCTCCTTCTGCGCTTTCACTCTTTTCCTTTTCGGTCCGTCAGGTGCCCAAGAGAGCTTGTTCGACAAGGAGGCATTCCATCGCGCGGCTGACTATTGCCGCAGTGTTGCCGTGCGCCCAATCGCGCTCAGCGACGATCAGTCAATCCTGTGTCTTGACGGCCGGATCGAGGATCATGCCGACATATCGCCGGCGAAGAAGCTGAAGGAAGGCGGTCTCTTCGTCGTTCGAAGCGCAAGAGGCGATATTGCGGCGGCAATTGCTCTTGCCGAGGTAGTCCGTGAACGACACGCTGTGGTCGTTGTGTACGACCAGTGTCTGTCGAGCTGCGCCAACTATCTCTTGATCGCGTCCGATCGGGCTCATGTGCTCAAGGGCGCATTGGTCGCGTGGGACTATGAGAGCACCGATCCCGCGCTGCCATCATGCGCCGAATTCGCGATGGAAAAGACGCGAGATGGAGATTACCGCCTGCAGCACGGGTCCTGTCGGCCCTTGCCGGCCGACGAGGCTCATTGGCAGGAGATCGTGCTGGCTCAGGCTGGCTCTTACAAGCAGCGCGTGCTCGACCCGCACTTTGAGCCGCCGCCGGACAATCGCTATCTGCGAAAAGTCGTCAAGTCACGCTATCCCGATACTCAGGCTTACCATCATGTCGGGTGGACTCTTCACCCCAGATATATCGCGAGATTGTTCAAGGCCAGGATTGTCTACGAGTCCTATCCGGAAGGGCAGGCCGAGGTGGACGAGATGGTAGCTCGGCTGCGTCTCGATATGAAGGTCATTTACGATCCGTAGTCCGCGAACTCGGTCGAGATCGAAGTAAACACGACCCTTTCCGTGGCCAGGCAGGCGGCGAACAGCATGCTGATCCAAAATTTCAGGCGCATCGCCGCAATCTGCATGTCGCTCGCCCTTACGAGCCAGCCGGCCTCGTCGCAAGAGGCCGGAACGAGTGCCATCCTGGGCATCCATCTGGCCATGTCTCCCGAACTGTCGTTTTACGATCAGCATGTCAATCAGGAAATACTGCGTGCGCTGTTGCTCAATGCCCGCCGGCTTCCCGACGTCGCGCCCTGCGAATTGTCCCATCCCTATCAAATCGACTATGTCTTCGGCGATTTCGCCGTGACTGCGCGACACTACAATCCGGCCATGCTCGAGAAGTGTCTTCGTGGCGTGGTCCGCTATGTCCTGCACGAAGACATTGCCGAGGTCGACTTTCTTGCCGCTCGCGCTTCCAATGTCCGCGTGGAAAGAGAACATTTCGAGCTAGCCGCGAAGTACTCGCAACGAGCGGACGATGTTGCGGAACGCATGGCACTTCTCTCGATCTATCGAAGGCATTCTCCACTCCACCAGCTACTTTCGGTCGATGCGAACGCAATAGCGATGCTGTCATTCGATGAATTCTCGCTCTGGCTCGAGCGCAGCCGCAAGGCGGCGAGATTCTCGTTCCATGGTCCAAACAGGCTGCTTGAATCACTTGGTCTTCCCGTGCCCGACCCAATGGTCCTGCAACCGATCAGCTCGCTGGCATCGCCTCGCATGCCCGCCGGCGTCCTGGCCGTTGATGGCGAGCCTGCCGGGATTGCGGCACTGATCGCGTTGTTCTTGGGGCACGACGAGACGTTTTCCATCGATGAGAAGGCGAGGCGACGATTTGCCTGTAACCAAGATGACCGATCGAACTTGGGGGTCGGCTACGACTCCATCGCGCGCGCGTCGTGTCGTACCTACGACCATTTTGGTGATATCTGGTTCACGATGCCGCTCAGGAAGGCCGAGAGCGCGCGTTACTCTGATTTTTGCCGGCAAGTGCTTGAGCTGAGCCGTGACGACGACATTGCGACGGTTGCACGCTTCAGTCCGGACGGATCGAAAGGTCTGTACGTCCTGCTGCCGCCGGCTTGCAAAGCGTCCGACTGAACTTCCAACGGGATTGGATTGATAACTTCCGGCGGAGGACGCCGGATGAAAGGAATCATCTTGCCCATCGAGACTTTCGACGTCACGGACGAAAATGGTGCGCGGGTAACCGGAACTGCGGAGGCATATCGCGACTCCAAGGGAGAATTTTACAATCCGAACAGCCCGTACTATCAGCATCCCCGCTTTTCCAATCATAGCATCCAGTTTCTCAACGATAAGGATCTATGTCGCATCAATCGATCAGCGCTCAGCAATGCGGTGCAGAAGGCGCTCCGAAACGCCTTGACCAGGTTCGATATTCCTGACCCGAGCCCGCAGGCAATCGAGTCGCGCGTCAATGATTCAATTGCCGACGCACTGCGGGCATGCGCGCCGCCCATGAGCCAAGCCGTGCCTCCGACTGAGCCGCAAGAGCCTCCTATGTCGATGGCAGATCTCGTCATCGACCATATCCGGCGTCAGCAACAGCCGAACGCCGATGGACACCAATCGTCCGTTTTCGACGCTGGAGCGGCGCCCCTGCCGTTCGCTCCCACGGCCGCGCTTGCGCCCTCAAACGAGCTGGCTGGAGACGATCGCTCTCAAGACAAGTCGCTTATCCGGCGTTTGACGCGTGCACGGTCAAGCTGATGCCGCGTAAGACCGCAACTTCCCTCTCCCGGATTTTCCTAACCGGGCGCCTGGTACCGGGTGCGGATAATGATCGTCGGCTTCGCATAGACTTCTCGACGCTTCTATCCGTCGATGCCGCCCTTGCGTGGATAACGCAGGTTCCCGGCAGCTAAGGCTCGCCATATCGAACCGGAAATGACTTCCGCGCCATCGGGGCAGCGAGATCGCAACGTAGCAACCAGAAACACCTACGCCTTTGCGGGCTGCCGCGCAGGAAACCCCTGCGCGTCACGCGACGCAATCGGCCTTCATCGGGGAACCCAGATGACTCTACCGACCTCCACCTTCGTTACTTACTCCGCGGTGGGCAACCGCGAAGACCTCAGCGACATGATCTATCGCATCGACCCCGTCGACACGCCGTTCATGAGCGGCGTCGACAAGGAGAAGGCGACTGCCGTCAATCATGAATGGCAGACCCAGGCGCTCGCCGGTGCCGACGCCAACAACGCCCAGCTCGAGGGCGACGATCCCAACACCAACACGACCACGCCGACCGTGCGCCTCGGCAATCTCTGCCAGATCTCCTACAAGGTCGCCCGGGTCTCGGGCACCCAGCAGGCGGTCGACCACGCCGGCCGCGACAACGAGCTGGCCTATCAGGAAATGCTCAAGGGGCTCGAACTCAAGCGCGACCTCGAAACCATCCTGTGCGGCACCAACCAGGCCAAGGTCGTCGGCAACACCACGACGCCGCGCAAGAGCGCTTCCGTCCTCTCCTGGATTTTCTCGAACACGTCCAAGGGGACGGCAGGCGGTGCGGCGGATCCGGCCGCGGCCGACGGCACCGGCACGCGAATCGACGGCACGCAGCTCGCCTTCACCGAGGTGCGCCTGAAGACCGTGCTGTCCTCGATCTGGGGCAATGGCGGCAAGCCGGGCACGATCATGACCGGCGCTTTCAACAAGCAGGTGTTCTCTACCTTCACCGGCCGGTCTACTGCGATCGAGGAATCCAAGTCGAAGAAGATCGTGGCGTCCGTCGATGCCTATGAATCGGACTTCGGCAAGCTCAAGGTGGTCGCCAACCGCTTCCAGCGTCCGCGCGATGTCCTGGTGCTCGAGCTCGACAAATGGGCGGTCGCCTATCTCAACGGCCGCAACATGATCTCGATCCCGTTGGCCAAGACCGGCGACTCCGATCGTCGGCAGATCCTGGCCGAATACGCGCTGGTGGCCCGCAACGAGAAGGCCTCCGGCGGCGTGTTCGACAACACCACCTCCTGATCGGTCACACTCATCATTCATCCCAACCTTGGGGCAGCCTTCGGGCTGCCCCTTCTTTTTGGAGAGCCAAGATGCCGCTTCCCGGCAATCGCACCCTCAATACCGCCGATCTCACCGCTTACACGCCGTCCTGCGGCGCGAGCCCTGTCGCTGCCTATGTCCGCGTTCCCTTTCGCTGCCGCGTGCTGAAAGTCGCCGGCATCCTCGGCGGTGCGATCACGACTGCCGATGGCACCATCACTGTCGCGGCGAACGCGACGACGCTGGCGACCTTCACCGTGACGCAGGCGGGATCTGCAGCGGGCCAGTTGTTCTCGGCCGTGCCGCCGTCGCCGACCTATCTCAACGAGGACGACGTGATCATCCTGACGCCCTCCGGTGCGTCCGGTGCGACGATTCCCATGCATTTCTCGATCTCCGTGAGGGCCGCCTGACATGCCGTTTTTCTACAAGCAGAACTCTTCGCGCGTCGGCCCCACGCAGACGATCGCTTATGACAGCAGCGTCGGTGCGGCCAGCGCGTTCGGGCCGGAAACCGATCAGCTCCGCCTGGTCGCCAATTCCGGCTGTTGCTTTCGCGTCGGCGACGGCGCGCAGACCGCGACCATTTCGGATCCTTACCTTCCGGCCAACACCGTCGAATATGTCACCGTCAGTCCTGGCCAGCGCATCGCTGCGCTGAAGGCCGCGACCAACGGCCTGGTCACGGCGACTGCCGGCACGCTGTGGGTGACGGAGCTCTCGTGATGGACGGTGTCCTGATCAGGCCTCATCTCGACAGCAACGGGCGCGAGCTTGCGATCGAGCATGTCCAGGACGTGGCGCCGATCCTGGAATGGAACAGGCAGGCGCGCCGGGACGAGCAGCGCGGCGACTGGGGGCGGCACGTCGCCCGCATCCCCAATGTCATCTACGTCCAATGGCTCAACGAGGAGCAGGCGAGGGGAAACACCTCGCTGCGGCTATTCACGCCCGAATTCGACGCGATCGTGCAGCGGAAGCTGGACGATCCCGAATGGGCCCATTTGCGAACCGACAGGCCGAAATTGCAGGCCGGCTGGTCAGCGGAGCTCAAATGACTGAGATCACCGACTACACCTCACTGCAGCTGGCTGTGACCGAATACCTCGCGCGCGACCAGGATACGACGCTGATCGCGCGCATCCCGACCTTCGTCCAGCTCGCGGAATCCAAGTTCAACCGCCAGCTGTTCGTGCGGCAGATGGAGCAGCGGGCGACCGCGCTGGTCGACCTCGGCTCAAGCGAGCCGGAGTTCATCTCGCTGCCGTCGGATTTCCAGTCCATGCGCCGGGTTCGGCTGTCGAGCGTGACGGGCAAGCCATGCCTCGAATTCAAGTCGGGAACGCAGATGGACGAGTATCGCTTCGCGACATCCGACGTAGCCGCACGGCCGCGCTATTTCACCGTGTTCGGAGGCGAACTCGAGCTCGCACCGACGCCCGACGCTGCCTACACGATCGAAATGGTCTATCGCCAGACCATTCCGCCGCTCGCAGCGAACGGGACCAACTGGCTGCTGAGCATGGCGCCCGATCTCTATCTTTACGGCGCGCTGCTGGAATCCGCACCGTACATCAAGGAAGACGCGCGCATCCAGACCTGGGGGCTCGGCTTCACGTCGGCGCTGGCCGACCTCAACAATCTCGGGCTGACATCGACCTTCAATGCCGGGCCGATGACGGTGCGCGTTTCGGGACAGGTGATCTAGGAGGGCGATATGGCAAGTTTCAACAAGTTCTATTGCTTCGTGCAGGATGTCGCCAATGCGCTGCACGACATGAAGACGGGGACGCCGCAGGTCTACAAGGTTTACCTGACCAATACGGCTCCGGTCGTCACCAACACGGTCTACAACGCGCCCGCGGATCTGGCTGCGGGCAACGGCTATACGGCCGGCGGCAACAGTGTCGGCACCATCACGGGCGCGCAAACGACGGGCACCTTCAAGTTCGTCGGCGCGACGGATCCGGCGTGGACGGCATCCGGCGGTTCGATCGGGCCGTTTCAGTACGCGGTGCTCTACAATTCGACGTCGTCGACCAAGCCGCTGATCGGCTGGTGGGATTATGGCACCGCGATCACGCTGACCAACGGCAATACCTTCACCATCGATCTCGATCAGACCAATGGCATCCTGACGATCACCTGACATGGCTGCATTTCTCAACAACTGCCGGTTCATTCCCGCGTCTGGCGGCACCACGGATTGGGTGTATTCATCGACGGTCGGCGGCTGTCAGTCGCCGGTGCTGGCCGGAGCGGTCGATGGTCGCAAGTACAAGTTCATCGCAATCAGCGGCGACCTGACCCAGTGGGAGATTGCCGAGGGCGCCTACACGGCGGCAAGCGGAACGTTTGCCCGCACGACCGTGCTTTGCAATTCGTCGGGGTCAGGGATGGCTGCAGGACAATCGGGTGCCGGCTCGAAGGTCAGCTTCATCGCTGCGCCAAACGTTGCCGTCGTCGGCATCAAGGAAGACCTGATTTCGATCGAGGAGGCGAACGCATTTACCGACGCGCAGAAGGCGCAGGCGCGGCAGAACATCGACGTTCGCGCATATGGTCAATGCAGGCTGGTGAAATCCGGTGCAAATCTTGTGCTGTTGCCCCTAAATGGCAATTTGCTCACGATCAACGGCGTAGCGTGCGCCATTCCGGCCGGAGGCTTGTCATTGGCTCCGACCGGCCTGACTGCCGGTGTAACCTACTACATCTATGCGACCGGCTCCGGCGTCGCTGTCAATGGACTTGAAGCGTCGACGATCGGTCATGCGACGTCGGCAACGTCCGGCAATGTCGGCACCGAAATCAAGAGCGGCGATGACACACGTTCGCTTGTCGGCATCGCTCGCGCGGTTTCCGGCCCAGCCTGGCAAGACACTGCAGCTCAACGCTTTGTACGAACCTGGTTCAACCGGGCGCGCTTGTCCGTGACCGGAGCAACCGACACGACTTCGACCGAGACAAACACCAGCGCCTATATTGAAAAGCTGGTGTCGAAGGCCGAATTCGTCTGTTTTGCCGATGACGCTATTCTTGCTGGCGCCTACGGCATGATGACGAACACGTCAAACGGTTGGACGGGACTACAGGTCTTCCTTGATGGCGTTTTAACCGGCATCGGACTTGATTGGAATATCGTCACTACAGGTGGGCGCGCGAGCTACAATCCGTTGTGGCCGACTAATGTCTCGTCAGAGGGATACCATTACGTGTCATTCGGGATGAGAACGGTGGGCGGTGGCACGGTCTCTGTCGCCACCTATCAAGGTATGGCCGCGATCGCGTTGGTTGGATAAGTCATGTCTTTGCTGGGCTTTGACGCTCTTGGACGCTGGGCACTCGGTCAATTGCCGGGCAGCAGCAATTTTTTGCTTGTGGCGGCTAAGGGCCCGGTCGGTCTCGCCGGACGAGCATCGACATTTAGCATGTCGCAGGCTGTCGCGACCGCTGGCGCTCTGGCGACCGGGATTCCGGTGAGTTTCAGAATCGCAGAAGCGGCCAGCCCCGCAGCTTTCATCTGTGCCGGCAATGCAATCGCGTTCACACCGAAGCAACTGAGCCTCGGCGGCTCATTTCTGCTGACAGGCGTACCGACCAAGGCGACAGCGCGCGTGCTCGCCGCTCAAGGCGCGGCGCTGGTCTTGGGAATGGCCTGCCAATTCTCTGCATCGCTCACATCCGAACGCGGTGCCTTCATCTGGGCGGGCGGCGACTCCACACCTGGCCGGGACCATGAAGCCTGGGTTCGGCGGCCGTTCGACACGATGTCGTGGCAGGTGGAGGCGACGTTACCGTCGCCAGCGTGGAGTGGATCCACCGACGCTGCAGGCGCATGGACGGTTGGCGCGCAGACGGCGAATGCCTGGACACCAATCTTGATCGAACCCGAACCTTGGACGATTGAATAACGCCCCTCCCTGCCTACGGCGAATATCGCCCTAACCTCAGCGACTGAAAAGGCCAGGATTCGCGGATTCTCGGCGAGAGTGCTCACATCACGTTCGCCAATAGTGCATTTCATTTCACCCGGCGCATTTGGGCTGCTCAACCCACGTGACGAGCGTCCGACAAAGCCATCTAGTTGAACAGAGGAATTACATGAGTAATCCACGCTTTGATCCGAACTACAGACAACTCACTCGGAAAGACTCGTCGCAAACCAGCAATAGCATAGCAATTCAACAAGATGGTCTCTCGGCTTCGCTTGAGCGCAACAATGCGAACGGGCCCCAATCAAAATTTGCCAGTCCTCAATCAAGTGACCGAGTAGCCCCGGTCGCCGCTGGATTTGGTCAATTCTCGCGGCCGAGGCCTCTTCCGCCGTTTGGACCTGTCCCCGCTCCCGAAGGCTCAGAGGCGCCGGCGCAAGAGTTCTGGCGGCGGCTGAAAGAATTCTGGAGCCTTATTTCGCCTCGGGTCGGAGCGTCTGGTGGAGGGGGCAGCGACTTTAATCGTTGTCTACGAGCTGCCAGTGGAAGCACTGAAGATTGGGAAGAATTTTGCCGAAGTATCCCATCAGGTTCGACGAGTAAGACAGTCGGAGGCGAGACCGCCAAACGAGCTTGCTGGTCGAAAACGTATGAGAGTGGAAACAACAAGACCGAATGGTGTGACAATCAATTCGGCAACTTCGACCCTCCCTAGCGACTTGACGTCGTTCCTCATTTGTTCTTAGATCAGTGCAATAATGGAAGGTGCGGTCGGTGCCTTTTGGATCGCTATAGTCTGAACATTTGAACGGGCCTCGTTGATGACGTGGAATGAACGCGCGCTGATAGAGTATGAATTCAACTACGGTAAGCTCCAGCGCAAGGCGGTAGCTCGGCTAGGTTTTCCCGAGCGTGATGAAGCGTATGAGGTTGAATGGGCTTGTTCATTTCAGATCGAAGGGTTCAAAGACAGTAGAGTTCGTCGAGCTCGAGGGGTGGATGGGCTTCAGGCCCTGACAATCGCGAGTATGGCTGTTCGCGCGTCGCTTGACCGTTTGAAGATGATCAAATTCGAGAGGGAGTCTTACGAAGTCGTTTTTCCACGATATTTGCCGTTCTGCTACGGTGTCGACTTTCATCGTCAGCTATGTCGGATGGTGGACGAGTGCGTGACGCAGAAGAAGAGACAGATTTCCAGGCTGCGTCGTCAGAGAAAGTCCCGCTCATAAGCTGATATCAAATTGCCGGCCTGCATGTCCCGGTTGCGCGCGCAGCGCGAGCGGGCATTCCTTTGCTCACGTGCGGAAGCGAGCAGTGAATGATCGGAAGCTGCGAAGACTCCGTCGTTCAGCGTTTGCCTGTTACGATCTTAAAGATCACATCTCCAAGCCGAAGATCCTTGCCACAGGTCTGGCAAGTCGATGGCGGCTGATCCGGGCTCACGTTGAGGAGATGGAGAGCCGCGTTGCGAGCCGTGGCTCCTGGAGCCGCCGAACACGGGCGGCACGCGCGCATTTGGCGCGTACACTTTCGAATAGGATCAAAAGATGCCACTCCTTTCCTACGGCGAATATCGCCCGGATGTCAGCGACTATGAAGGCCAGGCCTCGCGCAACATCCTCAATGTCATCCCGCGCGGCGACGGCTATGGACCATTTCCGTCTTTTTCGGCCTACACGTCTGCGCTGCCGGCGCCGTGCCGCGGCGCGTTCTATGCGCTGAAGTCCGACGGCACCGTCGTCACCTTTGCGGGCACGGGCACCAAGCTCTACCGGCTCAACAACATCGACTTCACCTGGGTGGACGTCTCCAAAGCAGGAGGTTCGTATTCAGCCCTGTCGGCGACCGCGCAATGGCAGTTCGCGCAGACCGGCAACTTCGTCTTTGCGACGCAGGCCAACGCGGTGCTGCAAGTCTTCGACCTCTCGTCGTCCACGGCTTTTGCCGACGCATTGGGGGCACCGCCGCAGGCCGCCTATATCAGCGTGGTCGGCCGTTTTCTGGTGCTGTCGGGGCTGCTATCCACGCCGTATCGGATCCAGTGGTCCGGGCTGAACAATTTCAATGCGGCGGACAGCTGGACCAGCGGGATCAAGTCGTCCGACTTCCAGGACTTCCCGGACGGCGGCATCGTTCGCGGCGTCGCCGGCGGGGAATCCGGCATCGTATTCCAGGATCAGGCGATCCGCCGCATGTCCTACGTGCCGGGTTCGCCGATCATCTTCCAGATCGATCGCATCACCCAGGACAAGGGCCTCTACGCGCCGTACTCGATCATCCGCGCCGGCGAGCGCATCTTCTTCTACGCCGGCCAGGGCTTTCACAAGATCGAGCCGGGCGGCGTGCCGCAGCAGATCGGTCGCGAGAAGGTCGATCGCAGCTTCCTCGCCGATCTCGACAAGGGCAATCTCCAGCTCTTCATGGGGGCTGCCGATCCACGCTCGACACGGGTCTACTGGGCCTACAAATCGGTGTCTGGCACCGTCGGCGCTTACGACAAGCTGCTCGGCTACGATTTTCTGCTCGACCGTTTCTTTCCGGTGGCGGTGGCCGGCGAGTATCTGCTCGGTATCTCGCAGACAGGATTGACGCTCGAGAATCTCGACAGCATCTCCTCGTCACTGGATGCGCTGACGCTGAGTCTCGATGCCTATGCGACCGCGGTGCAGCCCGAGATCGCACAGTTCTCCAACGCCCATGTGCTCGGCTTCTTCCGTGGCCCGAGTCTGGAAGCGACGCTGGAGAGCGCGGAGCAGGGCACCGACGAGAACCGTATCACCATCCGCGGCTTTCGCCCGATCACCGATGCGGCGACGCTGTTCGGCTCGGTGTCCTGGCGTGACACGCCGGCGGCAGCGGCAACGCCGGGCGCGGAAGTGCTGGTCAACGCCCGGACCGGCCGTTGTGATATCCGGCGCGACACCCGCTACTCCCGTTTCAAGGTCCGCATCCCCGCCGCGACGAACTGGTCGTTCTGCGCCGGCCTCGTCCCGGATCTCACACCGAACGGCACGCTATGACGGCTTATGTCCCAGGGATCACCGAGACCGACCTGAAGAAGATCGTGCTCGCGATCCAGCAGCTCGCAGCCGGACGCTCCAATGCCGTCGGAAGTGTGACGCTGGCGACGGGCGCATCGAGCACGACGGTGACGACGGCAAATTGCGCCGTGGGATCGGTGCCGATCCTGGTGCCGGCGTCCGCGAACGCGGCGGCGGAGGTCGGCAACGGCACGATGTATGTGGGCGCGGTCGCGAACGGCGCGTTCACGATCGCGCATGCGAACTCGGCGACGACGGGGCGGGTGTTTTTGTGGGCGGTGGTGGGGTGAGGGAGATGCCTCGCTGTCAAACCGCTAGGACTGATTGTTCGTCCGCCTGCACGTAATCAAATCAACATCAAGATCCAGTCTCGCACGTGTGGTGCACGCCTGCAGGGACGCTCGCGCTTCGATCGGGGGAGATGGACGAGAGCGATCGGACTGGATCGTGGTCCAGAGCCAATTGGCAGAATCTTGTGAGGAAAATTCGATGTCATACGTAGACCAGCCTGAACGTCCGCTCCGCTCGTTCTCGGAGCGATTTCAGGACGTCTGGGACCACCCAACCCCGGGTAGCGTCTTTGCACAAATCAAAGCACTGAGGGATTTTCCTGAAACCATCTGAAATATGATCGACGCCTCCCGTGTTGCTACCGGTCCGGCTCCCACGACTGAGGAAGAAGCTTACATATACAACAAGGCGCGCGAGTATCTGCCGCGCGCTGGTTTCGAGGTAGCAAGCGCAGCTACTCCTACGGTGCCCAAAGTGGTGGGAGGCCTTCCCATCAGGCCGGCTGGAGGCTCAGCACTTGGCACTGAGCGCACGTTGCAACCTACGAACGGTGTTCTCTCAGTTGGTCCGCGGCCTGCTCGATCCGAGACCTATATTCAGCCGCCTGCAGTCTTGAGACCGGCCGGTACCGAAAGTGCAGGGAACGGGATACGTGGTGGATTGACTTCATCACCGGCTGAATTGCCGTGGTGGATGCGAGCCCTTCTGCCTCCAGACGCGCTGCCAGCTGGCCTCGGTGGTCCGCTGCCCGTTGGCGTCGGGCGCCAAGCCCTCCCGCCAATCGGACCCGGTGCCAACAAGTCTCTTGGTATTTCGAATGCGTTTAGCGACAAGCCAATTCCGCGAATGTCGCCGATCAAGCCACCGTCCGCGCCCGAGGCGAGCGGCGGTGGCCGCTTGCCCCCCTCGATTATAGGGCTTACGGGCTTGCCAAGCGATCATCGGGAGTTAACTCGCATCGACGCGAATCCCCGACGCGTAGTGCTGTCCAGACCCGGTGATGAGGACGAGCCGCGACACGAAATCGAGTCTCCGCCATTGGCGCCAGAGCAAGCGCCCCCCGAACGAAAGCGTTCCGAGATCACTGCTTCTGGTGCGGGCGGCAACAAGATAGGCGGCCGCAAAAAAGGAAATGGTGGCAAGAGGTACTGTAGTCGGCAAAAAGAGGCGGAGGAGAAAGCGTGTCGGCAGACTTGGAACGAACGCAAGGCAATTGGGCTCGACACGTTTCCATGGACTCACTTCCTGATTGGCTGTCTTGACCGCGCAGGCGACAGATATCGACTTTGTTTGCGTAACCTCAACAAGGATAACAAGCTGGCGGAATGGGGAATTCCCGACGAGGAAGAATGGTACAATTCACAACGCTAGTAGGATTGTCGAACCATTCAAGAGCAGATAGGCTTGTGCGTGCCCGGGTGCGGTTCATGATGTAGACATGGTTTCCTTTGACTCGATTGATATCTTTCACGATTGGATCAAAGATCTTCGACGGAAGTTACCGCTGCCCGATGTCATTCGCGCGGTGGCGGAACGTTTAGTATCAGTAAAAGGTGATGATCTTCGTTATCTTTCGCACGAGCTAGTCTGGCTATTGAGAGAGGAAGAGCGGGATATTGAGGCGATAGATATCTTGGAAGACATGCTGCGATGCGACCCACGCGATGTGCGACCTGCAATAACCAAGGCAAACATCTACTTTGTTTCACTTGACCAACCGATAGACGCACTGAAGGCGATCGATGCCGCTCTTGAGCGTGCCAACGCGACCGGTCTTTTTCGTAGGGAAGCGCTGGGGACTAAGGCGCGGATATTGGTGAAACTCGGGCGTGGGGACGAGCTATCGGATGTCCTCGAGGAGATCATGTCTCTTCAAATGATACCGGGCGTGCCCGATATCGGTCGCGAGCGCGATTTCGTTGATAGCGCACCGCCAGGGCTCATCCGAAAGAGCGTTCTCGATCGCTACAACGAGTTTCGTCCCAGGCGTCCGGAGGACGGTTCAGGTGATGAACCACCACCATACGAACCGGCAGACGATCGAATGTAAAGCGTCGATCATTCCTGCCTTCGCGATCCGGTGTTTCACATGAGTTCGCAGGGTTCTGACATCGTTACTCCTTCACTTGAACCCATCGAAGAGGCGGCGGAGCACGAGCATGCGAGCTTCAGCGCACGATGCCAGGCGCTCATCGCTCCTTTCCTTGCGAAGAGCAATTTGGAGCTGAGGCGAGATCTGGTTGCGCGGAGCGCAGAATGGGGGCTGATCTGGAGGGGCGATTACGCTATCGCAGATCTTTCGCCGCAGCTCTAATCGCAGCATGTGCTGGGAAGGTACGGATGGGCAACTCCTGACCAAAATCGCGGTCGGGTAGCGTATCGCGCCATTGCCGGCAATTTCCCGCGACGAGCCTGACGACCCGCATGAATGAGGACCGCTCCGTCGGCCAGAGTGGGTCCGCGTGCCCATTGAAGCCGTGACGTCGCTGACGGCGGGCGAGGTTTCGCGCCGTCGTCGGGAGTCGGCGTGTCATTCACCGTCTTCATTCGGAATTGTTCACATGAGAAATGGTGTGCCGCAGGCACCCGGCTTGTGGCCGGATGGACATCACGGCGCGCGACTCGTCTGCGTCGATCCGGACCACGTGCGCGAGGTCTGGCCGCTTGTCGCTCCACTCATTGAGCGGGCGATTGTCACGACAGGGTTGTCGGCGTTCGCCACCATTGAGCGCGACATCCTCGTCGGCGCCTCGGTGCTGTGGGTCGCCTGGAATGGTGCAATAATCGAAGCGGCTGCTGCCACGAGCCTTCAGCAAACGGATGCCGGCAAGGTCTGCGTCATCACGGCGTGCGCGGGCGCGGGCATGTCGCGCTGGTTGCCGCTGATCCGCGGCATCGAAACCTATGCGAAGGCGGAAGGATGTTGCTGCGTGCGCATCTTCGGACGCAAAGGTTGGGCGCGCGTGCTAGACGGATACCAGCAGACTTATGCGATCATCGACAAGCGATTGCCGTAGTCGATGATGGCGAGGCCAACCGTAGGGGCGCTCGCGTCACACTTTCGCGCGGCGTGCCGACCCGCTGACAAAAATTATCGTGCGATGCAGCCGGGCGTTGCGCATGTTCCTTATTTGTTCTATAAGCTTGGCTCTCGATCGTCGTATTTGTAGAGATCGAAGATGTCGGACACCGGACCCGGTCGGGTTGAACGAGACGAGCTGTCATTCGCGGCCAGGGCGGGAGACAAGGCAATCGGGCCAATCGTTGTTGGCTGACGAGATCTGGATTTGCGCTCCTTTGCCTCCTCGTTGGCGGGGGAGGCGCATCAGCCTCGCAAGAGACGGATTTTGCAACCTTCCGCCCGTGCTGCTGACTACTGTAGTGGCGATGCCGCGCGCCCGCTGGCGCTGTCCCCAGACAAGCGGGTGCTCTGCCTGGACGGGGTGATTACGTCGGAGCTGAACTTGGCCGTTGCGACGGATCTTGCCGATCGTGGCTTCGCCGTCGTTCGCAGCTCCGGCGGCGACCAGCATTATCCAGACAGCCAGGAAGAGGTCGACAAGATTACGATACGATTGGGCCTGAACCGGCGGGTGATTTACGACCCCTGAACCGTCGTCCGGCCGCATCGTCAGCTTCGCGGCCCCCCGGATCAGGGCCCCCCACAGCAGAGTCAACACCAGAAGGAGCACCGTCCATGGGCGGACAATCCACTTCCACGCAGACCGTGCAGTCACAGAGTGCACCGTGGGCTGCCGCGCAGCCGGCGCTGCAAACGATGTTGGGCCAGATCAGCACGGGCCTCAACAACACCGGCTTGACGTCATCCGAGACCTCCGCGCTCGATACGTTGAAGAACAACGCTGCCGCGGGCAATCCCTATGCCGGTCAAATCGGAAGCTATGCGGACTCGTTGCTGAATGGCGGCGGCGCCACTGCGCAGGCCGGCGCCGTGCAGGACAATCTCGCAGCCTACCGCAAGATGCTGAATCCCTACGCGACTGGCAGCATGGTCGGCAACAATCCAGCCTTGATGGCGCAGCTCGCCCAGATCCGTTCCGACGTCGGCGACTCCGTCAACTCGCAGTTTGCTGCCGCAGGCCGCGACTTCAGCGGTGCCAATTTGATGGCCTATGGCAGGGGTGTCACGGCGGCCGAGGCGCCGGTGATCGCCGCGCAATACAACCAGGACGTGGCAAACCAGCTAGCCGCCGCGGGCGCGCTCTACAATGCCGGCAATACCACGGCCAATACGCTGACGCAGATGCAGCAGAGTGATCTCGCCAATCGCGGTCAGGGTGTCACCGCTGCGCAAGCGGCACTCGATGCCAAGAATTACGGAGCCAATGCCACGCTCGCGGAAGAGGCGCAGCGACGCGGCATTCCCGTGCAGGCGCTGAGCTTGCTCGCGCAGATCGGCGTGCCCATTGCGCAGCTCGGGCAGCAGGGTAACAGCACGACGACGGGAACGCAGCAGAAATCCGGCGTCGATCAGTTTGCGACAATAGCGAACGGAATTAGCGGTCTGATCAAGGCCGCCAAGCCGAACGGGTTCTAACATGACGATCCAAACCGACACGGAACTGACTGGTGCCGCTTTCGACTTGGCCAACGCCGGTTATGCGCAGATGCCAGATCCAGAGAAGCAAGTGCTGTCCGATTCCATCGACGGCGACAGCGCCTCGCTGCGCGATGCCGCGGACCAATTGTCAGATCAACAGCCCAAAGTCGTCGTGAGGCAATACACCGACGGCGAGGGCAAGCCTGCGGCTGCGACCGAAGCCGTCACACTGGCGCGCGCCGCGCGGGACTACGCAAGCGCCACGGCCGGCGACAGGCAGATCGCCGAGAACGAGTCATCGGAAGCGCTGGCCGCCAGGATCGATGCGCTACGTGCGAAGGTCACTGCCAACGATCCCGATGCGCCGGAGTTCTACGGCTTTGAGGCACCCGAGCACAGTGATGACCCCAATGAAGGCATCGGAGCGCCGGCGGAGGCGGTAGAGGATCAAGGCAAGCGCGCGGCGCAGCTCGATCCCGATCTCGAGCAGCTCATGCAACATCCGCAGGTGCGGCTGGCGCTCGAGGAGAAAGTCGGCGAGGTCGAGCGCGCGCGGCGAAGCTATGTCGAGGGTCTCGATGCCGCCATGCAAGTCGCCCAAGTGAGCTTCATCAGCCAGTTTCCGGAGCTGGCAAGCCTCGCGCCGGAGCGGCTGCCGGAAGCCCTTGCGCAAATCGCGCAACAAGATCCCGCGAAGCTGCAGCGCATCCAGGCGATCATCGCGGGGAGCGAGCAATTGCGCGCCCGGCAGAATGAGGAGATGCGGCGGACGGCCGATGCCGCGCGGCACAACTTTCAGAATTATGCGAAAGCCGAAGATGCCCGGCTTGAAGCGATGCTGAAGGAGGAGACGCGGGACGTCAGGCAGGCCGTAGCGCAAGAGATCATGGCGTCGGCCCAGGCCAGCGGCATCGAGGCAGAAGAAATGCAACGCCTGTTCGCAAGCGAGCCCTTGATGCGCAATGCCACCTTCCAGCGCATGATGTATGATGCCGGAAAATACCGATTGATGATGAAGGCGAAGGATGCGATTGCGGCGAAGCCAATGCCGCCGGTGCAAAGGCCGGGCATGGCATCGAGCCGAGGAGAGCGCGGCCAGCAGGATTTGCGCACGCTGAGCGCCCGGCTTTCGAGCTCGGGGGATCTCAAGGATGCGGTCGCGCTCTACCAGGCGAGACGAGCTCATGGCGAATGAGCCTGATTGACATTACTGCGGCTGTTGACATTGTTCTCTTTTTGTTCCATGTTCGTCGGGGGTGTTTATCTGGGACCAGGTAACCTCGGTCGTTTGAGCTGGATCGGTTCTCAGTTGCGCGAGCTGGTTTGGCCGGCGTCGCCAAGTCGTACGGAATTTCCATTGGGGGATCGGATATCTTCCGTTTTTGACCCGAAATGGTGCGCTTCAGGACTAGCGCTTCCGCGTGTTAAGCCGGACAGATATTCGATCGGCACGGGATGAGGACAGAATGAATTTTTCGGTGTCCCAGTGGCTGTCGATGATCGTCCTCGATTTCTTCATCAAATTCTTGCTTGTTGAGGCCGTGGGCCTTTTCGTATCCTATGGATTGATACCCATCGGTTCGTTCGCACCAGCGGCCATTTCACTATCGTTGTTGCATTTCGTCTGTCTTTTCCTGGGAGCAACTCTCGTCGTGACGCCCGAGCTGTTTGGTGTCCGATTGTCGCCGATGCCGAGGTTCGCAGCGGGCGTGACGCTCGCCAATATACTATTCGTAGGGGTGCTTACCGTGCTGTTTTGGCCCGGTCCGAACGACATTCCGCGAACTGCAGATGGACCTATCATCGTGGCCCTTGTCCTATCCGCCACCAATCTCTTTTCGCTATTCACGGTTGCTGCCACGGGGTGCCTGATCCGGCGGCGCAAGGCCGGTGTGCGCGTCGACCGATCCACGTGTGACGCTTAAGCCGGCTTGCGGCGTTCGCTTTAAATTTTCGAGATTGTGACGTTCGACTCTCAAGCATGATGTCGCGCGTTCCGATGTTCATTGAACGGCGTCGCTCCTGCGATCAGCCGAGCCCCGCGTCAGCGCCGTTGCTGACGGGCCAATCTCCAATCCTCAATCATCGAGCTCGCGCGCTTCGAGATGTCGTGCGCTCAATTCCCATTGCAAGCAAGTGGAGCGTTACGCGTGGATCCTACGATGCAATCGCCAATACAATACCGAATTCCTTTCTCGGGCGGCCGGCAGATCACGGTGCCGAGCGGGCCGCACCACTACCAAACAGAACAGTGGGTCGGAAACACCAAGCAGGGCAACACGCCTCTATCGGCGTTTGAAGCCCTCAAAAGGCATGCGATACCGTTTCAAGGCGACCAAACCAGCGCCGAGGGAGCGGTCATGGATGTCCCAGGATTGGGCCCCATTCGCCAGCACGTGGATGACGACCGCTTGACGATCGTGAACACCACGAAGCCTGGTCATGTTCTCCATCCTGGCAACGTCTTTCGTTCGATCGTGCAGAGAGGCGACGACCTGTATGTCGTAACCGAGGGCTACGGGACAGGAATTCTTCCCGGTCTGAACGAGCGAGCCCGGCTCATCTGGTCCGAGCCGGATCACAGGATCCGGCATGAACTCCACCCGTACGCGGGCCTCGGGTATCCCATGGATGAGATGAACGCGCCTGCCGCAACGGGAGCCAGGGCGGACACGATGGGTCAGCCAACGCCGTCGCAGCAGCCGGCCGAAAGACCCGAGCTTCGTATCTCGCCGCCGATCTTTTTCTCGCCGTACTGACCGGTCGACCGAAATGATGTCTGAGGACGCGCATTATGAGTGAAGACGACCGAAATATCATTGAACGAGCCGAATCCATCACCGGGAATCTCTATGGCGAGCCGATGTCATCGGATCGCATCGCGGAGAACTTCGCGCTCTACGGACTGAAGAAACGCGTGGCCGCGCTCGAGAGGTTCGACGCCGAATTGGGCGGAGAGATCGACTCAAGCCCTCATAGCTTGCGAAAGCGGGTTCAGCTCGTCGATCTGCGTCGGCACATGGGCAGCCTTCATGAGGCCTTGCGTAAAGCCAAGCGATGACCCATCCACTGCTGACGGCGCTTGCGCAGGCGCGCCTGCGCGATGCGCCGATATTCGCGAGATGGTGTGAACTGAACGGCGTGACCGCCTGTCCAGCCGCGCCGGCGTCGATCGCACGTTTCGTGACCGATTGCGCCTCGCTCGGTATGAGCCGGCTCTGGCCGGCTGTGCAGGATATCTCGCGGATGCACGTGTCGCTCGGTCTCGCCGATCCGACCCTCGGCGGCGCGGCGGCGAGCGCGATCAGCGCGACCGCAGCCGTCTCACCACCACGGTCCTGGCCGGGGCCGTTCAAGCAGCGGTTCGCCGCGCTCCCTTACGACATCCAGCTTTATCTCGCCGCGCACGAAGCGCAGCGCGAACGTGCGCTGCGGCGGGCGCAAAACGAAGCTGCCTCCGCGCGCCAGAAGCTGGCAGCGCTCGAGGCCAAAGCGAAGGACGGAGACGCCAATGGTAACGAAGCCGCAACGCACGACCAGAATTGAAGACCGCATCGAGGAATTGCGAGCCGAGATCGACGGCATCATCGACGCGCGCGTCGCCCGGATCGCAAGCGAAAGTCCCGGCGTCCCCGCAGGCGTGATCCGCAACCTCCTGACGGCCCGGGCGCCATCCTGTCGCTGCGATCAGTACATTGCGCTGTGCGGCAATGAGACGAAAGCGCCGGACTGAAGGCAATTAGCCGCGACCTTATCGGGCCGCGCGATGACGCCTCACGGCGTCGCAATCGAACAAGGATAATGGATGACTCTTTACAGATGGTCGCAAACGGCGTCCGCCGACGCCACGGCAGATTCGACGATCAATTGGGCCGAAGGCCAGTCGCCCGCCAGCGTCAACGACTCGGCTCGCGCGATGATGGCGGCGATTGCGAAGTACCGCGACGACGTCGCTGGCGCCATCGTCACGACCGGCACCAGCACCGCCTATGCCGTCAGTACCTACCAGGTGTTTCAGTCGCTCGCGCAATTGAACGGCCAAATGATCGCGTTCACGCCGCATGCGACGAACGGCGCGACTGTGACGATCAATGTCGATTCGCTGGGTGGGAAGCCACTGCGATCTGCGCCGAGCGCGGAACTTCCGGTCGGTGTGCTGATCCAAGGTACTCCTTATGTGGCGGTGTATAATCACGCAGATCAGGCATTCTATTTGCGGGGCTTCTATGGATCTCCATATCTGGTGCCAATTGGAGGGCTGATCGATTACACAGGTGCCATCGCGCCCAATTCAGCTTTTATAATTCCGGCGGGGCAACCAATCTCGCGCTCCACCTACACGGCCTACTTCGCGCTCGTGGGCACGACTTTCGGGAGCGGAGATGGCTCAACGACCTTCAACGTCCCAGATCTTCGAGGCCGCGTAGTGGCGATGTTGGATAGCAGTTCGTCAGTCGTCAATTCCGCAACCATATACCCAGATGGGAATACTCGCGGCGCGACGGGCGGTGGTCAAACAAGCCAGCTTGTTACTGCGAACCTTCCGCCCTATACGCCTACCGGCACAATAGCCAACGGCGCGATCACGATCAGCCCAAGCGTTGTGAATTGCCCCGGTAGCTTTTGGGCCAACGGCAACGGAGCCGGTACCACGAATAATGGCAGTCCGATAAGCGCGTCACAGGCACCATCGACCTTCGCTGGCGCCCCGCAAGGTGGCGTTTCTGCCGTATTCACCAATATGCAACCAACGATGATGCTAAACAAAATCCTGAGGATCATTTAGCCCATTTGGGCGGAGAGGCTCCTTTCTTCACGATTCCGATAAAGAAGAACTCACTCGTTGCAGTGAGTTCCTTGCTGTCACCGTGGGTAAAGGTGATTTCGAGTCCGGCATGCTCGATCATCTCGCGGAAGGTTTCGACCGTCGATCCGCGATTGTTCTCTTGCAGAACAATGACTCCATCGTCCTTAAGATACTGGGGTACGGTGGAGAAGAACTCGCGGTGGATGTTCCAGCCGGGATCATGTGCGCGGATATCCCCTTCGTACTGATCGACGAAATGGGGCGGATTGCTTACTACCAAATCCCATCGCTCGCTCTCAGGTATGCTCTGAAGGTTGTTCGAATGGTAAACTGAAACGCTATTTTCAAGGCGGTTCTGTCGTACGGTGCCCCGGCAGGAATCTACGGCCGCCGGATTGATGTCCGCCAAGCAGAGCGTTTCGCAGAGACCGTTCCCCAGTAGCGAAAACCCTATGAAGGCAGGGCCGGAGCACCATTCAAAAGCGCGCTGTTGCTTAGGCATGTTGCGGGATCGCAAGAACGGAATGAAATCCTGGCCGAATTCGATTCCCCCGCCGTCGAGCTCAGCCTTGTATTCGATGGTGATCCCGCCCAGCGTTACGCGCTTGGCCGGACGTGCCCACCGCAACGCGGGACGTACGATTTTGTTTTCGATCTTTTTGACCAGTCCCATTCAATCGCTCCCTTAGTCTGTAGGTAATAGCACAGCCTCAGATAGCGCAATACTCGGAAATAGCCTGGCAATCCGCGGAAGCGTACGCCCGGCCCCCTTTTCCACGGAAACGGTTCGAATTTCGATTGCGTGTGCGGTTCTTTGCGGCCGCCAGCGTCGCCTACACAAAGCGCATTCAATCATAATCGAGTACCCCCAATGGTAGACCTCAACGCCCTCACGCGGGCGAATGCGGACCGCTGGTCCAATGCCAGGCCGACCCGGAAGGCCGAGGCGGCCAAGGTTGCCTTGCGTCTCTACAAGGCCAAGGCCCGATACCAGGCCGTCGAACGCGAGACCGGCGTTCCCTGGCCGGCGATCGCCGTCATTCATGAGCGGGAATCCTCACAGGACTGGCGGGGATCGCTGGCGCAGGGTGACCCGTGGGATCGCGTGTCGGTCCACGTGCCGGCGCGGCGTGGCCCGTTCGCCTCATGGGAGGCTGCGGCGATCGATGCGCTGGCCAAGTGTCCTCCCTTCCTTGCGCGACACAAGGACTGGTCGGTTGCAGCGGCGTTGACGGCGCTCGAGACTTACAACGGGCTAGGTTACGCAACCCGCGGCATGCCGTCGCCCTATCTCTGGTCCGGTACCGACCAATACCGCGCCGGGAAATATGTCCGCGATGGCGTTTACGACCCAGGCAAGGTCGATCCGCAACTCGGATGCGCGGCGCTTCTGATCGCGCTGATGGAGATCGATCCCGAAATCAGCCTTGCGAGGGCGAAGGATGCAGAGAGGCCGCCTGTCGCAGGTTCTGCGAAGCCCTCATTGGCGAACCCATCGAAGGGTTCGATCGGCGCGTTCGTCGTCAATTTGTTCAAAGCAATTCTCGGAAGGACATGAAAATGCGGACGATCCTCGACATCTTCGTCTTTGCTGCGGGCTTTGGAGCTTGCTGGTTCTGCAGAGATCCGCTCCGCAAGCTGGTGTCTGGAACTGAGGCTCTCATCAACTCGGTCAAGACCCGGGTAGCGGCGCTGCGTAGGAAATCATGATGCTCGCAAGACTCAAGGCGATCTGCCTGAACTCCGTGACGATTGCGTGGAGCTATTGCGTCGCGCTCGCGGGTGCGATGGCTTCGGTCATTGACGACCTCGCCGACACGCTTGGAGATCCCGCCGTCAAGGACCAGATCGGCGCAGCCATCGGCGACGTCAAGACAACGGGACGCATTCTGTTGGTGATCTCCGTGGTGACGATCATCGCACGCTTGCGAACTCTGCGGAGGAGCACCTGATGTGGATGACGATCATCTCGTTTCTCGGCGGCCCCGTTGTCAAGGCGCTGATCGAAGCCTACAGCGCCAAGCTGAAGGCCGAAAATGTCGACAGCAAGATTGCGGCCGATCTCGCCGCGCGCGAGATCGCGTCGCAGACGGCCGAGACCAACGCTGTCATGCAGTACCGCATCGCGGAGATCGGGCATTGGTACGAGCCGGACAAGTTGATGGGCTATTGCGTGACGCTTTATTTCGCGAAGCTCCTTGTCTGGGACAAGGTTCTAGGATTGGGCTCGACGGACGCTCTGGCGGGATTTGCAGCGATCACGGCGAACCTGGTCGTATCGTTCTACTTCGCCAAGCGCGGCTTCGAGAATGTTGCGAGGATCATCAAGCGATGAAGATGGCGGACGACGAGATCAAGGCCATTGTCGCCGAGACGCTGGCCGAGCAGCACAGGCTCCAGCAGGAGAGCATCGATGCGATCGTATTGAAGGCCGTGGCATCCGTGCTGGCGGCTTTTGGAATCGAAGATGACGATCGCAAAGAACTGAGGGCGGATTTCCAGCACCTGCGCAGGTGGCGCAAGAGCGTGGAGCAGGCGCAGAGCTACACCTTCAAAGCCGTGGTCACGGTGGTCGCCACGGGATTGATGGGAGCCGTTTGGCTAGGCGTCAAAGTCGTGCTCGGCAAGTGAGAATTCGCGCTCCGGCGGCAACGCCGCAGTTTCGGTCATGTCATTCCTCGCAAATGGTCTGATCCATGTACAGAATCCGCATCGTCGATGCATCCGATGACGAGGTCGCTGATGCATTGTCTGATTTGCATCAGTTGACGTTCCTGGATTCGGCCGTCATGCCTCGATTCGAGTTGGGGGCGTGGTGGTTAGCCTACCACGATGATAATGCAATCGGCTTTGCCGGCGTAGTTCCCTCCACGCATGTCAGAAATGGTGGGTATTTCTCCCGAGTTGGTGTTCTGCAGCGTCACTGGGGGCGCGGCCTCCAGCGCAGATTGATGCGCGTCGTCGAGGCGAGAGGACGGCGTGTGGGATGGAACAGCATCGTCTCGGACACGACGGATAACCCGGTGTCTGCGAACAACTTCATTCAGGCAGGTTATCGGCTCTTCGAACCCGAGATGCCTTGGGCTTGGGCGCATACGCTCTATTGGAGGAAATGGCTTCACTGACCGGGGGTTTCCCACCACACGGAACGATAGCGCCATACAGCCAGAACGAGTTGTAATTCGACCCCGCATGCCTGGCATGCTCGAGGACCCGGCAGCCTGACGGCTGTCGGGTCCTTTTTGCGTTTTGAGCCCATGCCAGCGAAGCACTTGCGAAGTTGGCGGCGCCGGGCTTTAAGTTTGCTGTCGCGGGAAATTCGGCAGCCATAAGCCGATGTAAGGGAGCGCGCCATCGATGCCCAACAAGCCTGAATTGCCAGAACGTTCGTCGCGTGCGACGGGAGGGGCAACCGCGCTCGATGGCCTGCTCGTCATCGATTTCACGCGTGTCGTCGCCGGCCCGGCCTGCACGCAGACGCTCGCCGATTTCGGCGCGCACGTCATCAAGATCGAGAATCCCGACGGCGGCGACGACACCCGCGCCTATGAGCACGCCGAGATTGGCGGCGAGAGCGCCGCGTATCTGAGCCTGAACCGCAACAAGCGCGGCATTGCGCTCGACTTTTCCGTGCCCGAAGCCCGCGAGATCGCACTTGACCTGATCCGCAAGGCGGACGTGGTCGTGGAGAATTTCTCAAGCGGGGTCATGAAGAAGTTCGGGCTCGATTATGAGACGGTCGCACCGCTCAATCCACGGCTGATCTATTGCTCGATCTCCGCCTATGGACGTTCCGGACCGTTCGCCTCGCGTCCCGGCTTCGATCCCATCACGCAGGCCGAGAGCGGTTTCATGTCGCTCAATGGATTTGCGGATGGCCCCGCGGTGCGTACCGGTCCCCCCATTGTTGACATGGCGACAGGGATGTCCGCCTGTAATGCGATACTGTTGGCGCTGCTCGCGCGGGACCGCCTCGGCCGCGGGCAGCATGTCGAGGTCGCTCTGTTCGACGTCGCGATGGGGATGACCGGCTTCTTCGGCATGGCCTATCTCATCAATGGTGAAAATCCCGGCCGGTTCGGCAATTCACCCAGCGGGTCGCCCACCGTCGGCGTTTACGAGGCTTCGGACGGACCGCTTTACATGGCCTGCGCCAACGATCGGCTCTATCGTCGGCTCGTGCTCGAAGTGTTCAACCGCCCGGATCTCATCACCGAACCGCAGTTTTCCACGCGCAAGGCCCGCTCCGAGAACAAGGAGCTCTTGCGCGCAGCCATTGCCGAGGTCTTTGCCGGCGATACCCTCGAGAACTGGATGGCAAAGATGAAGCTCGCCAATATTCCGGTCGGCTATCTCCGGACGGTCGAGGAGGGGTTCAATGCGCCCGAAGCTCGCGAACGCCATCGCTTGAGCCGGATTCCGCATCGTACCGCCGAATGGGTGCCCAACATCGAGCCGCCGATTACCATGAGCCTGACCGGTGCGGTCGATCCCGTTGCTGCTCCGCTGCTGGGGGAGCATACCGAGGACGTCTTGCGCAACGTGCTCGGTTATGACGAGCGTCGGATCACGGCATTTACCCAGAAGGGAGTCTTTGGCGCAGGCAAACCCTTGACGGGCTAGGTTCGCGGTCGGTCCCATGGCGTCCGACGCGCCCGCTTTGAAGCGGTGTCAGCTGCATTGGCTTGATTTGGCGAAAGGGCGGCCGCATAAATACGCGAAGTGAGGGACAGAATGGCGCCGGGTCGAAAGCCGAGCATGGGTCAGCCCACCGGATCAAATGCCAGCGAACGCGCCTATGCGGAAATGATCGCGAAGGCTCAGGCCCTCGTGCCCCGGCTTCGCGAGCGGGCGGCGCGAACGGAGGAGATGCGGCATCTCCCGCCGGAAACCGAGAAGGATCTCCACGACGGCGGTCTGTTCCGGATGCTCCAGCCGGCACGGATTGGCGGTGCCGAGCTTGATTATGTCGCCCTCGTCGACTGCGCTGAGCTGCTCGGACAAGCGGATGCGTCGGTGGCCTGGAATCTTGCCAATCTGGCGAGCCATCACTGGATGCTCGGCATGTTCGAGCCGAAGGCGCAGGATCTGGTCTGGGGCCGTGATCCGGACACGCTGATCGCTTCCTCATTCATCTTTCCCGCCGGGCGCGCCACGAGGGTGGAGGGCGGATACCAGCTGCGCGGCAGCTGGCCATTCTCGTCCGGCGTTGCCTCCTGCGAATGGAATATGCTGGCAAGCGTGGTCTATTCCGAAGACGAGGCTGATGGCATCGAGTATCGGATCTTTCTGCTGCCCAAGGGCGACTACAAGGTGCTGGATACCTGGAATGTCGCGGGGTTGCGCGGGACGGGGTCTTGCGACGTGGAGGTCAGGGACGCCTTCGTGGCCGACCACATGACCGTCGCTGTCGGCGAGCTCGCAGGTGGCCCGACGCCGGGGAGCGAGATCAATCCGAATCCATTGTATGCGCTGCCTGTGTTCTCGTTGTTTCCATACGTTCTTTCCGGCGTCGCCCTGGGGAATGCGCAAGCGTGCCTCGACGATTACACGGAGGTCGCACGTCACCGTATCTCGACCTACAATCGAGCCAAGCTGAGCGACTTCCAAAGCACTCAGATCAAGATCGCGGAGGCCTCGGCGAAGATCGACGCCGCGCGCCTGATCATGCGGTCGGCGTGCCTCGATGCCATGGAAGACGCGCGGCGCGGGCACATTCCTGATATGGCGACCAAGACCAGATATCGGCGCGACGGGTCCTTTTCAGTGAACCTGTGCACGGACGCGGTCTCGATGCTGTTTGCCGCAAGCGGTGCGCGCGGCCTGTTCACGACCGGCGTATTGCAGCGGCAGTTCCGTGATGCACACGCCATCAACTCGCATCTCGCATTCAATTTCGATGCGGCCGGGACCAACTATGGACGGGTGGCGCTGGGCCTGCCCTCCGAGAATCTCACGCTGTGAGGCCGGCTGATGAATGATCTGCCGAAGCAGCCCGCCGGTCCCGATCCAGCCAATGAATTCGCGAGCGACAGCTCGCCGATCGATCCTCGCGACTTTCGCAACGCGCTCGGAACCTATGCAACGGGTGTGACGATCATCACGGCCGCGGCGCCTGACGGCAAGCCCTATGGGCTGACATGCAATTCGTTCGCCTCCGTCTCGCTGAATCCTCCGCTGGTGCTATGGAGCCTGGTTGTCTATTCCTCGAGCCTGACCATTTTCCAGAACGCCAGCCATTTCACGGTCAACGTGCTCGGCGCCTCGCAGCAGGCCCTTGCGACCAAATTCGCCAAGTCCTCGGACGACAAATTCACCGGCGTGGACTGGACGCCGGGCCTCGGCAATGCGCCGGTGCTTGCCGAGAGCGTTGCCAATTTTCAATGCCGGTCCGTCAATCGCTATTATGGCGGCGACCACGTGATCTTTCTCGGCGCGGTCGAGGCCTATACCTACAACGCGACGGAGCCGCTGCTCTTCGCGCGGGGCGCGTTCGGTCGATTTCTCGCAGACGACGAGCGCAAGAAGTGACCCTGGCGTGCTCCGGGGCGCGCTCGGTAGCTTAGGTCTTTGCCGCCGATAGTTTGTAAATCTCCAGCGCGTCCGCTTCCGCGCCGCGCGCGGCCTTGGCCAACCTGAAGAGTTGTCCCGCAAGCGATGCCATCGGCACCGGCGTTGACGTCGCCTGTGCGACATCAGCAACTGTGTCGAGGTCCTTGAGCATCGTGGCAATGTGACCCAGCGGAGGCGCGTGAACACCTTGGACCATCCGCGGCACGAACAGCTGAAGCGGAATGGAATCCGCGAAGCCGCCGGCGAGCGCTTCGGGCAAGCGATTGGCGTCAATTCCCGAATTGATGGCAAGGCGCGTGGCTTCTGCAAGGACGGCCATCGCGCAACCGACGATCACCTGATTGCAGAGTTTTGTGGTCTGACCGGCACCGGTCGGACCCATATGCGTGAACCTGCGCGCCATGGCCAGCACGTAGGGCCTGACCCGTTCGATATCGCCTGCTTCTCCGCCGGCCATGATCGCGAGCGTGCCTTCCTCGGCGCCCTTCGTCCCGCCGGATACCGGTGCATCGATCCAGCCGGTGCCATTTGCGCTCTTCAGTCGCTTGGCGAGGTCGCGCGCCGCGTCAGGATGAATTGACGAGAAGTCAACGACGAGCTTGCCTGCACCAGCCGTCGCTGCCAGACCCTCCGGCCCGAAGATCACTTCTTCGACCGCCGACGCATCCGTCACGCACATGAAAGCGATATCCGAATTCGCCAGGAGGTCGCGAGGCGTGCCTGCACGCTTGGCGCCGGCTTCGACAAGCGGACCGACCTTGCCCTCCGACCGGTTCCAGACCGTCACCTGATGGCCAGCCTTGAGCAGGCGCCGGGTCATCGGCGTTCCCATCAGCCCGAGGCCGATATAGCCGAGCCTCTCGACGCTCTGCGGGTTTGCCTTGCTCGTATCAGCCATAGGTTGCCTCCTTCTGCCGCAGCGCGATGCCGCCTTACCATACATTGCGCTTCAGGCGGCGAAACCAGCCGGTTCGCATGGCTTGCCTGATTGTTTGAACCATGAAACATTTGAGGCGGTCGGGTTGGGTGGCGCCGGTCGGCGCCGGAGCAGCGGAGTGGGCACGATGCGAACCGTTTCGAAGTGGATCCTGGCTTTGGGGACGGCGGCCGCCGTGAGCGCGGGGGCAAGCCCGTCATGGGCGCAGCAGACGATCCGCGTTGGCTGGACCATCCCGGCCGAGGAATCAAAATACTGGATGATGCGCCGCCCGGCTGAGTTTCCCAATATCGGCAAGACCTACAACATCGAATGGACCCAGTTTCAGGGCACCGCGCCGATGACGCAGGCCCTGGCGGCCGGCGCGCTGGACTGTGCGACGCAGGCGCCGCTCTCGCTCGCCAACGGTGTGGTCGGCGGCAATCTCAAAGCCTATATCGTCGCGCAGCACGTGTTCGAGAAGCCGGGCGGTTTCTCGGTGTATTGGGCCGTCAAGGACGATTCCCCCATCAAGACAATCGCCGACCTCAAGGGCAAGACGGTCGGCATTTCCGTGATCGGGGGCGGTACACAAGGTCCGTTCAACCTGCTGCTGAAGCAGAATGGAGTCGATCCGACCAAGGATATCAAGCTGGTCGAGGTTGGCTTTGCCGTCTCCGAGGACGCGCTGCGCCAAGGCCGTGTCGATGCCGTCAACATGAACCAGCCGTTTGCTGCGCGCGCGGAGGCAAAGGGTGGCACAAGAAAGCTGTTTTCACTGTCGGAGGCCATGCCGAACATCGTGCATATCCTGGAGGCCTGCCGTGCCGATTTCGTCGACAAGAACCCGGAGGTGGTCAAGGCCTACGTCCGTGATATCACCTCGGGCATGAAGAAGGCGCTGGCGAACCGCGAGGAGACTCTCAAGGTCGTCAACGAAGTGCTGAAGGCGCCTATTCCGGTGCTCGAGACCTATCTGCTCAAGGACAACGATTTCGGCCGAGATCCGGGTGCCGCACCGAACTTCCCCGCGATCCAGAAGATGCTGGACATCTACGCAGAGACCGGAATGTTGCCGAAACTGGATGTCGCTCAGTTCAAGCATCCGACGATCGTCGCTCCGCTGCAATAGGCATCACACGAGCGAGCCGGCCAAGGATCTCGCGGCGTCCAGGATATCCTGGCCGCTGCATGAAGAAGATGCACGCATGAAGAAGTTGCGCTCACGAGTTACGACAGACGGCCTCGACCGCGCCCCGCACCGGGCATTCATGCGTGCCATGGGGCTCGACGACGCTGCGATTGCCAAGCCGATGGTGGGCGTCGTCAGCATGAAGGGCGAGCAGACGCCCTGCAACATGACCCACGACTTCCAGGTGGCTGCAGCCAAGACCGGCATCGAGGAGGCCGGCGGCACGCCGCGTGAATTCTCGACGGTTTCGGTGTCCGACGGCATCAGCATGAACCACGAGGGCATGAAGTTCTCGCTGTTCTCGCGCGAGCTGATCGCCGACTCGATCGAGGCTGTCGTCCATGGCCTCGCCTACGACGCGCTGATCGGATACGGCGGATGCGACAAGACGCTTCCCGGCGTGATAATGGGCATGGTTCGTTGCAACGTGCCGTCCATTTTCATCTACGGCGGCAGCTCGCTGCCGGGGCGCGTAGACGGGCGTACGCTGACGGTGCTCGACTCCTATGAGGCCGTCGGCAGCTTCATGACCGGCGAGATTGACGGCGCCACGCTCGAGCGGATCGAGCGCGCCTGCCTGCCGACGATCGGCGCGTGTGCCGGCCAATTCACTGCGAACACCATGGGCATGGTCTCAGAGGCGATGGGGCTGACCATTCCCAACGTCTCGATGGTGCCCGGTGTCTATGCAGAGCGTGCGCAAATCTCGCGGCAGGCTGGACGCCTGATCATGGAAATGCTGGAGCGCGGCGGGCCGTTGCCGCGCGACATCGTGACACGGAAGTCACTCGAGAACGGTGCGGCGATCGTCGCGGCGACGGGAGGCTCGACCAACGCCGCGCTGCATCTCCCGGCGATCGCGAACGAGGCCGGCATCGCATTCACGATCGATGACGTGGGCGAGGTCTTTGCCCGAACGCCGTTGATTGGAAACCTGCGGCCGGGAGGCAAATACACCGCAAAGGATGTCTACGACATCGGCGGCGCCGCCGTGGTGATCCGCGAACTGATCCAGAGCGGCCATATCGATGGCAGCTGCATCACCATCACCGGCCGCACGCTTGCTGAAGAATACGGCGCGGCGAACGCGCCGGACGGCGAGGTGGTTTACGCGTCTCGTGCGCCGATCATGCCTGACGGCGGCGTGGCGGTGCTGAAGGGAAATCTCTGTCCCGACGGTGCGGTGATCAAGGTTGCAGGCTTGAAGAGCCAGTTCTTCGAAGGCGTCGCGCGCGTCTTCGAGGATGAGGAGGCTTGTGTCAAAGCCGTTCGCGACCGGAGCTACAAGGCGGGGGAGGTTCTCGTCATCCGCAATGAGGGCCCCGTCGGTGGCCCCGGCATGCGCGAGATGCTTGGCGTTACGGCGCTGATCTACGGGCAGGGCATGGGCGAAAAGGTGGCGCTGATCACCGATGGCCGGTTCTCCGGCGCGACCCGCGGCATGTGCATCGGCTACGTGGCTCCCGAGGCTTTCGTCGGTGGTCCGCTGGCGCTCGTTCGCGACGGTGACAGGATCCGGATCGATGCCGCGAACCGGCGGATGGATGTCCTGCTCGATGAGCAGGAACTCGCTGCGCGGCGCCGCGATTGGAAGCAGCGTCCGCCGCGTCATCGTGCAGGCGCACTGGCAAAATATGCGCGACTGGTTGGGCAGGCGCCGGGCGGAGCCGTGACACATGAAGGCCCGGCAGAATGGCCGTGGTTCGAATGACGCATCGCACGGGTGCGCAAACGATCGCCGGTCTGGCAGACTTCTTGCTAAGCTTGTGTCTTACGGTGAGACGAGCGACGGAATGACGGCAGTACCTGCGAGATCGAGCGAATGGGTGAGACCGGTGACATCACAAGAGCCGGCTTCTGTAATCATCGAGATCGACCATGTCTCGCAGGTCTTTCAGACCTCGGCGCGCAAGGATCATGTGGCGCTTTCGGACATTTCGCTGTCGATCGAGGAGGGCGCCTTCGTCTCGATCCTTGGTCCGTCCGGCTGCGGCAAGTCGACACTGCTCTATATCGTCGGCGGCTTCGTCAGCCCGACCAGCGGTGCGGCGAGGATGAAAGGGCAGGCGATCACTGGGCCCGGTCCGGACCGCGGACCGGTGTTCCAGGAATTCGCGCTGTTCCCGTGGAAGACCGTGCTCGGCAATGTGATGTACGGCCCGCGTCAGCAGGGCGTTCGCGCCGCCGAGGCCGAAGCGCAGAGCCGGGCGTTGATCGAGATGGTCGGCCTCAAGGGCTTCGAGAATTTCTATCCCAAGGAGCTGTCGGGCGGCATGAAGCAGCGCGTGGCGCTGGCACGGACGCTCGCCTACCATCCTGAAGTCCTGTTGATGGACGAGCCGTTCGGGGCGCTCGACGCCCATACGCGAACCCGCCTGCAGAACGATCTGTTGAACATCTGGGAGCGCGACCGCAAGACGGTTCTGTTCGTCACCCACTCGGTCGACGAGGCGGTCTTCCTGTCGGACAAAGTCGTCATGATGTCGAAATCTCCCGGTCGCATCAGGGAAGTCATCGACATCGATCTGCCGCGGCCGCGTCGCCGCAACGAGCTGTTGCTGGACCCGCGCTATCAGAAGTATGTCGTCGATATCGAGCGCATGTTCGATGAAAGCGACGAAGCCGGGCCTGCTTCATGATGTCGCCGGCCACATTGGTCAGGAGAGCCGCTCCGGTGCTGGCCTGTATCGGGCTGCTGGCGGTGTGGCAGGTTGCTTCGCTTGTGCTGAAGAACGACAGCTTCCCGACGGCGATCGAGGCGATCCGGGCGATTCCAGATATTCTCGGCGATAAGGAATCCCTCATCAATATCCTGGCCTCGCTTCGCCGCATGGCGCTCGGGTTCTGCGTGGCGGTGCTGGTTTCGATTCCGCTGGGCCTGTTGATGGGACGCAGCCGGAGCGTCGCGGCTTTCTTCAATCCGCTTCTGATGGTGATTTATCCGGTGCCGAAAGCCGCCTTGATGCCGATCATCATGCTGTGGCTGGGCGTCGGCGATGTCACCAAGACGCTGGTGATCTTCCTCGGTGTCAGCCTTCCCGTGATCTACCATAGCTTCGAAGGCGCCAAGGCCGTCGAAGAGAAGATGCTGTGGTCGGGTGCCGCGATGGGGCTGTCGCCCGCACAACGCCTGGTGCGGATCGTACTGCCCGCGGCGTTGCCGGAAATCTTGACCGGATGCCGAACGGGGCTGGTGCTGGCGCTGATCACGATGATTACGAGCGAGATGATCGCCCGCCAGTCCGGTGCCGGCAACATTCTGTTCAACGCGCTCGACATGGGCCAGTATGACACCGTGTTTGCGATGATCATCATCGTGGGCGCCATGGGGATTTGCTTCGACGCGATTTTCGAAAGGGTTCGGGCGAGACTCGTGCGCTGGTCCGAGCCCCAGTTCGACCTGCCGCTGAGCTTCTCGTGATGACGCGCCTTCTCTCCTCAAACGTCTTTCTCGGAATTGTCCCGATCGCGCTGGTCATCGCACTGTGGCAGGGTCTGGTGTCCTTCGGCTTTGCGCCCGCGGTCCTGCTGCCGCCGCCGGGCTTCGTGTTCAGTCGGCTGCTCCAGCAGCTCGTGACGTGGACGTTTCAGCAGGAGATCGTGGCAACCCTCATCCGACTGTTTGCCGGATTCGCGATTGCGGTCGTGCTCGGCGTCAGTGTCGGCATCGCCGCGGCCGCCAGTCCTGCGATCAATGCCGTGGTGCGGCCGATCGTTCGCGTCCTGGCCCCCCTGCCCAAGGTCGCGCTCTATCCGGCGCTGCTGCTGCTGCTCGGATTCGGCCATGGATCGAAGATCACCTTGGTGACCGCGGATGCGCTCTTTCCTATCCTGCTCTCGACCTATTACGGCGCCTCGACTGTCGAGCAGAAGCTGATCTGGTCGGCAATGGCGGCGGGAACGTCGCGCGCCGAAATTCTGTTCAAGGTGGTGTTGCCGGCGGCGATGCCGTCGATCCTGACCGGGTGCCGGATCGGCCTTGTCATTTCCTGCATCGTGGTGTTTCTGGCCGAGATGATCACGTCGACGGACGGATTGGGGCATGCGCTCGTCACCGCGGCGCGAACTTTTCAGGCCGTCGACATGTTCGTGCCGCTGATCACGATCTCGCTGTTGGGGTTGATTCTGAACGCCCTGCTGGGCGCCTTGCGGTCTTACCTCTTGCGCGGCTTCCCAGAAGCGTGATCTGAACGAAGAAGAAACAAGACCGGGAGTGACCCATGCTGGCTGATCGCATCGAGGCAAAATGGATCGATGCATTTTGCGAGATCTTTGAGCGATGCGCCGTCAAGGCCGGCGATACCGCGGCCATTCTCTCGGAGACCCAGTCGCGCGCATTGAACGTGCATCTGGCGGAGCTCGCCCTGCTGCGCATGGGCGCGCGACCGTTTCATGTGGTGATGCCGACGCCGCGTAACCGCAACATCGTGCCGGTGCGTTCAACGGGGGCGAGCGAGGCGATCCAGCGCCTTGGCCCGGTCATCACCGCGCTCCAGCAGGCCGGCTTTGTGGTGGACTGCACCATTGAAGGTCTGATGCACGCGGTGGAGACGCCAGAAATCCTCAAGGCCGGTGCGCGGATCCTGGTGATTTCGAACGAGCATCCCGAGGCGCTGGAGCGCATGATGCCGGATTCCGCGCTCGAGAAGCGGGTTCGTGCGGCGGCGAAGATGCTGCGAGGGACCAAGCGGATGCGGGTGACCTCGAAGGCCGGCACTGCGCTGGATGTCGACATGGTTGGCGCGTCCACGGTCGGTGTGTGGGGCTGGACCGACAAGCCCGGCACGCTCGCGCATTGGCCGGGCGGTATCGTCGTCAGCTTTCCCAAGCGCGGGACCATCAACGGCACGTTGGTGATGGCGCCCGGCGACATCAACCTGACTTTCAAGCGATATTTAACCTCGCCGGTGACGATGATGTTGAAGGACGACTATGTCGTCGAGCTCGCAGGCGAGGGCACGGATGCCGCGATGATGCGCGCCTATCTGGCGGCCTGGGGTGACCGCGAGGCCTACGCCGTGTCGCATGTCGGCTTTGGCATGAATCCGGGTGCGCGTTATGAAGCGCTCTCGATGTACGACCAACGCGACACCAACGGCACGGAGATCCGCGCCGTCTCGGGCAATTTCCTGTTCTCGACCGGCGCGAACGAATTCGCTGGCCGCTATACGGCAGGCCATTTCGATCTGCCGATGATGGGAACGACCATCGAGCTCGATGGCGTCGCCGTGGTGCGGGAAGGCGTGCTTCAGGACGTCTTCGGCTAACTGCCGTCCCGCGCGGGCGGCCGGGCGAGGTCGAAGTGCCGGAGCAGGTCGACCATGGCCTGCAGCCGCTTCACGCGATAAGCATCGAGATCCATCCCGGAGTAATCCAGGAAGCCGGCGCCCGTACGCAGGCCGATCCGGCCTTCATGCATGTTGCGGGAAATGACCTCGGGCGCCCGATAGCGATCGCTGCCGAGCGCGCCTTCGAGGTAACGGCTGGCGTAGTACAGGATATCACCGCCACCCCAGTCGATGAATTCGAGCAGACCGAGCACGGCATAGCGGAAGCCGAAGCCGTAGCGGATCGCCTTGTCGATCTCTTCGGCGCTGGCGACGCCTTCCTCGACCATGCGCGCCGCCTCGTTCATCGCCAGCGCCTGGATGCGCGGGACGATGAAGCCGGGCGTCGCCGCGCACACCACCGGCACCTTGCCGATGCCTTCGAGCAGAGCCTTGACCTCGTCGATGATGGCGGGGTCGGTGGCTTTGCCGGGCGAGACCTCGACGAGCGGGATGAGGTAGGCCGGATTGAGCCAGTGCACGTTGAGAAAGCGACGCGGGTTCACGATCGCGCCCGAGAGATCGTCGACGAGGATGGTCGACGTCGTCGATGCGATGATCGTGTCAGGGCTGACCTGCTTTGAGGCCGTCCCCAGCACCTCGCGCTTGAGCTCGACGACCTCAGGAACGCCCTCGAAGACCATTCCGGCGTCTGCCAGCGCTGCGTCGCTTCGGCTCGCCGGCACCACCGAGACCCGTGCGATCAGCGGATCGACATCCGCCTCGGTCAGCAGTCCCAGCTTCGACAGGCTGGCGAAGGTCTTTCCGACTTCACCGAGCGCGTCCGCCTCCAGCTTGGCGAAATCCTCCGGAGAGCGAGCCTTGACGTCGATCATCGTGACCTTGTGCCCGGCGTAGGCGAACGCGACGGCGATGCCGCGCCCCATGCGGCCGGCGCCGAGACAGGCAATATTGGCGCGACTGGTCATCGGTCAGAATCCATTACGAAGCAGCGTCTGCAATTCAGCCTTGCCGAGCTTGTCGAGCCCGAGCGTCCCGAGCGTGCGGCCGCCTTGCGTAAAATCCTCGCCGCAGATCGCGCCGCCGATCGACAGGAAGGCCTTGGCCAGTGGTGTGGACACGCCCGCGAGGCCGGCGACGGAGACCAGCAGCGACAGCCCAAGCCGCAGATCCTCGCGCATGTAGCGATGCTCAGTCAGCACGATCCGCTCGCGCCAGTCGCCGGAATCGGTCAGGCGGTCGTGCGAGCCGCGGCCATACATCCAGATCTCGCCCTCCTTCGCGTAGTGATGAGCGAGCGGGAAATGCGGCGCGCCGTAGCCGAGCGCTTCACGCACAGCGATCCGCTCGGCATCGAGCGCGTCCGTCACCCGCCGGATCGCGGCTTGCGTACCTTCCTTATGGATATCCCAGCGTTCGAAATGTTCGATCGGCCCCGCATTCATCACGATCAGCGGCGGATGAATGATCGGGCCGGCATTCATCAGTGCACCGGACAATGCGTCTCCGCACGGCTCGATCGCATCGGGAAACGCGCTGCCGATCACTTCGAGCGCATGCGGTGCCTGGTCGAGCGGAAACACGCCGACCGGTAGCCGTTTGGCGCGGATGGTGATGGCGACCTCGAACGGTCCGTGTTTGCGGGTGAGCCACGGCAGCGTGCCGGTTTCGGCGAAACTCGCCTTGGCCTGGTTCCCAGCGTCATGCGCCGCCTGCGCGAAGATCATCGAGCCGAATGTCGCCGGGGGCAGGAAGACGACCTGGCCGTCGCGCAGATGCGGAGCGAGCAGGTGGGCGATATCCGGTTGCGCGAAGGCGGGAGCCGGACACAGGATCAGCTCCACGTCACCGACGGCCTCGGCAATATCGGTCGTGACCAGCGCGAGCTTCACATTGTGGCGGCCGTTGTGGTCCTTGACCAGAATGCGCGAGTCGGCGGCGCGATGCGCCGCCACCTGGTCGGCATCGCGGCGCCAAAGCCGCACCTGATGCCCTGACAGCGCAAAGTCGCCCGCGGCCGCGAAAGAGCCGTTTCCCCCTCCCAAAACCGCAATCTTCAAGACGTTTCTCCTTGCGCACGCGACTGCGCATCAAGCTGTTTCAGCAGGAAATGCTGGACCTTGCCCAGCGCCGTGCGCGGCAGGTCTTTGACGAAAACGATATCACGCGGAACCTTGTAGCGCGCGAGCTGCACCTGCAGATGGGCTCTCAGTTCGTCGACTTCGAGGCGGCGACCGGATCGTGGGATCACGTAGGCGATCGGGACCTCGTCCCAGCGTGGATCGGGCCGTCCGATCACGGCGCATTCGCTGACATCGGGGTGCTCGAGCAGGACACGCTCGACCTCGGCTGGGTAGACGTTCTCGCCGCCGGAAATGATCATGTTCTTCTTGCGGTCGCGCACCCAGAAATACCCGTCGGCATCGCACAGGCCGATATCGCCGGTGCGATACCAGCCGTCGTGCAGCGCCTCGCGTGTTGCAGCCTCGTTGCCCCAATATTCGAAGAACACGTTGGGGCCGCGCACGGCAATCTCGCCCGGCGTGCCCGCCGGCACCTCGTTGCCGGAATGATCGACCACCCTGGCGTCGCAGCACAGGCCGGCAAGTCCGGTCGATCCCGCGCGTGAGAGATCACCGCCAAGGCGTGTATAGACGGCGATGGGGCAGGTTTCCGTGGAGCCGTAGACCTGAAGTACCGGAACGTCGCGTGCGACGAAACGCTCGATCAGATGCGGCGGCACGATGGTCGAGCCGGTGGCGACGGCCTTCAGTGAGGAGAGATCGGTGGTTGCCCAGGAGGGATGCTCGCTGACGGCCTGGATGATCGCCGGCACCATCACGGTCAGCGTCGGCCGTTCGTTTTCGATCGCGGAGAGCGCCGTATCCGGCGTGAAGCGGGCATGAATTGTGACGGTGGCGCCGAGCTGGAGCGCCGGCGTGGTCTGGATGTTGAGGCCGCCGACATGAAAGAACGGCAGCACGGTCAGCACGTGGTCGTCCGACGTCATGTTGTGCATGTGCTGGCTCATGACGCCGTTCCAGAACAGCGCCTCCTGGCGCAGCACGGCGCCCTTCGGCCGCCCCGTCGTACCCGAGGTGTAGACGATCAGCAGCGGGCAGGAGAGATCGGTGTGCGGATTGCGGCTGGTGCCGTCGCTGCGGGCCAGCAGGCTTTCGAATGCCGCGCCGCGAGGCGGCGCGAAGTCGAGGCCGACAACGGACGTCCCCGGCGCAAGCTCGGGCAGAACTCCCTCGAACGCCTGTTCGAGTACCAGCACTTTGGCGCCGGCGTCATTGAGAATGAAGAGTTGCTCGGCGACGGCGAGGCGCCAGTTCAACGGCACCAGCATCGCGCCCAGCCGCGCGCATGCATAGAGCAGGACCAGATAGTCCGGCCGGTTCAGGCTCAGGATCGCGACGCGATCGCCGCGACCGACGCCCAGCTCCTGCTTCAACGCCGTGGCGGTTCGTTCGATACGCGCGGTGAAATCCGCATAGCTCAGCCGTTCGCCTTCGTAGGCAATGGCGGTCTTGTCTGGCGCGAACGCTGCATTGCGGTCGATCAGGCTGCAGAGGTCCACCGTCAGTCGTCCGTCTCGCCGGCCTCGTACAGCGCCTCGCGCCCGATCCGATCGAGGCAGAGCTCGGCCGTCCAGGGCAGCATCAGCGAGCCGCAGCGGCTGTCGCGATAGATTCGCTCCAGCGGCAGCGAGCGCAGCATGGCTTGGCCGCCGCAGGTGCGGATCGCGAGCGCCGCGAGCTCATTGGCGCCCTCCATCACCGAATACTGCGCGGCATAGGCCCGCAGCACCTGCTCCTTGCTCGGATTGGCGCAGGCTTCGGTGACCGCCTGGAACCAGATCCCCTTGATCTGCTCGAGCTTGATCTGCATCTGCGCGACCGCGATCTGCTTGGTCGGGTACATCCGGCGCTTGACCGGCGGCATGCCCGGCACTTCGCCGCGTAAGTACCGCACGGTGAAATCATAGGCGGCCTGCGCGAGGCCCATATAGGTCGGTGACAGCGTCAGGAACATGTGCGGCCAGCGCATCGCCGCCTGGAAGTAGACGCCGCGCGGCATCAGCGCGGAATCCTCGGGGACGAACACGTCCTTGAACAGCAGCGTCCGCGAAACCGTTCCGCGCATGCCGAGGGGATCCCAGTCGCCGACGACCGAAACGCCCTCCGATTTGGCCGATATCGCGAGGTACAGCGTGTTACGGCGAGAGGCCTTCTCGCCCTCCTCGATCTCGGTGCAGAGTACGCCGTAATAGTCGGCATGGCCGGAAAGCGATGCAAAGATCTTCTTGCCGTTGACGATCCAGCCGCCTTTGACGGGCTTTGCTTCCGTGCCGAAGGCGACGCCGCCAGCGGCCGCCGCACCACCCTCGGAGAAGGGCTGCGAATAGATCACGCCGTCCTCGACGATGCGCTTGTAATGGACCGCGCGGCGTCGTTCGTGTTCGGTGCGGGTCGTCGCATCCATGTCGAGATCGTCGGCCAGCGGGCCCGACCACAGGGTCGAGCAGACGTGCATGTTCCAGGTCAGTGCGGTCGCGCCGCAATAGCGGCCGATCTCGGCGGCTGCCAGGGCATAGGTCTGGTAGTTCGCGCCAAGTCCGCCGTGTTTCTTGGGGACGGCAATGCCCAGCAGGCCGACGCGATGCAGGTCACGATAATTCTCGGTCGGGAAGATCGCCTCGCGATCGTAGGTGGCGGCGCGATCGGCGAACACGGTCTGGCCGATCTCCCGTGCCCGGGCAATGATGCCGGCCTGCTCATCGCTGAGGCGGAAGGCGACGGGATCGAAGATCGGAGCATCCAGCGCGACCTTGCCGGTCGCGCCAATTGTCTTGCTGACTTGCATGGTCATCGCGCAATCACCTTACGCTTTGGTCGTCACGGAATTGAGGAAGGGGCCGAGCGCCGCGTCGAAGGCGTCGGGACGTTCGAGGTTGGCGAGATGACCGACGCCGGCGAGCTCGACATATTCAGCCCCCGGAATGTAGGTCGCCGTCTTCGCCATCATCGGTGCGGGCGCATTGTTGTCCTTGGATCCGGACAACAGCAACGTCGGAACCGAGATGTCCTTCAGCGAGCCCCGCTGGTCGAAGCCGATCAAGGCCAGCATCATGGCGCGATAGCTTGCCTCGGGCACGCTCCCCATGCACTCGCGCGCAAGCTCCATTCCCCTGGGATCCGGATCGTCACCGACCAACTCCTTCACCAGAGAAGGCGCTAGCGACGTCATGGTCTCGCCGCGATCGAGTGGGCCAAGCCGCGCCGCGATGAAGGATCTCTGCCAATCGCCGTCGGCCTTGCCGAAGGCGGGGCTGGTCTGCGCCAGCACCACCGCGCGGGCCAGTTTCGGGAACTGCGCCAGCCATTTCTGGACGATCATGCCGCCGATGGAATGGCCGACCAGAATGGGCATTGTTGCGCCGAGCTGCTCGATGAATAGCTGGAGCGCATCAGCCAGGGCAGCGATGCTGACGCTGGTGAGCGGTGCCGAGCCGCCATAGCCCGGCATGTCCCATGCGATTGCGCGGAAACGGTCGCCGAACGTCGCCAGCTGCTGTCGCCAGCTCCGAGCCGCACCGCCGATGCCGTGCAGGAAAATCAGAGGGATCGCGCCCGGATCGCCTGCGGCTTCATAGGCGAAGCGTCCGTCCATTGTTATCATTGGCACAGGCTGCGACACGCGACATCCTTCTGCTTGGCCCATGGATGCTAACAGGCCTTGCGGCGATGGGAAGCGATAATTTTATACTTAAAGCAATTTCCGGGCCGTGTTTCGTGGCGCGGCATTCGCGCCGGCGAGCGGCGTCTTCATTGCAAAAGTTTGAAGGTTAAAATATATCGGAAGACGACCACGAGATCCGAGGGAGCCAGCGCATGTCCGGATTGCCGCACTCGCCGCACGCGCTGGTGACCGGGGGCGGCCGCGGCATCGGTCGCGCGATCGCAGCGGCTCTCGTCGGCGCCGGCGCCACCGTGACGATCGTCGGCCGGAGCGCTGCGGCCCTCGAAGAGGCCGTCAACGCAGGCGCTGCGCATTTTGCGGCCGTCGCCGACGTCGCGAACGAGATCGCTCTGAAGGCCGCCATCGCCGAGGCTCATGCGCGCAAGCCGATCGATATCCTGATCGCCAATGCGGGCAGCGCCGAATCCGCGCCGTTTGCAAAGTCCGATAGTGCCCTGTTTGCGCGCATGATGAACATCAATTTCATGGGCGTCGTCCATGCCATCCACGGCGTGCTGCCGGGTATGAAGGATCGTCCCTATGGCCGCATCGTCGTGATTGCGTCGACCGCAGGCCTCAAAGGCTATGCCTATGTCAGCGCATACGCCGCGGCCAAGCACGCCGCAGTCGGTCTCGTTCGTTCGCTTGCCCTGGAGCTCGCCGGCAGCCACGTGACCGTGAACGCGGTTTGCCCTGGTTTCACCGACACCGATCTCGTCGCCGGCAGCATCGACAACATCATGAAGAAGACGGGACGAAGCCGCGAGCAGGCCATCGCCGAGCTGGCCAAGCACAATCCGCAAGGGCGGCTGATCGCGCCTCGGGAGGTCGCGGATTCCGTTCTTTGGCTGTGCGGGCAGGGCGCCAGCGCGATCACCGGACAGGCCATCGCAGTTGCAGGCGGCGAAATCTAGCGGCGCGGAACAGACACCTAAGGAGATCGCATGAGCAGACCAGCCAATCCCGTCACCGTGCCGCTCGCGGATTACTCGCCGCAGCATTTCCTGCTGGCCGTGGTTGACGGTGTTGCCACCGTGACGCTCAACCGTCCCGAGCGGAAGAATCCGCTGACGTTCGAAAGCTATCGGGAGCTGACTGACTTCTTCCGCGCCTGCGCCTTTGACGATGCAGTCAAGTCCATCGTCGTGACCGGTGCCGGCGGCAATTTCTCGTCCGGCGGCGATGTGTTCGAGATCATCGGACCACTCGTGAAGATGGACACCAAGGGGTTGACCGCCTTCACGCGGATGACCGGCGATCTCGTCAAGGCGATGCGGGCCTGTCCTCAGCCGATCGTCGCCGCAGTCGAGGGCATCTGTGCCGGAGCCGGTGCGATCGTCGCCATGGCCTCGGACATGCGCCTGGCTGCAAGCGGGGCCAAGGTGGCCTTCCTCTTCAACAAGGTGGGGCTGGCCGGCTGCGACATGGGGGCATGCGCGATCCTGCCGCGGATCATCGGGCAGTCCCGTGCCTCCGAGTTGCTCTATACCGGCCGGTTCATGACCGCGGAGGAGGGCGAACGCTGGGGCTTCTTCAGCCGCATCGTGACGCCGGAGCAGGTGCTGCCGCAGGCGCAAGTTCTGGCCCAGCAGATCGCGGAAGGGCCGACCTTCGCCAACACCATGACCAAGCGGATGTTGGCGATGGAATGGGCAATGTCCATTGAGGAGGCCATCGAAGCGGAAGCCGTCGCCCAGGCCCTGTGCATGACCACGGCCGACTTCGAGCGTGCCTTCGAAGCCTTTGCCAACAAGGTCAAGCCGGTCTTCCGGGGCGACTAGGCCGGCACCTTTCGGCGCCCGGCCAGCAGCGGGGACTTGCGCGAAATTATTTTAGGCTTAAAATAGTTTTCATGGCCGGGTGAATTGGCGAGGCTCCCATGAAAGTCGCGATCATCGGTGGCGGACCTGCGGGTCTCTACGCTGCGATCCTGCTCAAGAAGCAGCGCCCGGGCGCCGACGTCACGGTGTACGAGCGCAATCGCGCCGACGACACGTTCGGCTTCGGCGTGGTGTTCTCCGACGCCACGCTGGACAATTTCGAAAAGCACGATCTTCCGAGCTATCGCCGCATCACCCAGGAATTCGCCTACTGGGACGACATCGCCGTGCATTTTCGCGGCACCGTCCACCGGGTCGGCGGCAACGGCTTTTGCGGCTGCTCGCGGCAGAAGCTGCTGCTGATTCTCCAGGAGCGGGCGCGCGAGCTCGGCGTGGTCCTGCATTTCGAAGCTGATGTCGATGACGAATCCCGCTTCGCCGACGCCGATCTCGTGCTGATCGCCGACGGCATCAACAGCCGTTTCCGCGAGAAATATGTCGAGCATTTTCAGCCGGAGGTCGATCTTCGCTCCAACAAGTTCGCCTGGATGGGCTCGACCAGGCCGCTCGATGCCTTCACTTTCATTTTCCAGGAGACCGAGTGGGGGCCGTTCATCGCCCACGCCTATCAATACGAGGCCGGACATTCGACCTGGATCTTCGAGACCGACCCTGCGACCTTCGAACGCGCCGGTCTGACGGGCCTGAACGAGACCCAGTCCGCCGCGCGCATGGCCGAGATTTTCGGCTGGTTTCTCGATGGGCACAAGCTGCTCACCAACCGCTCGATGTGGCGTAATTTTCCGATGATCCGCAGCAAGCGCTGGGTCAAGGGCAACATGGTCCTGCTTGGCGATGCCAAGGCGAGCGCGCATTTCTCGATCGGCTCCGGCACCAAGCTCGCGATGGAAGACGCCATCGCGCTCGCGGAGGCGATCGAAAAGGCGCCTGATATCAAGGCCGCGCTCGACGCTTACGAGCACGGCCGCCGCGAGGAGGTCGAGAAGACCCAGCACGCCGCCGACGTCTCGCTGGTCTGGTTCGAGCATGTCGACCGCTTCTGGGATTTCGACCCCGTGCAGTTCGCCTTTGGCGTGATGACGCGCTCGAAGGCGATTACCTACGATAACCTCAAGCTTCGCGCGCCCGATTTCGTGGTCGAGGTCGAGAAGTCCTTTGCCAAACAGGTTCGCGACAGCGGGTTTGACGTCGATACAGGCAAGCCGACGGTGCCGCTGTTCCAGCCGTTCCGCTTGCGCGAGATGGAGGTCGCCAACCGCGCCGTGATGTCACCGATGTGCATGTACTCGGCCAACGAGGGCGTGCCGACCGATTTCCATCTCGTGCATTACGGTTCACGCGCGATAGGTGGGGCCGGCCTGATCTTCACCGAGATGACCTGCGTCAGCCGCGACGCCCGCATCACGCCCGGCTGCGCCGGCCTGTGGAACGACGAGCAGGAGGCGGCGTGGCGGCGCATCGTGGATTTCGTCCACGGCAATTCGGCCGCGAAGATCTGCCTGCAACTCGGGCACGCCGGCCGCAAGGGCGCGACCAAGCTGATGTGGGACGGCATCGACCGTCCGCTCGACGAAGGTGGCTGGGACGTGGTCTCGGCATCGCCGCTGCCCTATTTCCCCGACAGTCGGGTGCCGCGCGAGCTCGACCGCCCCGGCATGAGCGCGGTACGGGATTCGTTCGTTGCGGCGGCCGAGCGCGGCGAGCGCTGCGGCTTCGACATGCTGGAGCTGCACTGCGCCCATGGTTATCTGCTCGCGAGCTTCATCTCGCCGCTGACGAATACGCGCACCGATGAGTATGGCGGCTCGCTCGAAAATCGGCTGCGCTTCCCACTGGAGATCTTCGAGGCGCTCCGCGCGGTCTGGCCGTCGCACAAGCCGATGTCGGTGCGTATCTCTGCCACTGACTGGGCCGACGGAGGCATTACCGGTGACGACGCTGTCGCCATCGCGCGCGCCTTCGCCGAGGCCGGCGTCGATCTCGTCGACGTCTCCACCGGGCAGACCGTGCGTGATGCGCAGCCGGTCTACGGCCGCATGTTCCAGACGCCGTTTTCCGACCAGGTCCGCAACGAGGCGCGGGTGGCCACGATGTGCGTCGGCAATATCACGACGGCGGACCAGGCCAACACCATCCTGGCCGCAGGCCGGGCCGATCTCGTCGCCCTCGGCCGGCCGCATCTGGTCGACCCGTTCTTCACCATGAAAGCGGCGGCCTGGTACGGGGCCAAGGACGCGTTCTGCCCGCCGCAATATCTACCCGGAATGGATCAGATTTTCCGCAACAGCGTCCGCGATCGCCAGGACATGGAGGAGCTGCGAATTAAGGCTAAGCCCAAGACCCGGGCCGAGCTCAAGGCGGAGGCGACAAAGCCGCTTGCGGCGGAGTGACCGCCCGTGCGACGTTAACCCATTGCCTGTGTTTCGAGTGGAGTAAGGGCGATGAAGGCGATTATCGTCGGTGGTGGTATCGGTGGTCTCACCACCGCTTTGATGCTGCGCTCGCGCGGCCTCGACTGCGAGATTTTCGAGCAGGCCGACACCATCCGCGAACTTGGCGTCGGCATCAACACGCTGCCGCATGCCATGCGCGAGCTCGCGGGGCTTGGCCTGCTCCAGAAGCTCGACGACGTCGCTGTTCGCACCGACCAGCTCTATTATCTCAACCGCCATGGCCAGGAAGTCTGGCGCGAAGCCCGCGGGATCGACGCCGGCCACGACGTGCCGCAATTCTCGATCCACCGCGGTCGCCTGCAGGGCGTGATCCATCGCGCGGTCGAGGAACGGCTCGGGGCTGATGCTATCCATACCGGTTGCCGGCTCGGCGCCTTCACGCAGGACGAGGGCGGCGTCACCGCTTATTTCTTCGATCGTGCGGGCGCGCAGGTCCACACCGCGCGTGCTGATATCCTGATCGGTGCTGACGGCATCCACTCACGTGTGCGCGACACGCTGTTCCCGAACGAGGGGCCGCCGTGCTGGAACGGGCTGATGTTGTGGCGCGGTGCGCGCGATTGGCCGCTATTCCTCACCGGCAAGTCGATGATCGTGGCTGGCGGTCTCAATGCCAAAGTGGTGATCTATCCGATCGCGGAGGGATCGAGCCCGGCGAGCCGCCTGACCAATTGGGCGGTTCTGGTGAAGGTCGGCGAGGGTAACGCTCCGCCGCCGCGCAAGGAGGACTGGTCACGGCCGGGCCGCCGCGAGGATCTGATGCCCCATGTGGCCCGGTTCTCGGTTCCCTATATCGACGTGAAGAGCCTGATCTCGGCGACGCCCGAATTCTACGAATATCCGACCTGCGACCGCGATCCCTTGCCATACTGGTCATCAGGACGGGTCACCCTGCTGGGCGACGCGGCGCACCCAATGTATCCGGTCGGCTCCAATGGCGCGTCGCAGGCGATCCTCGATGCGCGCTGCCTTGCCGACGCGCTGGTTCGCGCCGAACACCCGCGTCAGGCGCTGCTCGAATACGAGAAGAAGCGTCTGCCGATGACGGCTGATATCGTCCGCTCGAATCGGCGCGGTGGTCCCGAGGGCGTCATCGACGCCGTCGAGCAGCTCGCGCCCGACGGCTTCGACAATGTCGACAATGTGCTGAGCTATTCCCAGCGCGAGGCCATCGTGCGCGGCTATGCCACCAAAGCGGGCTTTGCCGCGGTGCCGGGCCTTGCGGCGGTGCGGGCCTGACGCGCGCCGTTAGCCGGCGCCCGGAGGCGGCGGCAGGAAGTGGATGTTGAACTCGGCCGCCATTGCCACCACGTTCTCGGGCTTCTGCTCCTTCATGTTGTGGAGGCCCCAGAACAGGTCGAACAGCTTGCGGCTCGGCGACACCCAGAACAGCACCTTTGCGGTCTGCTCCGATTTGTTGAAGATGCCGTGCGGCACGCCCATGCCGAGCCGGATCAGGTCGCCGGCGGTTGCCTGCGACTCCGAATTGCCGAGCATGAAGTCGAGCTTGCCCTCGAGCATGTAGAGATATTCATCCTGGTCCGGATGAATGTGCGGCGGCACGAACGTGCCCGGCGGCAGCGTCGCGTGCCAGGAGAAGCTGTTCTCGGCGTAGCTCTTCGGCACATAGGTTTGGCCGAGGATGTTCCAGGAAATGCCCTGAATGCCCTCATTGGCCCGCGTGATGCCGGTGATTTCGCTCTTCATTGCAGTTCTCCCGTAACGCGATGCGGTCTAGTTCGCCGCCTTGCAGTCCTTGGCATAGCGGTCGCCGTAATTCTCGAAGACCTTCTGCACGATCTCGGTCTGGAACTTGCCGTCCGGACGCTTGGCGACCTTGGTCAGATAGAAGTCCTGGATCGGATAGCCGTTGGTGTTGAACTTGAAGGCGCCGCGCAGCGAGGTGAAGTCGGCCTTCTTCAGCGCGGCCCCTACGGCATCCTTGTTCGACAGATCGCCCTTCACGGCCTTGACTGCACTGTCGATCAGCATCGCGGCGTCATAGGCCTGAAAGGCGTAGGTGCCGGGCACGACATTGTAGGCGGCCTCATAGGATGCGACGAATTTCTTGTTCTGGGGATTGTCGAGGTTGGGTGCCCAGTTCGCGCCGCCGAACATGCCCACGGCCGCATCCTGCTGCGCCGGGAGGGTCGATTCATCCACTGTGAACGCGGAGAGCACCGGGATGCTGTCGGCCAGGCCCGCCTGCCGGTACTGTTTGACGAGATTGACGCCGAGGCCGCCCGGCATGAACGTGAAGAGAGCATCGGGCTTCTGCGAGGAGATCTTGGACAGCTCCGGCTGGAAGTCGAGCGTGTTGAGCGGCATATAGGATTCCTCGACGATCTCGCCCTTGTAGTCGAGCTTGAAGCCCGCCACCGAATCCTTGCCGGCCTGATAGTTCGGCACCATCAGGTACATGCGCTTGTAGCCGCGATCCTGCGCGACCTTGCCGAGAATCTCGTGCACCTGGTCGTTCTGATACGAGGTCACATAGAAGAACGGGTTGCAGTCCTTTCCTGCGAACGTCGACGGACCGGCATTGGGGCTGATCAGGAAGGTTTTCGATTCCGTCACGGGCCGATGGATCGCCTGCAGGATGTTGGAGAAGATCGGGCCGACCACGAAGTCGACCTTGTCGCGCTCGAGCAGGCCCTTGACCTTGGTCACGCCGGCATCCGGCTTCAGCTCGTCATCCGCGACGATCACCTCGACATCGCGGCCGCCCATCTTGCCGCCGAGATCCTTCACCGCGAGCGCAAAGCCGTCGCGAACCTGTTGACCGAGTGCGGCCGCGGGTCCTGACAGGGTCACGATCACGCCCAGCTTGATCTTTTCCTGGGCGAGGGCGGGAGTCATCGCCGTGCCAAGCAGCATGGTGGCCGCGGCCAAGGTCATTTGCGTCTTCATGATCTGTCCCCTCGTGACTATCGGCGAGCGCTGCAAGCCGCGTACTCCAATCCAAGCTTATGCCGATGATGGCAGCCGCGGCAAGCAGCGCTCAAAGTGTCGCCATCTTGCGGGCAGCGGCGCATGCAAGTGGCGCGCCAATTATTTGAAGCCTAAAGAAGTTGCGGTGCGGTCGATTGTTGCAGCTTTGGACTTGCGGCCGGACCCGATTTATTTGAAGCTCAAAATGTTGGGGAATCCGTGCCGGCACCAATGCCCGCCGAGAGTGACTGCACCGCGATGCTCGATTCCGAGACCAAGGCCGTCGAAACGCCGGAAGATCACGCCGACGAGCTCCGGCTGTGGTTGCGCCTGCTCACGTGCACGACGCTGATCGAGGGCGAGGTCCGGGGCCGGCTGCGGCAACGGTTCGACGTCACGCTGCCCCGCTTCGACCTGATGGCGCAGCTCGACAAGGCGCCTGACGGTATGACGCTGTCCGATGTCTCCAAGCGGATGATGGTGTCGAACGGCAACGTCACCGGTCTCGTCGAGCGCCTCGTGGAATCCGGCCATCTCGACCGGCGGACCTCGGAGACGGATCGCCGTGTCCAGGTGATCCGCCTCACAAAGCTCGGTCGCGCCGAGTTCCGCCGCATGGCTGCGGAACACGAGACCTGGATTGCGGATCTGTTCGCCGATCTCTCGCCGAAAGATGTGCGCGAATTGATGCGGCTGCTCGCCAAGACCAAGGCGTCGGCGCAGAAATCTGCCGCCCGCCGCCGGCCGTAAGCGCAGGGCGGGCGGGCCGCCCAATCCCTTTTTGCCGCAGGAAAAAGCAAACCATGCCCAAAATCCGCTATTGCGCCGAATTGTTTTAAGCCTAAAATGTTTTCCAGATCGTGCTGCCGGGTGCAATCCATGCTGAAAGGAGCGTGCGATGGCCAACGCCGCCAAGGTTCAAGTGAAGGGCTCGCATGACGGCAACGCCGCGACGGCCCATGTTGATACGTTCGCGCGGCAGCATCTGCCACCGCGCGAGCTGTGGCCCGAATTCATCTTCACGCGGCCGGAGCTGAACTATCCGCCTCGATTGAACTGCGTCAGCTCCTTCCTCGACCGCTGGGTCGAGCAGGGTCATGGCGACGCACCCTGTGTCATCAGTCCTGCCGTCAGCTACACCTATCGCGAGCTGCAGGCGCTGGTGAATCGCATCGCCAACGTGCTGGTCGGCAAGCTCGGTCTTGTGACCGGCGGTCGGGTGCTGCTGCGCTCGGCCAACAACCCGATGATGGTTGCGACCTATCTCGCGGTGATCAAGGCCGGCGGCATCGTGGTGGCGACCATGCCACTGCTCCGCGCCAAGGAATTGTCGTATCCGATCCAGAAGGCGGAGATCACGCTGGCGCTGTGCGACGGCAAGCTCGCCGAGGAAATGGAGAAGGCGAAAGCTGCCGCGCCGAATCTCAGGCAGGTTGTTTATTGGGGCAATGGCGCGCCGGACGCGCTCGAAGCGCTCATCGGCGACGCGAGTGCGGAGTTCAAGGCCGTCGACACCACCTCCGACGATGTCTGCCTGATCGCCTTCACGTCGGGCACGACCGGCGATCCCAAGGGTACCATGCATTTCCACCGCGACATGCTCGCGGTCTGCGACGGCTATGCGCGCAACATCCTGCGCGCCGAGCAGAAGGATCGCTTCGTCGGCTCGGCGCCGCTCGCCTTCACCTTCGGCTTCGGTGGCGTGCTGTTTCCGATGCACATCGGTGCCTCCTTCGTGGTGCTGGAGAAGACGACGCCGGACGATATTCTGACGGCGATCGAGCAATACAGGATCACGGTCTGCTTCACCGCCCCGACCGCGTACCGTGCCATGATCGGCAAGCTTGCCGGCCGCGACATCTCCTCGCTGCGAAAATGCGTCTCCGCCGGCGAGACCCTGCCCAAGCCGACCTTCGATGCCTGGCTCAAGGCTACCGGACTCAAGCTGATGGACGGGATCGGCTCGACCGAGCTGCTGCACATCTTCATCAGCGCGACCGAGGACGAGATCCGCCCGGGCGCTACCGGAAAGCCCGTACCGGGTTATGAGGCCAAGATCGTCGACGACGACGGTCGCGACCTGCCGCCGGGCACGATGGGCAAGCTGGCAGTGCGGGGGCCGACCGGTTGCCGCTATCTCGCCGACGAGCGCCAGCGCAAATACGTGCAGAACGGCTGGAATATCACCGGCGACACCTATCTCATGGATAGCGACGGTTATTTCTGGTACCAGTCCCGATCCGACGACATGATCGTGTCGGCCGGCTACAATATCGCGGGCACCGACGTCGAGGCGGCGCTGCTCACGCACCCGGCGGTCGCCGAGTGCGGCGTGGTCGGCGCTCCAGACGAAGCGCGCGGCATGATCGTGAAGGCCTATGTCATTGCGGCAGCCGGCGTGACGCCGGACGCAGCGCTGGTGGCCGAACTGCAGGAGCATGTCAAACGCGAGATCGCGCCGTACAAATATCCGCGGGCCATCGAGTTCGTGACGCAACTGCCGAAGACCGAGACCGGAAAATTGAAGCGCTTTGCCCTACGGCAACTGGCGCAAGCCGCCGTGACGTCCTCAGGCGTCGCTGCGGAATGACAGAGGGATGAAGAATTGTCCGTGACGACGCCGAAAGGCCCGCAGCTCGCGGTGCTGCCGACAGCCACCGAGGATGACACCCCTTCGCGGGTCCAGGTGCTCCAGCCGTCGGGGTGGCCGATGCCGAAGGGCTATGCCAACGGCATGGCCGCCGAGGGACGCATCGTCGTCACCGGTGGGGTGATCGGCTGGGATGTCGAGGAGCGTCTCGCCGACGGCTTCGTCGCCCAGGTGCGCCAGACCCTGAGCAATATCGCAGCGATCCTGGGCGAGGCCGGGGCGCGGCCCGAGCACCTCGTGCGGTTGACCTGGTACGTCGTCGACATGGACGAGTACCTGTCCAACCTGAAGGAGCTCGGCAAGATCTATCGTGCCATCTTCGGCGCGCATTACCCGGCGATGGCGCTGGTGCAGGTGGTGCGCCTCGTGGAGAAGGCGGCGCGCGTCGAGATCGAGGCCACCGCCGTCATTCCGCGCTGACGCGCGTCAGCTCGCCTTGGAGAGCTCGTCGTCCTCGGGCGAATTCAGGTAGATGCCCGACATGGTGTCGACCCAGCACAGATGGTCGTGCACCTTCTTCACGCCGTCGACGTTCTCCGCAGCGACGATCGCGGCCTGCCGCGTGCGCTCTTCGGTGATGACGCCGCTGAGGTGAACGATGCCGTCACGGACGATGACGTTCAGCCCGAACGGGCACCAGTCGTTCTTCTCCATGGTGTCGATGATGCGGCCGCGAATGTGGTCGTCGTCCGCTGTCGGATCCTTCACTTCACGCGCAAGCCCTGCCACCGCCTGCAGCAGATTGGCCCGCGATACGATCCCGACGACCTTGTCGCCGCGGACCACGGGCAGCCGCTTCACGTTGTTGCGCTCCATGAGGTCGACGATCTCGGCAAGCGCCGTGTCCTCCGTGATGGTCACGGGCGAGTCGGTCATCACCTCCGCGACCTTGCGGCCGTGCTCATGGACGAAGTCGCTGGCGGATTTGCCCGGACCGAGGATGAACCGCAGCCAGCGCCCACGCTTGCGCCCGGTGCCGATTTCGCTGCGGCGGATGAAATCTCCTTCGGAGACGACGCCGACCAGCTTGCCGCTATCGTCGACGACCGTGAGACCGCTGACATGCCGCTTGAGCATGATATTCGCCGCCTCGACGATGCTGGTGTCGGGGGTAACCGAGATGACCGACCGGGTCATGATCTGGTGGGCGCGCATGGACAACTCCGCTGGCTTGTCGAATTTCAATGCGGGCAAACTAGCCCGGGTATCGAGGTGCGGCTTGACTCAGGTCAATGGGACGAAGCCCGTCTGTCCTGATGAAGCAATTGTGATACGCGCCCGGATTTGATGCAGCTCAACGCTTGTGGGAAGCCTCGCCATATCCTTCCGCCGACGTAGAACAGCAGCCCTTGGGACCATTCAGCCATGAGCGTCGTGCAGATATTTCCACGGGCCGAGGAGCCGGCAGTGCAGGCTCTTCCCGTCAATCCCGCCGCGGGTCTCGAAGCCCCGACAGTGAGTTCCGAGAAGCTTGCAGGGATGCCGGCTGCCGCCGATCCCTTGCCTGTATCGGAGCCATATCCCCTCGACCGCGCGTTTCGCGCGATGCTGGCGCGATTCACGGGCGGCATTTCGCCGCTGGCCTTGTCGCTCGCCTGGCTCGACTGGAGTTCGCATCTCGCTGCGGCGCCGCAGCGCCAGATGGAGATTTCCCGCAACATCCTGCGCGACACCGGCCGGCTGGCCGAAGCTGTCGCGCATGCGACGTCGCCGGAGCAGAAGCCGTGGTCCGTGATTCAGCCGCAGGCGCGCGATCGCCGCTTCAGCGGGCCTCAATGGGAGACAGCGCCGTTCAATCTGCTGGCGCAGGCATTCCTGCTCGGAGAACGCTGGTGGCACGATGCTACGACCGGCGTGCGCGGCGTGTCGCACGCCAATGAAGCCATCGTCGAGTTCTCGGTGCGCCAGACGCTCGACATGCTGGCGCCGTCGAATTTCGCAGCGACCAATCCGAAGGTTCTGGAAAAGGCGTTCCAGAGTGGCGGGGAGAATTTCGTCTTCGGCTGGCAGAACTGGTGCAGCGACCTGATGCGCCTGCTCTCCAACGCAAGATTGGCTGATGACGCGCAGTTCGTGGTCGGCAAGACGGTGGCGGCGTCGCCCGGCAAGGTCGTCTACCGCAACGAGCTGATCGAGCTGATTCAATACCATCCGACCACGGCGCAGGTCCGGCCCGAGCCGATCCTGATCGTGCCGGCCTGGATCATGAAATACTACATCCTCGATCTGTCGCCGCGGAACTCGCTGGTCAAGTATCTGACCGGCCAGGGCTTCACGGTGTTTGCGATCTCCTGGCGCAACCCGGATGCGAGGGATCGTGATCTCGCATTCGACGATTATCGCAGGCTGGGCGTCATGGCCGCGCTGGACATGATCGGCCTGATCGTACCGGGCCAAAAGATCCACGCGCTCGGCTATTGTCTTGGCGGCACCTTGCTGTCGATCGCCGCCGCTGCGATGGAGCGCGACGGTGACAACCGCTTCGGCACCGTCACGCTCCTTGCCGCCCAGACCGACTTCACCGAGGCCGGTGAGCTGACGCTCTTCATCAATGAAAGCCAGGTTGCCTTTCTCGAAGACATGATGTGGCAGCGCGGCTATCTCGACACGACGCAGATGGCCGGTGCCTTTCAGCTGCTGCGTTCCAACGAATTGATCTGGTCCCGCCTGTCGCACGATTACCTGATGGGCGAGGGCGCGCCGCTGAACGATCTGATGGCGTGGAACGCGGACGCAACCCGGCTGCCGTATCGCATGCACTCGGAATATCTGCGAAAGCTGTTCCTCGACAACGATCTGGCCGAGGGGCGCTACCACGTCGATGGCCGCAGCGTTTCGTTGTCCGATATCCATGCGCCGATGTTCGTGGTCGGCACGCTCGCCGATCACGTGGCGCCGTGGCGATCCGTCTACAAGATCCACTATCAGGTCGATGCCGACGTGACGTTCCTGTTGACGAGCGGCGGCCACAATGCCGGTGTCGTTGCGCCTCCGGAGGAGCCCGGCCACAGCTATCAGGTGCTGACCAAGGCGGAGGACGCGCCCTATGTCGGTCCGGACGAATGGCTGAAGCTGGCTCCGCACGTTGAAGGGTCGTGGTGGCCGGAATGGGCCAAATGGCTGGCGGCGCGCTCCGGCGCGCCCTGCGATCCACCCCAGATCGGCGTTGGAGGCGCTGCGGGCCTGCCAGATGCGCCGGGGGACTACGTCCACACCTAAGCTTCCGGCTCGGAATTTGGCGCGAGATCGGAGGAGCGGAAAGGCTTGGTCTTGTCCAGTTTGCGGTAGGCCGCCGAGGCCGCTCGCAACAGCTTCTTTTCCCGCTTGCGGTCGAGGAAGCGATGGCTGGCATCGAGGCCGGCGCCGTTCAGCGACGCCGCCAACGCCTGTCCACGAGCATCGTCGTTCAATTGTCCGAGCGACCGTTGCGCCTTGCGCAATTTCTTGAGGATGGACTGCTGCTTCTTCAAGGCGTCCTCGGCGAACAGGTCCTGGAGCGATTCGATCGAATAGGTCATCCGCTTGTTGAGAAGACGCAGCTTGTGGCGCTTTTCGACGTCGAGCCTGCGGAGCTTTCGCGCTTTCTTGAGTAGCGTCGTTTCCCATTCGGTCAGCCTCGCCGTTGCATGCTCAGCGAGCGTCGAGCGGCGCAGTCGGATGGCTTCCTTGCTGCGCCGGGTCGACCAGGGGCCGCTCTCGATCCAGGCCGAAGTCTGCTCGACGAGGCGGCGATAGCGGGCCGACTGCAGCGCACGTGCCAGCATGCGGTGGCTCTCGGTGCGTTTCTCGTCCCAGTGCTGGAGCTCGGCGACCACTGTGAGTTCACCGTCGCTCTCGGCGATGACCCGCTCGATCGCCACATCGAGATCCCTGACCATGCCGAGCTGGCTGTTCAGCCATTTCAGTTCGGTCCAGACATCCGGCCGCAGGGCGTCGTCGACCATCGGCGAGAAGAAGCGGATGGCGGTGCGCAGATGCGTCAGTGCGATCCGGATCCGATGCAGCGCGTCGGGGTCGCCGCGGCAGGTGCCGTCATGCTGGGCGAGAACGGCCGCGAGGTGACGGCGCGCGATGATCCGGAACGCCGTATCGCAGGCCATGCCGGGGCTCAGGCGGCCGGGCAGGGCATTTCGCCGCCCCGCCGGCGTGGCGCGAGCGGCCGTCGAGGTCGTGCTAGGTCGCGCCATCTTTGCCCGCGCCAATCAGATTGCCCTGTTTGCCGTCAGCGATCGCGTCCCTGCAGCTCTCGAGCGTCTGCTCTTGCGTCCCGGATGCATCGACGGTCGCCCAACCGACATGGCCGATATTATAGTGCTCTTGCAGCGCGGCAACCTCTTGCGTGGCGTCGGATGCGTCGCCCCGGCGGCTTCCGATCCGCATCTGCCGGGTCTTGAGGTCGGCGACCAGGAACAGGCCGTTCAGCGGCACGTTGCGCTCGCGCGCCAGTGCGGCGATCGCGTCCCGCTCGTCCTCGCGCGCGAACACGCCGTCGATGACAGCCGAATGCCCTTGCGCCAGCACCCGCCGGGCCCGCTGAGCGAGCGTATCGTAAACACGGGCCGCATGCTCCGGCGTGTAGGCGGATGGCGGCAGGCGGTGGGTGTCCTCGACGCCGAACATCTGCTTGCGGACGACGTCGCTGCGCAGCACGACGGCTCCGGGCGGCGGTGCGACGAGAGGCGCGAGTGTTTGCGCCAGAACCGTCTTGCCGGTGCCTGACAAGCCGCCCACGGCAATCAGGCGCGGAGCGGCCGGATGGATCAGCGTCCTGGCAAGGTCGAAATAGCGTTGGGCCTCATCCAGAATGGCGAGGTCATCGGAGTGCGGTGGCTTCAGCCGTGCCAGAGTCACCTGGGCGCGGATCGCGGCCCGTATCGACATGAACAGCGGCAGAAACGAGAGCGCGTCGAGATTGTCGGCAGACGTCGCGGCGAGATAGCGGTTCAGGACGATGTTGGCGGCGCTGGGTTGATCATGATGCAGCAGATCCATCAGCGTGAAGGCGAGATCATAGAGCACGTCGACGGTTGCCATCTGCGGGTCGAACTCGATGGCGTCGAACAGCACGGGCCGGTCATCGAGCAAAACGATGTTTGCCAGATGCAGATCGCCATGGCAGCGGCGCACAAAGCCTTGCCGGCCGCGCTCTGCGAGCAGAGAACGCAGGCGCAGGAATGCCTCGTGGGAAGCTTTGCCGAGCTTGTCGATCTCGTCAGCGTTGAAGCGGCCGCCAGCCCGCAGGCCGAGACTGTTGCCGTCGATCAAGCCAGGGATGGACGCGACCCATGCTTCTCCCTCGGCGTGAATCACCGCCGCGTGCGAAGCCGCAATCGCGTCGGCGGCAGCCGAGGCCAGTTTCGCATCCAGCGGCCCGGCCTTTGCCAGATGATCCAGCGTCCTGCTTTCGTCGAAACGCGACATATCGACTGCGTACTCGATCGGCCGACCGGGACCGTCGACCTGCACCGACCCATCCGGCTCTTCCGTGATCGCGACGACGCGATGATAGATCTGCGGCGCCAACGGCCGGTTGATCCTGATTTCCTCCTCGCAAGCGGCCTTGCGTTTCTCGAGCGTCGAATAGTCGAGGAAAGGAAACTTCACGGCACGCTTGATCTTCAGCGCGCGCATCCCGTCGAGGAATACTGCGGCGCCATGCGTGTCGATCTGCGTCACGCCGGGATGGTCGGTCAGCGTCCGAAAGATCCGCTCCTGGGTCGCCATTTCATCTGTCATGGAACGAGCATCCGAAAGCACCTTCAGGGCGTCAGCACGGCCGCGCCGAGAATCTGGCCGGCTCGCAGCATGTCCAGGACGTCGTTGGCCTGATCAAGCGGAAATGCCGTCGTTTCGGTGCGGACGCCGGCTTGCGGCGCGACTTTAAGAAAATCCAGGCCGTCCTGCCGGGTCAGGTTGGCGACCGAGACCAGCTGCCGTTCCTGCCAGAGCAGGTCATAGGGAAAGCCTGGAATGTCGGTCATGTGAATGCCGGCGCAGACGACGCGACCGCCTTTGCGGACTGCGCGCAGCGCGGCCGGGACAAGTTCGCCAGATGGTGCGTAGATGATGGCGGCGTCGAGCGGCTCGTCGGGCACCTCGTCGGATGCCCCGGCCCAGACCGCGCCGAGACGACGGGCAAGGCCTTGTGCGGCAGCATCGCCGCGCCGCGTGAAGGCATGGACGGATCGCCCTTGCCAGCGCGCGACCTGCGCGATGATGTGGCCGGCCGCGCCAAAACCGTAGAGGCCGAGCCGTTCGGCAGGGCCAGCCAGCACCAGCGAGCGCCAGCCGATCAGCCCCGCGCACAGCAGAGGGGTGATCTCCACGTCGTCGCCGTCCTCACCGAGGGGAAAGGCGTAGCGCGCGTCGGCGATGGTGTGGGTCGCATAGCCGCCATCGCGCGTGTAGCCCGTGAACAGCGGCGCATCACAGAGGTTTTCCATGCCGTCCCGGCAGAAGCGACAATGGCCGCAGGTGTAGCCGAGCCAGGGAATGCCGACCCGATCGCCTGGCGCATGCGTTGTGACATTCGGACCCACGAGATCGACCCGGCCGACGATCTCGTGGCCGGGCACGATCGGATAGCGGATATCGGGCAGCTCGGCATCGACGAGATGAAGGTCGGTCCGGCATACGCCGCAGGCGCTGATCTTCACCCGGAGCTGACCCTCGCCGGGTATCGGGTCGGGCCGCTCCTCTATCTCGAGCCGCGTTCGTGGGGCCGGCAACACCATCGCACGCATGAGTTTCTCCGGGGCAACCGCTCCGACTGGATTATCCGTAGAACAACCGGGCGGCCAGTCCTTGATGCCAGTCAACGTCTGTTCTGGCCGAAGTTCCCCTGGGTTGACGAGGATCAAGCGGCTCGACGAAAGCCGGCCTATTGTGGCGGCCAAGGAGAATCCCGATGCCCATCAAGGATGTCTTTATGCCGCTTGTCGGCCAGCCGCGCGGGGCGGCGCTGGCTGCGATCGACAAATGCGTGGCCGTCGCCGCCGAACTCGGGGCCAGGATCACCGCGCTCGCGCTCGAGGAAGAGGTTTTTGAGCGACCGAAGGTGATGCTGCCCTACGATCGCGAGGCCGCGGAGGCCGGCAGTGCGTGCGAGGCGAGCGACACGCAACAGCTTCTGAACGCATTCACGAGTGCGACGTCCCGCGCCAAGATTCGCGCCCAGAGCCGAATGGGCAAGGTGCCCGCGGACCAGATCGCGGCGATCCTGGCCGAGTACGCCCGATTCAGCGATCTCACGCTGCTCCCCGTGAAGCCGCACGACAGTCGGACGGAGAGCATTGTCGAAGCCTTCCTGTTCGGATCCGGCCGACCGCTCTTGCTATGCCCGGAACATCTCGCGGACGAGGTTTCGCCCAAATTCGAGAATGTCGTGATCGCCTGGGATCACTCCGCGCGTGCGGCGCGCGCGATCGGCGACGCGCTGCCGGTCCTGCAGGCGGCGGCAACCGTCCGCGTGGTGACGGTGGCGGATGACAAGACCGACGCGATCGTGCAATCCGGAACTGCTCTGGTCGATCATCTCAGGGAACACGGCGTTCATGCCTCGTTCGAAACGGTGAAAGGCCGCGGCAGCTCGATTGGCAAGGTCCTGGGAAACTTTGTGAATTCCCACGACGTGGACGCTATCGTGATGGGGGCCTATCATCATTCGCGTCTGAACGAGATCGTCTGGGGCGGTGTCACAAAGACCGTCATTGGCCAGCCACCGTGCTGGGTTATGATCTCGCACTAGGCTCGCCATTCGTCCAGACTGATCGTCAACCATCGGAACCGCCGCCGACCGGGCGTATTTGCTTTCATGTCAACCTATCGTCTGAATAACCTGCTGGCACCGCGTTCGGTTGCGCTTGTCGGCGCGAGCGCTCGCCCGGTCTCGGTGGGACGCGCGGTTCTGGAGAACATTCGCAAGGCTGAATTCAAGGGGCGGTTTGGCCTCGTCAATCCACGCCATGCCGAAATCGGCGGCATCGCGGCGGGGAAGAGTCTGGACGCCCTGAACTTCGTGCCCGAGCTCGTGATCATCACCGCGCCGGCGCGCGAAATCCCCGGCATCATCGACCAGGCCGGACGGCGCGGCACGGCAGGCGCCTTGATCGTTTCGGCCGGGCTTGGCCACGGACCGGGATCTCTGCACGATGCTGCCATCACCGCGGCCGGCAAGTACGGCATGCGGCTGATCGGACCGAACTGTCTCGGCATCATGATGCCCGGAGTCAGCCTGAATGCCAGCTTTGCCGCGCATATGCCGGGGGCGGGCAGTCTGGCGCTGATCTCGCAATCGGGGGCGATCGCCGCCGGCATGGTCGATTGGGCGGCGCAGCGCGGCGTCGGCTTCTCCGGCATCGTCTCGATCGGCGATCAGATCGACGTCGACATTGCCGATCTGCTCGACTATTTCGCGATGGATCACAAGACCCGCGCGATTCTGCTCTATATCGAGTCCATCAAGGATGCACGCAAGTTCATGTCGGCGGCGCGCGCGGCCGCGCGCGTGAAGCCTGTCGTGGTGGTGAAGTCCGGCCGCATGGCGCAAGGTGCCAAAGCCGCGGCCACGCATACCGGCGCGCTCGCCGGCGCCGACGCCGTCTATGACGCGGCGTTCCGCCGCGCGGGCGTTTTGCGCGTCTCAGACCTGCGTGAGCTGTTCGATTGTGCCGAGACGCTCGGCCGCGTCGAATCGCCGACCGGAAAGCGTCTTGCCATCCTGACCAATGGCGGCGGCATCGGCGTGCTCGCCGTCGATCGACTGGTCGAACTCGGCGGGATTCCGGCGACCATCTCGGCGGAGGCGCGCAAGAAGCTGGATGCGGCGTTGCCGCCGACCTGGTCCGGTGCAAATCCCGTCGACATCGTGGGCGATGCGGATGCTGCGCGCTATGCGGCGGCGCTGGAGGTGCTGCTGGCCGATCCCGACAATGACGCGGTTCTGGTTCTCAACGTGCAGACGGCGATTGCCTCGGCTACCGAGATCGCCGCGACCGTGACGGAGCGCGTCGCAAAATATCGCGAGCAGCACCGCCGCTGGGCGAAGCCGGTGCTGGCCGCCTGGGTCGGCGCCGATCAGGGCATCATTCAGGCGCTGTCCGGCGCCGGCATGCCGAACTATCCGACCGAGGACGACGCCGTGCGCGGCTTCATGCATCTGGTCCGCCACCGCGAAGTGGTGGAGGAGCTAAGTCAGGTTCCTCCAGCGATGCCTGACACGTTCGTTCCCGACGCCCGAGGCGCGAGGCAGATCGTCACCGCCGCGATCGCCGACGGCCGTGAATGGCTCGAGCCAGTCGAGATCAAGAACCTGCTCGAAGCTTACGACATCGCGATGGTGCCGACCTATGCGGCAGCCGATGTCGAGCAGGCGGTAGCTTATGCGAACGAAATCTTCGCGCAGGGCGGCACCGTCGTGCTGAAGATCATGTCTCGGGACATTATCCACAAATCCGATGTCGGCGGCGTCGTGCTCAATCTAACCACGCCCGATGCGGTCCGAGGGGCGGCCACGGGCATCATGGCGCGTGCGAAGAAGCTGCGCCCGGAAGCGCGCATCGGCGGCGTCATCGTGCAGGCCATGGTCGTCAAGGCAAAGGCGCGCGAGCTGATTCTGGGCCTCGCCGACGATCCCACTTTCGGCACCGTCGTGGTGTTCGGCCGCGGCGGCACGGCGGTGGAGATCATCAACGACAAGGCGCTTGCGTTGCCGCCGCTGGACTTGCAGCTCGCCCGCGATCTGATCGACCGCACCCGCGTGTCGCGGCTGCTGAAGGCCTATCGCGACGTGCCCGAGGTCAAGCAGGACGCCGTGGCCATGGTGCTGGTCAAGCTGGCACAGATGGCGGCCGATATTCCCGAGATCCGCGAATTCGACATCAATCCGCTGCTCGCGGACGAAACCGGCGTGACCGCGGTTGATGCCCGCGTCGCGGTCGGGGCGCCGCAACGGAAGTTCGTCGGCTCCGGCCCGGCCAATTTCGCGGTTCGCGCCTATCCCTCGCAATGGGAGCGCCGCCTCAAGCTCAAGGACGACTGGCGTATCTTCGTGCGGCCGATGCGGCCTGAGGACGAGCCGACCATCCACGAATTCCTGCGTCACGTCACGCCACACGACCTTCGCCTGCGCTTCTTCGCGCCAATGAAGGAATTCACCCACGAATTCATCGCGCGTCTGACCCAGCTCGACTATGCGCGCGCGATGGCCTTCATCGCATTCGATGAAGCCACCGGCGAGATGGTCGGCGTGGTCCGGCTTCATTCGGACTCGATCTACGAGACCGGTGAATACGCGATCCTGCTGCGCTCCGATCTCAAGGGCAGGGGGCTCGGCTGGGCCCTCATGCAGCTCATCATCAACTATGCCAAGTCGGAAGGGCTGAAAGTCATCTCGGGCGACGTGCTCCAGGAAAACACCGTGATGCTCGAGATGTGCCGGCACCTCGGCTTCGAGGTCAAGCCGGATCCGGCCGAACCCGACATCTGCGACGTCAAATTGAAGCTCTGAGCACGCCCGTCAGGAGCGCGCTTCGGCCGCATCTGCTGTGGCGGACGTCTTGGTCGATGACTTGGCCGTCGACCGCAAATTCTTCACGATGATTGCGATCAGCGGCACCAGCACCGGCACGATCGTGCTGAGCGGATGGTGCACCGCGCCTGACACCTGGGCCTGGAGTGCACGCGCCTCGAGCTGAAGGGCTTCGATGGACGCATCGTGAATTTCACTGGCGAGCTCAATGTCGCGGCCGGACGGAGCGCGGCTGGCGATGGCGAAGAGCGTGGCCGCGATGGCGAAATTGACGGCGCCGAGGATGGCCGCGGCGGCAATCGCGCTCCAGATCTGGACCAGTGCGAAATAGGCCGACAGCTCCAGCATCAGCAGGCCGAATGCTGCGATCAAGGCCGCAAAGGCGCGCAGGCCGAGGCCGATCAGCAGGTGGCGCAGCCGGATGTCCGCGATGATCCTGTCGGTGCGCCACAGCACGCGCAGATGTTTGACCACATTCTCGGTATTCACCTAATGCCTCCTCAGCATGAAGCCGACGACCACGCCGAGTGCGAAGGCGGAGGCGAGCGAGGTGATCGGGCGGTCCGCAATGAGGCCCTGCAGCTGCTCCTGCTCTTCCTCGACGGTTTCGCCGAGCTCGGTCAGCGCGGCCCTGATCTGGTCGGCGAGCGCTTCGGCGCGATCTTTCGAGCTCTCGAACATCTCCTCGCCGGCGGTGCTCAGCAAGCGCGTCACGTCAACCTTCAGCGCGCGCAATTCTTCGCTCATCCTGTCGCTGTTGAACATGGACCTGATATCCCGATTGAACAAACGCAAGCCTAGGGCCCGCGCACGCGATCGCGCTTGATTTGCGTCAATCGGCAGGGCAGCTCCGCGCTTGAGACAGGTCAAGCCGGCCGCCATATGCTGGCCTAGAAATGCCGTCTGAATGGGGACCGATTGTCCCGACGAGGTGGAAGCGTGAACCACGAACCGCTGTTGCTCGCGACGCCGTCCGGCGACGTGCTGAACCTGCGCCCCGAAGGGCCCTGGACCGCCGCGAATGTGGTCACGCTCGAGACCTTGTCGCGGTCTGTCGGCGCCGACGTCGATCGCTCGCGCGCCGTCACCCTTGATATGTCGGGCGTCAGCGCGCTCGACACGCTCGGCGCCTGGGTCCTGGAAAAACTGTCGCGCAGGGCTGCATCCTCGGGCAGATCGGCCGAATTCGTCGGCGTCGCCGATCATTTTACTGGGCTGCTGGACGAGGTGCGCCAGGTCAACCGCCACACACCGGCTCCGGCGGCTGCGCCCAATCCGGTGCTGGCGAGGCTCGGCGATCTCGGCAAATCTACCGTTGGCGCGCGGGAAGACATCACGATCTTCCTGCAGATGCTCGGCGCATTGTTCATGGCGATCATCGGCGTGCTGCGCCGGCCGCGTTCGCTGCGGCTGACCTCGCTGGTCTATCAGCTCTACCGCATCGGCTGGCAGGCGATCCCCATCGTCGCGCTGATCACCTTCCTGATCGGCGCCATCATCGCACAGCAGGGCTTCTTCCATTTCCGCAGATTCGGCGCGGAGTCCTATACCGTCGACATGGTCGGCATCCTGGTGCTGCGCGAGCTCGGCGTGTTGATTGTCGCCATCATGGTCGCCGGCCGGTCGGGCAGCGCCTACACCGCCGAGCTGGGCTCGATGAAGATGCGCGAGGAGATCGATGCACTCTCGACCATGGGACTCGATCCCGTCGACGTCCTGATCCTGCCGCGCGTTGCGGCCCTGGTCATCGCGCTGCCCATCCTCACCTTCATCGGTTCGATTGCAGCGCTCTATGGCGGCGGTCTCGTCGCGCAGTTTTACGGCGACATGGGCCCGGCGATCTACATCGCGCGGCTACACGAGGCCATCTCCGTCACGCATTTCGAGGTGGGCATCCTGAAGGCGCCGTTCATGGCGCTGGTGATCGGGATCGTGGCCTGTAGCGAGGGATTGCGCGTCAAGGGCAGCGCGGAGTCGCTCGGACGGCAGACCACGACGTCGGTGGTGAAGTCGATCTTCCTGGTGATCGTGCTCGACGGCCTGTTCGCGGTCTTCTTTGCCTCGATCGGAATGTGACGATGGACGCATTGCAAGACCAGTTCGCGATCCGCGTCCGGGACCTCGTTGTCGGCTTCGGCCGCCAGACCGTGCTCGACCATCTGTCGCTCGACGTCCGCCGCGGCGAGATCCTTGGACTGGTGGGGGCATCCGGCGGCGGCAAGTCGGTCCTGATGCGCACCATCATCGGCCTCATTCCGCGCCGGAGCGGGACCATCGAAGTCATGGGGCAGCCCACCGGCGGCCACGGTCGGGGCGCGGCCACGATATGGGGCATCCTGTTCCAGCAGGGCGCGCTGTTCTCCTCACTGACGGTCCGCCAGAACGTCCAGTTTCCCTTGCGGGAAAATCTTGTCCTGTCGCAGGAGCTGATGGACGAGATCGCGATCGCCAAGCTCGAAATGGTCGGCTTGCGTGCTCAGGACGCCGACAAATATCCGTCAGAGCTGTCCGGCGGCATGACCAAGCGCGTGGCCTTGGCCCGCGCGCTCGCGCTCGATCCGCCGATCCTGTTCCTGGATGAGCCGACCTCCGGCCTCGATCCGATCGCCGCGGGCGATTTCGACGCGCTGATCAAGACCCTGCAAAAGACGCTGGGGCTGACCGTGTTCATGGTCACCCACGACCTCGCAAGCCTGACCACGGTCTGCGACCGCGTCGCCGCGCTCGCCGACGGCAAGATCGTGGCGATCGGCCCGATGCGCGAATTGCTGCAATCCGAGCATCCCTGGGTGCGCGCCTATTTCCACGGCAAGCGCTCGCAGATGCTGCAACACGAAATGAGATAAGACATGGAAACCCGCGCTCCTTACGTGCTGATCGGCAGTTTCGTGCTGGCCGCGATCCTCGCGGTGTTCGGCTTCGTCTATTGGCTGAACAACACCGGCGGCATCGGGCCCCGCACGAACTACCAGGTGCAATTCCAGGGGCCGGTCCCGGGCCTTTTGGTCGGCGCCGGTGTGCTGTTCAACGGCATTCGCGTCGGTGAGGTGACCCAGCTCGGGCTCGCGCCGGACAACCCGCGCTTCGTCAATGCGACGATCTCGGTTGCGACGGCCACGCCGGTCCGTTCCGACACGAAAGTCGGTCTCGAATTCCAAGGCCTGACCGGCGTACCGGTGGTGACATTGGAGGGCGGCGTGATCCTCGCCAAGTCCAGCGAGCCCCTGACCTTGATCGCGGATGCCGGCGCCGGCCAGAGCATGACGCAGGCCGCGCGCGATGCGCTGCGGCGGGTCGACACGGTGCTTCAGGACAATTCCGGCCCGCTGAAGGACACCATTGCGAATTTCAAGACATTCTCCGACGGGCTGGCGCGCAACACCGGCAAGATCGACGGCATTCTGGCGGGTCTGGAGAAAATGACCGGCGGCGGCACCCCTGCGCAGAAAATTACCTACGATCTGCGCACGCCGCAGAACCTCGGGCCGGCCGGCAAGACGCTCTCGGCGTCGCTGGCCATCCCCGAGCCGAGCGCGGTGGCCATGCTGCAGACCCAGCGCATGCTGTTCGCGCCAGTCGGGGACAGGCCGGGCTTTGCCGACTTCCTCTGGGCCGATAGCATTCCGAAACTGGTCCAGGCGCGCCTGATTGACAGCTTCGAGAATTACGACATCGCCCACGCCCCGCTACGCACGAGCGATCTCGGTCAGGCGGACTACCAGCTCCTGATCGATATCCGCAGCTTTCGGATCGCCACGGAGGGCGAGGCGAGGGTCGATATCGCGCTGTCGGCACGGATCGTCGACAAGAACGGCAAGGTGGTTGCCTCGCGCCTGATCGAGGCCAGCGAGAAGCTCGACAAGGTCGAGCCGGCCGCTGCGGTCGCCGCCTTCGATGCGGCCTTTGCCCGCATCGCCAAGGAGCTGATCGGCTGGACCGTCCAGGCGGTGTAACGCCGTCTATTCCAGCGTCTTGAGGTAGGACAGAAGGTCGTGGATCTGGTCCGGACTGAGCTCGAAGGCCGGCATATCGGCGTGACCGGTATAGATCCCCTCCGCCAGCGCCTCGCCGAGGGTCTCGATCGGGTAACGCTGATGCAGGGTCCGGAGCGGGGGCGCGCCCTTGAGCGGGCTGCGGGAGGCGCGATCGATCGCGTGGCAGCGGGCGCAATTGGCCTTCGCAAAGGCCTTGCCGCGCTGTTCTGCGGTCGGGGCCGCCAGCGCAGGTGTCATCAGAAGCAGCCCAATCAGGCCGTGACGCAGGGCGCCTTGCAGCATGGAATGTGATCCCGTCGAACTCTAGAGCAGAATAAGACGGGGATGCCACTCAAATTTGATTTGAGTCAATTGGCTTTGGCGCAGTGCAGTAAAATGCCCCCGCGCGGTGGACTCGGCCTGGGGCCAAGAGCAGCCGGCGCGGGGAGCGGTGGATGAAGCCTTCCGTGGTCATGATTGAGCCGAACGGACATTTTTGCCGCGATTGTGCCGTACGCGGTGCGGCGGTTTGTTCGTCGTTGAATGCGGCCGAGCTCACGGAGTTCGAGCATCTCGGGCGCCGCGTTCATTTTGACGGAGGCGAGACCGTGTTCTCCGAGGAGGACATCACGACCTCGTTCTACAACGTTCTCGAAGGCGTCATGCGGTTGTACAAGCTGCTGCCGGACGGCCGCCGGCAGATCGTTGGTTTTGCCTTGCCCGGCGATTTCCTGGGGATGAACATATCCGGCCGGCATAATTTTTCCGCCGATGCGATCGGCGTCGTGACGGTGTGCCAGTTCGCCAAAGCCCCGTTCGGCCGCTTTATCGAAGACCGGCCGCAGCTGCTCAAGCGGATCAACGAGCTGGCCATTCGCGAGTTGAGCCAGGCGCGCGACCATATGGTGCTGCTCGGCCGTCGTTCGGCCGACGAGAAGGTTGCGACCTTTCTGCTTGGCTGGCGCGAACGGCTGGTCGCGCTCAAAGGGTTGTCCGACACGGTTCCGCTTCCGATGAGCCGTCAGGACATCGCCGACTATCTCGGCCTGACCATCGAAACCGTCAGCCGCACCTTCACCAAGCTCGAGCGTCACGGCGTGATCGAGATCATCCACGGCGGCATCAGCCTGCTCGACCCCGCGCGCGCCGAGGCACTGGCCGCAGCCTGACAGTCCGTTCGCGACGCCCTGACGTTTTTGATCTCGATCAATGACGTCGGTCGGCTGCGGCAAAATAATGCCCCAAATTATCGGGAGGGGATGATGCCTGCTGACGCGTTGCTGGTAACCGTTGTCGTCGTCGCGATCTTCGTCGCATTTGCCGCTGCCTTGGCTTACGCGGACCGGCAAACCAGCTCGGGCCGGCTTGGACCGGATTCCAAGCGCTGAAGCTCCCGAACTCCTAATCCGCCTGGACGCCGGCGGCTGGCGCTCGCCCAGCCGACTCGGCCGTTCGTCAGCGCCTGAGCACAATTGCGGCTTGCGCCGCCTGCAACTCTGCATCGAGCAAAATGCATCGAGCATCCTTCGGATGCCGGGTTCGGCTCGACCGCGGCTTTTTCGCGGCATTTGCCTCAAAACACGCGCGTGCTTTCCGGTTGAAAAGCCTGATAACGTTGACTACGCAGGAACGTCAGTGCCTCGCAGTCTTAGGAGCCCCGCGGCGTGCCTCAGGACAAGACCGGCGACCCCCGACAGTCGGCGGGCAACAAACTATCGGTCCTGCGCAAGCACCCGATCTTCGCGGATCTGGAGCCGGAAGCGCTCGATCAGCTCTGCCGCTACGCCAAGCACACCACCGTGAGGCGCGGTGCGACGATCGCCGCCAAGGGCGATCCCGGCAACAATCTGTTCGCGGTGATCTCGGGGACGGTGAAGATCTCCTCCTCCTCCCCGGATGGGCGGAACGCTATTCTCAATCTGATCGGTCCCGGAGAAATCTTCGGCGAGATCGCGGTGCTCGACGGCGCGCCGAGATCGGCTGACGCGACCGCCAACACCAATTGCGAGCTCTACATCATCGATCGCCGGGACTTCCTTCCGTTCGTGAAGAGCCAGCCGGCGCTGGCGATGAAGTTCATCGAGCTGCTCTGCGCGCGTCTGCGCTGGACCAGCCAGCAGGTCGAGCAGGTGATCCTCCAAAATCTGCCGGGACGGCTGGCGAGCGCGCTGCTCGGTCTCACCGAGGAGCGAAAGCTCGATTCCGGCAGCGGCACGCTTGCCATCACGCAGCAGGAGATCAGCGAGATGGTGGGGATGACGCGCGAGAGCATCAACAAGCAACTGCGCGCCTGGGCCGGCCGCAACTGGGTCCGCCTCGAGCACGGTGCCATCGTCGTGCTCGACACCGATGCGCTGCGTGAGCTCGCCGAGAGCGGCCTCGACGGCGAGTGACGCCGCCTGCCTAATTGTCGATGATGGCGACGGCGCGAGTCCAGCCCGCCGAGGCGCGTTCGATCTTCACCGGAAAGCACGAGACGGTGAACCCGGTCGATGGCAATTGGTCGAGGTTGTGCAGCTTCTCGAGATGGCAATAGCCGATGTGCCGTCCCGCCTTGTGGCCTTCCCAGATCAAGCCGGCGTCTTTGGTCTCGGCATATTTCTTCGCGGTGTAGACGAACGGCGCGTCCCAGCTCCAGCCGTCGGTTCCGGTCAGCCGCACGCCGCGTTCGAGCAGATACATGGTGGCCTCGTAACCCATGCCGCAGCCGGAATTGACGTATTCGGCCTTGCCGAATTTAGCGCCGGCGCTGGTGTTGACGACGACGATCTCCAGCGGCGACAGCGTGTGTCCGATGCGCTGCAGCTCCCTCTCGACATCTTCGGCGCTCGCCACATGGCCGTCGGGCAGGTGCCGGAAGTCGAGCTTCACGCCGGGTTGAAAGCACCATTCCAGCGGGACCTCGTCGATCGTCCATGACCGTTCGCCGCGATTCATGGTCGGATGAAAGTGCCAGGGCGCGTCGAGATGCGTGCCGTTATGGGTCGACAGCGAGACCTGCTCGACCGCCCAGCCTTGTCCGTCCGGCAGATCCTGCGCCTTGAGCCCCTCGAAGAACTGCAGCATGCGGGGCAGGCCCTGCTGGTGATCGATGTACTGGATGGTTGGATGGTTGCCGGGCGGATCGGCCGTCACGTCGTTTCTGAGCGGCACCGAGATATCGATCAGCTTCCGCTGCATGGGCATTCCTTGGAGAGGGTCCGCTGTTTCCGTCCATCTTGGAGGGCCTCCGTCAGTCGCGTCAAGTCACGTGCCGGCGAAGCAAGCCGTTCTGCCGCTTCCACAACGAGGCGAATTGAGCCAGACTGATCGATGCAACTGTTGCATCGATCAATGCCGGATTTGGCTTGGACAGGGAATGCCGCGCGCCCTAGGGACGATACTGGCGCTTGACTTCACGCTTGGAGTGGAGCGACCCAAGGCGGCCCGCAGCCTGCCGACAACGACATAATCAACCCAGGAGGAAAGCCCAGATGAAGACATTGACCGGTATCGTCGCAGCCGTTGCGCTGGCATTCACGGCGCCCCTGGCGACCGCGCGCGACTTCCGCTCCGCCGACGTCCATCCCGCCGATTATCCGACCGTCGAGGCCGTCAAGTTCATGGGCAAGCAGCTCGCCGCCGCGAGCGGCGGCAAGCTCGGCGTCAAGGTGTTCCCGAACGGAGCCCTGGGCTCGGAGAAGGACACCATCGAACAGCTCAAGATCGGCGCGCTCGACATGATGCGGATCAACGCATCGCCCCTCAACAATTTCGTGCCGGAAACCATCGCCCTCTGCCTGCCGTTCGTGTTCCGCGACACCCAGCACATGCGCACCGTGCTCGACGGCCCGATCGGCGACGAGATCCTGGCGGCCATGGAGCCCGCGGGCTTGATTGGCCTTGCCTATTACGACAGCGGCGCGCGCTCCATCTACACCGTCAAGGCGCCCGTCAAGTCGCTCGCCGATCTCAAGGGCCTGAAGATCCGTGTTCAGCAGTCCGATCTGTGGGTCGGCATGATCCAGAGCCTCGGTGCCAACCCGACGCCGATGCCCTATGGCGAGGTCTATACCGCGCTCAAGACCGGTCTGGTCGATGCGGCCGAGAACAACTGGCCATCTTACGAATCTTCCCGCCATTTCGAGGCCGCCAAGTTCTACAACGTCACTGAGCATTCCCTCGCGCCCGAAGTCCTCGTGATGTCCAAGAAGGTCTGGGACACGCTGAGCAAGGAGGACCAGGCCATGGTCCGCAAGGCGGCCAAGGAGTCGGTGCCGGTCATGCGCAAGCTCTGGGACGAGCGCGAGCAGGCCTCCCGCAAGACCGTCGAGGGGGCGGGCGTGCAGGTCGTGACGGTGGCCAACAAGCAGGAGTTCGTCGACGCGATGAAGCCGGTGTACGACAAGTTCGCCGGTGACGAGAAGCTGAAGGGCCTCGTCAAGCGCATCCAGGACACGAAGTAAAACAGGGCAGACAGGGTCCGGCGTCGCCGCAGGGTGACATCGGACCCTCGCGAGGGGAGACGCGGGATGACGGACCCACACGTCGCGGATCACGAGCACGACGCGGTCAGCCGCCCGTCCTCCGTCTTGCTGTCGCGGATCAATGCACCGATTGCGCGCCTCGGCATGTATCTGTCCGTAGCCGGACTGCTCGTCATCGTCGCCATCGTCTTCTATCAGGTGTTCGGACGCTACGTGCTCAATTCCAGTCCGACCTGGACGGAGAACCTCGCGCTGGTCCTGATCCTCTATGTCACGCTGATCGGCGCCGCCGTCGGCGTGCGCGATGCCGGGCACATCGGCATGGACAGTCTCCTGGTGATGCTTCCCGACCGGGCGCGCGAGAAGATCGAGATCGTGATCCACGTTCTGGTCGCCATCTTCGGCGTCGCCATGGCCTATAACGGCTGGATCCTCGGCGCTTCGGTCGGCACCGTGAAGATCCCCAATCTCGGCCTGCCCGAGGTCATCCGCTACGTGCCGCTGATCGCCTCCGGCCTCCTGATCGTCTCCTTTTCCATCGAGCACATCATTGCTCTCCTGCGCGGCGAAGAGGTCGTCCCCTCATGGAACTGATCATCCTCGGCGCGACGTTCTTCGGCTTCCTGATCCTCGGCGTCCCCGTCGCCTTCGCGATCGGCCTCTCGGCCATCTGCACCATCCTTTACGAAGGCCTGCCGGTCGCCGTCATCTTCCAGCAGATGATGTCGGGGATGAACATCTTCTCCTTCCTCGCCATTCCGTTCTTCGTTTTCAGCGGCGAGCTGATGCTGCATGGCGGCGTCGCCGACAAGATCGTGCAGCTGGCCAAGAATCTGGTCGGGCACATTCGCGGCGGGCTCGGCATGTCGAACGTGGTCGCCTGCACCCTGTTCGGCGGCGTCTCCGGCTCGCCCGTGGCCGACGTGTCGGCGATGGGCGCGGTGATGATCCCGATGATGAAAAAGGAAGGCTTCGACACCGACTACGCCGTCAACGTCACCACGCACGCCTCGCTGGTCGGAGCCTTGATGCCGACCAGCCACAACATGATCATCTATGCGCTCGCCGCCGGCGGCAAGGTGTCGATCGGCGCCCTGATCGCGGCTGGCCTGCTGCCGGCGGCCGTGCTGATGGTGTGCATGCTGGTCGCCGCCTACGCGGTGGCGGTGAAGCGCGGCTATCCCGCCGGAAAATTCCCGGGCTGGGCCGAGGTTGTCCGCTCGTTCGCGGCGGCGCTGCCGGGCCTCTTGATCGTCGGCATCATCCTCGCCGGCATCCTGTCCGGCGTCTTCACGGCAACGGAATCCGCGGCCGTCGCCGTCACCTACACGATCCTGCTGACGTTCTTCATCTACCGCACCATGACCCTGCGGAACTTTCTGCGCGCAGCCGCCAAGGCGGTGAAGACGACGGGCGTGGTGCTGCTCCTGATCGGCGTCTCCACCATGTTCCAATATCTGATGGGTCTCTACGAAGTCGCCGACTTCGCCGGTGAGCTCATGAGCAAGGTGTCCTCGCAGCCCTGGATCATCTTCCTGCTCATCAACATCATCCTGTTCGTGCTCGGCACCTTCATGGACATGGCGGCGACCATTCTGATCTGCACCCCGATCTTCCTGCCGATCGCGATGAAGGCGGGCATGGACCCGGTGCAGTTCGGCATGCTGATGCTGATCAACTGCGCGCTGGGACTGAACACCCCACCGGTCGGAACCACGCAGTTCGTCGGCTGCGCCATCGGCGGCATTTCGGTGGGCGCGGTGATGCGCACCATCCTGCCGTTCTATGCTGCCTTGATCGCAGCTCTGATGTTCGTGACCTACGTGCCTGCGTTCTCGCTGTGGCTGCCCCGCCTGCTGATGGGCTACAAGGGCTAGCAGCAACGCAGGAGACCATTCAGTGACGGACTATCGCAAGCTCTTCGATCTCACCGGCAAGACCGCCGTGGTGCTCGGCGCCGCCTCAGGGATCGGCAAATCGTCGGCCGAGGCGCTGGCCGGGCTCGGCGCCCGCGTCGTTTGCGCCGATCGCGCGCTTGATGCGGCGGAGGCGACCGCTGCCGGCATCCGTGACAAGGGCGGCTGGGCGGAAGCAGCCGCTTGCGATGCCGCGAGCGCTGCGGACGTCAACGCCTTGGCCAAGGCCGTGATGCAGAAATTTCCGCGGCTCGACATCGCCGTGACGACGCCCGGGCTCAACATCCGCAAGACCATTCTCGATTACACCGAGGAGGATCTCGACCGCGTCCTCAACCTCAACGTCAAGGGCACCGTCTGGTTCTTCCAGGCCTTCGGCCGCATCATGGTCGCGCAGAAGGGCGGCAGCATCATCGCCTGCTCCTCGGTGCGCGCGGTGACGATCGAGCCGGGCCTTGGCGTCTATGGCTCGACCAAGGCGGCGATCGGCCTCTTGGTAAAGGGCTTTGCCTCCGAGGTCGGCCATGCTGGCGTGCGCGTCAATGCGATCGCGCCGAGCATCGCGGAGACCGCGCTCACCGGTCCGTTCAAGCAGCGGCCCGACATCTACAATCTCTACGCCGGCCATACCGTGTTCAACCGCTGGAGCAGCGCCGACGAGGTCGCGACCGCCGTTGCCTATCTCGCCTCGGATGCCGCGAGCTATGTCAGCGGCAGCACGATGTTCGTCGATGGCGGCTGGACCGCCGTCGACGGTCCGCCGACCGGTCTCACCCAGCTGCACAAATAGGCCAGCGGCTTAGCCGGCAAAGCCCACGCGCTGGCGTAGCTCCCTCCGGTCTGCGCCGGTCAGCAGCGCGACCAGCGCGGCGGCCTCCTTCGGATGCGCGGCCCGCGCCGTCACACCGGCCGTGTACATCGTCACCAGCTCGCATCCCGGCGGCAGCGAGCCTGACAGCGCGATGCCGTCGGTTGCGATGATTTCGGTGGCCTGGGTGCAGCCGATCGGCCGCGCCGCGGTCGAGTTGGCAAGCTCACGCATCGCGGTTGCGCCGTTCGGAAAGATCTTGAGGCGCGAGGCGACCTCGTAGGCGATGCCGAGTTGGTCCAGTACCTTTGCGACGTGCTGGCCCGCCGTCGAAGCCTTCGTATCTGGGACGTAGATCGCTTCGGCGGAACGCAGCACGTCGCGCAAATCGGATTCCGTCTTCACCACCACCCTGGGATCGCGGCTGCGGACGGCCAGTGCGGTCTCGACCCGGCCGACATCGGCGATCGAGGAGGGGATGACGAGCTCCTCCCTGGCGAGCTTCGCCAGCAGCGCCTGCGTCAGGATCACGAGATCGGCCGACGCACCGGCGCGCAGCTTGTCGGCCATGATTCCAACCGCGCCGAACTCGCCGTCGATGCCGAAACCGGTCTGCGCCTTGAAGGCCTCGGCAAGTCCGCGCACCAGGCCTTGGGCCGCGCCGCCGCTCAAAATGCTCAGTGTCGTCAAGTCGCACGCTCCATCGCTGCAATGATCCTGTCGCGCGTGATGGGCAGGTCGCGCACGCGCACACCGAGGCAGTCGAACACCGCATTCGCGATCGCCGCCGTCACCGGGCCGTGCGCGGCCTCGCCGGCGCCGACCGGCTCGATCTCCGGCCGCTGGATGATCTCGACATCCACTGCCGGCACCTCGCTGAAGGTCAGGATCGGATAATCGGTCCATGAGGCCGAGGTGATGCGGGTCCGGTCGAAGCGGACACGCTCCTTCAGCACCCAGCTCGTCGCCTGGATCGCGCCGCCCTCGATCTGGTTGATCACGCCGTCCGGGTTGATGGCCTCGCCGACATCGACTGCGAGTGTCAGCCGTTTGACGCGGATGTCGTCCGCGCCTTCGATCTCGGCAATCGCGGCGCAATAGGCGCCCATGTTCTTGTAACGGGCAAAGCCGACGCCGTGACCGATGCCGGGACGCTTCTCCGGCTTCCATCCGGCGCGTCGCGCCGCGGCGTTGATGACGCCGCGTGCCCGCTCGTCGCGCAGATGCCGCAAGCGGAATGCGATCGGATCCTCGCCGCGCAAGGCCGCGATCTCGTCGAGCAGGGATTCGATGGCGAAGACATTGCCTTGCCCGCCGAGCGTCCGCAGCGCCGAGGTCCGCACCGGCATGGTCAGAAGCCGATGGCTGGTGATCGTCCAGGCCGGCAGATCGTAGAGCGGAACGGAGTTGCGGTCGCCGCCGCCGCCATTGGCCGCCGGCGGGTTGGTCGAGATCATGCGCGGATAGGGATTTGCGATCTCGGTGGCGGCCAGCAGCGCCGGCTGTGCCGCGCGTCCCGGCCTTGCGGCGTGACCGTTGCTCCAGATCGCGTGGCGCCAGCCGACAATCTCGTTCTCGGCATCGAGATCGGCCTCGATCTCGATGGCCATCGCCGCGCCGAATGGGCCGTGGGACATCTCGTCGTGGCGCGACCACTGCACCCGCACCGGACGGTTACCTGCCGCCTTGGCCAGCAGCACGGCATCCAGCGCGACATCGTCGGCCGCGTTGTGCCCGTAGCAGCCGGCGCCTTCCATGTGCTCGACCACGATGTTCTCGGCCGGGAGCTTGAGCACGATCGCGAGATCGGCGCGGAGCAGATAAATACCCTGGCTGTGCGTCCAGACATGGACGTGCTCGCCGTCCCATTGGGCCATCGCACAGGACGGTGCGATCGAGGCATGGGCGATGTAGGGGCGGGTGTATTGCCGACGGAGGGTTTGGGCGGGCTTGCGGGCCAACTCCGCCGTCCTGGTGTCGATGGTGGTGGTCTCGACCGGTTGGCTCCTGAGAAAGCCCGCCAGATCGTCTTCATCCGGCAGCGGCTCGCCGGCCGACCATGTCGCGGCCTTGCGCAAAGCCTTGAGTGAGGTTTCCGCCGCCGTCTCGCTGTCGGCGACCACGCCGGCAAAACCGCCGTTGCGGACGATCGCAACGAGGCCGGGGACCGCGCGCGCCGTCTGCTCATCGAGTGCGATCAATCTGGTGCCCGAAATCTCCGGCCGCAGCACGCGCCCGTGCATTAGCCCCGGAAACGCGACATCGTGGATGAAGCGCCGCCGCGCGAATACCTTGTCGGGAATATCGACGCGCTGGACCGAATGTCCTGCCACGCTGCGCCTCGCAATGCGCTTCGCGCTCACGCCCGCCGTGGCGTCGAGATCGAGCGAGACGTCATCCGCCAGCTCCCAATAGCTGGTCCTGACATTGCCCGGCCCCGAGATGGCGCCGTCATCGACCTCGAGCGAAACCGCATCGACGCCGAGACGCTCCGATGCCGCGGTGAGGAAGCGCTGGCGCACCTCGGCGCAGACCTGGCGCAGCGCGCGGCCCGACTGCTGGACCGAAAGGCTGCCTGAGGTGACGCCTTCGTTCGGGCTCGTCGCGGTCGAGGCGCGGACCATATCGATGCGGCCAATATCGACATCGAGCTCATCCGCGGCGATCTGCGCCAGCGCCGTGACGATGCCCTGGCCGATCTCGACCTTGCCGGGCGAGATCGCCACACGGCCGCCCTCGGTCAACCGCAGCCATGATGATAGCCTGGGATTGGCCACGAGACTCACCGGCAGCTTCGGGGCTGGGGATGGCAAGCTCATGACGCCGCCATCTCCGCCGCCGCGCGGAGCACGGCGCGGACCATGCGGTTGTGCGACCCGCAGCGGCACAGATTGCGGTCGAGCGCTGTTCGAACCTCGGCCTCCGTCGGGGACGGATTGCGTTGCAGCAACGCAGCCGCGCTGACGAGGATTCCGGAGACGCAATAGCCGCACTGCATCGCCTGTTCGGAGATGAAGGCCCGTTGCAGCGGATGCGGATGCTCGGCGCTCCCGAGCCCTTCGACCGTGACGACGTCCTTGCCTGCGACGGACCACATCGGCATGTCGCAGGACGTCATCGCGCGGCCGTCGACCATGACGTGACAGGCGCCGCACGCACCGGCGCCGCAGCCGAAATGAGGACTGGTGACGCTGAGCTGGCTGCGCAACACATCGAGCAACACTCGGTCCGGATCGGCATCCACGGCGGTGGCCGCGCCGTTGAGCTGGAACTGAATCGTGGACATGATCGCCGAGCAGCCTCAGGACTTGTCGAACTTCTTGACGACATCGGCCCATTTCTCGATGTCGCCGCGCAGGAATTTGTCGAATTCCGCCGGTGTCATCGACATGGGGACGGCGCCCTGTTCGGTCCAGAGCTTGACGATGTCGGGTCGCTTCACCATGGCGTTGACGGCCGCATTGAGCTTGTCGATCACGGGCTTCGGCGTGCCTGATGGTGCCATCAGGCCGAGCCAGATCGTGGCCTCGTAGCCGGGAACACCGGCCTCGATCGCGGTCGGTGCATTCGGCAGCACGGTGGAGCGCTGCTTGCCGGTGGTGGCGAGCGCGCGGACCTGGTTCTCGGCGATGTTAGGCGCCATCGCCGGCACCGCGTCGATCATCATCTGCACCTGTCCGCCGATCACGCCGCTGCGGGCCTCGCCGCTGTTGCGATAGGGAACATGGACGATGTCGATGCCGGCCATGGCTTTGAACAGCTCGCCGGCCATGTGATAGGGCGTGCCCTGACCGGAGGAGGCGTAGTTCAGCTTGCCTGGCTGCGCTTTGGCGAGTGCGATGAACTCGGCCAGCGTCCTCGCCGGAACCTGTGGGTTCACCACGATGACGAGATCGGAATAGTTCACGGGTGCGATCGGCGCGAGATCGCGCATCAATTCGTATTTGCGCTTGTCCGGCGTCAGCAGCGATTCATTCGCCGTCTGGGTGTTCGACATCATCAGCAGTGTGTAGCCGTCGGCCGGAGATTTCACCGCCTCGATCGTGCCGATGACGCCGCCGGCACCGGTGCGGTTCTCGATCACGAAGGGCTGGCCAAAGCTCTCCTGGAGCACGTTGCCGATCAGCCGGGCTGCGACGTCGGCCGGCCCGCCGGCCCCGAAGGGCACGACGATCCGCACCGCATGGGACGGATAATCCTGCGCGGACGAAGGGGCGGCCGGGACCACGGCGAGCAGGCCGGCAGCCAGCGCCAGCATGAATCTTCGGGCCGTCATGCCCACCTCCCTGATGTCGTTCTTGTTGGCCGGCACTGTAGCGGCAGGGAATGCGGGCTGTCGACGCCTTACAAAGTCGGTCGGGCGGGGAATATCGGGAGGTTTTCGGTGTGATTGCGCCGCCTTTCGCGGTCGCAGCAGGAACCGCAGTCGCGCACGGTTTGAGCAAATCGCATGGGCGTTGCCGGATAAATGCCCTCGGCTGGCAGGTATTTTGGTGTTACGAACTGAGACATGAACCAGCACGCCAAAATCGAAATCCGCCATTCGACCTGTCCGCACGATTGCCCGTCGGCCTGTGCTCTCGATGTCGAGGTGGTCGAGGGTCGCAGCATCGGCCGTGTCCGAGGTTCGAAGCAACAGACCTACACGGCCGGCGTCGTCTGCGCCAAGGTCGCCCGCTACGCCGAGCGCATCCATCACCCCGAGCGGGTGACATTTCCGATGCGCCGCACGGGCGCGAAGGGCTCCGGACAATTCGCGCGCATTTCCTGGGACGAGGCGCTGGACGAGATCGGGCACCGCTTCAACGCGGCCGAGCGCGAATTCGGCGCAGAATCGATCTGGCCCTATTACTACGCCGGCACCATGGGCCTCGTGATGCGCGACGGTCTCAACCGTCTCACCCATGTGAAGAAATATTCGCGCTTCTACCAGACCATCTGCGCCAATGTCGCCCGCATCGGCTTTGCGATCGGCACCGGCAAGATCGCCGGCGCCGATCCGCGCGAAATGGCGTTGTCCGATCTCGTCGTGATCTGGGGCACCAATCCCGTCAACACCCAGGTCAACGTGATGACGCACGCCGCGCGCGCCCGCAAGGAGCGCGGCGCCAAGATCGCGGCAGTCGACATCTACGACAACGACACGATGAAGCAGGCGGACATCAAGATCATCCTGCGGCCCGGCACCGATGGTGCCTTCGCCTGCGGCGTGATGCACGTGCTGTTCCGCGACGGTTATGCCGACCGCGCCTATATGGACAAGTACACCGACTGCCCCGCCGAGCTCGAGGCGCATCTGCAGACCCGCACGCCGGAATGGGCGTCCGCGATTTGCGGCGTGCCCGTTGCGGAAATCGAAGCCTTCGCGAAAGCGGTCGGCGAGACCAAGCGTACCTTCTTCCGCTTCGGCTACGGTTTTACGCGCAGCCGCAACGGCGCGACGCAGATGCACGCGGCCAATTGCATTCCTGCGGTGACCGGCGCCTGGCAGTATGAAGGCGGCGGCGCCTTCTTCAACAATTACGCGCTGTGGCACTTCAACGAATCCATCATCGAAGGCCACGATGCGATCGACCAGAGCGTCCGCGCGCTCGACCAGTCCAAGATCGGCCGCATCCTCACCGGTGATGCCGAGGCCCTGTACGGCAAGGGGCCGGTCAAGGCGATGCTGATCCAGAACACCAACCCGATGACGGTGGCGCCGGAGCAGGCGCTGGTGCGCGAGGGCTTTGCGCGCGAGGACCTGTTCGTCGCGGTGCACGAGCAGTTCATGACCGAGACGGCGCTGATGGCCGACATCGTGCTGCCGGCGACCATGTTCATGGAGCACGACGATCTCTATTACGGCGGTGGCCATCAGCACATCTCGGTCGGGCCGAAGCTGATCGACCCGCCCGGCGAATGCCGTTCCAACCACGAGGTGCTGCAGGCGCTGGCGCCGCGGCTCGGCGCGAAGCATCGGGGTTTCGAGATGACGCCGCGCGAGTTGATCGACGCGACCTTGAAGCTCAGCAACCACGGCGACATCGGCGGCCTCGAAGCCGACCTCTGGCGCGACCTGCAACCGGACTTCCGGACCTCGCATTATCTCGACGGCTTCGCGCATGCCGACGGCAAATTCCACTTCAGGGCGGACTGGGCGCATCCGCCGTTCGGGGTGACGATGGGCGATGTCGGCAATATGCCGTCGCTGCCGGACCATTGGGCCGTGATCGAGCACTCCGACCAGGCCCATCCGTTCCGGCTTGCGACCAGTCCGTCGCGGAGCTTCCTCAACACCACCTTCAACGAGACGCCGTCCTCGCAGGCGCGCGAGGGCAAGGCCAGCGTGATGATCCATCCCCTGGATGCCGCCGCGCTCGACATTGCCGACGGCGATGCGGTGACGCTCGGCAACACCCGCGGCGAGACCTCGCTTGTGGCGACGCTGTTCGAGGGCGTGCGGCGCGGCGTGCTGGTCGCGGAATCCGTTCATCCCAACAAGAACCATATCGGCGGACGCGGCATCAACATGCTGACAGGCGCCGAAACCGTCGCGCCGATTGGTGGGGCCGCCTTCCACGACAACAAGGTCTGGATCAGGAAGGCCGCCGTCGTCTAGGGGCTGCACTCCGTGACGCCGTAGCCGGCAAACTCCTTCGCGATGTCGGGGTTCATGGACTTCGCCTGCGCGATATCGGTGGCGCCGTCGCCGCCGCCTCTGCGGGTGGCGATGCCCCGGCCGAACAGCGACGATGACGAGCGCGGGTTGCGCTGGATCGCGTCGGTGTAGTCCTTGATCGCCTCGTTGGTCCGGCCGAGCTTGAGGTTGACGAGACCACGGCTGTCGAGCGCATCGCTCAAGCCGGGATCGATCTGGAGCGCCAGGTTGCAGTCGGCGAGCGCGCCCTGCAGGTCGCCGGTGGCAGCGCGCGTCCAGCAGCGGTTGTTGAGCGCCTCGCCATCGCGGGGCTGCCTGCGGATCACGCCGTCGAAATCCTGCATGGCGAGCGTGTAGGCCCGCTTGATCGCATAGACCTGGCCGCGCTTGTAACGCGAGGCGATGTCATTGGCGTTCGCCGCGATCTTGCGGCTGAGATCGGCGATGACCGGATCCCGAGTGAGATCGTCGGCGCTCGGGGTGGGCTCTGCTTGCGGCGTCACGCAGACCGGCTTCTCGGGTTTCGTCGGCACCGGGTCGCCGGCCTTGTTGTCGGAAGGCTGGGCGACCGACCCTGCGAACGAGAATTCCGTGGTCAGGGAGGACGACAGCCACGGCACCTGTTCCCGCTTGGTGGCGGCGACCACGCCGTTCTTGGTGTTGGTCAGGGCCTGCTCGGCGCTGATGTTCGGGGCGCGGATCTCGCGAAGCAGCTCGGCGACGAACAGGCTGTGATCGGTCTTGCCTCCGGCCGCAGCCGCGCCGAGCGCCGCGGAGTAAAGCACCAGCGAATTGCTCGGCGCGATCGCCGGCGCGAGGCCCGCCGAGTAGCGGCGGAAGCGCCGCTCGAACGGATTGCGGCGCGAAGCGTCGATCAGCGCGATCTTGATCGCCGCGCCGCGGGTGTTCATCTCGGCCAAGATGGTGTCGAGGCTGAAGCCGTCGCGCGCCACGTCCGGCTCGGTCCAGATCTGCGCGTCGACAGGGAGCAGATAGGTTTGCCGGTTGGACTGGATGGCAAAGCCGTCGAAGAAGATCAGCGCCACCGTGCCGCGTTCGATGCGTGCATAGAAGCGATCGAGCACCTGCCGCATGGCGTCCGCCGTGAGATTGCTCTGCCGGTCGACGACGAAGCCGCTGCGCTTCAATTCTTCAGTGACGTCCTGGGTGTCGTTGACGACGTCGTTCAGCACGAATTCGTTGTCGGGATATCTGGCGTTGCCGATCACCAGCGCGAGTTTGGCGGCATCGGCCGCGCGGCATGCGGGGCTCGCTCCGACTGCGAGCAGGCCTGCCAGCAACAACATCATCGCAGCGCGCATGAAATGGCTCATTGGTGATCAAGGTCTCCGGTCGGGATAGCGGTCGTGCCCCGTCGTCCAATCGGCGCGCGAATTTGTGCCCACACGCTGCGCCGACACAGCGTTGCAGATTGCCCTTGCGCGCGCCGCCCGTCCTGCCGCAAATGGCGGCAGATCGAAAGGCAAGGAAGCGAGTGGACCATGACCGACACCACAGCAATCATCACCGAGAAGCGCGGGCAGGCGTTCTGGATCACCATCAACCGGCCGGAGAAACGCAACGCGCTGAACGGAGACGTCATCGCCGGCATCACCAAAGGCTATCGCGACGCGCATGACGACAAGGACGTCCGCGTCATCGTGCTGACGGGCGCGGGCGACAAGGCGTTCTGCGCGGGCGCGGACTTGCAGAATTCCGGCGCCGCTTTCGCGATGGACCATTCTAGACCAAATGTCGACTATGCCGATCTGTTACGTTTGTCACAGAACGCCACCAAACCCGCGATTGCTAGGGTCGGCGGCGTCTGCATGGCCGGGGGGATGGGCCTTTTGTGCATGACCGACATGGCGGTTGCAGCCGATCACGTCGTCTTCGGCCTGCCGGAGGTGAAGGTCGGCGTGTTCCCGATGCAGGTGCTGAGCCTGTTGCAGAACATCGCGCCGCCGCGCCTCGTCAACGAATGGGCGCTCACGGGCGAACCGTTCGACGCCAGGGCGGCGCAGGCGGCGGGCCTGCTCAACTACGCGGTGCCGACGGCCGAGCTGGATGCCAAGGTCGACTGGCTGATCGGCCGCATCGTCGACAAGTCCCCGACCGCGATCCGCCGCGGCAAATATGCCATGCGCGCCATCGCCTCGATGTCGTTCGACGAAAGCATCGCCTACACCGAAAGCCAGATCGCGCTGCTGGCGATGACCGAGGACGCCAAGGAGGGCCTGAAGGCGTTCAGCGAGAAGCGCAAGCCGGTCTGGACGGGGAGGTAAAGGCGAGGGCTGCTTGTCATCCGTCATCCTGAGGTGCGAGCGGTGTGATGCGACCAGCAACGCGCCGGGAGCCTCGAAGGATGAACGGCCGAGATGCAGCCGGGCCGTCGCCCTTCGAGGCTTGCTCAACGGCGCGGTTGCGCCGCTGAGTGCGCACCTCAGGGTGACGGGATGGCGTAACGCGCTCTGCGGCCCTGCATTGAAACACTCTCCATCTCCAATTCGCATCTCAAACAGCAGACGCACCTTCGCCTTCTCGCGGCGTGTTGCGCCCGAGCTTTGCTCTCTTCATCACGCCCTCTCAAACAAAGGGCGCAGGGAAGGCCGGGTGCCGGCTGGCACCCGCAAAACTCCCGTGCAAGAATGATGCACACGCAAGGCACAGGAGCGATCCAGGGCAGCCGAAACATCCGGCCTTCCCTGCGCAGTGGGTTGACGGCTTATGCGTGCTCTCCCCGGAGACGAGTTCCTGCTTGCCTCCGTCGCCTCGCGAAAGTCGCGGGCGCGCCTCGGTTGAAGCGACGCCGCATTCGCGGGGGCTTGACCGTAGCAACGACGGCCAGGACCACACGGTTTTGCCGTACGCAGACTTCCCGCTCCACCTCAGGGCGTCTTCGCCCAAGGGCTTCGCAGGCATCGAGCGCCGTTCGTACAACGCGGCTTGCGGGACGCTCACGGGGTTCGGCTCAATCCATCGCCCCGCCCTGCGTCTCACATCCGCGACGGCGCTGCCAGCGTCCACCGCAGCCCGATCCGCGGTTCGTGACGACGTACGACCGCCCCTTGTCACGGGATCAGGATGGCGACAGAATGCGGTAAAACGGAAATTCTGTAAAGGCGAATATTTTGACGCGCCGCGGTTGACCGAGGGGTGGGGTGTTTTGCCCGTCGGGCGGCACGAGGGCTTGTAGGTGTCTACGCGCTACCGTCATTCCGGGGCGCGCCGCTTGGCGCGAGCCCGGAGTCCATTTGTCCGCGTCGTCTGTTGCCTGATGGATTCCGGGCTCGCGCTTCGCGCGCCGCGGAATGACGAACTACCCCGCGTTGGCCTTGAGCCCGGTCGCCTGGATGCCCGCCACCGCACAGGCCTCGTCATTGTCGGAGGTGTCGCCGGACACGCCGACGGCGCCGAGCAGGGTGGTGCCGTCCATGATCAGCACACCGCCGGGGACCGGCACCAGCGCGCCCTTGGCAATGGTGTTCACGGCGTCGATGAAATAGGCCTGCTCCTGCGCGCGCTGGAACAGGGCGCGCGAGCCCATGCCCATCGCGAGCGCGCCATAGGCCTTGCCGTGGGCGATCTCGGCACGCATCAGGCTGGTGCCGTCCTGGGCCGCAGCGATCTTGAGCACGCCGCGGGCGTCGAGGACGGTGACGACCAGCGGCTTCAGCTTGAGCTCGCCGGACTTGGCGAAGGCGGCGTCGAGGATCTTGCGGGCGGTGTCGAGCGTGAGGTCAGCCATGGTCGGTTTCCTTTTGAGCTGGAGCGGTGGAATGGGTCCCGGCGCGATCGAGGCTCATCGCCAGCACGCGCGCGACGTGAAGGGCTTCGCGCTGGGCGCCGTCGTGGATCTGATGGCGGCAGGAGGTGCCGTCGGCAACCACCAGCGTATTCCGATCTGCGCGCCGCACGGCGGGCAGCAGCGACAGCTCGGCCATCTCGATCGAGGCGTCATAGGTGTCGGCGCCATAGCCGAACGCGCCGGCCATGCCGCAGCAGCTCGACTCGATGGTCTCCACCTCGAGGCCCGGAACGAGCCGCAGCACCTGCTCGACCGGCTTGAAGGCGCCGAAGGATTTTTGGTGGCAATGGCCGTGCACCACGGCCTTGTCGGCGACTGTGCCGAGCGGCAGTTGCAGCCGGCCGGCCTCGGCCTCGCGCACCAGAAACTCCTCGAAGGTGAGGGCATGCGCGCCGACCGCCTTGGCATCGTTGTCCTTGCGCAGCGAGGCGAGCTCGTCGCGCAGCGTCAGCAGGCAGCTCGGCTCGAGGCCCACGATCGGCACGCCACGCGCGGCGAAGGGGGCGAACGCAGCCACGAGACGATCCAGCTCGGATCTCGCTTCATCGACCAGACCGGCGGACAGGAAGGTGCGGCCGCAGCAGAGCGGGCGGCTGCCGGTCGCCGGTTTTGGCATGTGCACGCGATAGCCGCCGGCCGCGAGCACCCGCAATGCGGCCTCGAGGTTCTCGCGCTCATAGATGCGGTTGAACGTGTCGGTGAACAGCACGACCTCGCGGCCGGTCTCGGGGCCAACCGCCTCCGCGGGCGCCACGAACACGTCGCTGCGGAAGGCAGGCAGCGCCCGGCGCGCGCTGATGCCGGCAAAGCGCTCGAACAGTTTTCGCAGCAGCGGGCTGTGGTTGCGCAAATTGGCAAGCGGCGCAAAGCGCGCTGCAAGGCCGGCATAGCGCGGGAGATATCCGACCAGCCGGTCGCGCAGCGTCAGGCCGTGGGAAGCGGCGCGCGCCGCCAGCACCTCGATCTTCATCTTGGCCATGTCGACGCCGGTCGGACACTCGTGGCGGCAGGCCTTGCAGGAGACGCAGAGTTTCAGCGTCTCCATCATCTCGTCGGACGAGAGCGCATCGGGGCCGAGCTGGCCGGAGATCGCAAGGCGCAACGTGTTGGCGCGGCCTCGCGTGACGTCCTTTTCGTTGCGCGTGGCGCGGTAGGACGGGCACATCACCCCGCCCTCGAGCTTGCGGCAGGCGCCGTTGTTGTTGCACATCTCGACCGCGCCCTGGAAGCCGCCGCCGGCGCCGGGCCAGGCGGACCAGTCGAGCTTCGTCTTCAGTTCGCCGACGCGATAGTCGGGCTTGAAGCGGAACAGCGAGCGGTCGTCCATCTTGGGCGCGTCGACGATCTTGCCGGGATTGAGCACGCCGTCGGGGTCGAAGCGCTGCTTCACTTCCCGGAAGTCGGCGACGAGACGTGTCCCGAACATGGTCTCGTGGAATTCCGAGCGCACCAGGCCGTCGCCATGCTCGCCGGAATGCGAGCCCTTGTATTCGCGCACCAGTGCGAAGGCCTCCTCGGCGATGGCCCGCATCGCCTTGACGTCCTTCTCCAGCTTCAAATTCAGCACGGGGCGCACATGCAGGCAGCCCTCGGAGGCATGCGCATACATCGTGCCGCTGGTGCCGTGCCTGGCGAACACCTCGTTCAGCCGCGCGGTGTAGTCGGCGAGGTGCGGCAACGGCACAGCGCAGTCCTCGACGAACGAGACCGGCTTGCCCTCCTGCTTCATCGACATCATGACATTGAGACCGGCGGCGCGGAAATCGGCGATGCCGGCCTGCAGCGCGGGCTCTGATATCTCGACCACGCCGCCCCATTTGCGCGTGTCGTTGGTCCAGCCGAAGCCGAGATCGCCCATCAGCTCGGAGAGCTGTCTGAGGCGCAACAGATTATCCGCCTGGTCTTCTTCCGCGAATTCGACCACCAGCACGGCGTCCGGATCGCCCTTGATGGCGGCGGAGATGATCGGCTTGAACATCGCGATGTCGCGGCCGAGCGCGATCATGGTGCGGTCGACCAGCTCGACCGCGATCGGCTTCAGCTTGACGAGGTGCTGGGCCGCATCCATCGCCTCGTAGAAGCTGCCGAAATGGCAGACGCCCAGTGCCTTGTTGCGGATCACCGGCCATAGCTTGAGCTCGACCTTGGTGGTGAAGGCGAGGGTGCCTTCGGAGCCGACCAGCAGGTGCGCCATGTTGTTGCGGGCGTTGCGCGGCGTGAGCGCATCGAGATTGTAGCCGCCGACGCGGCGCTGCACCTTGGGAAAGCGCGCGGCGATCTCGTCGGCCTCGCGCGTACCGAGATCGAGCATGTCGCGGAACAGGGCGCGGGTGCTGTCGCCGGCGTCGCTATCCGAGAGGTCACGCGACACCTCGCCGAACCGGCTCAGCGTGCCGTCGGCGAGCGAGGCCTCCATCGACAGCGTGTTGTCGCGCATGGTGCCGTAGCGCAGCGAGCGGCCGCCGCAGGAATTGTTGCCGGCCATGCCGCCGATGGTGGCGCGCGAGGCCGTGGAGACGTCGACCGGAAACCACAGGCCATGCTTCTTGAGCTGGCGGTTGAGGTCGTCGAGCACGATGCCGGGCTCGACCACGCAGGTCAGGCCCGCGACGTCGAGCGACAGGATCTTGTTGAGGTGTTTCGAGAGATCGACCACGAGCCCGTCATTGACGGTCTGCCCGCATTGCGAGGTGCCGCCGCCGCGCGGGGTGACCTTCAGACCCTCCTCGCGGGCGATCGCCAGTGCCCGCAGGGCCTCGTCCATGGTCTTGGGGACCGCTACGCCCGCGGGCACGATCTGGTAGAACGAGGCGTCGGTGGCGTAGCGGCCGCGGCTGAAGCTGTCGAACAGCACATCGCCGGTCATTTCCGCGCGCAGGCGCCGTTCGAGCGAGGAGGCGTTTGTCATCCCTGATCCCGGACTGCCTCAGCGAGGCCTGAGCCTTGCTGAGTTATTCATTATGGTTCCAGACCGATTATATTATGAATTCAAAATGAGCAAGCCGACCGCCCCTAAGGCGTGGCTGGCGCATCCTCCGGCGGCTCGGTCAGGTGCTCGATCGCCGCCGTCCGCTTGTTGCGCAGGTGCTGGAACAGGATGTCGCTGAGCTCGCTGCCGGCGCGGCGACGCAGCGCGTCGAGGATCGCCTCGTGCTCGCGCATCGCCTCCGCCCAGCGCTGGCGCTTGCGGGCGAAATTGGCGGAGTAGCGAACGCGGCGGATCCGTCCGGCGAAGTTGGCGTAGGCGGTCTTCAGCGTCTCGTTGCGGGCGGCCGCGACGATGCTCTCGTGGATGCACTGATTGGTCTGGAAGTAGCCGTGCATGTCGCGGTGCAAATAGTGGCCGTACATCTCGTAATGCAACTGCTCGATTGCGGTGATTTCCGCGTCCGTAATGGCCTCGCAGGCAAGCCGGCCTGCAAGGCTTTCTAGCCCCGCCATGACGTCGAACAGCTCCTCGATGTCGCGCGGGCTGAGCTGGCGCACCCGTGCGCCGCGGTTCGGCAATAGCTCGATCAGCCCCTCGGCGGCGAGCACCTTGAGCGCCTCGCGCAGGGGTGTGCGGGAGATGCCGAGCATCTCGCAGAGCTGCCGCTCGGGGACGCGTGCGCCTTCCGCAATATTGCCTTCGACCACGTAGTCGCGCAGCCGCGCCAGAATCTCGCCGTGAAGCGAGGCCTCGTGACGGTTGTCCTGGCGGTCGCCGCCGTTTGCGGCCGGCGGGGCGATCGGAACCCCGGTGTCGGGAATCGTGGATTTCATATGCCGCACAATAGTTTGCTCAAATAGTCGCGTCGATGTTCACAATCGAATACCAGATTTCGATTGAAAGGACAAAAAATGAATGCAAAATAGCCGTCGAAGCCGGCCAGAATCCGCCGCCAGGGAGGTTTGCATGCATCAGGGACGCCATTTCCTTCAGATTCCGGGCCCGAGCCCGGTCCCCGAGCGCGTCCTGCGCGCCATGGACATGCCTGTGATCGACCACCGCAGCGCGGAGTTCGGTGAGCTCGGCCGCGCCGTGCTCGAAGGCAGCCAGACAATTTTCCAGACCAAGGGGCCGGTCATCATCTTCCCATCGTCGGGGACCGGCGCCTGGGAGGCCGCGATCGTCAACACGCTGTCGCCGGGCGACAAGGTGCTGATGGTCGAAACCGGCCATTTCGCCACCCTGTGGCGGCAGATGGCCGGCCGCTTCGGCATCGAGGTCGACTTCGTGCCCGGCGACTGGCGCCGTGGCGCGGACCCCGCCGTCATTGAGGCCAGGCTGACCGAGGACAAGGCCCGGGCGATCAAGGCCGTCATGGTCGTGCACAACGAGACCTCGACCGGCGCGACCAGCCGCATTGCGGAGATCCGCGCCGCGATCGACCGCGCCTCGCATCCCGCGCTGTTGATGGTCGACACCATCTCCTCGCTCGGCTCCGTCGACTATCGCCACGACGAGTGGAAGGTCGACGTCAGCGTCAGTTGCTCGCAGAAGGGCTTCATGCTGCCGCCCGGCCTCGGCTTCAACGCGATCTCGGAGAAAGCGCGCGCGGCGGCGAAGACCAACAAGATGCCGCGCTCCTATTTCGACTGGGAGGAGATGCTCAAGCCCAACGCCAACGGCTTCTTCCCCTATACGCCGGCGACCAATCTGCTCTACGGCCTGCGCGAGGCGATCGCGATGCTGCTCGAGGAGGGGCTCGCCAACGTCTTCGCCAGGCATCAGCGGCTTGCCGCCGCAACCCGCGCTGCCGTCAATCATTGGGGCCTCGAAGTGCTGTGCCAGGAGCCTTCGGAGTTCTCGCCGGTGCTCACCGCGGTGCTGATGCCGCCGGGACACGATGCCGATCAGTTCCGGAAAGTCGTGCTCGACAATTACAACATGTCGCTCGGCTCGGGCCTGTCGAAGGTCGCGGGAAAAGTCTTCCGCATCGGCCATCTCGGCGAATGCAATGCGCTGACGCTGCTCGGTGCGCTCACCGGTGTCGAGATGGGGCTGTCGGTCGCCGGCGTGCCGCATCGCGCAGGCGGCGTGGCGGCTGCGATGAGCTACCTCGAAGGCCGGACCGAAACCAACAATCCTGCTCCGCTCAAAGTGGTGGGCCGGTAGCGCCATCGGCGGACCGGGCTTTGCCGGTCCGTCGACGAATTCATCATTTCGCGAATTCCGTCGGCTGCTGGGCTCTGTCAGCGAAGCCGGCGGAGCAATCAAGAACATCGGGCGTAAGCGCCGACAAATCACGGGAGCGAGGGAATATGCGCAAGGTAACAAGTGCTGTCGTTGGATTGCTGCTGGCCGCGGGAGCCGCGCCGGCGCAGGCATGGGAGCCGACGAAACCGGTCGAGATCGTGGTTGCGGCGGGCGCCGGCGGCGCTTCGGACCAGATGGCCCGCATGATGCAGGCGGCGATCCAGAAGAACGGCTTGATGAAGGCGCCGGTCGTGGTGTCCCTGAAGGGTGGGGCCTCCGGTGCCGAAGCGCTCATGTACATGAAGTCCAGCGATGGCGATGCCAATAAGGTGCTGATCGCCTATTCGCTGATCTACATGCTGCCGCTGTCGGCGAAGATTCCCTTCAACTGGCGCGATCTCACGCCTGTGGCCGTCGTGGCGATGGATCAGTTCGTCCTGTGGGACAATGTGGGCGGTCCAAAATCGGTCAAGGAGTTCATCGCGGCCGCGAAGGCGGCGAGCGCGCCGTTCAAGATGGGCGGCACCGGCTCCAAACGCGAGGACCACGTGCTCACGATCTTCATGGAGAAGAAGACCGGCGCCAAGTTTTCCTACCTGCCGTACAAATCCGGCGGCGAAGCCGCGACCCAACTGGTCGGCAACCACACCGAAGCCAACGTCAACAACCCCAGCGAAAATCTCGAAGTCTGGCGCGCCGGCCAGGTCCGCGCCCTCTGCGTGTTCGACAAGGAACGAATTTCCTACACCGGCAAGGTGACCGAAACGCAGTCGTGGAACGATATTCCGACCTGCAAGGAAGAAGGCCTCGACGTGCAATATCTGATGCTGCGCGCGATGTTCCTGCCCGGCAAGGTCAGCCAGGAGCAGCAGGCGTTCTACGTCGACCTGTTTCAGAAGATTTCCCAGACGCCCGAGTACCGGGACTACATGGAGAAACAGGCGCTGAAGCCGATCTTCCTCAAGGGGCAGGAGATGCTCAAATTTCTCGAACAAGATGACGCGCTGAACAAGTCGCTCATGACCGAAGCCGGATTCGCGGCGCCGTGAGCCGTCGCCCCTAGCCTTGCCCCGCTACCGAAGACAGATGATGACGTTAGCCGCGAGAGATCATGTCCAATACCGATATTGAAATCGTCGTCGAAGACCCGACCGCGCCGGATGATAATTCGCCTGCGGTGACCAGCGTTCGCGCTGTTGACGTCGTCGTCTCTCTCCTCCTGCTCGCGCTGGCCGTGACGCTCGGCTACGACAATTGGCGTACCGGCGCGGGCTGGGAAGCGACCGGCCCGCAGCCCGGCTATTTCCCGTTCTATCTCTCGGTCATCCTTGGCGGGGCCAGCATCTATGGCCTGATCGCCGCATTCCTCTCGCGCAAGGAAGCGCGAGAGACTTTCGTCACACAAGCGCAGCTCCGCCGCGTGGCGGCCGTGTTCGTGCCGACCGTCCTGTTCTGTCTCGCGACGCAGTTCCTCGGTCTCTATGTCGCGAGTTTCCTGCTGATCTCCGGCTTCATGCGCCTCGTCGGCAAGATCGCGCTGTGGAAGT